>SUZG01000016.1 GCA_015060015.1 Rikenellaceae bacterium | reverse complement strand
ATAATCGCAAACTTTGCATGCAAAGTTAAACAAAATATTCTCTTCGGCATATAAAGTTGTGTAACAAAATGCATTTACCCTGTCTTATAATAGCGTTTTATAGATGAATTTTCACCCGACTTTGGAGAGTAGGATGCCGATAGGTAGTTTTGGGACGCCGAAAACATTTCGGGTGCCCCAAAACACAACTTGCGATGTTCGCTTGAACATAAATTTCCAGTGCCTGAAAATTACGGCATAGTATTTACTTTTTAGCTCAATAATTAGCCTGTTTGAATGATGTTGGTCATATGGTCTGTTATGACCAACAAACAATGGTTGGTTGGTGTGTTGGTTAGTTGGTTTGTTGTAACCAATAAGCCAACCGACCAACAGACAATGTGACCATATGACCAATCAATAATCTTTTACAGAGCAGATGACACTTCAAAATGCAATCTAATGACACTTGACGACACGTAATGTCGGGTTTGCAGAGCGTATTATTTTTTGTTTTTACTTAGCACTCGAAAAGCAAATGTTTAATGTAAAAATGAAATAGTTATGGAGATTATTAGTATTGAGAAAAAGACCTTTGAGGAGCTTGTGTTGCGCCTCGGGCAGTTCGTTAAACGAATGGATAGCATCAATCGCCAGCGTAGTAGCAGGCGTATGAGCGATTGGATGGACAATCAAGATGTCTGTCAGGCATTGAAGATTAGTCCTCGTACATTACAGACCTTGCGGGATAGTGGGCGATTGCCACACTCTAAGATAAACAACCGCATATACTATCGCCCCGAAGATGTGGAGCGACTTATTGAAAATGATGTTTAACCTATAAATTCTATGCCTATGAGTAACGAAGTTATCACGCACAAGCACGAGTGGGTGCGCGGTCTATTCTCAGAACTTGACCGCATTGCCAAAGATGCAGCAATGATGGCTGATGAGAATCAACCGCTATTAGGTGGCGAACACTATTTGACCGATAGGGAGTTATCTCAACGACTGAAAATCAGTCGTCGCACCTTGCAAGACTATCGCAACAATGGCATTTTGCCGTACCGCCAACTAGGTGGGAAAATCCTTTATCGTGAAAGCGATATTGAGCGAGTATTGCAAAGCTGCTATCGTGGCAAGTTTTAATTTTATACCCGATAGGGTGTAATAACGACCCTACAACCGCCAATTATACCCAAAAGGGTATAAAGTCGGTTAGAAAGAATAGCCACGCAGAATGTTGTTATGCAGAGTTGGGAGCGAGCTGCCTTTGTCCCCAACTCTGTTTTTCTATAATAATGGCGGCTCGATTTTAATTTTCTGATTGATACTCTTAATCGTTTTGACCTTGATTTATGCGTCGTAGGTCGCTTCGCTTGCTTCGTCCCAAAAACATTCTCAACTCGGACGGTGATACCGGAGAGTTTTTTCGGGTGAAAAATTATCAAAGAGAATTTTTTGCTCGAAAACCCTTGGGCTTGAACTCGCAGGTATTGCCCTCCGAGTTAACTTTATAATGGGGCGAAAGCAAGTGAAGCGTACCGCAGACTTCTATCCTAAATTCACTATCGCACTCTTCACATTCATCATATCCTTCAATATCGAACTATCAAGCACTTTTGCATAGTGTTGCGTCATCTTGATATTAGAGTGTCCGAGCATCTTTGCTACATTCTCTATGCTCACACCATTAGCCAAGCACACAGACGTGGCGTAGCTATGTCTTGCTGTATGTGTGCTAAGATGCTTCTGAATTCCGCAGACATCGGCTATCTCTTTCAGGTAGCTGTTCATATTCTGATTGCAAGGAACGGGAAGTAATACGCCACGCTTGATGCAAGTCGGGTTGTTCTCGTATTTTTTGAGTATTGCCAACGGAATATCCAATAATGGAATATTACACATATTATTTGTCTTTTGGCGTGTCTTGCGAATCCAATAGTGCCCGTTGTTGTCTTGCACGATATGCTCGGCGGCGAGTTGCTGAACATCTATAAATGCCAATCCCGTAAAGGCTGCAAAGATAAATACATCACGCACCAATGCAAGGCGAGGTAGCGAAAACTCCTTTTGGTATATTGTCATAAGTTCGTCCATCGTCAGGAACTCGCGGACAACCTCCTTCTCGTGAAACTTGATACCTACAAAAGGATTCTTCTCTATCCACTCGTTGGCAAGTGCAAGGTTAATAATCTTCTTCAAGCACTTCATATAGCGGATAACGGTATTCTGCTGACAATTCTTCTCAGTCTTCAAATAGAACTCAAAGGCTCTCACAAGTTCGCCATTTACCTCGGTAATAGGCAAATCCTCTTTGTCATATTTCAGTTTGATAAGTTCTGCAAGATAGCGTGTACAACTTTCGTAGCGTCTTACGGTGATTAGGGCAAAATCTTTACCCACCAATGCTCTACATTGCTCGTTGTGTTCACGCATAGTGCCGATAATGGTGCGTACTTGCTCCACCTTTTTGTCCACTCCAAAGAACTTTTTCTGCAATATTCGGGCAGTGATAAGTTCCCCATTCTCTTCGAGTTGCGTGTAAATTCGGTGGAGTTTGATTCGGCTCTCCTCGATGTAGTTGTTTAGTTCGGTTGATTTACGGCTTTTGCCCCTCGCACACTCCTTTGCCTGATTCCACGACACGGGCTCAATGCTTTTGCGGATGTTGGTTTCTACTCTTGCGCCATTGACTGTGATACGCATACATACTGAAGCCTCTCCGTTCTTCAGCAGCTTGGTTTTCTTGATAAAGAAAAGCACATTAAATGAATCTCGTCTCATTTTCTCCTACTTTTAAGTTAAACATTAGTTCGACAAAAGTAAGAATCCGAGTCCGTTTTGACGCTATGCAAAATGTTGTGAATCAACGAAAAGCGCTCTTTCGAGGTGGAGATGTTTGGAACACTCATTTGCTCCACCTCTTGCTCCACCAAAGGCGGTCGTGAACCGCACTTTTTTGCGTTTTTCGGGAAAATAAAAAATCCCGATTTTCGTTGAAAATCAGGATTTTACGTTGTTTTGCTTTTCTTTGCTGTGGTGCCACCAGGAATCGAACCGGGGACACAAGGATTTTCAGTCCTTTGCTCTACCAACTGAGCTATGGCACCATCGTCGTATGTTAAAGCGGTATCGCTTTGCGGTGCGTAGGGGACTCGAACCCCTGACCCCGTGCGTGACAGGCACGTATTCTAACCAGCTGAACTAACGCACCAATTGCTGATTGCGAGTGCAAAGGTAACACAAAAATACAAAACTGCAAATTTTTTTATATTTTTTTCGCGATTTTTTCGTCTTACAGCCACTTTCTGTTCTCAAAACACGCCTCACAATGAGTTACAGCCGCGATTTATGGCTTGCAGCCACCGCTTTTAGCCCATCTGAATACATACCGTTCGGTTGGTGCGTAACATACAAAAGGTGATTTTTTCTGAAAAAAATATAGTTATTTTCGGAAATAAAGTGTAAATTCACATTGTGAAACCTTAAATCTTTGAGATTATGAAGAAGTATTTTGCAGAGATGATTGGAACTATGGTTCTGGTCCTGATGGGTTGCGGTAGTGCAATCTTCTTTGGCTGTACGGAGCCTGCCGAGGTGCTGGCGGTCGCTATGGCATTTGGTCTTTCGGTTGTGGCTATGGCCTACACCATTGGTGGCATTTCCGGTTGCCACATCAACCCCGCTATCACTTTGGGCGTATGGCTCTCGAAGCGTATGCCTGGCAAGGAGGCTGTCGGCTACATCGTATTTCAGGTCATTGGAGCTATCATCGGCTCGGCTATCCTCTACGCCCTGACCTCAACAGGTGGTTTTGCTGACTCTACGGCTACGGGTGCCAACTCATTCGACGCTGCCGAGATGTGGCAGGCATTCATCGCCGAGGTGGTCTTCACCTTTGTTTTTGTGTTGGTTGTTCTGGGTACTACCGACTCGGAGAAGGGTGCTGGCAATCTGGCAGGTCTTGCTATCGGTCTTACACTTATCCTTGTGCATATCGTTTGTATCCCCATCACGGGTACATCGGTGAACCCTGCTCGTTCTATCGGTCCGGCTCTCTTCGCAGGTGGTCAGGCATTGAGCCAGCTGTGGTTGTTCATCGTAGCACCATTTGTGGGAGCTATACTCTCGGCCATTGTTTGGAAGTGTCTCTCTTGCAAATGCAAGTGCGAGAAATAAGATTTAACTCACTTTGTATCAGTCACCTCTTGCCTCGGCAGGAGGTGATTTTTTTATCTTTATGAGCAATTCCCCAACGAGTGTATTGTTCGTTTAGGAAAAAGTTATTATTTTTGTAGTGTCGTGGGCATTATGCTCTCGGCGGACATATTTACGAAAGTGTTTTTCGCAGTCCTAAGTAGAAAATGTGGAAGTTTTCAAGACCAAAGGACGAACGGACAAGCACTCATTTCTTGTATAGTTATGTGGCTATGCACGTTTTATGCATCTACCTCATACTATTCAGGTGTGGGGTATTGCATCGTTTGTTTTGGTCAGGTCTTTCCACAACCTTCTACTTGACAAACGGAATCAACTCCACGCTTTCTGTTTCTACTAACCCGCACATCGGGAGTTGGAGTGCAAACAAACCGATCTAAACTATGAAGAAACTGTTCTATTTTATCCTTGTGGCGATATTATTTGCCATAGGATGTAGCGAGTCGTTTGATGATTCGAAGATTTGGGATAAGCTCGACGACCACGAGAGCCGCATCACCCAACTTGAGGAGTTATGCAGACAGATGAACACAAATATTTCATCGTTGCAGACGCTTGTGAATGCCCTTAATAAAAATGACTACATCAAAAATGTCACTCCTATTACTGAAAGCGGCGAGGAGATTGGTTACACTATCACTTTCACGAGTGGTAAAACAATCACTATCTATCACGGCAAAGACGGTCAGGATGGTCAGGACGGAACCAATGGCAAAGACGGTCAGGATGGTCAGGACGGCTCGACACCTGTTATCGGCGTCAAATTGCTTGACGGCATCTATTATTGGACACTCAATGGAGAGTGGTTATTGGATGACAATGGTAACAAGATTAAGGCCGTAGGAACCGACGGAAAAGACGGTCAGGATGGCAAAGATGGTCAGGACGGTCAGGATGGTCAGGACGGCAACGACGGTGCAACCGGTCCGCAAGGCCCTGCCGGCGAGAATGGAACTGACGGTAAAGACGGCCAAAACGGCACTGACGGTAAAGATGGCATTACCCCACAACTAAAAATCGAGGACGGCAAGTGGTATGTATCATACGACGAGGGTCTGTCTTGGAAGGAGGCAGGCCAGGCAACGGGCGAACAAGGCGAGCAAGGCCCGCAGGGAGCTCCGGGTGTTGGTGGCGACTCAATGTTTACAGATATCGACTACTCTACAAGCTCTGACTATGTGGTATTCACACTATCGAATGGAACAGAGGTAAAGATTCCCACTTGGGCAGCTTATGAGAAGTTGCAGACCCTCTGCAATCAAATGAATACAAACATCGCGTCTTTGCAGACCATTATTGATGCGATGCAGAACAACGACTTCGTAAAGAGCATCACTCCAATTATGGATAACGGCAAGGAGATAGGTTATACTATCGTTTTCTCGAAGAGTGGCACTATCACAATCTATCACGGCAAGGATGGACAAAATGGAGAAGCAGGTGCGACAGGTCAGACACCTGCAATCAGCGTAAAGTTGTTCGAGGGCGTTTACTACTGGACAGTAAATGATGAGTGGTTGCTGGACGATGAGGGCAACAAGATTAAGGTTCAAGGTGCTGACGGAGCAACCGGCCCACAAGGCCCTGCCGGAGAGAATGGTAGTGATGGCGAAGACGGCAAAGACGGTATCACTCCGCAGCTGAAAATCGAGAACGGCTATTGGTATATCTCATACGACAACGGTTCTTCGTGGACGCAGCTCGGCAAAGCTACAGGCGACAAGGGTGAGCAAGGTGAGCAAGGTGAACAAGGTGAGCAAGGCCCTGCTGGCCCACAAGGTGCTACCGGAGCACCAGGCCATTCGTTCTTCGAGAATGTTACGCAGGATGATGAATACGTATATTTCTTTTTGACTAATGGCACACGTATTTCCGTTTTGAAAGCGAGTGTTGTATCTTCTATTGAGATGTCGTACATCCCTCGTTATGACGATGGCAAGGCCACCTTATTCTATTCTTCTATCAATAATAGCAATGTCGAGATGGACTTCCAGATCATGCCCAAATCAGCCGCTGCAATCATCGCCAAGGATTGGCAGAAAAACCTGTCGATGAAGGCCGTGAGGGTCATTACTCGTTCGGTAGGATATATCGATATGCCTATCACTGCGTGCGTAGCTGATGCCACCAATGGCACAATCACCATCACCGCTTCGGGCCAAAATTTGCCTGCTAAGTTCTTCACGGGCGAGACGAAGGTGCATGCTGCATTGTTCTATAATACCGATATTGCCGGAACTGTATCGGAGTATGTGGAGCTGGTAGCGAAAGGTAGTACTGCTCATATGATAGTGTACACCGCGACAGAGAAGGTAGTGCCTTATAAGACTGATGGTTTTGGAGCAAATATCATATCTAACGAGTGGGATGAAACGACAGGCGAGGGTGTTATTACCTTTGATGCAGGCATAACAAAACTCGGAAAGGAATCATTTATGTCGTGCAAAGCACTTACAAGCATTACCATTCCCAAAGGTATCACAACAATTGAGGGCGGTGTATTTTATAACTGTACCAATCTTCAAAGCATCTCTATTCCCAACAGCGTAACATCAATGGATGGTTATAATACATTCTACGGTTGCAATAGTCTCAAAAGCGTTGTCATTCCTAATAGTGTAACAACACTCGGAAGTGCTTTTCAAAACTGCAAGGGATTGCAAAATGTAACGTTAAGCGAAAACTTAATAAGTATCACATCTAATACATTTGCACAGTGTGTCAATCTTCAAAGTATAACTATCCCGGATGGCATAAAGACAATAGGAAGTTCAGCATTTAACGGTTGCACCAGCCTTACAGCTATTACCATTCCAGATAGTGTAACAACGATAGAGGCAAGTGCTTTTTCTGGTTGTAGCAGTATGACCAAAGCAACAATTGGCAGCAAGATAACATCTATTTATCTCTTCGCATTTAGCGGTTGCACATCATTGCAGGAGATCATTTGCAAACCTACAACACCACCCACAACGAAGCTATTGCCATATTCAGCTACGTGGGATGCCTTTAAGTCTATCTCCGCAACAGCCAAGATATATGTTCCCACAGGTTCGGGTGACGCATATAAGGCGGCCAGCGGCTGGAAAGATTATGCAAGTATAATCGAAGAAAAAGCGATGTAATCTGACACAAAACCGAAAAAACACGGGCGTATGTTTCAGCAACATACGCCCCTCTCAAACAAAAAAAAATGCGGAGCAAAACTCCGCATTTTTATTTTGTGCCTGTAAATATTACTCCTCCTGACGGTAAGTATGCTCTACATAGATTGCACGCTGCATAGCCTCACGCTTTGCGATTGAAGGCTTTGTGAAGTACTGACGACGACGCAACTCCTTCAAAACACCTGTACGCTCGTACTTACGCTTAAACTTCTTGAGAGCTCTCTCGATATTCTCGCCCTCTTTTACCGGCATAATAATCATAATCTTATTCTTTTTTAATTGTTTTCTAAATCTAAATAATTCTGGTGGGATACTTCGGGCTATCCCCTACCCTGCTATCTGCGAGCCTCACCGCACCTGCGGCACAATGCTCTGGTAAAAAACTAACTCTCTACTCGGTGGCACGAAGCCTAAATCGAAGATACGGAGCCAAACGTCTGGCCTCCTCTTCGGTGAATATGTTCTGTTCTACCATCTCTTCGATTCTACTCCAACCTCCTTTCAATTGTCGTTGTTTTACAATACGCCTCAAAGCCAGCGACGATATATAGGGATGCCGCATCAAACTTTTTGGACTCGCAAAGTTAATATCAATTTTTGTAATTTTGCAACTATCGCAGCAAATTTGTGCAAAAAATCTTTCATAATTGCGTTCTGTGATGCATTTTAGCTCACAAAGTTGCTCTACGGAGTAGTATCCGCCCAGCAATTCACGGTAATGCACTATCTCGGCAGCACTCTTCTCGCCTATGCCATAGACCCGACGCAGAGCCGCCGTATCGGCTGAATTTATCTCCACGAGGCTATCCGCAGGCAACGTCCGGTGCAGCGTATCGAACACAACATAGGGCAATATTCTGTCGGCCATACTGTCGCTGATAACATAGCAGTCGCGCAGCTCCTCCTCACCACGCAGGCCGCCGAGCATCTTCACATATCGCACAATAACCTCGGCCTGACGACGCGAGAAGCCCAGCCGATAGAGATATTGAGCCGAGGCGGTATCTATCATAAAGGGTCGCAACGCCACCGTATCGCGTGTGCGGTGACGCCTCTCATAGCGAAGAGAGTCGCGGCGTGGGTAGTCGTTATTGTATTTGGGACGTATGGCATACTCCTCATCGATGACGATATAGGGTTTCAGCACCGCGTACAGCGAGTCGGTCATACCCGTCACGAGGGCCAGATCCTCCTTCATACGGTATTGCTTGCCATACTTACGCCAACGCACAATGCCGACAGCAATATTCGCCGGCACTCCAGCCTCACGCAGTTGCTCGTATTCGTAGGTATTGGGGTTGAACAGTTGCAGGACGATGCTGTCACGCCTGTCGTATTTCTCGATATCCTCTTCGAGCATCAACGGGCGTTGCCTCTCATAGGAAAAGACAAGCAGCAAAATGATTAAAAACAGAGGTATAAGCAGCAACAGCCCCCGACGTTCCTCATCCGAAAACCAGCTCATAGCACCATCCGATTATTACCACTCGGCCCGATCCGAGAGCCATAGTTTGCGATAACGACGCGAGGGCGACTCCAGCATCTCGCCCAAGCCATACTCCTCCCAGCGGTCGGTAACTTTATGAATGGTCTCCACCGACGACATAACCACATTGGGGAAACGCTTTGGATTACCCTCCACGCCAGGATGCTTACTGCGGGCATCAAACAGAAGCTCGCCACCCAACAGGAACTTAACATCGCGACGAGGGTCGGTATTGGCCGCTGCTAACCACAGCAAATCGCTGTCACGCATATTACCCGCCGCAGCGTAGTCAAACAGGGCAACATATTTTATGCCTACGATATTATTATGTCGCAGATACTCCTCGACATCGACCTTTGCAGGGCGTTCCCTGTCGGCAAACAGCACCAGCAGGCCATACTCCTCGACAAACGAGGTCATAAAGAGTTGCACGCCACCCGCAGGTTCTGCTGTACGAGGCTCGGCAATAGGCTCTACGGGGGCATCAGAACGCACCTTTGTAAAATCAAAGGCCATCTTACCACCAAAGCCACAAGTAGCCGTAGCGTGGTCCAGAACATCAAGCACGCCCTCCGAGAATATGATATCGCGGCGAGTATCTATTCGTCGCAGCAGACGACCAAGCATCTTATAGGAACGTATCGGCTCGTCAGCCGACGCTATGAGCAGATACTTATTGAACATCATCTGCCCCGCACCCCACAACGACTGTGCTACCTTCTGTGCCTGACCCATATAGCGTTGTTCGATGCTTACCGCAGCTATGTTATGCGATGTTCCCTCTACGGGCATCCACAAATCCCTCACTTCGGGCTGTACAGCCAGGCGGATAGGAGCAAGGAAAATCTTCTCGGTAGCCTCCGAGATATAGGCATCTTCCTGCGGTGGTACACCCACGACCGTAGCGGGATAAATCGCATCACGACGATGTGTAATGCAGGTTATATGGAATTTGGGATAAAAATCTTTCAGCGAATAGAAGCCCGTATGGTCGCCGAAGTCGCCCTCCAAGACCTTCTCCTCCGCTGGATCAACATATCCCTCAATCACAAAATCGCAATCTTCGGGGATACGGATATCGCACGTCAGTGCCTTGACCAGCCTGACAGACTTGCGACGCAGAAAACCGGCCAACAGATACTCGTCCATATTGTCGGGCATAGGGGCCGTAGCGGCAAAGGTATATGCTGGGTCGCCACCCAACGTCACCACCACCGGCATACGCTTTCCCAGACGCTTATAGCCGTCGTAGTGTCGTGCTCCCGTCTTATGGATATGCCAGTGCATACCCGTTGTATGCCCATCGAAGCGTTGCATACGGTACATACCCACATTACGCACACCCGTATCGGGGTCAAGGGTATTCACCATAGGCAGCGTCACGAATGCTCCGCCGTCCGACTCCCACGATGTGAGCAGCGGCAGGCGTTCCAAATCGGCCTCCTCGCCCTGCCACACCACCTGCTGACACTCGCCACGACCCGACACACTCTGCGGAAACCACTTCGCCACATCAGCCAGCAGCGGCAGCATCTTCATCTTCTCCCACAGCGTAGCCTTGGGCGAAAGAGCATCTCCGAGCAATGACGTTATTCTGTCGCCTATATCCTCCAATCTATCCACACCCAGAGCCATAGCCATCCTGCGTTTCGAGCCCATCATATTCGTTACGACAGGGAATTCCGTACCCGTATTCTCAAACAGCAGGGCTTTTCCTCCGCCCTCACTCTTTGCCATACGGTCGGTAATCTCGGCTATCTCAAAGCGAGTCGAAACGGGTGCAGTGACCCTTATCAACTCCCCTTCGCGTTCCAAAAGTTCGATATATTCACGCAGGTTTCGATACATAGTTTCACTCCGTTAGGTGGTCAAGACGATGGTTTATGGTTAGATAGATTTATAGTTATCGTGAATTTATAACTTTATATCGTAGATATGAATTATGCCCTCCAAGCGGCCCTCTTCATCCGTAACCAGCAGGGCATTCACCTTGCTCGATGTCATCATCTTCTCTGCATCAATCAGCTTGGCATCGGCTGCAATGACCTTCGGCTGTCGTGAGGCGATATCTATGGCTTTCAGGTCGAAAAACTCCGCCCTGCGGCTATCCATTGTTCGACGCACGTCGCCATCAGTAACAACACCCTCAACCCTCTCATTCTCAACAATCACAGCGAGGCCTACCCCACCTTTGTTTATCTGATGAATCATCTCCGCCATATCACACGCAGCACCTACAATGGGCAGATTGCGACTTCGCATAACATCGCCCACAGTGAGTAGCAGACGACGGCCCAGCGTACCCCCCGGATGCAGACGAGCAAAGTCCAGAGGAGAGAAATCTCTCGCTTTCATCAGTGCCACAGCCAAAGCGTCGCCCATAGCGATTTGTGCCGTAGTGGAGGTTGTGGGAGCAAGCCTCAACACGCAAGCCTCCTCCTCGACCTTTACCGAGAGATGAATATCCGAATTCTTCGCCAGCGATGACTCTTCATTGCCCGTCATTGAGATAAGCAGATTGTGATTTGAGTGGATGAACGGGATGATTTTCAGCACATCATCGGTCTCGCCCGAATAGGAGAGTGCCAGCACAATATCCTCCTCGGAAATCATACCCAAATCGCCGTGAAAAGCCTCGCCTGGGTGCAGGAAGAAGCTCGGCGTACCGGTACTTGCCAGCGTAGCCGCTATCTTACGACCCACAAGGCCCGACTTACCCATTCCCGTAACCACAACCTTACCCTTGCAGGCAAGCATACTATCAACAGCCGTCACAAACCTCTCATCGAGGCTCGCTGCCATACGATTCAGTGCCTCGGCCTCAACCTCAAAGGTATGGCGAGCCAAATCGAGTATCTCTTGTGAAGTCAATCCACTCATATCCTTATTCAATTACAACAGACTTTTTATCACCGCCTCGAAATCATCAAGAGGCAACATATTGGCACCATCACTCAAAGCCTCGTCGGGCGAGGGATGCACCTCGAAGAAGAAGCCGTTGGCACCAAAGGCCTTCGCTGCCTGTGCCATAGCAGGGACAAACTCGCGATTGCCACCCGTCGTGCCGGCATTGCCTCCGGGGCGTTGTACGCTATGCGTGCAGTCCATAACGACCGTAGGTGCAAACTTACGCATGTCGGCCACATTTCGGAAATCGACCACCAGATTGTTGTAGCCGAACATATTTCCGCGTTCGGTGAGCCACACCTCCCCGGCTCCCGACCTTACGGCCTTGTCGTAGGGATAACGCATATCCTCGCCAGAGAGGAACTGTGCCTTCTTGATATTGACGATTTTGCCCGTCTGTGCCGCTGCCACAATCAAATCGGTCTGACGACACAAAAAAGCGGGTATCTGCACCACATCAACAACCTCGCCTGCGGGTGTTGCTTGATAAGCCTCGTGGATATCGGTGCAGAGCTTCAAGCCCCACTTCGACTTAACATCCGAGAGCATCTGCAAGCCCTTATCCAGACCTACGCCGCGATACGACGAGAGTGAAGTTCGGTTGGCCTTATCGAACGACGACTTGAAGATAATATCCACGCCGTAGCGGGCATTTATCTCCACTATCTTCGCCGCAACAGCGTCTAACAAATCGGCCGACTCTATAACGCAAGGCCCTGCGATAAATCGTTTCATATCAAGTAGTTTTCTTCTGTTTTTTCTTTCGTTGCTTTTCGCAATAGTACACCCGGCCTACTTCAACGCCAGCTTCAACACCTCGTCAATCATTCTGACATAGTGGAACGAGAGGCCCTCCAAATACTCCGCCTTAATCTCCTCGACATCCTTGCGGTTATCCTCGCAGAGAATAAGGTCCTTTATTCCGGCACGCTTGGCAGCCAGAATCTTCTCCTTGATTCCTCCAACAGGCATTACCCTGCCACGCAGCGTCATCTCGCCCGTCATAGCGATACGTTCCTTGACCTCACGACCCGTAAATGTCGAAACAATCGAGGTAACCATCGTAATACCTGCCGATGGGCCATCCTTCGGAATAGCACCCTCGGGAACGTGTATATTGAGGTTCTTCTTCTCAAACATCTCTGCCGCAATACCCAGCTCCTCGTGGTGTGCCTGAACCCACTCGTAGGCTATCGTTGCCGACTCCTTCATCACATCGCCCAGATTACCCGTAAGGCTCAACACGCCCTTACCCGGCGTCAGCACAGACTCTATATAGAGGATGTCGCCACCCACAGCAGTCCAAGCCAAGCCCGTTACAACACCCACCATACCGGCAATCTCATACTCGTCGTTGCGGAACTTCGCCTTGCCCAGAATCTTCTCGATATCCTGAGCCGAAAATTCGGGAGCAAACGCCTCATTGAAGGCTATCTGCTTGGCTCTTGCACGCGAAAGCTTTGCAATCTGCTTATCCAGCGAACGGACACCCGACTCGCGGGTATAGTCCGAGATAATCTTCTCCAGAATCTCGGCCGAGAGAATCATCTCACTCTCACGCAGGCCGTGAGCATCGCACTGCTTCTTGACGAGGTGCTCCGATGCAATATGTATCTTGTCTTCGAGGATATAACCCGGAATGTTAATCATCTCCATACGGTCACGCAGTGCAGGGTTTATAGCACCTATATCGTTGGCCGTAGCGATGAACAACACCTTCGACAGGTCGTACTCCGTATCGAGGTAGTTATCGTGGAAAGTGGTATTCTGCTCGGGGTCGAGCACCTCCAACAGAGCCGACGAGGGGTCGCCGTGATTGCTCACCGTAATCTTATCGACCTCATCGAGGATAATCACGGGATTTGACGAGCCACAACGCTTGATGGTCTGAATGATACGGCCCGGCATAGCTCCGATGTAGGTACGGCGGTGACCGCGAATCTCAGACTCATCGTGCAGACCTCCCAGCGAGATACGGCCGAACTTACGTCCCAGAGCCTCCGCAACAGAACGGCCCAGCGAGGTCTTACCCACACCCGGAGGGCCATACAGGCACAAGATAGGCGACTTCAAATCGCCCTTCAACTTAATGACGGCAAGATGCTCCAAAATACGGTCCTTGACCTCCTCCAAGCCGAAGTGGTCGTCGTCCAGCTGCTTGCGAGCAAACTCCAAATCGAGGTTATCCTTCGTCACATCGTTCCATGGCAACTCCAGCATAAGTTGCAGGTATGTCATCTGAACAGAGTACTCCGCAACGGCAGGGTTCAGGCGTTCCACCTTCGAGAGCTCCTTCTCGAAAATCTCGCCCACCTCCTTTGGCCAGTTCTTCTTCGCAGCGGCCTCACGCATCTTGTCAATCTCGGCATCGGTCGTATCGCCCAACTCGTCCTGAATGGTACGCATCTGCTGTTGCAGGTAGTAATCACGCTGCTGCTTGTCTATCTCTCGCTTGACCTTCTCCTGAATCTCGTTTTTAAGTTCTACCATCTGCTGCTCACGCACCAGTATCTCCAACAGTTTGCGTGCTCGTGCCAGCAGACCCGGAGCCTCCAACAGAGCCTGACGATCCTCATCCGAGAAGTCCATATTGGTACAAACGAAATTTATCAGTCCGCGTGGCGAGTCGATATTCTTCAAGGCGAAGACCGCCTCCTTGGGCAGTGCCGAAGAGATGTTTATAATATTAAGCGACACCTCACGCACCGAATCGACCAAGGCCTGAAACTCCACATTATTCTCGTCGGGCTGTGAATCGCGGATAGAACGCACCACCGCCTTCAAATATGGCTCCGACTGCAAGTATTCGCCGACCTCAATCTTCTCCAAGCCACTCAAAATGACCGTGAGGTTACCGTTGGGCATCTCCAGAATCTTGATGATGCGTGCCGCAGTACCGATCTTGTACATATCGTCGGGCGTGGGAATCTCCACCTCGGTCTCGCGTTGCAGCACAGCACCCAGCAGGCCGCCCTGCGAATTGACATCACGCACCAGCTTGATGCTCTTCTCTCGTCCTACCGTAATGGGGGTAATAGCTCCCGGGAAGAGTACCGAACTACGCAACGATAGAATCGGCAACGACTCGGGCAGATTAACCTCCTCAACCACATCATCGCCACCGGTGATGATGGGTACAACCTGATGCTTGCCGTCAAAGAGTTCGGGCAGAGCATCCAACTCACTCAAATCAATATTTTTTTTCTTACTCATAATCCTTCTGTGTTTTACTCCGAAATATGCCTTGCGAAGTGATCTGATTTCGCATTGTCGCACTATTTCACGATTGCAAATGTACGAAAAAAATGCCACTCCACATAACAATGTCGGCAGATTGTTGATAACTTGCCGGAATTGTGCTTTTTACACCCGGCGTTCATATCTAACGCACAACCTATATTTCGCAGTATGGCAAGAAAATAAAACTTCAAAAAAATTATTTCTTTTTATCACTTTTTTGTACTATTTTCGCACCGAATTCAAAAAAACAGAGAAATTATGCAACAAGTAGAACTTTGGACTCTTATTCCCTTCGCATTGATGCTGGCAAGTATCGCTGTACTGCCCATCGTTGCAGAGAAGTGGTGGGAGAGCAATCTTCACAAACTTTACATCGCCCTCGGACTTGGCATTCCTACGGGTATATGGCTCGTAGCCAACGGCTTGGGACACAACCTCGAACATCAGATGCTGTTCGACTATGTGCCGTTTATCATCCTTCTGACGGCCCTGTTTGTCGTGACGGGAGGTATTCATATCCACGGCGATATTCAGGCACGCCCCTCAACCAACACCGCACTGCTGGCCATAGGTTTTATCCTCGCCTCGTTTATCGGTACTACGGGTGCTGCAATGCTGCTGATTCGTCTTTTGCTGGAAATCAACCAGCAACGCAAGTACAAGGTGCATACGATTCTTATGTTCATCGCCCTTGTTGCCAACTGCGGAGGTATCCTCACACCGCTGGGTGACCCCCCATTGTTCCTTTTGTATCTGCGAGGAGCCGACTTCTTCTGGTTTATGAGTCTGCTGCCCGAGTGGTTGTTTACGGGCGTTGTCCTGCTCACCATTTACTACCTGCTCGACCGCTTTGTATATTACCGCAAGGAGAGTACCGAGGCTATTATGGCCGATGTACGCGAGAATACGGGCATATCGTTGTCGGGCTATGTAAATATGATATGGCTGCTCGGCATCATCTGTGCTGTGGCCTTTATCAACCCCTCGTATATCCCCGCTATGGGCGACCATCACGCACCTGTCTATATCAAGTTCCTGCGTGAAATTATCCTTGTGGCAATTATCGCCTTGTCGCTTATCACAACACGCAAGAAGGTGCGTCTTGACAATAAGTTCTCGTGGGAGCCTATCACCGAGGTTGCCGTATTGTTTATCGGTATCTTCGCCACGATGACACCCGCACTTATCTACCTTAATGCCCACGCTGCCGATCTCGGCCTTACTGCTCCGTGGCAGTTCTTTTACAGTTCGGGTACGCTGTCGGCATTCCTCGACAACTCACCCACAGCCGTTGCGTTCCACACCGTGGCACAGGGCTTGCCACAGGAGGCAGGTATTGCGTTGGAGGCAGGTATTTCGGAGGCTCTGCTGCGTGCCATTGCCCTCGGCTCGGTGCTGTTTGGTGCTATGACATACATTGGTAACGGCCCCAACTTTATGGTTAAGGCTATCGCCGAGCAGGCAGGCGTCAAGATGCCGAGCTTCTTCGGTTATATGATTCGTTTCTCGCTTATCGTGCTGCTGCCCGTATATATCGTTATGCAACTGATTTTCGTGTAAGCACACTCGACATTATAACAAAAAAGGAGGCTGTCGCAATGCAATTTATCGCGACAGCCTCCTCTCTTTTCGGATTCGTACAACAAGAGCCGTTTCGGCATCTGCCTTATTAGACGAATTCTTTATTTATAGTATTTTTCAACCCTATTTCGCTTCTTCTCGATAAAGGTCTTTGTCCCGGCATCGTAACGGTAATAAATCGTAGTCGGAAAAGGATCGTAAAACAAGATGTCTTGTACCTCCATTCCGTTTTTGTCACTCACTTTAACAGTATAATCCACACTATGAGTAGAACGTCGCACCGTAACAAACTCCTCGATGCTCGACTCTGCCGGATATTCAATATAGATATCGTGGCCCTTGATTCGAGTAAACATCAGTTCACTCCCTTTCCACAAATAATCATACCTCAACAGCATCGCGAATGTTGCCGCATCTTCATCGGCACAGATTACCACATCCGCATCTCCATTCTCACGCTTCTTGATATCAAGGCGTATAACCCAATCTTTCGAATACTCGCGACATTGGCAACGCTCCTCCTCGATATAGGTTTGAATCAACTCTTTAAGAGCATCATTTGTCACACGACAACAAGACATAGATTTTGTTTTCAGCACCTCTTTGGCTGATAGTTGCCCTACACATAGCAGTGCAACCAAGAAAAGCATAATTCGTTTCATAAGATAAATTGTATTAAAAAGTTATTGAGTTCTCAAAGTTAATGATTTTTTCGCATACAACAATAATTTCAACAATTATTTTCTACCTTTGTGTGTCGAACAGCTGTTACGATTATGAATGAAGCATTGGAGATTGTCGGCGTTGCAGTCGGGGTGATATACCTATGGTTGGAGTATCGGGCGAGCATCTATCTGTGGATTGCGAGTATCGTTATGCCGGCCATCTACCTCTTTGTCTATTACGATGCGGGACTATATGCCGACACCGCCATAAATATCTACTACCTCGCTATCGCCCTCTATGGCTGGGCGGCGTGGAAGTGGGGTTTTTCGTTCAGCCGCAAAGCAGAGGAGCAACCGCAGAAGGAGTTGCCGATTTCGCATATAACCACTCGTGGCTGGATAGCAATGGCAGCCCTCTATGCGGTGATGCAGTTAGCGATAACGGCCGCCCTTACCTACCTCACAGACAGCGATGTAGCGTGGTTCAACGGCCTTACATCGGCACTCTCGATTGTGGGAATGTATATGCTGGCATGCAAATATATCGAGCAGTGGTGGGTATGGCTCGTGGTGGATATCCTCTCGGCAGGGCTTTACTTCTACAAAGGGTTGCATTTTACTGCCGTATTATATGCAGCCTATGCCGTGATTGCCATTGCCGGCTATATGAAGTGGAAACGACTAATGACAGAGCAAGATGCTGAAAGATAAAGATATAGATGCCGTAATTCTGGCCGGTGGCGACTACCCTACCGCCCCACGACCTCTGCATATTCTTTTGCAGGCTCCGATGGTCGTGTGCTGTGACGGCGGTGCTGACCGTTACATAGCCGAGGGGCACACGCCCGACATCATCATCGGCGACGGCGACTCCCTATCGGCAGAGAACCACACACGCTTTGCCGACCGCATAATATACGATGCCGACCAGGAGACCAACGACCAGACCAAGGCGGTGAAATACCTGCTCTCCGAAGGCAAGCGACGCATAGCTATTGTGGGTGCTACGGGCCGCCGCGACGACCATACTTTGGGCAATATTGCCCTTTTGGCGGAGTATCGCCGAATGGGTGCCGAGGTGAGGAGCTACACCGACTACGGGGTGTTTATTTCCTGCTCGGGAGATAGCCGTTTTAAGTGCCTGAAACGAGCTCAAGTATCGCTTTTCAACATCAATGCCAAGAATCTGTCATCCAAAGGCTTGTCATATCCTATCTACGACTTTACTCAATGGTGGCAAGGCACACTGAACGAAGCCCCCGACGGCGAGTTTTCAATCTCGGCCGAAGGCGAGTATTTGGTCTATGTGACTTACGAGAGTAAGTAAGCGGAGGGGAAAATTCATCATTACGAGGGATAGCCCTCGTTTCCTCCTCGCGGCTCAGCATAACCCAAATCACAAAGGTCTATCGTATGTAAGCGTAGTTTCAGTGTAGCACATCTGTTACTCTGCGAGAGTTTGTTACAACAGGAAAATCGGATAGTTTAGATAATTTAATGCTGACACCGACAAAATAATTTTGAATTCTGAATTCTGAATTTTGAATTTTCATTATATTTGCATCTTGAATGTCTTCTAAAAGAAGACAAGCGACCAAATCCGCATAACAAAATTAGAACAAAATAATACGAAAAGAATTATGGTAGCAGACAAGTACACGCCACAAGATATCGAATCGAAGTGGTATGAGTATTGGATTGAGAACAAACTTTTTCACTCGGAGCCTGACTCTCGCGAGCCTTACACAATAGTTATTCCGCCCCCCAATGTAACGGGTATGTTGCACATGGGTCATATGTTGAACAACACCTTGCAGGATGTACTGATGCGTCGTGCCCGTCAGCAGGGCAAGAACGCCTGCTGGGTACCGGGAACAGACCACGCATCTATCGCCACCGAGGCAAAGGTGGTGGCGAAGCTGGCTGCCGAGGGCATCAACAAGGCCGACCTTACACGCGAGGAGTTTTTGGCACACGCCTGGGAGTGGAAGGAGAAGCACGGAGGTATCATCTTGCAGCAGTTGCGTAAGCTGGGTGCTTCGTGCGACTGGGACCGCACCTGCTTTACAATGGACGAGCCTCGCACACAGAGTGTCATCAAGGTTTTCTGCGACCTCTACAACAAGGGTAAGATCTACCGCGGCGTGCGTATGGTCAATTGGGACCCATCGGCAAAGACGGCCCTCTCGGACGAGGAGGTAATCTACAAGGAGTCGCAGGGTAAGCTCTACTACCTGCGTTATAAGTTGGAGGGCTCGGACCGCTATTTGGTTGTGGCTACAACACGCCCCGAGACTATTCTGGGCGATACGGCAGTCTGCCTCAACCCCAACGATGAACGTTACAAGGATATCCCCGAGGGTGCAAAGGTTATCGTGCCGCTGGTGGGTCGTGCAGTGCCTATCATCCGCGACGAGTATGTCGATATAGAGTTCGGTACGGGTGCTTTGAAGGTGACACCTGCACACGATGTTAATGACTATATGCTGGGCGAGAAGTACAACCTCGAAACCATCGATATCTTCAACGACGACGGCACAATCAACGACAAGGTCGGTATGTATGTCGGTGTGGACCGCTTCGAGTGCCGCAAGCAAATCGAGAAGGAGTTGGAGGCTGCCGGCCTTATGGAGAAGGTGGAGCCCTACACCAACAATGTGGGTTACTCGGAACGTACGGGTGTGGCTATTGAGCCAAAGCTCTCGATGCAGTGGTTTATGTCGATGAGTGAGATTGCCGAGCCCGCAACGAAGGCTGTTTTGGAGGATTCAATCAAGTTCATCCCCGCAAAATACAAGAACACCTACCGCCACTGGATGGAGAACATCAAGGACTGGTGTATCTCACGCCAGCTGTGGTGGGGTCAGCGTATCCCTGCCTACTACCTGCCCAAGGGCGGCTATGTGATTGCCGAAACCGCAGAGAAGGCTTTGGAGCTGGCTCGCGAGAAGGCAGGTGACGCAACATTGCAGTTAAGCGACCTGCGTCAGGACGAGGATGTACTCGACACATGGTTCTCATCGTGGTTGTGGCCTATCTCGGTGTTTGATGGCATCCGCAACCCCGACAACGAGCAGATTCGCTATTACTACCCCACCAACGACCTTATCACGGGTCCCGATATTATCTTCTTCTGGGTGGCTCGTATGATTATGTCGGGTTATGAGTATCGCGGCGAGAAGCCATTTAAGAATGTATATTTCACAGGTATCGTACGCGACAAGCTGGGTCGCAAGATGTCGAAGCAGCTGGGTAACTCACCCGACCCATTGGATTTGATTGCCAAGTATGGAGCTGACGGTATGCGTGTGGCTATGATGCTCTCATCATCGGCAGGTAACGATGTGATGTTCGACGAGGCACTCTGCGAGCAGGGCCGTAACTTCGGTAACAAGATATGGAACGCCTACCGCCTTATCAACGGCTGGCAGGTAGATGACACTTTGGCACAGTCGGAGAACAACCGCCTGTCGGTTGAGTGGTTCCGCCACATCCTCTCGCAGGCCATTGCCGAGGTTGATGAATTGTTTGCATCATACCGCATCTCGGAGGCCTTTATGCGTATCTACAAACTCTTCTGGGACGATTTCAGCGGCTGGTACTTGGAGATGGTGAAGCCCGCATATCAGCAGCCGACAGACAAGGCTACGATGGAGGCTACACGCCACTACTTCGACCTTCTGATGCGTCTTATCCACCCATTTATGCCCTTCGTGACGGAGGAGATATGGCAGGATTTGGCACCCCGCACCGCAGGCGAGTCTATTATGTATGCACAGATGCCCAAGGCCGAGGCTGTCAGCGAGGAGCTTATCGCACGT
Organism: Rikenellaceae bacterium; assembly: GCA_015060015.1. Lineage (GTDB taxonomy): Bacteria > Bacteroidota > Bacteroidia > Bacteroidales > Rikenellaceae > Alistipes. Next base: position 18,106 of record SUZG01000016.1, on the reverse strand, counting down.
TTCACGCTTGCACAGGAGGTTATCTCTGGCATCCGCAATGTGCGTAAGCAGAAGAATATAGCACAGAAGAATGCCCTTACGTTGAAGGTCATCGCCGATGATAACTACCCCGCAGAGTACTCATCAGTCATCGCCAAGATGGGTAATCTGGACTCTATCGAGGAGGTTAAGGAGAAGGACGCTATGGCCGATGCTTTCATCGTCAAGACCACGCAGTATTTCGTACCTATGGGCGAGAATATCGACGTGGAGGCCGAGATGAAGAAGCTCACCGACGAACTCTCTTACCTCGAAGGTTTCTTGGCGAGTGTTATGAAAAAACTCTCGAACGAACGTTTCGTCAGCTCTGCTCCCGAGAAGGTTGTAGCCAACGAGAAGGCCAAGAAGGCCGACGCCGAGGCGAAGATTGCAGCTATCAAGGAGAGAATGGAAGCGTTAAAGTAATTCATAATTCAAAATTCATAATTCAAAATTGCCTTCGGACGGTAACTAACGACCAAGATAATAGAAATAAATACTTTTATAATCACTATAAATTTGAGTAGTATATTTCCGTGCGTCAGCCATAATTTTGAATTTTGAATTCTTAATTTTGAATTTAAACTAATGCCAGACATTACCATATACACCGACGGCTCGGCTCTGGGTAACCCGGGGCCGGGTGGTTATGGCATTGTGTTACTCTCGGGACCCCACCGCAAGGAGCTATCGGCGGGCTTCCGCCTGACGACCAACAACCGTATGGAGCTTCTGGCTGTGTGCGTGGCGTTGGAGGCGTTGAAATTTGAGGGTAGCAATGTAACCATCTACTCCGACTCGAAGTATGTTGTCGAGGCGGTAAATCAGCGTTGGGTATTCGGCTGGGAGCAGAAACGCTTCAAGGATAAGAAAAACCCCGACCTGTGGATGCGTTTTTTGAGGATTTATCGTCGTCACAATGTCCGCTTTGTATGGGTCAAGGGCCACGCCTCAACGGTCGAGAACAACCGTTGTGACGAGTTGGCTGTGGCGGCAGCAAACGGCTCAAATCTCTTGGAGGATACGGGTTACACACCCGAATAGCGTAACACGCAACAAACATTTGGCTGAAAAATGGATATCGAGAGTGTAAGAGAGTATTGCCTACAGAAGGCCGCTGCGACCGAGGAGTTCCCCTTTGACAACTCTACGCTGGTATTCAAGGTTATGGGCAAGATGTTCGCCTGTATGCCGTTGGAGAAGCCCGATATGCTCATCCTGAAATGCGACGCCGACAAAGCCATAGAGCTACGGGAACGCTACTCGGCCATTGATGCTGCGTGGCACTTCAACAAGAAGTACTGGAATCAGCACATCATATCGGCACTCGACGATAAGCTTATGATGGAGCTGATAGACCACTCCTACGACGAGGTGGTAAAGAAGTTGAGCCGAATAAAACGCGAAGAGTTGAGAGCAATAGCGGAAGTAGAAATAGCAAAGGAGCAATGAAACTGACTTTCTTGGGTACGGGAACATCACAGGGCGTGCCTGTGATAGGCTGCCGTTGCGAGGTGTGTCTGTCGGAGGATGCGAGGGACAAACGCCTGCGAACATCGGCTATGGTCGAGTGTGGCGACGTGCGTATCGTAATCGACGCAGGCCCCGACTTCCGTTGTCAGATGCTCTCGGCAGGTGTAAGGCAGATTGACGCCATTGTGCTGACGCACTTTCACAAGGACCACACGGGCGGTCTGGACGATGTAAGGGCGTTCAACTTTGTCGATTACCCCACCATTCGCCCTGTCAATATATACGCCACGCCTACAACGGCAGAGGTCATCCGCAAGGATTATGACTACGCCTTTGCGGAGAACAGATACAGAGGTGTGCCGGAGATGCGACTGCACGAGATAGACCAGAACGCACCCTTTTATATAGAAGGTGTAGAGATTTTGCCCATCCGAGGTATGCACTCCCGCTTTGAGGTTACGGGTTACCGCATAGGCCGTATGGCCTACCTCACCGACTTTAAGCAGATTGCAGACGAGGAGGTCGAGAAGTTGCAGGGCGTCGATACGCTGGTGGTAAATGCACTGCGTTTTAGGCCGCACGACTCGCACTTCTCGGTTGCGGAGGCTGTGGAGCTGATTAAGCGTGTCAAACCACGCAAAGCCTTTTTGACACATCTCTCGCACGAGATAGGTCTGCACGCCGCATCGGAAATGAAGTTGCCACAAGGTGTGGAGCTGGCATACGATGGGCTGACGATAGATATTAACGATTAAAACGATATAACGATGAAAAAGTGTTTGAACGGCAAGGTGGTCGTTATCACCGGAGCATCTTCGGGCATTGGCGAGGCTATGGCTCGCGAATATGCCAAAGTGGGTGCAAAAGTAGTACTCGGAGCACGACAGGCAGATAAGTTAGAGGCTCTCGTTGCGGAGATTAAGGCCGCAGGCGGCGAGGCTGCTTGGGTGGCGACAGATGTAACGAAGCAGGAGGATTGCAAGGCCCTTATCGACAAGGCCGTTGAGTCATTTGGCGGCATAGATGTTATGATATGCAACGCCGGAATCTCGATGCGTGCATTGTTTGACGATTTGGATTTGAGTGTTCTGCACCGCCTGATGGATGTCAATTTCTGGGGTACGGTCTATTGCACGAAGTATGCTCTGCCCTACTTGCAGCAGTCGAAGGGCTCACTGGTGGGCATATCATCGGTAGCCGGCATACACGGTCTGCCCGGTCGTACGGGTTACTCGGCATCGAAGTTTGCGATGACAGGCTTCCTTGAAACAATCCGTATCGAGAACCTGAAAAAGGGGCTGCACGTTATGGTTGCCTGCCCGGGTTTCACAGCCTCGAATGTACGCTTTGCCGCCCTCACAGCCGACGGCTCGCAGCAGGGCTCAACACCCCGCGAGGAGGGTAAGATGATGACTCCCGAGGAGGTTGCCCGCATCGTGGCACGCGGCATTAAGCGTCGTAAGCGTCTGTGCCTGATGGAGGCCGAAGGTCGTGCAACGCACTTCGTGAAGAAGTTCGCCCCCGGCCTGGTCGATAAACTCTTCTACTGGGTAATGTCGAAAGAGCCCGACTCTCCGTTCAAATAATTCAAAATTCAAAATTATTACCTTCGGGTAAGGCATTATAATAAAAGAGAGGGGATCCATCACAAGTAAGGAGGCCCTCTCTTCTTTTATTGATTTTAATCTTTCGAATTCTATTCAGATATTAAATACTCATTTGTGGCATACAGACACAAAAAAAAGAGGTAGCAAAAAACTACCTCTTAAATATAAATATTCGTTGGTTAAATTCTTAATTCTGAATTTTGAATTCTAAATTTTGAATTTACTTTGTCGCTGCCTCCAAACGCTTCATCATAGCAAACATAAAGAGTGCCGAGAGGATGCAGAGTGCGATAAATACTGACCATACCAACCACAATGGAAGGCCGCCCCAGAGGAAACCACCAACGGCAACAAGCATATTACCGATAGCAGTAGCCACAAACCAGCCACCCATCATCATACCCTTCAACTTCGGAGGTGCTACCTTCGATACGAACGAGATACCCATAGGTGAGAGCAACAGCTCGGCGAAAGTCAATACGAGGTATGTAGAAATCAACCAGTTAGCCGATACCAGAGTACCCTCCTCACCAGCCTCAACGGCAGCAGCCTGTGCATCGGGAGTAAGCAAGCCCATAGAGCCGATAGCCATAACAGCAAAGCCCAAACCTGCAACCAGCATACCGTAAGCAATCTTACGAGGTGCAGAAGGCTCCTTGCCACGCTTTGCCAACGCACCGAAGATAGCTAACGATACGGGAGTCAAGGCAACAACATAGAAGGGGTTAAACTGCTGGAAGATAGGAGCACTGACAGCTACTGAGCCTGTAACGGTCATAGCCTTATAGATAAGGTATGCCACAACACCCAAAACGATAACAGCCGAGATAGACTTCGCCTTTGCACCCTCACTCTGGAAGAATGAGAAACCGGCATATACGGCTACGATGATAAGGATAAGGTTCCAAACATTGAATGCAAGGCTCTGAATACCCTCCGAAGTCTTCTGTGTGAACTCATCAGCAAAGTAAGTAAGAGCCAGACCGTTCTGGTGGAATGCCATCCAGAAGAAGATTACAACGGCAAATACAAGGCACAATGCGATGACACGCTGCTTGGTCTCCTCGGGAGTAAGCTCCTTCTCCTCCACAACGGCAGCACCTGCAACCTTTGTCTTACCACCCTCAACGTGGCGGAATGTAGGACGGAAGATGTAGTAGATAGCCATAGAGAGGATAAGTGAAGCACAAGCTACGGCAAACGAGAAGTGATAAGCATCGTTACCAGAGAAGCCGAGTGAAAGTTCTGCCCACTCCTTAATCTTTACGGCTGCAGTAGGAGCAAACAATGCACCAATGTTGATAGCCATATAGAAGATTGAGAAAGCCGAGTCACGCTTGTCTGCATACTTCGGATCGTCGTAGAGGTTACCTACCATAACCTGCAAGTTACCCTTGAAAAGACCTGTACCACAGCTGATGAACAACAACGCTGCGAGCATAGCAATCATTGCAACAGTATCGCCACCCAAGGGGAACGACAACAAGAGATAGCCGGCGAACATTACGGTGATACCGATGGTAACCATCTTACCGTAACCGAACTTATCGGCCAAGATACCTCCGAACAATGGCATAAAATATACCAAGCCGAGGAAAGTTGAGTAAATAAAACCTGCAGTACCTGCGTCCAAGCCGAAGTTGGCACGAAGGAAGAGTGCAAAGACTGCAAGCATAGTGTAGTAGCCGAAACGCTCACCTGTATTGGCAAGTGCAAGGGCGTACAACGCTTTAGGATGTCCTTTGAACATAGTTTTTAGTTTATTTAATGGTTAATAATATATTTAGCTTTTACTAAATCTTGACAAAGATAATTAAAAAATGGAATATTTCAACTACGTTTTTGTGAAATATCGTAACTCCTACCGCTTCTGGCGACGCTTCACAACGGAATTGCCCTGAATCGTAATCAGATGCTCGCCCTGTGCGGTATTGGCGTATATCTGCACCACCTTATGGAAAGTACCCGCCTCCGCCTTGTGGGGCTCGTACTTGACACGAATCTCCTCCACCTCGCCCGGCTTGATAGGCTTGCGGGGGAAGTGAGCCGTAATGCAGGAGCAGGACTTCGTGACACGCTTGATAACAAGTGGCTTCTGGCCATCATTCACAAAGCGGAAGACCTTTATCAAGTCGCCGCCACGACGTTCCACAACGCCGAAGTCGTGCGACGTACCCTCCAGAAACGTCAGCTGTGCCCCGCCCTGCCCCGATGTCGGCTTACGACGTTGTGCGTCGGCAGACAAGGGCAATGCCACACAAAGGCTTATCAGGAGTATGCCATATAACAATCTCTTCATTTTGCTTACGGTTAGTTCAGTTTGAAATTATAGGTTATCGTGCCACCCTGCATAAAACTGCGACTCTCGGTAAAACGGGCACGCTTGGCCGCCTCGATAGCCGCCGCTATAAGAGCAGCATCCGACGATGTAGAGCCCTTTGGCTCATAGGTAGCACCCGTCACACGACCACTCTGATCGACCGTAACACGGATAACAATCTTACCATTGGCCGTACCCGGATATGACGGCACGGGAAGGCTACCCACCAGACCACGTCCACGCAGACCCTCGTCCAGCTGGTCGTTGCCTACGGGATTCAGGCCTCCGCCATTGCCACTTGCCAGATTCTCATCGGCCTGCTTGGCGTAGGGGTTACCCAAATCTTCCGGCTCATCCACACCACCTTTGTTACTATGGAACATCGCACGCTGATTTACAGTACGCGTCTGCTCGTCGGTACCCGTCACCTGCTGGGAGTTCTGCGTCGTTGGAGAGATGTTCTCGTGACGCGGAGCCTGCGTAGATTGCACCGGCTTGGGTCGTTCCGGCTCCATCTCCTCAATCTCGATGATGAGCATCTCGTTCTCAACGGGCTGTGGCACCATAACATCTATCCACAACATCGCCGCACCTAACCCTATGAGGTAGGCCAAAGCAGCTATGCCGCCATAAAGTTTGGTCTTTGACTCGTTTTCGTCGTAGTAGTTCATAAATTATGCGTTTTGTTTACGCCTGATTTCGTTAAGTGAGTTTAGTGAAATTAGTGAGTTTAGTGCTGACGCAATGAATATTATCAACTCCTTCTTGGCACATCTCTAAATTCCTTAAACTCCCTAAAATCTCTAAATTCCTCGCTATTGTGCTTTCATCAAATAGGTATTTCCCCAAAAATGCTATAACGGAGGCTATTTTGAGGCTGCTCGCAGATGACAAAACCGCAGCAGCTATTCGCATCCAAAAAAAATGCTATATTTGGAGATTTTTCAAGGCTTGCGAAATATCTCAAAAAAATGCTATAACGGAGGCTATTTTGAGGCTGCTCGCAGATGACAAAACCGCAGCATACTATTCGTATGTGAGGATTTTGGCAGCAAGGCAGACGCCGAAAGAGCCCCGTTAGAGTATTTTTTTACGGTTGGGTGGCCGCTATAAGCTTGTAACCATTATCCTTGGCGATGTTCATCACCTGCACAACCTCATCCCACTCAACGGTTTTGTCGGCGTGGAGAGAGATAGTCGGCTCCTCCTGTCCGGCAAGACGTTCTTTGAGTTTGCGATCCACGCCCTCACGAGAACCCACATCCTCCAACTCCACATAGTAGCGATAACGTCCTGCACCCAAGTCTTTGATGGATACGGTTGTTATGGCCTTATCTTTAAGCTGGTTGGCACTCTTGGGGAGCATCAGCTTGATGGCGTTGGGGTTAATCAGCGTCGTGGCGATAATCATAAAGATAAGGAGCAAGAACATCAGGTCGGTCATTGATGACGCCGAGAACGACGTATCTACCTTTGAACCTCTTTTAATTGCCATACTCTTTTACTTTACGGGTTGATTCAAAATATCCATAAATGCGATAGAGTTTGCCTCCATCTGGAATACAAGCTTCTCGATGCGTGCCACGAGGTAGTTATAGCCGAAGTATGCGGGGATACCCACAACAAGACCTCCGACAGTGGTCACCATAGCCACATACATACCACCTGCCAGCAACGAGAGGTCGATAGTACCACCCGCAGCAGCCATATCCATAAAGGTCTGCACCATACCGATAACCGTACCGAGGAAACCAATCATAGGGGCACCACCAGAGATTGTTGCGAGGAACGGAAGGCCGTTTTCGAGTTTAGAGACTTCGAGGTTTGCAACATTCTCGATAGCGGTCTGGATATCACTCATCGGGCGACCGATACGTTCGATACCCTTCTCAACCATACGGGCAATGGGGGTGTTGGTCTTGCGGCACAACTCCACAGCGGCACGAATCTTACCGTCAGAGATGTAGTCGCGGATACGATTCATAAAGTTCATATCCAGGCCCGAAGCCTTGCGGATAGCCATAAAGCGTTCAACGAAGATAAACACGGCAATACCGCCCAGAATAAGCAGCGGCCACATAAGCCAGCCACCCTTCGAAAAAAGTTCCCAGAGGCCCATCTTTGTCGCCTCCTCTGCTACTGCTGCAACCTCCGGAGTTGCTGCTACTGCCTCGGCAGTTTGAAGAAAATCAATCATAACGTTTAGTTTTTATTTATTTAAGTTTTTATTTGCTCTCTTACTCATTCTCTCAGCCTTTCTAACGGACTTTGCCGTGGCGGTAGTATCTCCGCGTTCCGCAGCGGCCTCCAAAGCCTCACGACGCTTGCGGCTCATAAACCTATCCCTGATACGACGTTTCAGGTCGGCCCAATTATCGAAATCCTCCTTATAGTATACACCTATGCCGGTCTCCTGCAAACCCTGGTTCTCGTCGAAGCGGTCGATGGTCTGCGTGAAGCCCTTCAATTTGAGGCTGCCGGCACGGTCTATGAGCCACGTCAGATAGGCCTCGCCCATAAAGTTGGACATATTGCTATTGGCCGACATCTTGTTATCGACCAGGTAGTTACCCTCAACCTCCAGAAGCAGGCGATTATTTACCAGCGTCTTCGAGAAGCCTATATCAATCTCATCGCTTGTAAGCTCCGAACGGGGACGATAGCGAAGTATGATGTTGTAATCGTCGCTTGACAGCCAGTTGCTCAACTGATTGGACAAAAGTTCAAAGCCCGTAGTTGCTGACGCCGACACACCCATACTCGACGAGGTAGAGGAGTCGGAGTAGAACGTACCGCTGACAAGCAGATACATAAACTGCGTGGCGATGGACTGCTGATTATTGAGCAGGTTGGCCACCGCATTCTGTATCTCGCTGTCGGCATTCGGCACCTTGATATCGAACATAACGGTCGGGTTGGTCAATCTCTCCGTGAGGTTGATGATACACTCCACAGGTACATTTCGCGTGATGTTGTCAAGTGTCGTAGATGACAACAGCGGCTGCAACGAGGCCTTCAACTTATAGACGGCATTGATATTGAGGCGTGCATCCAGCGGGTCGCCTGTCCATTGTATGGTAGAGCCCTCCTCGATGATGAAGAGCTTATTGATGATGTTCTGCAACGTGAAGAGGTAGCTACCCTCCGTGATGGTGTAGTCGCCATACATATCGAATATGTTGTTGCGAGGCACGATACGCATATTAAGCGTACCCTCGCCACGAGCCTTGATGATATCGCCCACCGTCGGGTCGATAACCAGCTGCACCTCGGTATTGGGTGTTGCCGTAAGCTCGATGTTTATCGCCATATTGCTTGCCGACGAGGTCGCACGGCGGTTACGGCGTTCAAAGGCCAACTTCTTACGCAACAGATAGTTCGTAGTGTCAATCTGCATATCGGGGCGTTCGAAGATGACGAAGTCGGCATTCGACACATTAGACTTGCTCGACAGCGGCATAAAGAAGTGCGAGTCGCCCTCGGTTGCTCCGACAATATCGAGTGTCGTACCTCGTTTATCGCCTCGTATGGAGGCCACGCCCGACGCATATATCTTTCCGTAGAAGAGGTCATTCTCCGCGGCTGTGGTGTTCAGCACAATCATCTCGTGCGGCTCGATACGGAAGTCGTAGGCGATGTTTTTGAGGTGTTCGAGGCTCAAATCCATCGACAGCGAGCCCTTGTTGCCCTCGGTGTCAAACACCGCGACATCATCCGCCAGCAGGTGGTTATCCTTGACCGCGATTGTGGCCTTGGGTACCGAGTAGCGGGCGTGTGTATAGTCCACCATCGTGGAGAGGTTATGCACATCAATCTCGCCACCGAGTGTTGCTTGACGGCCCTGACCAAGGATATTAAGGCGTGCCGATGCTTCGCCCTCGGTCTGCGACACCACACTCACGAGCAGCGGGTCGAGCAGCTTCAACGGCAGGCTGTCGAGCTCCGCCTCGGCGTAGTATCGTTTGTTGGCAGGCGAGTAATAGCCCCTGACAATGCTATCCTGCGTATGGCGGTTAATCATATAGACCCTCGCCCTCTGCTGACGCAAATCCCAGTGTGATGAAAGACGCAACGGGGCGGCATCCACATCGTTAATTCGGATGTCGTCCAACGCTATGTCGGCCGTAAGCAGACCCTTGGCAAGCACAGCCCTCATAGTGGCGGCTCCATTGCCACGACCATCGACCGTATAGCCCATACGTCGCACGAAGTTACTCAACGGGCGGAGGCTGAAATCCTTCATCCGCAGCGTCAGCGAGTCCTCCTCGTTGCGTGAGGCTACACCATCCAGGTCGAGGTGTTCGTCGCCACTGCTGATGCAGAAATCACGCACCTCAACGCGTGCCGTATCTATCGAGATGTGGCTTGGTGCTATCTGCCAGCTCTTTGTGCCGGTTGAAATCTTCGACGGAGATATATCTATTCCGAAACGACGCACATCCGACACCGAGTCGGGCTCCATATATACCAGCAGACCAATGATTCCCTCCAAAGAGTCCTCCTTCGACTGCAAGCCTGCCGACACACGCAATCTGTCATCCTTGGCTCCGCCCATCAGCGAGAGGTGTGGCAGGTGCATAGCTCCGGCATACAGGTCCTCCGACGAGAGATACATCGATAACGAGTCGCCCTTGTTCGAGAGGTTCATATTGAGGTTTGTAACCAGCAGGTTATTGCGTTCCACATAGTCACTCTCGGCACGCAGCATCAGGTGATTGGTTGCGGGGTTCATCGTGAAGTCTATCTTCGTATCGCGTGCCACCTGCAAGCCGCTGGCAATAGCATCCAGCAGCGGGTCGATACTCTTCACACGCAGAGAGAGTGCCGAATAGCCCTTGTCATCGCCCGCATAGCGGCTATCGGAAGCGACCAGACCGGGGAGATATTTGCTTATAGCATCTCGCAGATACTTAACAAGCACGGCATAGCTCGTAGGGCCTGTGAAGGTAGCGTCGGCAAAGTCTGACGTTAATCGCAGCTTGCGTCTTGCCTCGCCACTGTCGGCCGTAAGCTCCACCACCGAAGAGTGCAGCGTGTCGGCGTTATAGATATATTGTCCGTCGTTAATCGCCACACGGCCATTCATATCATCGAGGTTGTGTCCCGAAGCATACACATCGGCACGCAGCGAGAGCAGCGACACCGAGTCACGTTTGTTGATATTCATCGCCGCAAGGTCGGCACGCTTGACATCCAGCGTAAAATCATACAGCGGCACTCTGCCGTTGAACGATGCCAAGCCGACAATATCAAACGCTATGGGGTTACCCTCGTCCGAGATACGACCCGTGAAGCTCTTGTTATTCACGCTGCCACGCATCACGACATTCTCGTAGCGGGCTCCGTTGAGCTCAATACTCTCCACGCGGCCACTGACATCGCCACGCAGGTTACCCTCGCTTATCCGTCCGGCAAAATCCGCCTCGGCGGTTGCACTACCCAATGTCTTCGAGCCAAGCAACCTATCCAACGCAATATGACGCAGGTCAGCGTGAGCCTTAATCTCCGCTATGGGCGACTCTCCCTTCTCTACGACGACGGGCTGCTTCTCTGCGGTCAGTGCTGCAACACCCGCCGATGTTGTCAGCGTTGCATTGCCCGTAAAGGCCTTGAAGCCACCATCGAACTCTCCCGCAAGGACCATATCTCCCGCCTGTCGTGCTATCGCGAGAGCCTTATCCGAGAGTTTCACGCCCGTAATGGCGGTCAGCAGCTCGGCGACATCTGCCGAGTTTGTAGCAAGGCGATTTATATCGAGGGTCATACGGCCACGCTTCGCATCGGGAAGACCACGCAGACGCACATCTCCCGTCAGGTGGCTGTTCTGACCAAACGACATAGAGCCAATATCGACATTCAGGTCGGCCACCCTACCCGACACCTCGGCCCTCACATCGGTAGCCGTCAAACGCCACGGCAGCAGACGGGGTGCGAAGTGTGCTACATCGTCGGTGGTAATCTGCTCGGCGTAGAGCTCGCCGTTGATATCGACCTGCCGGATGAAGTCTTTGTATGAGTTCCAGCCATCCTCGCCCTTGACATTGGCGTATGGCAGATGTATTCGGCTCGACGAGGTCACGATATCCACATTCCTGAACTGCAACTCGCCCCTGTCAATCATAAAGTCGCTGTCAAACTCCCTGACATCAAAGCCCGTATGCTCCACAAAGTGAAAATCGCTGACGTGGCCCACGATATTGCTGCCCTGCATACGGAAATTATCCAGCACGCCCGACATATTCTCGAAGTGCATATCCTTGAAGTCGATGCCATACTCGGGCTCTTTGTGTTCCAGACGGCAGATGGCAAGCGTAAAATCTTCGAGTGCGACATCCTCGATATTCAGCACGAAGTTGCCCTTCGCCTCCTTCTCGCGATTGACTAACCTATCGACGACCTGCTTGATGTTCATCTCACCACCGGGGGTCTCCTTGATGTAAAGCTTACCGCCGGCGAGTGTTCCGTTGCTCAACGAGAGGTTATTGCCATCGGTGAAGCGGAGCATACCCACACGCAGCTTATCGACATAGAGAAGCGTATCCTGCTCGAAGTCCTCGACATAGAAACCTTCGACGGTAACGCCTCCCAGCACACCCACACGCAGGCGACGCACCTTAACATCGACACCCAACTTATTACTAACCAACGATGTAGCCTTCCCGACAAGGAAGTTCTGGACAGAGGGTAACTCTACCACCAAAGTAAGCACAATAGGGCAAAATATCAGAAACAATAGTGCAACTGATAGCGTCTTTAATAATATTTTCGTAACTTTGCCCATACAACTTTGACGATAAATCTTACAAATATAAAACTTTTTCTATTAAAATAGAAAAAAAAACATAAAATATGGACATTACCATACTTGGAATAGAATCTTCGTGCGACGATACATCGGCCGCCGTGATTCGCGGAACAACACTTTTATCGAATGTGATAGCATCGCAGGCCGTGCATATCAAGTACGGCGGTGTTATCCCCGAACTCGCATCGCGAGCACATCAGCAGAACATCATTCCCGTTGTGGATACGGCCCTCAAAGAGGCCGGCGTAACTCCCGACAAGATTGATGCCATAGCCTTCACCCGCGGCCCGGGACTGCTGGGCTCACTCCTTGTAGGCACATCTTTCGCCAAAGGTTTGTCCATAGCACACAATATACCTATGGTGGAGGTCAATCACCTGCAAGGACATATCCTGTCGCACTTTATCGACCTGCCTGACAGCGAGATACCCCACCCTGCCTTTCCCTTCCTCTGTCTGTTGGTGAGTGGAGGCCACACGCAGATTGTGAAGGTCTCGTCGCCTTTGGAGATGGAGATTATAGGCTCTACGATTGACGACGCTGCGGGCGAGGCTTTCGACAAGTGTGCGAAGGTTATGGGACTACCCTATCCGGGTGGCCCCGTCATCGACCGCCTTGCCAAGGAGGGCAACCCCGAGGCATTCATATTTGCCAAACCCCACGTCAAGGGGGAGTTCGACTACTCGTTTTCGGGATTGAAGACCTCGTTCCTCTATACGCTGCGTGACTGCGTCAAGGAGGATGCCGACTTTGTGGAGAAACATAAGGCCGACCTGTGTGCCTCGCTGCAAGCCACGATTATCGACATACTGCTCAACAAGCTTATCAAGGCATCGAAGCAGTTAGGTATCAAGGATATAGCCATCGCGGGCGGAGTATCAGCCAATTCGGGTCTGCGAGAGGCCATCACCGAGGCGGGTCGTCGTCGCGGCTGGCGTACTTTCCTGCCACCGCTGAAATTCACCACCGACAATGCCGCAATGATAGCCATTTCGGGATATTATCGCTACAAGCAGGGTATGCTATCCGAGCTCAGCATTGCCCCCGTCGCCCGATTGGAAGAGTTGCTGTAAGAAAAAACGGTGATGCACAACATCACCGTTTTTTATTCTCCTCTCATTCAAAAAAAATCATCTGCGGCGTTCGGCGAGATAGACACCCAGCAGGATAAGCACAGCACCAACCAAAGCCAATGCCGTGATGCGTTCATCGAGTATCGCCCACGAGGCGAGGAGTGCCACGATAGGATTGACATATAGATAGTTAGTGGCACGAACAGCTCCCAGCTTGTCGATAACCACATTCCAAGTCCAATAGCAGAGCAGCGAGGCGACAATACCCAGATAGAGCAGGTTGCCGGCAACAACGCCCTGCGACAGCATATCCCACGAGATATCAAACGGCTCGACAGCGAAGTATGGCAGTAGCGTAAGCACGCCATAGAAAAAGACCTTGCGGGTAATCATCAGAGAGGAGTACCGGCTCTGCATACGCAGTACTATGATACTGTAAATGACCCACATAACGGCTGCACCCAACGTCAGTATATCGCCCAGAGGGTTGAGCCGCAGCACAAATTCACCATTAAAGACGACAAGGGCCACGCCCGCAAGCGAGAGCAGCGAATAGCGATAGAGGCTGCGTGGCACACTCTCCTGACGGCTCACGAGGTGTATGGTCAGCGTAGTGAGCAGGGGCGTGACGGCGATGATAATTCCCACATTTGAGGCCTGCGTATAGAGCAGTGCCGTATTCTCCAACAGGAAGTAAGCCGAGCCGCCCGTGATGCCCAGAAGCATCATCTGTGCCTCATCACGCCAGCTGTCACACAGCCACCGCCCCCGCTTGAAGGGGAGCAGGCAGAGGTAAGCCAACGCAAAACGCAGCATCATAATCTCGGCAGGCGAGAGTCCATAGTTAAGCAGCACCTTCGAGCTGATGAAGGTCGTACCCCACAGTGCCGAGGTGAGTATGGCGAGTATGTGATAGAGGGGGTTCAATGGTTTGGCGTATGGCCGCTGGGCCTATCGTATTGAGTTCATTCTGATACTTGCCTTCACCAGAGCCAATGCTCGTATGCGGCTGATTTCTATATCCTTATCGGCGTGATGCGGGTTTTGGCTCACCAATCGTACATATCCCTCACGGTCCGACTTCTGGATATACTTCACGGTGATATACTCCTCGCCGTCGAGGTCTATCGAGAGCAGATACATATCGCCCCAGAAGATATCCTCCAAGTTGTGCAGCTGCTTGTAAAGCACTATGTCGCCACTCTTCAACAGCGGATACATCGAGTCGCCCGACACATATATCGCACCGTCGCACTTCGGCAGGTTGGGGATATGGATAAAGTTAATCGGCTTGGCCTCCTCCTGCTTGGCAAACAGCGGCACAAGGCCCGCAGTACCCTCCACCGAGTAGAGAGGCACACTCTGCATCGGCAGCGAGTTATCGGAACGCAGGCGGAAAGCTGTGTAGTCGGGCTCGGCGTTGAACATCTGACCCTTGCCCGTCTCCAACCAATCGGGGTTTACGTTCAATTCCTGAACAAGGATATTCTGGTTGCGTGCCGACAATCCGCACTTGCCTGTCTCTATCATTGACAATGCAGCCTTGCCTATGCCAAGTCGTTGAGCAAGTTGCTCTTGCGTCATTTTTAGCTCTTTGCGTATAAGTTTGACTCTACCTCCCATAGCGATTGTATAAGAAAATATTATAAATAATTTTGACTATTTTTGAATAAAAGTTCAATAATTGAATATATCTTTGCAGTGCAAAGTTAAGTATTTTATCGCAAACTGCAAAGCTTTTTGTTAAAAAATTTGCTCGGGAAGGTGATTTTCGGGAGATTAAGGAAGGTTTTCAGAAAGGTTAAAGGAATTAAGGGAGGTTAAGGGAGATTAAGGGAAATTAAGGAATTTAAGGAATTTAAGGATGCTTTTGCGTAGTCACTAAATTCCCTAAACTCCCTAAATTCTCTAAACTCCCTAAAAATTGCTACGCGTCCACACAACCTAATTAAATATAAAAAACTATGTACGAAATTTCAACAGAACTTTACAAGCAGGTAGCCGACAGGCTCGTGCCACTCATCGCCGAAAAGGAGTATTTCTCAGGCTCTTTTGAGTTTCATTTTGGCGAAATCCGATGCCGAATGATATTGTCGGCCATCATCTTCAATGGCGGGAAAATCACCCCCGTATGGTGGGAGTTCCGCACCTATAATCAGATTGAAATGGAGATGAACAACGACTTTTCATTCAGCGAGTTACTCAACCATATTAACACCACAAAACACTATGAAAACAACTAAAAACCAAACACTGCCCGCAACCCTCACAACCGAGGAGTCAGCAACTAACGCAGCCTCTGCCACGACCTCTGCAAAGCCCCGAAAGGCAGCATCAAGCACGACCCCTGCAAAGGCCCGAAAGGCCACATCAAGCACACCCTCCGAGAAGTCCCGAAAAACCACGCCCTCCACACCCTCCACTTCTTCCACACCCTCCACGCCCTCGTTTGAGGAGTTTGCAATGGGCGTCTATCCCTTCTTGGAGTTACAGCGATTTCACAGGATTTACTTCCGCCTGCTGGAGCTCTTTGCCGAGGGCAGGATTCGCAAGCTGATGGTCTCTATGCCGCCGCAGCACGGCAAGAGCATAGGTGCAAGTACGCTGCTGCCAGCCTATATGCTCGGCCTAAACCCCGACACGCGTATCGCCATAGCCTCCTACTCCTCGTCGCTGGCCAACAAGTTCAACCGCCGCGTGCAACGCATCTTGGAGAGCCGCGAGTACGCCTCGATGTTCCCTGCGACACGCATCAAGCAGGGAGGCAAGCCTCCGCAGTACCTCCGCACCGCCGACGAGGTGGAGATTATAGACCACGATGGCGGACTGCTCTCGGTGGGTCGCGAGGGCTCGCTGACGGGTAATCGTGTCGATTGCTTCATCCTCGACGACCTCTACAAAGACGCTATGGAGGCCTACTCGCCTGTGGTGCGAGAGAACTGCTGGGAGTGGTACACCTCGGTTGTCAAGACGCGTATGCACAACAACTCGCGTGAGCTGATTGTCTTCACACGCTGGCACGAGGAGGACCTCATAGGCACGCTGCGACAGCGTGAGGAGGTGTGCGACATACGCCGTTGGAGTGATATCGAGCATATCGGAGCAGATGTGTGGGTGGCACTCAACTTCGAGGCTCTGATGACCGCCTCACCCTCCGAGATAGATTGTCGCGAGGAGGGCGAAGCTCTGTGGCCCGAACGACAGAGTGCCTCGCTGTTGGAGGCTAAACGCCGATTGGACGCCGTGCGATTTGAGAGTATGTATCAGGGCCGCCCCTCCTCACGCGGTGGCCTGCTCTATGGCGATGGCTTTCGCGAGTGGGATACGCTGCCGCGTGATATAGTGCGTTATGCCAACTATACCGACACGGCCGATATGGGTGACGACTACCTCTGCTCGCTGTGCTATGTGGTTGATAGTGACGGCGTTATCTACATCACCGATGCGGTCTATTCGCGTGAGCCTATGGAGCTGACGGAGCTTGCTGTGGCCCGTATGCTGCAAGCGAGCAACACCCGCATAGCCCTTATCGAGAGCAACAATGGCGGTCGAGGCTTTGCCCGTGCTGTGAGTCGCTTGACGCCACGCGTGCGGGTCAATTGGTTTCATCAAAGCGGCAACAAGGAGGCTCGCATCCTCTCGAACTCCGCTACGGTGCAGCACCTGATACGCTTTCCGCGAGGGTGGGCCCAACGCTGGCCCGAGCTATATACCCACCTCACGACCTATCGCCGCGAGTTCTACTCCAACCGCTGGCACGATGCCGCCGATGTTGTCACAGGCATCGTAGAGATGGAGTGCAGCCCCGAACAGGGCAGAATTCTCAAGGTGGGATTTATCCATTGAGTATAAAGAATTTAGGGAGTTTAAGGATGCTTTTGCATAGTCCCTAAACTCCCTAAACTCCCTAAACTCCCTAATCTCTCTATTTTCTCTATTTTCTCTATTTTCTCTAATTTCTCTAATTTCCCTACACTCTCTAACCTCTCTAAATTTCCTCCAAAGAACAGCTGGTATTTACTCTTTCAACTGCTGAAATTCGTTGATGTGTTCCAGTACCTCGTCGGCCTCGTGAATCGTGCGGAAATCTATCCAAAAGCCTATGGCTCCGCCGATAATACCGCCTATGGCACCAGCTGTAATCATCGCGGTAAGCGACTCCTTATCATAACCATACAGACCTGCCAGCTCGCGGAATGAGAAATATAACCAGATCAGAATCAGAGGAATGGCGATGCAAAGCCACGACTTGTAAATCTTACGCAGGCGTGCGGTCTGTAAGCCCACCTGCACAAGGTTGGTGCGTGCGACATTGATAAAGCCGAGCCCGAAGTGGGCGTATGCTGTTGCTAATACGCTGATTATAAGCACAATAGCTGTAAATATTACAAAGCTTACCGACATACCTATCAGGGAAAATATAGCACAACAGAACGGCAAGGCAAAGAGGCCAACGATGATTACTGCCACGCCTCGGCGGTTCAGCGTCTTGACACCCTTTTTGACGGCCGCCATAATAGCCGCCTCGCTTACTATCTCTTGCTGACGCAGTTTATCTCTTAACAGCGAAATCTGCTCACGCATCTCGTTCAGTTCCATGTTATCCATATTCTGCTCCATAGTTATCTCATTGTTTTAAGTTGTTCTCTGATTCTCACTAATCTCACCGATACATTCTTCTCGGATACGCAAATTCAACTAATAAATGCAACGGAATTATCGGTTTGAGATAACTTCAGTAAGCAGAGAGGAAAATTTCCTCCCTTGCTCTACTGAATGGGATAAAAGTGCTTACTTTACTCCGTCAAAC
>SUZG01000015.1 GCA_015060015.1 Rikenellaceae bacterium | reverse complement strand
ATCACAAAGGGACGAGATAGGCTTCGCATCAAATTGCGTGGCAAAAAATACGATGTTGAGTCCTTTGATTTGATGAAGATTCCTATAGAGTGGCTCTATCAGGATGCGCTTAGTGAGATTGGCGAGCTGTTGCTTCAATAGGGCGTTTTCTCAAACGATAATACGCAAATTTTTAGGGGACTATTTAGTCCCCTAATTTTTTATATGCGAAAAATAGTGTCAAAAATATTTGTCTTTTTGTAAAGTTTGCTTTACATTTGTATCGTATTCGAATACCTCAACTAATTTTAGATAAAACAAACCAAAACTAAACAGTTATGAAAACATTACTATTTCCACACCGCTTTCAGAAGGTAGGGTGGGTAATTTTCGCCTTGGCGGCAGCTTTGGGAGTCTATCTCTGCATAACGGAATTTGAAGGCTTTGGAGGCTCATACACAATGAACAATATCGCAATTATCGGTATTGCCATAGGTGGTATTTTGGCAACCTGCTCGAAGGAGAAGGTCGAGGATGAGATGATTTCTCACATCAGGCTCAACTCTTTGCTCGTGGCTCTCTACATCAACTATGCAGTGCTCATCGTTGCGTCGTTGTTGGTCTATGATCTGGACTTCTTGCAGGTGATGATATACCAGATGTTCACAATCTTACTTGTTTTTATGGTAGTGTTCCGCTACCAGGTGTGGCGAGCAAAGGGAGGTGCTGACGATGAAGAATAAAATCAGAGTGGCACGTGCCGAGAAGGGTATGACCCAGCAGCAGTTGGCCGACGCTGCGGGTGTGAGCCGTCAGACGATAAATGCCATAGAGAGTGGAAAATTTGTTCCTTCAACCGTGCTGGCTATCAAAATGGCACAAATATTCGAAAAATCGGTAGAGGATATTTTTCAGTTGGAGGATAAGGATTTTATGTAACTTGCTCTATGTGGCGACGATAGATAAAACGAAACTTTGCTAAAAAAGTGCCTGAATTTTTTGTTAAATGAGAAAAAGTTGCTACCTTTGATATTAAACGGAGTTACAACAACTTTTTTTAACACAGAATTTTATGATTGGCAAGGTAAAATGGTTCGACAGTAAAAAGGGCTATGGATTTATTCTCACTGACGAGGGTCGCGAGATTTTTGTTCACTACACAGGTATCGTTGCCGAGGGCTTCAAGGCTTTGACCGAGGGACAGAGTGTGGAGTTCGAGATTGGAAACAACGAGAAGGGTGAGCAGGCCGTAAATGTTACCGTTGTTCCAAAACAGTAGCAGGGTATCCTTATGTGGGTTAAGCCGTTTCCGTTGGTGGGAACGGCTTTTTGTTGTGAAAAACAGTTGCTTATTGCGTTAAAATTCTTATCTTTGTGGCTCCTGATTAAATATTTAGCGTTATGGGATTGGAAAAATATGAATCAAAACAGCAGCAGGTGAGAAAGTCCGCTGCAAGAATATACCCCTTCATCAGCCGTTTCGATATGCTCACACCCGCCTTGCAGGATAAGGTCGAGGAGTGGCGTGCCGATGAGGATAGCTGCTCGTTCAAGGTTAAGGGCTTCAATGTGGCTCTGCGTATCGTTGAACGCGTTGAGAATAAGCATATTAAGATTTCGGGCGATGACACCGCCGGATCGGTGCCCATCGACTTCTCGTTCTGGATACAGCTGCACGAGGTGTCGGAGGATGATACACGTATGCGTCTGGTGCTGCACGCCGAACTGAATATGATGATGCGAATGATGATTGGCGGCAAAATTCAGGGTGGTCTGGATAAGGCCGTTGAGGGTTTGGCTATGGCATTCAACCAGATGCCTTTCTAAAAAGATTTTTTAGCAGGGTTTTTGCCACTTTGGGGAACAATGGATTTTTTTTGCGAAAAAAATTTAAGTTTAATTTGTTAATAGTTAAAAATGTAGTACATTTGCAGACCCAAAGGGATTTGTAAGGAATCAAATGTTAAATTAACAATATAAAATTTTCAATACACTATGAATAAGGTTAGTACAACTAAGGCTGATATCGTAAATGAGATTGCGAAGAGCACCGGTGCAGAGAAGGTTTTGGTGCAGGCCGTTGTAGAGGCGTTTATGGACAATGTCCGTACCTCTCTTATCAATGACAAGAATGTTTACTTGCGTGGTTTCGGTAGCTTCATCATCAAGAAGCGTGCGAAGAAGGTAGCTCGTAATATCTCAAAGAATACAACTATCGTAATCCCCGAGCACAATATCCCCGCTTTCAAGCCTGCAAAGAGCTTCGTAGCGAAGGTTAAATAATTAAGGACATTAACCACTTAATATTATACAACTATGCCAAACGGAAAGAAGCATAAGCGTCATAAGATGGCTACGCACAAGCGTAAGAAGCGTCTGCGTAAGAACCGTCATAAGAAGAAGTAATCTTCTCATCGGTTTTAATTGCGTTAGCAAGTAGGTAAGTATAGAGCTAAGGGTTTATGTATTCTAACGCCCTTAGCTTTACCTATTTTTTATAAAGAATTATTTTGTAGATGAATCGAGAATTAGTAATAAACGTTACCCCGACCGAAATATCCATAGCCTTGTGCGAGGATAAGGTGCTTGTGGAGCTTAATAAGGAGCAGTGCAAGATGGGTTTCTCCGTAGGAGATATCTATCTGGGTAAGGTGCGTAAGATTATGCCGGGATTGAATGCGGCCTTCGTCAATATAGGACACGAGAAGGACGCTTTTATCCATTATCTCGATTTGGGTAATCAGTTTCTCTCGCTGGAGAGGGTGGTCAATAGCCGCCAGCCGGGTAAGCGTGGCGTGAATGTCGAGTCGATGAAGCTCGAACCCTCTATTGACAAAGACGGAAAGATAGAGAACTACTTACAGGTGGGGCAGACCATTATGGTACAGGTGGCCAAGGAGGCTATCTCGACCAAAGGCCCGCGTCTTACGGCCGATGTATCGCTTGCAGGCCGCAATGTGGTGCTGGTCCCCTTCACATCAAAGATTTTCCTCTCACAGAAGATTCGTTCCAACGAGACGAAGAAACGCCTGCGTCGTGTGGCGGCAGGTGTTCTGCCCAAGAATTTCGGAGTTATCATACGTACCGCAGCCGCCAACGCCCAGGATGTAGATATCGAGCAGGATATCCTCTCTTTGGTCGATAGATGGAAAGAGGCTGTGGGTAACATACGCAAAAGTCAGGCTCCCGCTCTGCTGTTGAGTGAGATGAGCCGAGCAAATACCATAATCCGCGACTCACTGAATGCGACTTTTTCGCAGATTACCGTCGATGACGAGAAGATGTATCGCGAGATTAAAAACTATATCAAAGTTATTGACCCCAAGTTGGAGAAGATAGTCAAGCTCTATAAAGGACAGGTGCCTATCTTCGACAATTTCGATATATCAAAACAGATAAAATCACTCTTCGCCAAGTATGTGTCGTTGAAGCGAGGTGCATATCTCATCATCGAGCATACCGAGGCGATGAATGTTATAGATGTCAATTCGGGAAACCGTACGCGTGCCGAGGAGAATCAGGAGGAGACGGCTATGTCGGTCAATCTGGCTGCTGCCAAGGAGATTGCTCGCCAGCTGCGTCTGCGTGATTTGGGCGGCATCGTGATAATCGACTTCATCGACCTGCATAAGGCACAGAATCGCCAGTTGCTCTTTGAGGAGATGTCGAAGCTGATGGCAACCGACAAGGCGAAGCATACGATACTGCCGCTGACGAAGTTCGGCCTGATGCAGATAACCCGTCAGAGGGTTCGCCCTGTGGCTGTGGAGGATGTTACCGATGTCTGTCCTACCTGTAACGGCTCCGGCCGTATTGAGCCGACGATATTGCTTGACCGAAAGATTGAGAATCAGATTCAGTTCCTCGCCGAGGATAGAGGCATCAAGCATATCACGCTGCGTGTAAGCCCCTATGTGGCATCGTATATCTGTCGAGGCCTTATCTCGCTGCGTCGCAAGTGGCAGTGGCGATACAAAACCAGCATCAAGGTTGTTGCAGATCAAGGTCTTGGAATGGTCGATGTGAAGTATCTGGGTCGTCATAACGAGCCACTTATCCTCTGATAGGCCAATGCAGGCAATCTCTTGTGGCCTGCAAACGAGGTGTAAGAGGATTTGTACAGAAGAGAATCTCTAAATCGCAAAGTTTTGGGGAGTGTAGATAGTATCTTGCAGCTTGTCAAGGCGAGTAAGCCTCTGACCGAGTTGCATAAAGCGTTGAAAAGAGAGAGTGCTACCGTCCATCTCGAAGAGTTGGTCGGCGGGGCTCTTTCGTTTTATTCGGCGGCGGAGGTGGAACGGGCAGGTGGCGTACATGTCATTGTCGCCGAGGATAGAGATGCTGCGGCCTATGCCCTGAACAACTACTATGCTCTGCTTGACGAATCGAGGGTCTGCTTCTTCCCTACATCATACAAAAAATCGATTCTCTATGGCAAGGAGGACGCACAAGGTGTGGTGCAGCGAACAAATACGCTGAATGCCATACGCCATCGCAAAGATGGATATGTCGTTGTGTGTACCTATCCGGAGGCTCTGGCCGAACGAGTTGCCGACGAGAGGGTGATATCGGAGAAGAGTATCCGCATTGCGGTTGGCGATGAGATTGTTATTAGCGACTTGGTGGATAAGTTGGAGGCTAACGGCTTTGTTCAGGTCGATTTTGTCTATGAGCCGGGGCAGTACTCTCTGCGAGGCGGTATTGTCGATGTCTTCTCATACTCCGAGAGCCGACCTTTCCGCTTCGACTTCTTTGGTGATGAGGTGGAGTCTATACGCCGATTCAATATTTCGAGTCAGCTCTCACACGACAAGGCACAGGCTGTGGAGATTGTCCCAAACCTGAATGTGTCGGGGAGAGAGAAGGTGTCGCTGGCACAGTTCATCGGCGAGGCTACATATTGGTTTTATGATGCCGACTATGTGTTGAAGCGTGTCAATGACCTGCGTCGCCGTATGCTCTCGGAGATGGAGTCCCCTGCCGAGATAGACAATCTGATGACCAGTCGAAACACTCTGCTGCGAGATATGGCAGCGAGTCGTATGTGTCTGCTGCGAGATAACCTGAAGGAACGTATTGCCGATGCTGTCGTTACATTCAATACCTCGCCACAGCCGCAGTTCAATAAGAATTTTGAGGTGCTGGCCGAGAATCTCTCGGATGCTATTCTGCGGGGCTATAAGAACTTCATCCTATCGGAGAACAGGGCACAGATAGAACGCCTCGATAATGTCTTTCATCAGCTGGGGCGTAAAGACCCTCTGTTCGACTCCATTGCGGTAACGCTGCACGATGGCTTCATCGACCATACGCTCAAATTGCAGTTATATGCCGACCATCGCATCTTTGACCGCTATCACCGTTACCGCATCAATGGTGAGATAAAGCGTGACGAGCAGATGACCGTTGCAGAGCTTAATGCTCTGAAAATGGGCGATTATGTCGTTCATATCGACCACGGCGTGGGCCGATTTGGCGGTCTGGTCAAGATAAACGAGAATGGCAAGCTTCACGAGGCTATCAAGCTGGTCTATAAGGATAACGATGTGCTGTTTGTGAATGTTCACTCGCTGCATCGTATCTCCAGATATAAGAGTGGCGAGGGCGAGCCTCCCAAAATCTACAAGCTGGGCGGTGGTGCTTGGCAGAAGTTGAAGAGTGCCACAAAGAAGGCTGTCAAGGATATATCGCGAGAACTTATCGCACTGTATGCCAAGCGTAAGGCGAGCAAGGGTTTTGCCTTCTCGGCTGACGGATACCTGCAAAATGAGATGGAGGCATCGTTTCAGTGGGATGAGACGGTGGATCAGCAGGCTGCCATCACGGCTGTCAAGCGGGATATGGAGTCCGACCAGCCGATGGATAGATTGGTGTGTGGCGATGTGGGCTTCGGCAAGACCGAGGTGGCGATACGTGCAGCATTCAAGGCTGCGGTCGATGGCAAGCAGGTGGCGGTGCTGGTGCCTACTACCATTCTTGCGTTGCAGCACTATCGTTCGTTTATGGAACGCTTGCGTGATTTCCCTGTGCGTATAGAGTATATCAATCGTTCAAAGAGTGCCAAGCAGGTGCGGGAGATAGCCGAAGATCTGGCTGCCGGAAAGATTGATATCCTGATAGGAACACATAAGATGCTGGGCAAGCAGATTTCATTCAAGGACCTGGGTCTGCTTATCATCGACGAGGAGCAGAAGTTCGGCGTAGCTGCCAAAGAGAAACTGACGCAGATGAGTGTGAATGTCGATACGCTGACCCTTACGGCAACGCCCATACCCCGAACATTGCAGTTCTCGCTGATGGGCTCACGCGATTTGTCGGTTATATCGACAGCACCGGCCAATCGTCAGCCTATCATTACCGAGTCGCACGTCTTCTCGGAGGATATCATTCGCGATGCTATTGAGGAGGAGCTCTCGCGTGGCGGACAGGTCTATTTTGTCCATAATCGCGTGGAGGATTTGCTTACGCTGCAAGGTATGGTGTCGCGTCTTTGTCCGAAGGCCCGCGTGGCGATAGGTCACGGCAAGATGCCATCGGATAAGCTGGAAAAACTAATTATGGACTTTATCTACGGCGAGTTCGATGTGCTTATCTCCACGACTATTGTAGAGAACGGCATCGATATACCCAATGCCAATACGATAATCATCAACAACGCCCAGAACTATGGATTGAGTGACTTGCATCAGTTGCGAGGTCGTGTGGGGCGTAGTAGTCGCAAGGGCTACTGCTACCTGATAACGCCGCCCGATGAACTCCTGTCGAGTGATGCCCGTCGCCGTCTGCGTGCCATTGAGGAGTTCTCGGATTTGGGCTCCGGCTTTAATATCGCAATGCAGGATTTGGATATCCGAGGAGCAGGTAACCTGCTGGGTGCCGAGCAGAGTGGCTTTATCGCCGATATTGGCTTTGAAACCTATCAGAAGATTATGCGTCAGGCCATTGCCGAGTTGCGTGCGGAGGGTCTTGATGTGGAGGGCCTCACCGATAAGGAGGCGGAGACCATCAAGAACGATACATATATCGAAGATTCTGTTATTGAGATAGATATGCTCGCCGAGCTGCCCGATAGCTATGTGCGTCAGCCGGCCGAGAAGCTGCGTCTTTACCGCGAACTGGACTCCATACAACGTGAGGAGGATTTGGTCGCTTATGCAAACCGCCTCATAGACCGTTTTGGAGCATTGCCGGAGGCTGCAACAGGATTGCTGAATGTGGTGCGATTGCGTTGGGAGGCGGTGCGTCTTGGTATGGAGAGGGTCAAGGTGAAGAATGGCTTGATGATAGTCCATTTTGTGGGCGAGGAGAACTCTCCCTACTACAAAAGCGATATCTTTATGAATCTGCTTTGCAAAATCACGACGCAGCCCGACCGCTTTGTGTTGAAACAACACAATAATCGTCTGGCAATGACCGTTAGAAGGGTGGCCGATCTTGCCGAGGCGGTAGATGTGTTGAGAAGTTTATAACAGCCGAGAGATGAATTTGATTGTTGATATAGGAAACTCGCGTGTCAAGGTGGCATTTGCTGTCGGGTGCGATATCGTTGCCAGTTATGTGTATGACTCTGTTGATGCAGCTGATTTAGAGGCTATTGTGGGGAATTATCCCGAAGTAAGACGAGCCATAGTTGCCGCAACGGGAGTAGCTGCTGATGGCGTAGTGAGCAGGTTGCAGGCATTGGGTTTGGAGGTTTTGGAGATGAACAGCGAAACGCCCGTTCCTATCCAGAATGCATACCGTACACCCCAAACGCTGGGTATGGATCGCCTTGCTGCAGCCGTTGCCGCCGTGAAGATCTATGGCGAAGATGCTCTGATTGTCGATTTCGGAACAGCCATAACAATCGACCTTGTGGAGGGCGGAGTCTTTAAGGGCGGTAATATATCGCCGGGTATGCGTACGCGTTTTCGTGCTTTGCACGACTACACCTCACGACTGCCAGAATGTGAAGCAACGGACGAAGTTTTGGAGGTGGGGACTTCAACCGTCGAAGCGATAGAGCAGGGCGTGATGCAGGGCATTGTCAATGAAATTGAGGGGTATATTTCTGCATTTTTATCGAAAAATGTTAAATTATCCATAATTTTTACGGGTGGAGACGCGAAATTTTTTGCGAAACGAATTAAAAATACGATATTTGCAAAATGTGATTTGGTTATTTGCGGATTGAACACAATTTTAGACTACAATGCAAAAGTTGAATAACATAATATTTCGAGTTGTGATGATGGCTGTGGTGGCACTCTTTGCTATGCCCGCAGTGTCGTCGGCTCAGAACTTTTCGAGCAGTATCAATACCTACTCGCCATACTCTATGTACGGCTTGGGCGAGCTGGCCACTCCGGGTAATGTGGCTATGCGTTCTATGGGCGGTGTGGGGCTCGGTATGTACTCATACACGATGGTTAATCTGCTCAACCCCGCGGCTTATGGCAATATGACCCGCAAGAGTTTCATCTTCGATTTTGGTGTCGATGCCGGCCACTACCGCAACAGCCAGCTGAAATCGGGCAACTCACTTGTTAAGACCGCTTATAACTCTGTAAACTTCCACGAGATTGCGTTCCAGATGCCTCTGGCGAAGAATGTGGGCTTTGGTTTCAGCCTCACGCCTTACAGCAACGTAGGCTACAAGATGTACCGCGACGAGATGTCGGAAGATATATTGGGTAATATCGGTAGTGTCCGCTATCAGTGGGATGGTGAGGGCGATATTACCGAGGTTAAGGCCGGTGTGGGATGGCGTCCTTTCAAGCGTTTCTCAATCGGTGTTGCGATGCTTTACTATTGGGGCAACATCACCCGCAACTACACATCGCAGGTCTCAAATATGATTACCGGCAGCGGCTCCTATTCGAGCACTACGGGTGTCGATTCTTATGTGGTGTCAAACATCAAGGCACAGGCGGGTATTCAGTTCCATATCATCTCGAATACCAAGCGTATGTTCTCGCTGGGTGCCACTTATGACCTCGGTGGTAGCTTGAAGCCTCGCGTGACACAGTCCGTGTATGTGAATAACCTCTTGCAGACGGTTGTTCGCGACAAGTCGGAGAAGGGCCCGTTGCGTTTGCCACAGCAGATATCGGCCGGAGTCTTCTATCAGGATGTTCATGTCCGCTGGGGTCTTGACTATGTGTATCAGGACTGGGGTAGCGAGAATGCCGATTATAGCGAGGGTATTGATGACAAGGGCGTTGCTGTGAAATATACCGATACACACACCTTGAAGTTCGGATTGGAATTTACTCCAAAGGCTATGGATGTGCGTAACTATATGAATCGTATCGCATATCGTGTGGGTGCCCGTGCCGGCGAGCTGTATCAAACTTTTGGCGGCAGTAAGATTCGTCAGTATGCCGTAACTGCCGGTCTGGGATTTCCGGTGCGTCTGTTCGGTGGCTCCTCTATCGATGTGGGCTTTGAGTATGGTATGCGTCGTCCGGAGATGGTTGTGGTAGATGTTGATGGCATGGGTGCCAACCTCGTAAAGCAGGATTATTTCAAGCTTTCGTTGGGTCTGACACTCTTTGGCGAGGATAGATGGTTCCAGCGTTACAAGTTCGACTAATGGTGTCGATTGAGGTAAAAAGTGTTGCAGGACAATAAAAAACACATCATTGCGTTTAATATAAAAAGAATTAGGATATAATTTTAATAAGAACAAAACTTTAGATTACAATGAAGAGTATTAAATTTGTTTTGGTGGCCGTGTTTGCTATGGTAGGATTTACCGCAGCCGCACAGGATCTTAACTATGATGACCCAAAGTATGCTAAATGGGGTGCAACTGGCGAGGAGCGTAAGGAGATGATGCTTACAGCACAGTTCCTGAAGGAGGCTGTGGACAATCGTAACTACGATCTTGCGTCTGGTTATCTGAAGACTTTGTTGGAGAAGGCTCCCGCAGGTTCAGAGAACATTTACACAAATGCTGTAAAGTTGTATAAGAACAGAATCAATCGTGCTACATCGGTAGAGGAGAGAACTGCTTATGTGGACTCTTTGTTGTGGATCTATGATGTGCGTTTGGAGAACTTTGCTTCACACGCAAAGCGTGGTAAGGATTATATTCTCGACCGTAAGGCTCGCGAGTATGTGTCATTCAAGCCCGAGGATCGTGAGGGTATCCGCAAGGTACTCAACGAGGCTATGGATGCCAGCGTAGAGATTAAGGGTAAGATGGATCTGGAGTTGGCAGTTATCTATTTCAGCAACCTTAACGACGATTTCCAGAACGCTTTGATCGATGCCGAGACCATCATCGCTGAGTATGACCGTTTGTCACCTGCTTTTGAGAATGTGGCAGAGAACGATATGCAGTATAAGGAGCAGTTTGAGGGTATCTTCGGTATGAGTGGTGCTGCCAGCTGCGAGAACTTGGAAACTCTCTTTACCAAGAAGTTGGCGGCTAACCCCAACGATGAGACTATCCTGAATCAGGCTGTAACTCTTATGTCTCGTGCAGGTTGCGACAGCGATTTCTTCTTCCAGACCGCAGAGACTCTCTACTCGGTTAAGCCATCTTCTGATATCGCATTGTTCCTTGCTCAGGGCTTCCAGAAGCGTGAGGAGTATGACAAGGCGTTGAAGTATCTGGAGGAGTCTTTGTCAGTTGAGAGCAACCCCGCCGAGAAGGAGAAGTTGTATGTTCGTATCGGTATGATTAGCCTTACAACAAAGAATTATTCAGCTGCTATGGCTGCTGCCAAGGAGGTTAAGAATATCAACCCCGAGAACGGTTTCGCTTACTTCATCATCGGTCAGTGCTACGCTTCGTCAGGTAACTGTGCGGAGTTCCGCTGCCAGACCTCATTCTGGGCTGCTTATGACGCTATGAGTCAGGCTGTATCGTTGTTGGAGAACGACCCCGAGATTCAGAAGTCGGCACAGGAGATGATGAACCACTATCGTGCAGTATTCCCTACAAAGGAGGAGTGCTTCTTCAACGAGGCAACTGCCGGTTCACGCTACACTATCGACTATGGTTTTGCTAACGGCGTAAGCACAACTGTTCGTTACAGATAATATTGGCGAATGAGACCAGATTTGCTTAAACGATATTTAGCGGTAGCACTCTCTTTTGCAGGGAGTGCTATCTTGCTATTCTCGTGTGGGGCGAAAAATACGACATCATCACAGCCGACAAATTTGGAAAATTTGATGACGGAGTATAGTGAGAATCTTACTATCGTGATGTCGGAGAATGGTCAAAAATCGTATCATTTTATCACTCCGCTGATGGAGGGGTACTCAATGGCTCGCGAGCCATATAAGGAGTTCCGCAAGGGTATCAAAATCATTACCTATGAGGGTGATACTACTGCCGTTGAGTCGGCAACGCTGACTGCCAACTATGCCATTTTTTACGAGACGCGTAAACTGTGGGAGGCGAAGGGTGATGTTGTCGTAATACAGAATGGTGGCCGTCGTTTATATACATCACAGCTCTTCTGGAATCAAGCCACGCATCGCATCTACTCGAATGTCGATTCGCGTGTTGTGGATGGTGACGAACTATATGACTGTGAGGGTTTTGAGAGTGATGAAGAGATGAACGACTGGCACTATCGCAAGATTAAGGGCGTGACATATTTCACCGAGCCGGAGCCGAAGTCGGAGGCCGACTCGTTGTCGGATGCCGATGCCGAAACAGCGAAAAAACCGGAGCCAGAGGCAAAACCAAGAACAACGGTGAAGCCACAAACAACATCGAAGCCTAAAACCGTGTCAAAACCGAAAGTAGCGGCGAAGCCAAAAACACCAGCCAAGCCGGTCAAACCTTTGGTTGAGGCGAACTCGCAGGCAGAAGGGGCCCCTTTGGCGAAGGACTCATTGAGAAAGACCAGATTGCCGGCGGCGAAAAATGCTGGCAAGGAACTTCTGTCGATAGGTCTTGAAGATGAGGCTTCGGGAGCATTGAAAAAATAGATAATAAAAAGTAACCAAACTAATAGAGATGGATACCACCGACCTAATTAATTCGGTCATTCTGATTTGTATTATGCTGCTGTTGTCGGCATTCTTTTCAGGTATGGAGATTGCTTTTTTGAGCAAGAATCGCCTGCGTGAGGAGATTGACCGTAAGCAGAGTGGCATATTCAACTTTGTAGCACACGTCTTCGAGAAGCATCCGGGTCAGTATATCACTACCATCTTGGTTGGTAATAATATATGTCTGGTAATATACTCTCTCTATATGTCGCTGTTGCTGCGTCTGCTGGCCGATCTTGTCGGCTGGGAGGGTATGGCCGAGGGTGGCTCTGTCCTATTGGAGACTATCGTATCTACGATTGTGATACTGTTCTGTGGCGAGTTTATGCCCAAGTCGATAGTGAAGAAGAATCCTAACTTCTATTATCAGCTATTCTCGCCCGTTCTCTATGTATTTTATCTTCTGCTATACCCCATAGCAATACTCACAACATTCATTTCGTACGCTATTTTGCGACTGTTTGGCCGTAAAAATACGGGTACGGAGATTGACTACACCTTCAATCGTGAAGATTTGGTAAATCTCGTTGATGGCGATGATGTAGAGTTGCAGGAGGAGGACGAGGAGGAGATAAAGCTCTTCCAGAATGCACTGGATTTTGCCGACCTGCGTGTGCGAGATTGTATGGTGTCACGCGTGGATGTCGAGGCGGTGGATATCGAAACTTCGATTGAGGACCTTACAGCCCGCTTTGTGGAGTCGAAGTTCTCGAGAATATTTGTGTGGAGAGAGAGTATCGACAGCATTGTCGGTTATGTCAATTCAAAGAGCCTCTTCAACAACCCGAAGACGATAGATGAGGTGCTGATGAAGGTCGATTATGTTGCCGAGACACTGCCTTTGCAGACTCTGTTGCAGACCTTTATCAAGCGTAAGTCGAGTGTGGCTGTCGTTATTGACGAGTTTGGCGGCACGGCGGGTATTATCTCTATGGAGGATGTTCTGGAACAGATTTTTGGCGAGATTGAGGACGAGCACGATGTGCAGGAGAGTGTTGAGAAACAGGTGGGCGAGGGCGAGTATGTCCTCTCGTGCCGTCTGGATGTTGAGTATCTCAACGAGCAATACGACCTGGGAATCGAGGAGAGTGACGAGTATGACACGCTTGCAGGATACATTTTGTACAACTATGACGGCATCCCGACGGCGGGTACTGTAATAGCGGCTGATAAACTGGAAATCAAAGTGTTGCGTTCAACACGAGCACGCGTTGAATTGGCTCGCGTAAGAAAGATATAGCAAATTTATAGGCCTCGATGCTGATATTAAAAATAATTTTATTATCTTTGGTGGCTAAAATTGGAACAAATAAATAATACATAAACAATTATGGCTAGTCTAAACACATTAAGAACCAAATTTGGTGCAGTCTTGACGGTCGTTATCGTCTTGGCTCTTTTAGCGTTTATCCTCTCTCTGGGTCCAGAGATGGGATTCTTTGGTAGCAATGACCCAACAGTTGGTGTCATTGATGGTAACAAGGTCGGTTATATGGAGTATATCAAGACCTATGATGCTGTGAAAAATGGTAACGGTGGCGATGAGTCATCAGAGGAGGGTGCTGCTGCATTGGCAGGTGCTACTTGGCAGGAGCTTATCGCAAAGCACTTCTTTGCTCCCCAGTTCGAGAAGATGGGTGTTGCCGTTTCACAGGACGAGCGTCTGGCTATGCTCAGCGGCGAGTATCCTTCACAGGTGTACTATCAGGCTTTTGCTGACCCACAGACAGGCGTGTATAACGCAGGTGCTGTTCAGGCATTTTTGAGCCAGGTGAGCACAAACCCCGAGATGCAGGCTATGTGGGCATATCTTAACTCACAGGCTATGACAAACCGTATGATGGGTAAGTATGCAGGCTTGATCAAGGCCGGTACTTATGCAAATGCGTTGGAGGTTGCTCACGGCGTTAAGGTAGCAAACGAGAGCCGCAATGGCCGTGTTGTTGCTATCAACTACAGCACTATCGCCGATTCTTTGGTAGAGGTTTCTGCCGCTGATGCGAAGAAGTACTATGAGGCACACAAGGAGTCTTACAAGAAGTTGCCACATCGCGAGTTGAGCTATGTTGTATTTGATGTAGCTCCTACACAGGAGGATATGTTGGCTGTTGAGGCAAAGGTTAAGGCTATGGGCGAGGAGTTCGCCGTAGCAGAGGATGCTCGTGCATTCATCCGCAAGAATATGGGTCAGGTAGCACAGGCCTACACACAGATTACCGACGCTGACGAGGCTGTTATGCTGGATGGTAAGATGTACGGTCCCGTGTTGAAGTCAAACGAGTGGGTTATGTCACGTGCTCTGGATGTTAAGATGTTGCCCGAGGCAATCGATTTGAGCCACATCGTTATCCCTGCGACTGATTCAGCTTTGGCTGATAGCCTTGTAACCGTATTGAAGGCCGGCTCTGACTTCGCAGAGCTTGCAGCAGCTCATTCAGCTTACTCTGCTACTGCACAGAATGGCGGTGCTCTCGGCTCAATGCCGTTCTCTGCTCTTACAACCGACTTGGTTAAGGAACTGGCAGACGCAAAGAAGGGTGACATCGTTAAGGTTGCTATGGGTGAGGTGTTCCAGATCTTCAAGGTAAACAGTGTTGAGGCAAAGAAGAAGCACGCTTTGGTTGGTTCAATCGTTGTTCCCATTGAGGCATCTTCAGAGACTCGTCGCAATGTTCACAACGCTGCAAGTATCCTCGCTGTTGATGGTAAGGGCTCTTTGGATAACTTCACAACTGCTGCTGCCGCTGCTGCTGTTACCTCTCGCGTTGCTCGCGTATCACAGGGTGACCGCCTTATCAACGGCTTGGAGAACTCTCGCGAGGTTGTTCGTTGGGCTAACGGTGCCAAGGAGGGTGAGATTTCAGAGATCTT
The DNA here is from genome assembly GCA_015060015.1 of Rikenellaceae bacterium. Taxonomy (GTDB): domain Bacteria; phylum Bacteroidota; class Bacteroidia; order Bacteroidales; family Rikenellaceae; genus Alistipes. The sequence goes on along the minus strand of SUZG01000015.1, from coordinate 27,171 downwards.
CAACTTGGGTGACGCTTATGTAGTGGCTATGCTCAATGTTATTGACGAGAACAAGTATCAGCCTTATGATGCCACTCGTGAGCAGTCTATTATGATGACGCTTCGTCGTGATAAGAAGTTCGAGATGCTGAAGGAGAAGTATGCAGGCAAGAGTATCGACGAGGTTGCTGCCGAGTCAGGTGTTGAGGCTACTCCTTTCCAGAACGTTAAGTTCACTGATTTCAGCGTTGGTGAGGCGATGTTCGAGCCCGCAGCTGCCGGTGCTATCGCTATGAGTGCACAGGGTGAGCAGGGTATCGTCAAGGGCGGTAGTGCCGCTGTGGTATATGTTGTAGATGAGGTTTTGACCGAGGCTGAGGCTCGTACCGCCGAGGAGGAGAAGGCTCGTTTGCAGACCACTAACGAGAATATGAGTGTTCAGTATGCACTTGGTGCATTGCAGAATATGGTTGAGATTGAGGACTTGCGTGGCAAGTACTTCTAATCAGCCGACAGGGCTTGTTTAAGGCCTAAAAGCAGAGAAGACCATCCGATGTCGTTCGGGTGGTCTTCCTCTTTTTTCGGGGCGTTTGACGGGCTGTTTTGCTGTTCGTATTTTACGGGTTGCGAGGCCCGTTATGATGATGTTTTATGCTTTGATGTTGCAAAGAGAAGAATATGGGTGGATATTTGTTGTAAATTTTTAGATATAACAGAGCATATTAACCAAAATTTATTAACTTTGCATAATTTAATTACAGTATGTAATTATTTGAATAATTTTCAGCAGAGAACAACACACATATAAACATACATTAAAATCTAAACAAACTATGGCTAATACCGAAAAAGCAAAGTTGTTTGCCGAATTCCCCGCGGTAAGTACCGAGCAGTGGGAGGAGGTCATTACAACAGACCTTAAAGGTGCAGACTACGAGCGCAAACTCGTATGGAAGACAGCCGAGGGATTTAACCTGCGTCCTTACTATCGTGCAGAGAATCTCGAAGGCGTAGAATTTTTGGGTTCAGAGGCAGGTGAGTTCCCCTATGTTCGCGGTACTCACAACTCTAACGACTGGGCTATTCATCAGACTGTAACTGTTGAGTGTCCCAAGGCTGCTAACGAGGAGGCTTTGAAGCTCCTTAACTCTGGTGTGAACTCTCTTGGTTTCTGCTTCTGCAACAATGCAGAGGCGGTGGATGCAGAGTTTATCAACACCTTGCTTGCCGGCATCTCAATTCCCGCTGTGGAGCTTACATTCTGCGGTAAGAAGATTTCTCACATCGCAGAGGTGGTTTTGGCAAAGGTTGAGGCTGAGGGCATCGCAAAGGAGGATGTAAAGATTAACTTCTGCATCGATCCTATCGTAAAGAACCTCTCAACAAAGGGTCACTTCTGCTGCAAGGATGCAACAGGTGAGAAGTGCTTCGCCAACATCGTGGAGCTTATCAACCGCACCGCAGAGTACAAGCATGTTCGCATCATCAATGTTACAGGCTCTACTTTCTCTAACGCAGGTTCTACAATCGTTGAGGAGTTGGCATTCACATTGGCTGCTGCTCACGACTACCTCGTAATGCTTACCGAGGCGGGTGTTCCCGTTGATTTGGCAGCTCGTAAGATTCGCTTCACATTCGCTGTTACATCAAACTACTTTATGGAGATTGCCAAGTTCCGTGCGGCTCGTATGTTGTGGGCCAACATCGTGAAGGGTTACAACCCCGAGAAGGAGTGTGCTTGCAAGATGTTTGCTCACGCTGTTACTTCTACTTGGAATCAGACAGTATATGACCCCTATGTGAATATGTTGCGTGGTACTACCGAGGCTATGTCGGCTACTTTGGCAGGTGTTCACTCTTTGGAGGTTATGCCTTTCGACTATTCGTTCGAGCAGCCCACAGAGTTCTCAAAGCGTATCGCACGCAACGTAGAGCTTCTGTTGAAGCACGAGTCACACTTCGACCAGGTTGTTGACCCCGCAGGTGGTTCATACTATATCGAGAACCTTACAAAGTGCATCGCAGAGCAGGCTTGGAAGCTCTTCCTCGAGGTTGAGGATAAGGGCGGCTATGTAGAGGCATTCAAGGCTGGTTTCATTGTTGAGAAGGTTAATGCTTCAGCTGCTGCAAAGGATAAGAACATCGCTACACGCCGTCAGGTTTTGCTGGGTGCTAACCAGTATCCTAACTTCACCGAGGTTGCTGACGCCGCCGTATCGGCAGATGTTGTTACTCGTGCAGAGGCCGAGGGTAATGTATTGAAGCCTTATCGTGGTGCTATGGCATTCGAGCAGATGCGTCTTGAAGTAGATCGCAGCGGCAAGGAGCCCAAGGCATTTATGCTTACTTGCGGTAACTTGGGTATGGCTCGTGCTCGTGCACAGTTCTCTTGCAACTTCTTCGCTTGTGCAGGTATCCGCGTACAGGATAACACATTCTTCAAGTCTTTGGAGGAGGGTGTTGCTGCCGCTTTGGAGTCAAAGGCCGAGATCGTAGTTGTATGTGCATCGGACGATGACTACGCAGAGGTAGCACCGAAGATTAAGGAGATGTTGGGTGGCAAGGCTATCCTGGTTGTAGCAGGTGCTCCCGCTTGTGCACCGGAGTTGGAGGCACAGGGCATCACAAACTTCATCAATGTTAAGAGTAACGTACTCGAAACTCTTAAATTCTATCTTAAAGAGTTGGGTATCTAAAAAGCAGAGCTATTATGAGAGCAAAATTTGAAAATTTATCATACGAAGGCGGTAAGGCACAGTGCTGCACCGCAGAGGCCGAGGCAAAGCAGCCTTGGATTACAGCCGAGCAGATACCCGTTAAGACGGACTACACGGCAAAAGATTTGGAGAACCTCGAGCATTTGAACTATGCCGCAGGTATTGCTCCCTTCCTTCGTGGTCCTTACTCTACGATGTATGTTATGCGTCCCTGGACTATCCGTCAGTATGCAGGTTTCTCTACTGCCGAGGAGTCTAATGCATTCTATCGTCGTAACCTTGCTGCCGGTCAGAAGGGTTTGTCAGTAGCATTTGACCTTGCTACACACCGTGGTTACGATGCTGACCACCCACGCGTAGTAGGTGACGTTGGTAAGGCAGGTGTATCAATCTGCTCTGTTGAGGATATGAAGGTTTTGTTCAACGGTATTCCTTTGGACAAGATGTCAGTATCTATGACTATGAACGGTGCCGTTTTGCCCATTTTGGCATTCTACATCGTTACAGGTTTGGAGCAGGGTTGTACTTTGGATCAGTTGGCCGGTACTATTCAGAACGATATCTTGAAGGAGTTTATGGTGCGTAACACCTATATCTATCCTCCCAAGTTCTCTATGAAGATTATCGCCGACATCTTTGAGTACACATCAAAGAATATGCCCAAGTTCAACTCAATCTCTATCTCTGGTTACCACATGCAGGAGGCAGGTGCAACAGCAGATATCGAGTTGGCTTACACTTTGGCCGACGGTTTGGAGTACTTGCGTGCAGGTATCAACGCAGGTATGTCAGTGGATGCGTTCGCACCCCGCTTGTCATTCTTCTGGGCTATTGGTATGAACCACTTCATGGAGATTGCCAAGATGCGTGCAGCTCGTATGTTGTGGGCAAAGATTGTTAAGCAGTTCAACCCCAAGAACCCCAAGTCATTGGCATTGCGTACACACAGCCAGACATCAGGTTGGTCACTCACCGAGCAGGATCCATTCAACAACGTAGCCCGTACAGCTATCGAGGCTATGGGTGCCGCTTTGGGTCACACCCAGTCATTGCACACCAACGCACTCGACGAGGCTATCGCACTTCCGACCGACTTCTCGGCTCGTATTGCTCGTAATACCCAGATTTACATCCAGGAGGAGACCAACGTATGCCGTCAGGTCGATCCTTGGGCAGGTTCATACTATGTTGAGGCTCTTACCAACGAGATTGCACACAAGGCGTGGGCACATATCGAGGAGGTTGAGAAGCTCGGCGGTATGGCAAAGGCTATCGAGACAGGTATCCCCAAGATGCGTATCGAGGAGGCTGCTGCTCGTACACAGGCTCGTATTGACTCTGGTGAGCAGAAGATTATCGGCTTGAATGAGTACCGTCTGGAGAAAGAGGCTCCTATCGATATCTTGGCAGTGGATAACACAGCCGTTCGTGAGAGTCAGGTTAAGCGTTTGCAGGAGTTGCGTGCTAACCGTGACCAGGCAGCCGTTGATAAGGCTTTGGCGGCTATCACCGAGTGCGTAAAGACAGGCGAGGGCAACTTGTTGGAGTTGGCTGTTGAGGCTGCAAAGGTGCGTGCTACTTTGGGTGAGATTTCAGACGCTTGCGAGGTTGTTGTAGGTCGCTACAAGGCTGTTATTCGTTCAATTAGCGGAGTATATTCATCAGGTATGAATCAGGATTCAGAGTTTGAGAAGGCAAAGGCTATGTGTGCCGAGTTTGCCAAGAAGGAGGGCCGTCAGCCCCGTATTATGATTGCCAAGTTGGGCCAGGATGGTCACGACCGTGGTGCGAAGGTTGTTGCTACGGGTTATGCCGATGTTGGTTTCGATGTCGATATGGGTCCTTTGTTCCAGACTCCCGAGGAGGCTGCAAAGCAGGCTGTGGAGAACGACGTACACATCGTAGGTGTATCTTCATTGGCTGCGGGTCACCTCACTTTGGTTCCGCAGATTATCGCCGAGTTGAAGAAGCTGGGTCGCGAGGATATTATCGTGGTTGTGGGTGGTGTTATTCCCGCACAGGACTACGATGAGTTGTATCGCGACGGTGCAGCTGCTATCTTCGGCCCCGGTACTCCTATCGCAAAGGCTTGTATCAAGATGTTGGAGATGTTGATGGAGGAGTAATCCGAAGTTAGCTAATCTATATTGAAAGCCGTCGGTTTTGCCGACGGCTTTTTGTTGTTTTTTGACTCTGTTTTTAGCTAAATTTTGTCGGCTAAAACGGTCGCTTTTTGTTGTGTTTTTGAGTGAGGGCAGGGCGGTTTTATTGTATTGGAATAATGGTTGAAACTTGGTTTATATGGTGTATTTTTACAGTTATTCGGTTTTTGGTGGAAAATTGCAATTTTGGAGTTGAAATATGTTCTTTGGCTGAAAAATACACTATAAAAATTGAAAGTTGTAGTGAAAAATGATGCTGTTTGCCGAAAAATAGGTGCAAAAATGCTGAAATAGCCTAAAAAGTTGTAATTTTGCAAAAGCGTTAAGTTTTCACCGAAAGGAAATTTTATTATCGGTAAAACACAATACAGAAACAGAGGATAATCTAATACCCACAGAAGAGACTATGTTGAGATTTAGAATGGTCGAGGCGGCCCTCAATCACAAGGCCGTTGATGTCAAGGCTCCGAGTACGCGTCCATCGGACTACTTCGGCGAGAAGGTCTTTGGTCGCAATGTTATGCGTAAGTACCTCGATAAGCCCACTTACGAGGCTTTGGTCAATACGATGGATAATGGCACGCCCCTCTCTTTGGAGTTGGCCGATAGCGTTGCTGCCGGTATGCGACAATGGGCTTTGGATAATGGTGCAGACCACTATACTCACTGGTTTCAGCCGTTGACGGGCGGTACAGCCGAGAAGCACGACTCATTCTCGGACCCCGATGGCAAGGGCTTGGTTATAGAGTCATTCTCGGGCAAGGTGCTGGCACAGCAGGAACCTGATGCTTCATCGTTCCCCAATGGCGGTATCCGCAACACGTTTGAGGCTCGTGGTTATTCGGCGTGGGATCCGACCTCGCCGGCATTTATCGTTGATACTACCCTCTGTATCCCGACCGTCTTTATCGCCTATACGGGCGAGGCCCTCGATTATAAGGTGCCTCTGCTGCGTTCCATCGCAGCTGTGGATAAGGCGGCAACGGAGGTTTGCCACTATTTTGACAAGAATGTCAATAGTGTGCATACATATCTCGGCTGGGAGCAGGAGTTTTTCCTGCTTGACGAGAGTCTATGGGCAGCACGCCCCGACCTTGTCCTTACGGGCCGAACGCTTATGGGGCACGAGTCGGCGAAGAATCAGCAGCTGGAGGATCACTATTTCGGAGCTATCCCGCAGCGTGTGATGAACTTTATGCGAGAGTTGGAGTATGAGAGCCTGAAACTCGGAATACCTTTGAAGACTCGCCATAACGAGGTGGCCCCCAATCAGTTTGAGGTGGCTCCCGTCTATGAGGAGGCAAATCTTGCCAATGACCATAATCAGCTTCTGATGACCATTATGGATAAGATTGCCCGCCGACATAACTTCCGTGTGTTGCTGCATGAGAAGCCATTCAAGGGTATAAACGGCTCGGGTAAGCATAATAACTGGTCGCTGGGAACCGATACAGGTGTAAATCTCTTCAGCCCGGGCAAGACGCCATCGGAGAATTTGCAGTTTATAACCTTCCTTGTGAATGTTATGGCGGCGGTGTATAGGCATAATGGTTTGTTGAAGGCTTCGATTATGAGTGCTACGAATGCTCATCGTCTGGGTGCCAATGAGGCTCCGCCGGCAATCATCTCGACGTTCCTCGGCTCGCAACTCTCGTCGGTGCTGGAGAAGTTGGAGAGCAGCAAGAGTGATGATGCCATTCGCTTTGACGCCAAGAGTGTGTTGAAGATGAGTGGCGTGGCACAGATACCATCTATCCTGTTGGATAATACCGATAGAAACCGCACCTCGCCGTTTGCCTTTACGGGTAATCGCTTTGAGTTCCGTGCCGTAGGCTCGTCGGACAATTGTGCCGAGGCTATCATCACGATAAATGCTGCGGTTGCCGAACAGCTGGTGCAGTTCAAGAGTGATGTGGATGCCGTGATTGCAAAGGGCGTGAAGAAGGAGCGGGCGATATATGAGACGCTGAAAAAGTTGATTAAATATTGCCGTGCGATACATTTTGACGGTAATGGCTATTCCGACGAGTGGAAGGCTGAGGCTCTGCGTCGCGGTCTGGACTGCGAGACTTCGGCTCCGCTGATGTTTGATCGCTTCCTCGATAAGAAGAGTGAGAAGATGTTTGCTCTGGCAGGCGTCTATAACAAGACTGAGTTGGAGGCCCGCACTGAGGTTAAGTGGGAGACCTATACCAAGAAGATTCAGATTGAGGCTCGCGTGTTGGGTGATATTACCCGAAGCAATATTCTGCCCGTAGCGTCAAAATATGAGGCGGTGCTGCTGGATAAGGCCTTTAAGATGAAGGAACTCGGCTTGAATTATGACAGCGATATTGCCTTGCTGCGGGATATACAGTCGCGTGTGGCAACGTTGCAACGCCTTGTGGATGATATGATTGAGGCTCGCAAGGTGGCGAACCGCATAGAGGATCAGCGAGAGAAGGCTATAAAGTATCACGATACGGTGGCAATCTACTTCGAGGAGATTCGTTCGCATATCGACAGGATGGAGGAGGTCATTGACGATGAGTTGTGGCCACTGCCCAAATATCGCGAGCTGATGTTCATTCGATAAAGATTGCAATGCGATAAGTTAGCGGGGTCAGGGAGGCGTTATTCTCTGACCTCGCTGTTTTTTTTTAGTGGTGTGGCTGTGAGTGGGACAACAGTAGGGCAGTGTCTGTAAATGATGTGAATGATTGGTGTCAGCGGGTAATACTGAATTAAATATTCAAAATTTTGAATAATGAATTTTGCAATTTTCATTAACTGTTGTATCTTTGTCGCCGAAAACAAATGTGGAAGGATTTGGACTGCTTGCAACCACAATAAAAATGCTAAACCAGCAGAGTATATACGACAGTCAATCTTCCATACGTTTAATTGTTTAACACGAAAACTATTAAAGTATGGCTTTTTTATTTACATCAGAGTCTGTATCGGAGGGACATCCCGATAAGGTGGCCGATCAGATTTCAGACGCAATCCTCGACGAGTTCCTTCGTCACGATTCTCAATCAAAGGTAGCCTGCGAGACACTTTGTACAACAGGGCTTGTTGTGGTGTCAGGCGAGGTTAAGTCGAATGCCTATGTCGATATTCAGGGCGTAGCACGCCGTGTGATTGACAAAATCGGCTATAATCGCAGCGAGTATCAGTTTGATGCTGCTTCGTGCGGCGTGTTGTCGGCTATTCACGAGCAGTCGTCGGATATCAATCAGGGTGTGGAACGTGCCGAGGTTGAGGAGCAGGGAGCCGGTGACCAGGGTATTATGTTCGGATACGCTTGCAACGAGACTCGCGAGTATATGCCTGCAACGCTGATTCTCTCGCACGTTATATTAAAGGAGTTGGCTGTTATCCGTCGCGAGGGCGATGTGATGACCTACCTGCGTCCCGATGCCAAGAGTCAGGTAACTATTGAGTACGATTCTGCTACGGGCAAGCCTATCAGAGTTCACACCATTGTCGTATCTACACAGCACGACGAGTTTATCAAGCCTACCGAGAACCGTTCGGAGAAGGAGGCGGAGAAGATGATGCAGGATATGATTCGTAACGATGTGCGTACAATCCTTATCCCACGCGTCAAGGCTCGCTTGGAGAGAGCAGGCGACCGTCTGGCAGAGCTGATTGGCGATGAGTATATCCTTCACGTCAATCCTACGGGTAAGTTCGTTATCGGAGGCCCTCATGGCGATACAGGTCTTACGGGTCGAAAGATTATCGTTGATACCTACGGCGGCCGCGGAGCTCACGGTGGTGGTGCCTTCTCCGGCAAGGACTCCTCGAAGGTGGACCGTTCGGCAGCCTATGCAGCTCGCCATATCGCAAAGAATATGGTTGCGGCAGGTGTCGCTGACCAGATACTCGTTCAGCTGAGCTACGCAATCGGTATTGCACAGCCCTTGTCTATATATGTAGATACCTACGGCTCACAGCGTCCCGCAGCATTGCAGGGTATGACCGATGGCGAGATAGCAGAACGTATCGGAAAGCTCTTTGACTTGCGTCCGGCCTCTATTGTGAAGCGTTTCGGTTTGAAGAATCCTATCTTTGAGGCTACGGCCTCTTATGGCCACTTTGGAAACCGTCCCTATACGAAGGTTGAGAAGGTTTGGGAAGATGGCAAAGAGGTTGATAAGGAGATTGAGTTCTTCGGTTGGGAGAGGCTCGATGCTGTTGATGAAATCAAACGGGAGTTCGGTTTGTAAAAGATGGGCAATCGCAAAAGCGGTTGCCCAATTTTTTTTGTTTTATCGGTGGTTTTGGCTGGGCGATATAAGTCTAACGTTTTGAGAGTTATCAAAAAAAATAGAGGCTTATTAAAATTATATATTGAATATATAGTGTGCTTCGTAGCCTCGTCTGGGGTGTGTCGGTTGTCGTAAAAATTATTTTTCAACCAGTTATTAACATTTTTGTCAATATAATTGTTAATATCTTTTTTCGCTGTAAATACATCGTTTGCAGTCGGTTAAGAGAATGGGGCGGAGAGGTGGTTGCCGGTGTTGAGTGTCTTGGTTGAAAAATCGGCGTAATTCTTTGCAAAAATCTGCTGTTTTTCTTCTTAAAAAAGTTGCTTTTTTGCTCGTTTCTGGGTAAATTTGTCTAAATATTTGTGTGCGACGAGTAAAAAAACGCAAAAAAAATGCTAAAAAATGTTGCGTATACAAATATTAATTAATATATTTGCACCACGTGTGTAGTATATAAACCGCAACAGAACGTGCTCCGGAAGGGGTTACGGGTGAGTGGTTATAAAGCGTAATTTATTGATTATTAGGGAGTAATAAGCATTGTTTGGAAGCGTGTACGTTGATTTGTACTCGCCGCCTTGTTGGTTTGATAGGGTTGCATACAGGCTGCAAATTCCTGAAAAAACGATAGAGAACGCTAAAAAGCAGACAGAAAAAAAAGAATAATTAGGATTAATTACCAAACATAAACATTTATGACAAAAAAAATTACACTTCTTTTCGTTGCATTGTGCTGCAGCATCAGCTTGTTTGCACAGGGCACTGAGGGCGATGTTAAGTATCGTCAGCAGAGCAAAACGGACGAGACCGTTGAGTTCCGTCCACACTGGGACTTGCAACTCCAGGGGGGAGCTGCCTACACATTGAGTGAGTCGTCTTCACTTGTTGACTACTTGTCTCCGGCAGCGTATTTGTCAACTACCTACAAGTTCCACCCTGCTATGGGCGTTCGCTTCGGTGTAGGTGGCTGGCAGGCAAAGGGCGTAGTCGTTATTCCTGAGAAGGACTACAAGTTCAACTTCGTTCAGGCTCACGCTGACTACAAGCTCGATCTTAACTCATTGTTCGGTGGCTTCAACCATCGTCGTGTTTGCAGCGTATATGCTTTCGTCGGTATTGGCTACAACTACGCATTCAATAACGACGACGCTGTTGCGATTGCTGCTGCTGCTAAGGACTACTCTGCTGAATTGGAGTATTTGTGGAAGGATTCAAGATCTTCTCTCGTAGGTCGTGCGGGTTTGGGTTTGGATTTCCGTGTAGGCGATTACGTTTCTCTTAACTTGGAGGGTAACGCAAATATGCTTTCAGACCACTTTAACTCAAAGCACGCATCACACTGCGACTGGCAGTTCAACTTGCTCGCAGGCGTTTCAGTACGTTTCGGCAAGAACCACCAGCCCTCACAGGCTTATGCTGACCGCGTAGCCGCTGAGGAGGCTGCTCGTTTGGCTGCTGAGCGTCTGGCTGCTGAGAAGGCTGCTGCCGAGAAGGCTGAGGCTGAGCGTCTGGCTGCTGAGGCTGCCGCTGCTGCAGAGCGTGATGCAAATGCAAAGGCTGCTAAGGAACTTGCTGATTTGAAGCGTACTATTGAGCGTAATGCGAATATCGCTGCTCACTCAAACAACGTATACTTCACTATCGGTTCTGCTAAGGTTCGTGAGGTTGAGGCTGCAAAGGTTAAGGCTTTGGTTAAGTTCCTCAACGAGAATCCTGACTATCGTGTAGCTGTTGTTGGTTACGCTGATAAGTTTACCGGTAATGCAGATATCAATATGGTTCTTTCTGAGAAGCGTGCTGCTGCCGTTAGAAAACAGCTTATCGAGGCTGGTATCGCTGAGAGCCGTATCGATAGCGAGTACAAGGGTGAGACAGGCCACTTTGGCGAGAATCCCGATGATAACCGTGTGGTAATCTGCACATTGGAGTAGAAATGTAAAGTTGGATAATAAGCAACTGGCATATTATATTTAATTTTTTAACTTTTTATTAATTACAAATTTATGAAGTACTTATCTAAATTGTTGAGCGTACTCTTGATGGGAGTTATGCTCTACTCTACCGGATGTGCTGATTATGATGAGGACATTAAGTCTATAAACAATCGTATCGATCAGCTCGTTAGTGGAGAGATCCAGCCTTTGAAGGCGGATTTGGCTAAGGTAAAGTCTGATCTTGAGGCGGCTATCGCAGCTGCTCAGGCAGAACTCAAGAACATCCACGACGTGGATATCGCAAACTTGAAGTCTGCTGACGAGGCTCTTGACGCCAAGATCGCTACAGCCAATGAGAAGATCCTCGACTTGGAGGAGGCTTTGAATGAGGAGGTTGAGGCTCTTGAGGCTGACATCGCTGCTCTTAACACAGCTATTGAGGCTGCGAAGCAGGCTGCTAAGGATGCTGACGCTGCTTTGAAGGCAGAGTTGGTTAAGCAGATTGCAGATCTTAACACTGAGCTCTCTACTAAGCTTGCTACTCTCGAGACAAAGTTGAATGGTGACATCGCGAAGCTTCGCGAGGATGCTGAGAAGGCTATCGCTGACGCTAATGCTGCTATCGACGCTGTTGAGGCACGTGCTGATGCACTTGAGGCTGCTGATGAGGCTTTCGCTGAGGAGTTGAAGGCTATCAAGGCTGACATCAAGGCTCTTGAGGAGGACTTGGCTGCTAAGTATGAGGAGTTGACAGCTGCTGTTGCAAACTTGCAGGCACAGATCGACGCTAACAAGACTGCTATCGAGGCAAATGCTAACAACATCGCTAAGATTTTCGCTAGCGTTGAGGAGTTGACAGCTGGTCTTGAGGCTACAAATGCTAGCATCGCTGCTGTAAACGGTACACTTATTAATCATATTAACGAGTTCGCACGTTATAAGGTAACTGTTGACGGTAAGATTGGTGCTATTCAGTCACAGATCGACCAGATCAACGAGACTATCAAGGACGTTAAGGAGAACTTGATCCCCGGCTTGGAGGCACAGATCGCTGCTAACGCTGAGTTGATCAACTTGAACGCTGCTGACATCGCTGCTAACGCTGCAGCTTTGGAGTCATTCAAGAAGGAGGCTACTCAGACTCTTGAGCAGCTTTTGGCTGCTGACGAGGCATTCCGTGCAATGATTAACACATTGTTCGGTGATGTAGCTTCTTTGAAGGGTGATGTTGCTGCTTTGTACGAACAGCTTTCTGCAAGTGAGAAGGCTTTGGCAGAGCAGATCAATACTTACTACGATCAGTTGCTTACAAAGATCAACGCTGTTGACGAGAAGCACACTGAGAACTACAAGACTACTCTTGCTGAGTTGGAGGCTATCAACGCTTCACTCTTGAAGGTTCGCAATGACCTCGCTGCTGAGGCTCAGGCACGCGTAGATGGCGACAACGCTATCAACACTCGCATCGACCTTCTTATCAAGAAGTATGACGAGGCTATCAAGCTTGTTAACGAGCGCGTAGACGCTGTTGAGGAGGCTTTGGCAGAGCACATTGAGGCTTTCGAGGCTTACAAGAAGGAGGTTGCTGAGGTTATTATCCCCGACGCTATCGCTAAGGCTGTTGCTCAGGCTAAAGAGTACACCGATACTAAGATCGCTGAGTTGAAGGCTGAGCTTACTGACCAGCACAAGAGGGATATCACAGCTCTTGCAGATCGCGTGAACGATGTTCGTAACGAGCTCGTTGGTATGATCGACAAGGTTTACGAGGATATGGAGGCTATGTACGCTGATCTTAACAAGGCTATCAACTGCTTGAACAAGTCTGTTGAGCAGATTAAGGCTGACATCGACGCTATCTTGAACCGTGTTCAGAGTGTAGTTTTCGTTCCCAAGTTCTCTGATGGTAAGGCTACTATTGAGTGGGCTGCTATTGAGTCATATACTGATACTCAGGAGAGAGCTTGTACAGTTATCGAGGGTACTTCACACATCGACTATCAGGTTTATCCTGCTGAGTGTGCTGCTGCTTTGGCTGAGGCTTGGAACAACGCTGACGAGGATCTCAAGTCATTCCTTACTTTCGATTGGACTGGTGTAACAGTTCGTTCAGAGGAGACTTCATTCGATATCGTAGCTGTTGAGGCTGACGAGGAGGGTGTTCTTCACATCGACTTCGAGGCTCGTGGTCTTGCTGACGAGTTCTATACAAACGGTGAACCTGGTTCAAAGGGTTACAGCATCTCTTTGGTTGTTGCTAACGAGAACGCTAACTTGTCAAGCTGCTACACTAACCTTGTAGCTAACCCTGATCATTTGAGCATTACTCCCGGTTTGTTCTATGAGGAGAATGGTGATTTAGTAGCTGCTCCCGAGTGGATCGACCACTCTCAGGTTGACTTGGAGATCCCTTACACTGACAAGTCTATTTACAAGTTGATGGAGGGTCTTGAGTTGCTTTATATTGACGCTGATGGTGAGTCTTACAAGTGGTATGAGCTTGCTGATATGGGTTATGAGGTTGAGCGTCCTGACTTTATGTACAAGGGTGCTTACGAGCCCGACCCGGATGCTCGTGCATACTTCTGCTATTTCGTAGCTCTTTCAAACGGTATGTTTGAGATTAACATGCCTAATGCAACTGTTGGTGAGGAGTCTGCTGAGGGTAAGTACTTGTTGGAGGCTTCTAACGGTAATTTGCAGTTGACTAACGACTTCAACTTCGTTCCTCGCGTAAATCTTACTGAGGATGCTGATTCTGAGTCTGTAGGTTCTATTTTGGGTGCTACTGTTCGTTACTTGGCTTCTGGCTTTGAGCTTAACACTGGTATGGTAGTTAAGATCGGTAAGGCTAAAGGTGAGGCTGCTGGTACAGTTGCTGACATCGTTTGGTCATTCAAGGAGGATGCTAATGTTGATGCTCAGCGCTTTGCTGGCAACGACGCTGATTACTATCGTACTGTTGATGTTACTATCGACGAGGAGAATGCTAAGTTGTATGACTTCGCTGGTAAGTACTCTGCATTCATCCAGTCAGCTGTTGAGGCTACTGTAGCTGAGGTTGCTGAGGATGGCACTGAGACTGAGGTTGAGGGTGTAGTTGCTACTTTGGCTGCTGACGCTGACGAGAACGTAACTCTTGCAATTGATGGCTTTGAGTTCGATAAGACTTACAAGCTTACATTCGTTTACGAGTTGGAGTCTATCGATATTACTGTTGAGGTATTGGTTAACACTATCGACCGTTCACGTGAGGCTGTAACTCTCTTTAAGGAGCACTCTGTAGAGTACACTCACAGACCTACTATCAATGCTACTAAGGAGAGCAACGAGGAGTACGGTATCGAGCCTATGAAGTTGGATACATTGTACGATCTTATCGTAGCTCGCGATGCTGAGATTGGTGTTGAGTATCCTGCTGAGGCAGACTTCCTCAAGTCTATCTTCGATGACAACAAGACATTCGAGGATCCTAAGAAGGTTGTTGTTGACAACAAGTTGTACTGGTTCGGTATGGACGAGGAGACTCAGACTCCTGGTAATATTGAGGGCCAGATCGAATTCCTTGAGAAGTTGGGTCGTGGTGCTGCTTACTTGGGTGTAAATGGTGCTGACAGAGCTGCTTATGTTCGTTACCACTCATTGAGTTGGAATAATGTTAGCCATAAGAGAATTGAGTACACTCAGACTTATAAGACTTGGTATGGTCAGGAGGTTATCTTGAAGTACACTTTGAACTTCGATGTTCCTACTAAGTATGACTTCGTTCACAGCGATGCATTCGTATTCTCTGATAACGGTTACTACTCTAACGTTAAGCCATTCTACCAGACTTATGCTGATGGTAAGAAGTTCGCTGATACTTACACTAAGGCTATCCTTGCATTCTCTGTTTACGAGGTTGATATGGATGCTGCATTCCGTGTAGTTGAGAAGGACGACGCTGGCAATATCGTTAGATACTTGACTGCTGAGGATCTTGCTGCTGAGCACTTGACTGCTACATTCGACTTCGTAGAGGAGCCTAAGGATGCTAACATCGTATTCAACGGTAACAAGCTTTCTTACAAGGGTAAGGACGAGTCTGTACGCGTTGCAGGTAAGTTGATTATGAGTGGCGATGTAGAGTTGCCTACTTCATTCGACGAGGGCAAGACTTATGCTGAGTACAAGGTTAACCAGTTCAATCCTCTCTGCGACTTGTCAGTTAATCCTGATGCACCTAAGTACATCGAGGTAACTGAGTCACAGGTTTACACAATCGATGCTATCGATTACTTCGACTTGTTCGAGGCTCGTGAGGGTAAGAAGACTGCTTACGTTTGGGCTGATGGCTCTAAGGTTAACTTGATCGACCACGAGACTGGTGCTTGGTTGCTTGGTAACGGTACTAACGGTTGGTACAAGAACATGACTCGTACAGACATCTACGGCTTGACTTCTGAGTTCAAGTTGGTATCTGAGATTCCTGCTGAGTACGCACAGTACTTCAACTGGAACGAGCCTGCTGGTGAGCTTACATTCAATGCTAAGAACCAGTTGCAGATGGCTAACCCGATCGATGTAACTATCGAGATGAGTGTAGAGCTTCCTTGGGCTGAGAATAAGCCTGCTGAGGTTACTATCACCTTCGGTCCTAAGAAGGCAGTTACTCCCGAAGAGTAATTAAAAGATTGGTTGAGTGCGGTGGGCTCGCCTGCCGCACAGCAACCTCTCTAAAACTTATACGGAGATTGAATTTAATCTCTGACGCACTGAAAAAAGAAACAGCTAGCAAAAAGATGGGTAATTAAATTAAAGGGTTAAAATTTTATGCTAGTCGGCGTGTCGCTTCCCCCGCGACACGCCTTTTTTTTTATATATACCCCTACCACGTCATCCCGCATCACACGCACAATAAATGGCACCCATATTGCGTTATTATGGCAGAAATAAATGATTTTCGCCTATGATGAATGATTGCCTACGGCTTTTAGCCTTGTAACTAAAAGTGAGATTCTCACGCATTTGTTTTTTCGTCACTCTGAGGGAGATTGGCGACCGTGAGAGTCTAAAAACAAATGCTCAGAATGACGCTACAAGACTAAACGAAATTTTAACATTAAAACTGTGTAATATGAGAAAGACGGCATTTATAGTTCTTGGTACGGCTGTGGTTGCGGCCGTAGCGGGTGGCCTATCCGCAATAGGCGTAAGCAAATATTTGCAAGGCTCTGTGGCAGAGCCCATTGTAACAACAACGGCGTGGAGTGATGCGATGCCCACTGCCGGAAATCACTTTACGGCATACGAAGCCGACCAGTATCCCGACCTCACATACGCCGCGGAGAACGCTGTGAAGGCGGTGGTGAACATCGAGGCGATACGCGAGGTGGAGGTGGGAGGTCGTTCATACGGCTTTGACCCGTTCTATGAGTTTTTCGGTATTCCGTATGGCGGTGGGCGTTCATACGGCGAGCCGCAGACGCGTGAGCAGCGTGCAGGAGGCTCGGGTGTGATAATCTCGGAGGATGGTTACATTGTGACGAACAATCACGTCATCGAGGAGGCGACAAAGCTGAAAGTGAAGCTCAACGACGGTCGCACGTTCGATGCGGAGCTGATTGGCACCGACCCAACGACCGACGTGGCACTTATCAAGGTGGATGCCAAGGATTTACCGACGATACCTTTCGGTAATTCCGATGCGTTGCGTTTGGGCGAGTGGGTATTGGCGATTGGCTCGCCATTTGACCTGCAATCGACAATCACGGCGGGAATCGTTTCGGCGAAGGCTCGTCAATTAGGCGTGATACCCGACGAGCTGCGTGTGGAGTCGTTCATTCAGACCGATGCGGCGGTAAACCCTGGTAACTCGGGCGGTGCGTTGGTGAATACGCGTGGCGAGTTGGTGGGCATAAACACCGTAATCAAATCATCTACGGGTAGTTACATAGGTTACTCGTTTGCTGTGCCCGAGACTATCGTGCGTAAGGTGGTCGTCGATTTGAAGGAGTACGGCGTGGTGCAGCGTGCTATGCTGGGCGTGCGTTACAGAGTGATTGACGACCAATTCATCGAGGAGTTGGGCGAGGAACTCGACATCAAGAAGCTGGGCGGCCTCTATGTGAATGAGGTTGTCGAAGGCTCGGCAGCCGAGGAGGCAGGCCTGCGTAAGGGCGACATAATCACGGCGATAGATGGCGTGAAGACCAACGACGCATCGACGCTGATGGAGAAGATTGCACGCCACCGTCCGGGCGACAAGGTGGTGCTGGACTACCTGCGTAACGGAACGAAGAAGGAGGCTGTTGTCGTGCTGCGTAACAAGGTGGGCAAGAGTGAGCCTGTGACGCGTGAGATGAAGGATTTTGCCGAGATTCTGGGTGGAAAGTTTGCTGATGCGAGCAAGGCGTTGTGCGACGAGTTGGAGATTCGTGGCGGCGTGCAGGTGGTGAGCATCAAGAAGGATGGCCTGCTGGGTCGTTCGGGCATACGCGAGGGCTTCGTGATAACCTACATCAACGACCGCCCCGTAGTGTCGGTGTCGGCATTGCAGCGTATGAGTGAGAGGATACAGACCATTGACGGCATATATCCCAATGGAAAGGCTGTCCGCTATGTGATTGTGGAGTAGGATGTTATCCAAATTTGAAAGGCTACCTTTGCGGGTAGCCTTTTTTTGTTGTGTCGTTGCTCTATTTCTCGATGACGCCCGAGCCGGCAAGGATATCTCCGTCGTACCACGCCGCAAACTGACCCGCAGCAATGCCTCGCTGTGGCTCGTCAAAGAGGATATAGAGCCCATCTTCGTGTTGTAGCAGCGTAGCCTTCTGCAATGGCTGGCGGTAGCGTATGCGGACATCGTAGCGGCGTTTCTCGCCCACCTGCATAGCTTCAGAAGGCTCTACCCAATGAATCTCGTCGGGGAGAATGTGCAGAGCCCGACGATAGAGGCCAGGGTGCGAGTCGCCCTCGCCGACATATATCACATTCTGCTCCACATCGGTTGCGATGATGAAGAGTGACTCCTTGCGTCCGCCAATGCCCAAGCCCTTGCGTTGGCCGATGGTGTAGAAGTGGGCCCCCTTGTGAGTGCCTATCTTTTTGCCATCGCGTACGGTGTAGCAGAACGGCTGCGAAAGAAGTTTGATATCGTCTTGATTATCAATATGGTTATATCCTCTCCACGAAGGGAGTATCTCGTGGATATTTCCCTCTTTTGCCGATAGTTTTTGTTGCAGGAAAACGGGTAAATCGACCTTGCCGACAAAGCAGATACCCTGCGAATCTTTGCGTTTGGCCGTTGCGAGATGTTGCTCCTCGGCAATGCGTCGAACATCGGGTTTGAGCATATCTCCGATAGGGAACAGGGCGTAGCGGAGCTGCTCCTGCGTGAGCTGACAGAGGAAATAACTCTGGTCCTTGTTGGGGTCGGAGCCGGCCAGCAGACGATAGACGGTGCGGCCATCAATTGTCTCCTCCGTTTTGCGGCAGTAGTGACCCGTAGCGACATAGTCGGCACCGAGTTTCAGTGCCTCTTTGAGGAATACGTCAAATTTTATCTCGCGGTTACACAATACATCGGGATTGGGTGTGCGGCCCTTTTCGTACTCCGAAAACATATAATCCACAACGCGGTGGCGGTACTCTTCCGACAGATCGACAAACTTAAAAGGTATATCCAATCGCTTGGCCACCAACTCGGCAAACAGCTGGTCGTCATACCAGGGACAGTCGCCCTCCAACGTACCTGTTGTGTCGTGCCAATTACGCATAAAGAGGCCTATAACCTCGTGCCCCTGCTCTTTGAGCAGATAGGCTGCCACCGAGGAATCAACACCGCCTGAAAGACCAACAACAACTCTTGCCATAGATAAAATTCGATATTACAGCGACAAATGTACAAATTATTGGTGCAAAAATCAAAAGAATGGGTTGTCAAACGTGTGGGTTTGGATTTTTGACTTATAGAGTGTATCTTTGCCCCACTAAAACAGAGTTTGTCGCGGACTCGTATTAAATACGATATACAAATATGAAAAAGGCTTATATCTTTCCCGGTCAGGGCTCACAGTTCTCTGGTATGGGAAAGGATTTATATGAAAGTAATGCAGAGGCGAGGGATATGTTCGTGAAAGCGAACGAGATACTCGGCTTCTCCATTACTGATATTATGTTCGGAGGTACCGCTGACGAATTGAAACAGACAAAGGTTACACAGCCGGCAGTGTTCCTCCATTCGGTTATCTTGGCGAAAGTGCTGGGCGTTAAACCCGATGTCGTTGCGGGTCACTCGCTGGGCGAGTTCTCGGCATTGGTTGTGTCGGGTGCTTTGTCGTTTGAGGATGGCTTGCGATTGGTCGCAAAGCGAGCTATGGCTATGCAGAAGTGCTGCGAGCAGTTGCCCGGTGGTATGGCTGCCATTATCGGCGTGGATGATGCTACGGTAGAGGCTGTCTGTGCCGATGTTGATGGCGTTGTTATAGCTGCCAACTACAACTGCCCCGGACAACTGGTTATATCGGGTGCAAATGCGGCTGTGGATGCTGCGTGCGAGAAGTTGAAGGCCGCAGGAGCACGTCGTGCCTTGCGTCTGCCCGTAGGTGGTGCTTTCCACTCGCCACTGATGGAGGCTGCTCGCGTAGAGTTGGAGCAGGCTATCTCGGAGGTGGAGTTTCATACGCCTGCATGTCCTGTGTATCAGAATGTTGATGCCAGACCGCAGACCGATGCAGAGGTTATCAAGCAGAATCTTATTGCTCAATTGACCTCGCCGGTGCGTTGGACGCAAATTGTGCGTAATATGTTGGCCGATGGCGTAACCGAATTTACAGAGCTTGGCCCCGGCAATGTCTTGCAGGGTCTGGTAAAGAAGGTTTCGGCCGAGGCTCTCTGCGAGTCAAAGGCAACGATATAACTCTCGGCAGGGGCTGAATAATACGAGGTTCTCTTATCGGAAGATGGGAGAACCTTATTTTTTTTATAAAATTCGTTAAATTAATTAAAAAGAGAGTTGTTGATACGAATAAAAGTTAGTATATTTGCAAAGGTTTATTAAAATAATTCAACATCTTGCTATGTCATCACTTACCGAATTCTTCAACATTCAGCCCAGTGAAAACATTAAGGGTATAACGCATAAGAATAACATTATCAAGCGAAATATCATCGCTTATATGGCTGTTAATGGCGAATGTACACTCTCTGAACTGACCAAAGAGTTGCATATCAGTGTGCCTACCATTACCAAACTGGTACAGGAGTTGATAGACGAGAATATTGTAAATGACCTGGGTAAGGTAGAGACTCCGGGCGGTCGTCGTCCCAATGTCTTTGGTCTGGCTAATTCGGCGATATATTTTGCCGGAGTGAATGTTGCCCGTGATAATATGACCTATGTGATAACCGACTTGCAGAACAACATCATCAAGGAGGTTGTGGATAACACCTTTGAGTTGCAGAATCGTCCGCAGTGCTTGGAGAAGATTTGCAGCAATATTGAGGAGTTTATCGCCACTTGCGGTATCGACCGTGCCAAGATTTTGGGTCTGGGTGTATCTATCGTGGGTAGAGTGAATCCTGAAACGGGACGCAGCTATATGTATTTCACCTCAAATGAGCAGTCGTTGCGTGATATCATTGAGGAGAGAGTGAAGATTCGCGTGCTGTTGGAGAATGACACCCGTGCCCGTTGCTATGCCGAGTATAACTGTGGCCGTTCAAAGGAGGAGAGTGATGTGATATATCTCCATCTGGGTCGAGGCGTGGCTATCGGTATTGTTATTGAGGGTAAGCTCTATTATGGCAAGAATGGCTTTGCCGGCGAGTTCGGTCATATCCCGTTCTTCGACAACGAGACGATATGTGCTTGCGGTAAGAAGGGTTGCTTGGAGACCGAGGTGTCGGGTATCGCTATCGAGGAGAAGATTATAAAGCTTATAAAGAGTGGTGTGAACACCATCCTGCGTGAGAAGTACGACAAGGGCGAGCAGATTCACATCAACGATATTATCGCTGCGGCGAAGAATGATGACAACCTCTCTATCGAGCTTATCGAGGAGGTGGGCGAGAAGCTGGGTAAGGCTGTGGCGTTCCTTATCAATACGTTCAATCCCGAGACCGTTATCGTGGGTGGTAATCTGGCTGCTGCGGGCGACTATATTATGTTGCCGTTGAAGTCATCAACCAATAAGTATTCGCTGAACCTTGTGTATAAGGATACCAAATTCCGCCTCTCAAAGATGTCGGAGAATGCCAATGCGTGGGGTGCTGCGATGCTGATCCACAATAAGATTATAGGCCTTTAATCAGTTGCATAGAATGAATCTCACATCACGACTTTGCCGTCTGCGTGCTCTCGAAATGGAGGACTTGGAGGCAATGTATGGCTGGGAGAATGATGTAGATATGTGGCGAGTAAGCGGAACTACGGCTCCGTTTTCTCGCCATGTGCTTTCTCGTCTGATAGAGGAACAGCAATTTGATATCTATGCTACGCGTCAGTTGCGTCTGGTTGTGGAGGTAGCCTCGATGGAGGGCTACGAGGCTGTCGGTGCTGTGGATCTGTTTGAGTTTGACCCGCAGAATAGGCGTGCCGGTGTGGGCATTATGATTACGAAGCCATACCGCCGACAAGGATTAGCTGCGGATGCCCTGCAAGCGGTGGAGAGATACGCCCGCGAGGTGCTGCATCTGCATCAGCTGTGGTGCAGTACGACGGCCGACAATGAAGCGAGTATAGCCCTGTTTCGTAAAGCCGGCTATGAGGAGTGTGGCCGCCGCCGCGAATGGCTCCTAACCCCGCAGGGAGCACTTGATGAACTTCTGTGGCAGAAGATATTGTAAAAAAAGAGGCCTAACAAGGGCCTCTTTTATTACTATTTGGCAAGCGTTTAGAAACGATATACGCAGCTCAGGCCGAGGCTGAACCAACCATCTCGCCAGTACTCGTTAATCACGAGAGCTGTGGGGCGGTAATCAACGGCAAGCGTGATAGGTGTCTTGTTGAACTTGATACCGAATACAACATTTCCGGTCACGCCGATACTTAATTCATTGCCTCTCTCCTCCTGGTTACACCAGCCTACGGCACCACCAACACCGGCGTGCAGGAACCAGTCTCCGGCACGTGGAGTCCAGTCAGTCCAGTTGCAGCACTCCCAATCGTAGATACAACTCGCAAAGAGTCGGCCGTCGAAGCCGAACAAGCCTACGGTAGTGCGTAGAGCATCACCCGACTGGAAATTACGGTCATACTGAATCTCCGCACCATTGCCGATACGCAGACCGAGAGCATTCTTCTGTGCAAATGCGGTAGTTGCAAACAAGCATACGAACACCAAAAGTAAAATTTTTTTCATAGTAGTTTAGTTTACAAGGTTTACACAAAGCTAATAAAAGTATAGTGATAAAGCAAAAAAAATCAACCAAAGCCTATTTTTTGACAACGGATAGTACAACGAAAGAGTTTTATTCGTATATTTGTCTCACTAAACAGAGAGATGATGTTGCATAATACTCATACAATGCGTTGGTGGCGTTCGTTGGTCATAAATGAACAATGAGCAGCAGGATGCGTGTATGTGTTGTAAAGCAATAAGTTACAGATTTGAAAAGCCATTGTTCACTACGAGGAACGATGGTTTTTCTGTTTGGGATGTGTAGCCTTCGTCTTTTGTGGTGAAAAAAAGTAAAAACGATATAGTTATGAAGAGAAAAAAGTTTATGCTTTCAGAGCAGGAGATGCCCACAGCGTGGTATAATATCGTTGCCGATATGCCCAATAAGCCGCTGCCGGCGTTGGATCCTGTAACAAAACAGCCGGTTACCTTTGATTCGATGTGTCGAATCTTCGGCGAGGAGCTGGTGCGACAGGAGCTGTCGGAGGAGAGGTTTATCGAGATTCCCGACGAGGTTCAGGAGTTGTATAAAATATGGCGTCCTACGCCCGTTGTGCGTGCCTACGGCTTGGAGAAGATGCTGGATACCCCTGCGAAGATATATTTCAAGAACGAGGGTACATCTCCCGCAGGCTCGCATAAGCCTAATACTGCCATTCCGCAGGCTTACTACAATGCCAAACAGGGCATAAAGTATCTGGCGACGGAGACAGGTGGCGGACAGTGGGGTAGTGCTATGGCTCTGGCGTGCCAATACTTCAACATCGACCTGCGTGTCTATATGGTTAAGGTGAGCTGCCAGCAGAAACCATATCGAAAGCTGTTGATGAATGCGTGGGGTGCAAATGTTATCCCCTCGCCAAGTGCTACAACCCGTTTTGGCCGCGAGGTGCTGGAACGCGACCCCGAGTGTTCGGGTAACCTGGGTATGGCTATCTCGGAGGCCGTTGAGGTGGCCTTGGAGCACGGCGAGAATACTCGCTACTGTCTGGGTAGTGTTATGAATCACGTTCTGCTCCACCAGACCGTAATCGGCGAGGAGGCACTGCGTCAGATGGAGATGGCGGGCGACGACCCCGACATCGTCATCGGTTGCTTCGGTGGTGGCTCTAACTTTGCCGGTATCGGCTTCCCGTTCATTCGCCGTAATCTGGTTGAGGGCAAGAAGACGCGTGTCATAGCCGTAGAGCCGGCATCTTGTCCCAAACTTACGCGAGGCGAGTTCCAGTATGACTTTGGTGATACGGCCGGAATGACGCCTATGATGCCTATGTACACGCTGGGACACACCTTCCAGCCATCGGATATCCACGCCGGCGGTCTGCGATATCACGGTGCGGGTTCAATCGTGAGCCAGCTCTATAAGGATGGCCTTATGGAGGCTCAATCGGTGCAGCAACTGGAGACCTTTGCCGCAGGTATGATGTTTGCCAACAGCGAGGGTATTATCCCTGCTCCGGAGTCGTGTCACGCCATTGCCGTTGCAGTGCGTGAGGCGAAGAAGGCGAAGGAGGAGGGCAAGGAGAAGACCATTTTGTTCAATCTTTCGGGTAACGGAATGATTGACCTCTACGCCTTTGAGCAGTATTTCAACAATAAGCTTGTGGATCACGAAGTGCCGGAGAGTGAGATTCGCCGTGCGGTAGATGCTCTGGACAAGATTATTAAGTAAGAGTATAAAACCCAAAGAAAACCTCCTTATAAGCAATAAGGAGGTTTTTTGTTATTCGGCATCCTCGGTGTTCCAGAGATGTTCGTATTTGTTAAATAGCTTCTCCATCCTGACGTGCTCGGCAAGTCCCAAAATATTTTCATAATCCCTCCAATCTATCTCAATGGAATAGATATCGTCAGTTTGGGCCTTTTGGTAGCGTGGAAACAATTCAAGAGCAAGATATACAACCTCTGCTTCGATGCGGTTATATGATGTGTCGAGGTGCTGTACGCTTCCATCTTCCTCAATATAGGATAAATCAGTACACGGATCTGCTCCCTGTTGAAGCAGACTCTCAACCTTATCAAATTCAAAGCGGCAGGTGGCGAGATATAAATCAACATCTATCTCG
This sequence comes from Rikenellaceae bacterium, assembly GCA_015060015.1. Taxonomy (GTDB): domain Bacteria; phylum Bacteroidota; class Bacteroidia; order Bacteroidales; family Rikenellaceae; genus Alistipes. The sequence goes on along the minus strand of SUZG01000015.1, from coordinate 2,673 downwards.
CGACATCCACATTTAAGGAAATTCTCTTTTGGAGCCCACAATACCTCTTCATCGGACTCATCTTTATTATCACAGAAGAAGTCATCTACGGTGTATTTCTCATATTCGGGCTGTGGCAGCTCCTCAATTCCAAGAAAATCTCTCCATACCGCCAGCGTTTGCTCGGTACGTTGTTGCATCCACGGCACAATTACCTGGTACTCATCTTTAAGGTCAGTCCAGTAGGATGTGTCCCATACCATCTGATTGAAAAGTGCAATTTGATAGATGGGTGTCGGTATGGAGAAGATGTGGATGTCGTCAATCATTGGCCGATTGACAAGCTCATCCAAAATCCTCTTTACTTCTTCGCTGTCGCCGAATAATGTGGCACGCATCAGTTTGTCGTGTTGTTCACGCATCTTTGGCAAAAGCGGGCACTCCTCGCAAGTCTTGTCACATTTATTTTCAAACATAGCATTCATAACGGCCTAATCAATTGAGTATTTTTTAATAAAGTTTGTTCCGCAGGTGGGACAGCTCCAGTCGGGTGAGAACTCTCTGATGATGCAGCCTCCAAGGATGGCTTCTCCGTTTCTTGCCTTCTCGCCCATCTCCTCAGTGGGGAAGCCATAGATGATAGGCAGAACCTTACCCTTGCAGACGGGACACTCCTCGGGCTGTGAATCAACCAGAATATGATTCTCCAAAGCGAGGAACTCCTCAATAAAGGCCAAAGCCCTGGTGTGCTTCTCCACACAGCGAGTGTGGCCGCCCTCCTTACCACGGGCAAGGTTGTGTCGCAGGTCGTTGAGCTTGACATTCAGGGCAGTCTGATTGCCGGATTTGCAGATGCGTGCGACATACTCCATATAGGGCGTCTCCTTGTCGTGCGTCAGCAGACGCAGGGCATTGATGACCTCTGGTGAAAATCCCTCCTCCTCCAACTGTTCGAAGGTGTATTGCGTATCCTCCACCACGTCGTGCAGGAAGCCTACAATGCGTTCCGTGTCGTTCTGTCCCATCATACCTACGGCCAGCGGGTGCAGGATAGTGGGGTTGCCATCGAGGTCGTAGTCGGCAGCGTGTGCTTTTGAGGCTATCGCGATTGCCTTGTCGATGTCGGAACGCGAGTCGTAATGCTCGTTCTTTACGGCACGATGCAGATAAAGTGACTTGTTGAGGCCAATGAAGTCACGCCACATAAGCTCCAGACGGTCGGCCGTCTCGACATCAACCAACTCGCCGGAGTGACCACCTCGCCAGTTGATTGCCGGCAACTCTTTTTCCAGCTCCCTGGTGGAGATGATGGCCGTTCTATTGGGGTGGAATACCGCCTCAAAGTCCATCTGCATATAATATACCTCGCGACCCTGACCCGACCAGTCCTCGCCGAGCACAGGATTTGACGAGAAGCGACCCGCCGCAAAAATTCCCGTGTTACCCTCGCCAACACGCACCATAAAGAAGCGGTCGCCCTTGCGGGCCTTCTGCCACTCGTGGACACTCCAATCAAAATCGTCATCCCAATAACCTTTTGCCCAATCCTCCATATCGTAGTCGAGGCGATCCATCGTGTATGATGAAATGGCCGGGTTCCACCTTAAAATAAAGGTGTTGTGAGAGTATTCGTGCTTCTTGTTAATCGATAGCTTGATGTCTAATTCCATAGTTGTCCTCCTTTTAGTTTGTTAAATATTTTCTTTGATTGGTTTCGTGCCCCTGCTTTCAGCTCCTGCTCTGCTCGGTCGGTAAGATTTCTCTCACCCAACCCGCCACATGGAGTCTCTTTCAGTTTTACACTGCAAAGATTTACCAATTTTGTGACAACTTATGACACATTGAAAAAAAATTGTCAAAAATAATCTTAATTATACGGAATGATATAGTTTAGTGTTGTACCTCAAAAATATATTGAGATTCTTACGCATTTGTTTTTCCGTCACTCTGAGGGAGGCTTGCCGACCGTGAGAACACTGCAAGTAAGCGAGAGCAGAAGCCAAGTCTTGCTTGGATTATGCCGAGCGGGAGCAGTGAGAAACCGACCTTTTGTAGGATTAGTCTAAAAACAAATGCTCTGAATGACGTAACCAAGCGTATTTATTATACGAAAAAAGGACGGAAATCGTTGTGATTTCCGTCCTTCGTACCCCCTCAGGGGCTCGATTGCGTTACTTACAGCTACGCAATCGTGTACTCAATATTGATATTCCCCCTAAATCCCCCTTTGACAAAGGGGGACTTTGTCAGGCTTCTCGCCCGAGGGCATATAAACAAAAAATCCGATGGAAAACCATCGGACCTTTTGTTGTACCCCTTGATGTTCTGTTTTCGAAAGAGTTTCAGGATGACTTGATGCGCATTTGGAATCTTAGGTATCTTATTCCTGACCCCGAAATTTACAATAAGGCTACATCTAAACCAACTTTTCATTGACTTTATAATTCTATTCCTATATAATTATATATAGGATGTAGAAAAAGTCAAGTTATAACCACTTATCAAGGTTAAGTTTTTTGTTTTCTGGGGAGCATTGTAAATAATAAAAAGAAGAAAAATATGAAGAAGCGCAAATTCAACTAATAAATGCAACGGAATTATCGGTTTGAGATAACTTCAGTAAGCAGAGAGGAAAATTTCCTCCCTTGCTCTACTGAATGGGATAAAAGTGCTTACTTTACTCCGTCAAACCTC
>SUZG01000014.1 GCA_015060015.1 Rikenellaceae bacterium | reverse complement strand
ATTACAAAACCAATATTTAGTTCTCTTTTTCCTACTGTAATTCCACCAGACCAACTTTCCGATTTTGCAATCTCCTGTGTATGTCCTATGGATAAAGAAAAAAAGCCAATGACAAATAGTGTTAATGATCGTTTCATAAATGCTCTATTTTTGATTACAAACTTACAAAATTCTTTTATATGCACTACAAATATAATCGGGTGGGGGGGGGCAGAAATACAAATAATTTACGTTATATATTTTAGGTTAGAATTTTCTTTTTACTACTCCTCTTGCTTCAATACCGCAATAATGTCATCAAGGCGATTTCTCACAGTCGGATAACTCAACTTCAACTTCGCAGCCATCTCCTTCAAAGAGCCGCTACACATCACAAAGTCCAGCACAAACTGCAACTCCTCACTCGAAAGTTGATTCAATTTAATCAATGGGAAAACCCCTTCGATACGAGTGCCGCACGCTTCGCAACCCATCGCCTGGATGTGCAACATCCCGCCACACGCAGGACAGGTTGTTGGTAATTTTTTAATACTATTCATAATCACTTTGTTTAAGGTTTCTGGCACAAAAGTAAAACAAATTTTAATAAAATCAAACTTTTCTTTAATTTTATTTAATTTTTATATCAATTTTATTCATTTTACACCTTTTATCGCACCAAAAACACCAAAATCAAGCCACACATAGAACGGCACACCAAACAAAAAAGCCACCCGACAAAGATTGTCGGGCGGCTCTACTATAATTATATCAGAATTGCTGGTTGTTGGCCTATTTATACATAAAACGCTTGATTGACTGCTTGGGAGTATGCTCAAAGCCACCCTCCTGAATCTCAATCTTTGCAACCTGGCTATAATTGGGCAGCACCTTGTTCAACTCCACGCGGTTAAACTCCAATGCAGCCTTAACCTCCTCGCGATCAGCTTTCTGGTCGTCGGGCGTAAGGGCCACCAACGCAACCAGCGTATGACCTCTATCCACAATCAGCGACTCGCCAACGTGAGGCATGGCGTTCAACAGACTCTCAATCTCCTCGGGGTAGATATTCTGACCGTTAGCCGAAAGAATCATACACTTACTACGGCCCTTGATGAAGATATTGCCCTTCTTGTCGATGATACCCAGGTCACCCGTACGCAACCAGCCATCCTCGGTAAATGCGGCAGCCGTAGCCTCGGGGTTCTTATAATATCCCTGCATAACATTGTCGCCACGCACCTGAATCTCACCAACCTTACGCTGTGCATCCTCCGAGTCAATACGCACCTCTACATTATCGGTAGCACGACCGCAAGAGCCCAAACGGAACGACTCCCAGGGCGAATAACCAATAAGCGGAGCACACTCGGTCATACCATAACCAACGGTGTAAGGCAAACCAATCTTCTTCACAACCTCCTCGACAGGACGGCTCAACGCAGCACCGCCAAGCACAATTGAACGAAGATTTCCTCCAAATACGGTCATAAGCTGCGTACGCACCTTCTTATATATAAGGTTACGCACACCGGGGATTGCTGTCAGGACACGCAAAGCCGGTTTCTGCAATGTTGGCATAACCTTACCCTTGAAAATCTTCTCCAATACCAAAGGTACGGTAATCAGGATATAGGGCTTAACATCTGCCAATGCCTGCATAAGGATTGTGGGCGTAGGAGTCTTACCCAAAAATGTAATATGACCACCACCACACAACGGATAGATAAACTCGAAGGCCATACCATACATGTGTGCCATAGGAAGCATTGAGAGGGTTCTGTCGCCATCCTGAATAGGAATACGGCTCAATGCAAACTCAATATTTGCCGAGATATTGCGTGCTGTAAGCATAACGCCCTTCGGCGAACTTGTCGTACCAGACGTGTAGTTGATAATAGCAAGGTCATCAATATCGCCAAATACATAGTTGGTAACAGCCTCTTTCATTGACTCCGGATATACAGCCGGCATTGTAGCCTCACTCTCGGCGATTAACTCTACCAACTTGCCATTCTTTGAATAGAGGGACGTGAAGGTATCAACATCAATTACGGCCAACAGATTTGGCAACTCCTTCGGCATAGCCTCCCAGGTTGCAGAGTCGGTAAAGAGCACAACACTCTCCGAGTGATTAACCAGTCCAGAGATAGCCTCGGGCGTAAAATCATTAAGAATAGGAACTGCGACAGCACGATAAGTCGCCGCAGCCATAAAACTTGTTGCCCAGCGAGCACTGTTCTTCGACGCCAACGCAACCTTATCGCCGGGTTTCACACCCAAGCGGTCAAAGACGAAATGTAGCTTTGAGATTCGCGTTGCGATGTCAGCGAATGTAAAGACATCGCCCTTGTAATCACTCAACGCAGGCTCGTTCCACTTGCGACGAATAGCTGTCTGCAAAATTGTCAGATAGTGACGCAAGAAGTTCTTCTTCAAAATACTTAAATGATGTACCATATCTATTCGCTAAATGTTTTCACACTGCGAATATCGCACATATATTTTCAAGAGGGAAATAAAAGTGATGCACACCCTGCGATAGGGACTAAATCGCTATAAGGGGTAAAATTACAAAATAAGGGGCAAAAATCAATAAATCAGATTTTACCACCGACACTAATTCAGCCACTGATTGATGCTTGCAGAGTAAGTTTTTGAGATTGGGATATCGGGAACGCCCTCAATGCCAAGCTCAATAAAGATACCCTCTTTCTCGCGTCGCAAGACCTTGATAGCATCCAGATTGACCATATATGAACGATGGCATCTGACAACCTTGCTATCCGCAAGCTGTTCCGCCAACTGTTTCATCGTATTACGCACCATAAGTTTTTTAGGCATATTATTATTCAGATACCATACGCATACGTAGTTATCAGCCGACTCTATCAACAAGAGATTCTCTCGTCTTACTGAAAGACGCATATCGCCCTTATCGTCCAATATCTGAATATACGCGGCCTGCAATACCGTTTCATTCTCTGCCAAACGTTCTCTGATAACTCGCAACTGATATACCCTCTCCTGCCAAATAAAATAGACATAACACAACACATAAGGGATGAGCAGAATCAACACCGTCTTCATCAACGAGTTATGGAACAGTGTAAGGACATCCTTGCCCGTATCGGTGAATATGGCAGCAACGGTAAATATACCGGCCATAATCAATATCTCCAATGCCACCCACGCGATATATGTGACATACGACAGCGTTCTTCGCTTATCGCGGGTGTACCACCACATAATACTACGGCTGATGGCCACCACCGCCATACCCACCAAAATCATCAGGATAGTAATAAGCTGCACGGCCAGCTCTCGCGATATATTCAGCCACGAGAGGAAATCAGCATCAATCTTATCGAAGTCCAGCGGGCGATAGATATTGATAAAAACCAACGCAAAGATCGGCACGAAGACGATCATCGTCACCTGGTTTGATTTCTTATATATAAAAGAAGGTATTGGTGTCATATATTCTCAATGTAACTATTATCAATACTGATACAAAGTTATGCTAAAAATTTCTTTTTTACAAAATCAGGGTCATTGCCCCAGCATAACATTTCACCCCACAGGTCCAACTACCACCCCTACCACATGCATTTACAGCGATGACAAGCCTAAAATTACGCAAAAAAAAGGTGGCCCGACATTCGGACCACCAATTATCAAATTATCAACTAAATCTGCTTAACGACAGACTACTGCTTATTCTGCAACTCCTTGTAGATAGCGTTGTACATCTCGTACTTCTCCATCATACCCTCCTGGTCGCGAAGACGGAATGTCAAAGCCTTCAAAGTCTCAACGAAGCTGAACTCGGGTTTCATCTCATAAGCCTTCTCCATATAAGGAAGAGCCTCGTTATATACTGCAAGGATAGATGCCTGACCCTCGTCCCACTCCTTCTTGCTCTTGATATCACGCTTGTTGAACTCCTCGTTCATAGCATCAGCCTTGTTTACATAGAAGTAACCAATGTAGTACCAAGTGTAAGCATCATCGGGGTTAATCTCAACAACCTTCTTGAAAGACTCGATAGCCTGATCGAAATCCTGCAAGCTGTAGAAGATACGGCCACGGCCATACCACAAACCGCTGTTCTTGGGATCGCGCTCCAAAGCCTTGTCAACCATCTCTACAAGGTCAGCAGGGTTACCTACGTTAGCCTCGCTGTCGGTGTAGATATTGATAAGACCCTCTACGATGCTATCGTTGTTGGGGAACTTTGCCAAACCCTCCATCAATACCTGCTTTGCACGTTCCAAGTTCGCAGCACGAACGGGAGAATCCTTCTGCAAGTAGTAGCATAAATAGAGGTAGTTGTAGATATCACCCTTCTCGTCAGTGTAGCCGGCAGCAAGAGCATCACTCAAAGCTGCGATACCCTTCTCCAAAGATGCGGGGTTAGTCTGACCATCAACAGTGTAGAGATAACCTGCGATATAAGGAAGATCGTGATTCTTCTCACCTGTATAAGCAGGGCTCTTCTGCACGTCATAAGCAGTCAGATAGTCGCTTGCAGCAGACAAATACTCCTTGAAGTCGGTAGCTACATTACCTCTAACCTTATAGAAGTTCGCCAAGTTGTTCATATCCTCACCGAGCTTCTTTGCTACGTTGTTATCCAACTCGTAAGCCTTGTTGAAAGACTCCAAAGCAATCTTACCCAAATCTTTGTCGTCACGAATATTCTGGGTAGTAACCCAAGATACTACGCGGTGGTGCTCGTTAGTATAAACCTTAACCCAAGGATATACCCACTCGTTGCAAACAATATTGTTTACTACTACATTGGGATGTCCCTCGATAGGCTCGCCAAGATACAACTGCATATCATCCATTGACATACCTACGAACAAATCCTTTGTTGCAACATTGGCAGCCTCATAGTAAGCCTTACCACGAGCAATCCAAGTAGCAGCCTTTGTGCCCTTCTTTGCATCAGCTACGGCAGCATCAGCCTTCTCCAACTTTGCCTCAATTGCACTCTTGTTTACCTTCTGGGCATTTGCCATTGGTACCGCCATAACCATTACAGCCAATACCGCGAAAATTAATCTTTTCATAATTAATTTCTTTTTAATGTAAAACGTGTTTTCTTTTATTTTTATTGTATAACTTATTTTTTACTCTGCGGCATCGGTCTGTGCAGCCTCTGCAACCGGAGCCTCCGAAGTCACGACAACCTCGCCTTCAATGCCCTCCTGTGCAATAACATCAGCACTCTCGATATCCTCATCCTCACTCACGGGGACAGCCATAACCGAAGCAATAGCGTCACCCTCACGCAAGTTGATGATTCTCACGCCCTGTGTAGCACGGCCTGCCAGACGAATCTGATTAACCTTCGTGCGGATTGTAACACCCGACTTATTGATAATCATCAAATCGTTCTCGTCTGTAACGGCCTGAATTGATATCAGGTCACCCGTCTTCTCGGTAATATTAATGGTCTTGACACCCTTACCGCCACGGTTCGTAATACGATACTCATCCAAATCGGTACGCTTACCGTAACCGTTCTCCGACAATACCAGCACATCCTGCTTTGAGTCGGGCTCGATGCAGATCATTCCTACAACCTCGTCGCCCTCATCCAGCGAGATACCGCGAACACCGGCACCTACACGACCGATAGGACGAACTGTATTCTCATTGAAGCGGATAGCCTTACCGCCGCGTGCTGCAATCATAACCTCTGCCTCACCGCTGGTAATCTTCGCTTCGATAAGCTGGTCGCCCTCGCGGATAACGATAGCATTCACACCATTCTGGCGAGGACGAGAGTAAGCCTCCAACTTGGTCTTCTTGATTACACCCTCGCGGGTACACATCACGATAAAGTTAGAGTTGATATACTCCGCATCGTTGAGGTTCTTGGTGTTGATATAGGCACGAACCTTATCATCGGGCTCAATCTGAATGATATTCTGAATTGCACGGCCCTTCGATGTGCGTGTTCCCTCCGGAATCTGATAAACCTTCAACCAATAGCAACGGCCCTTCTCGGTGAAGAACATCATTGTATTGTGCATTGAAGCCACATAGATATGCTCGATGAAGTCCTCATCGCGGGTAGCACTACCCTTCACACCTACGCCGCCACGGTTCTGTGTGCGGTACTCGGCAAGAGGCGTACGCTTGATGTAACCGAGGTGAGAGATGGTGATAACCATATCCTCATCGGCATAGAAGTCCTCGGGGTTGAACTCCTCTGAAGAGTAGACAATCTCGGTACGACGTTCGTCGCCATAGGTTGCCTTGACCTCCATAAGCTCATCCTTCACAATCTGCAACTGCATCTCCACGCTTGCCAAAACCTCGTTGAAGTAGTTAATCTTACGTTCCAGCTCCGTATGTTCGTTCTCCAGCTTCTCTACCTCCAAACCGGTCAATTGACGCAGACGCATCTCGACGATAGCGGCCGATTGAAGCTCACTCAAACCGAAGCGTTCCTGCAATGACTGCTTGGCGATATCGGTGCTGCGTGAAGACCTGATAATGTGAACTATCTCGTCAATATTCTGCTGGGCGATAATCAAGCCCTGAACGATATGCATACGTTCCTGAGCCTTACGCAAGTCAAAGCGGGTGCGACGTACCACAACATCGTGACGATGCTCAACGAAGTGCTTGATCAAGTCCTTCAAGTTAAGCAACATCGGACGGCCATTCACCAAAGCGATGTTGTTCACCACGAACGAAGTTTGCAACTGTGTATTCTTGAACAAGGTATTCAGCACGACATTTGCCGATGCGTCACGCTTAATCTCAATAGCGATACGGGTACCGCTGCGGTCACTCTCATCGTTGATATGTGAGATACCCTCCAGCTTCTTCTCATTGACCATCTCGCCGATACGCTTACACAACTCGGCCTTATTGACCATATAAGGAATCTCGGTGATGATGATAGTCTCGTGACCGTTGTCGGCAGTCTCAATCTCGGCCTTTGCACGCATCATCACGCGACCGTGACCTGTCAGCAAAGCCTCCTTTACACCCTCGTAGCCATAAATCAATGCTCCTGTCGGGAAGTCAGGACCCTTCACATACTGCAACAACTCCTCACACTCACACTCCGGGTTGTCGATATATGCACAGCAGGCATCAATCACCTCGCCCAGATTGTGCGGAGCCATATTTGTAGCCATACCTACGGCGATACCGCTGGCACCATTCACCAGCAACAAAGGAATCTTCGTAGGCAATACGGTAGGCTCCTTGATAGTATCGTCGAAGTTCGTAGTCCAATCGATAGTCTCCTTATCGATATCGGCCATAACCTCGTCGGTAATCTTCTGCATACGGGCCTCGGTATAACGCATAGCTGCGGCCGAGTCACCATCCACCGAGCCGAAGTTACCCTGACCCTCTACCAGAGGATAACGCATAGCCCAATCCTGTGCCATACGCACCATAGCCTCATAAACCGAGTTGTCGCCGTGCGGGTGGAACTTACCGAGTACATCACCGACAATACGGGCAGACTTACGCGTTGGTTTATCGGAATAGAGGTTAAGCTCGGCACTCATATCGTACAGAATACGGCGATGTACGGGTTTCAAGCCATCACGCACATCGGGCAACGCACGCGACACGATAACCGACATCGAGTAGTCGATATAGGCCGTTTTCATCTGTTCCTCGATATTGATAGGGACGATTTTCCCTGTCAATTCGACATTCTTTTCTTCTTCAGTCAACATAAAATTCAAGTTTTCCAAATTAGCGTTTCAAACGCAATATATCTAACAAACAAAAGTAGTGTTTATTTTGCAAATAAACAATTCTACACGCGGTTTTTTACGATATTGCACGATTTATTTTTGAAAACATCTCATTTTTGGCCATTTTTAGCCGATTTGACGGCAAAAAAAATTTCTCCCGACACCCTGCCGAGAGAAATTACATTTTCCAAAGCCGATTTACCTATCTGAAATCTATCATCTCATAATCTTTATAAGCGGAGCGGGCAAAACTCTTCACATTACCTGCGGCACGGTTTATCGCCATGACCTCCACACACATCTTGTCGTCATAGAGAAGATACTCAACTCGTTGCGGAGCTCCGGAATCGGAATTTACCGTAAGATATATCTCTCCCTCCACCGACTTATCCTTCGACTGCAAACGCAGCGTTATCTCGTTCGCATCTCGTTTCACAATCTCGGCCGTATAGTCCTCCTCCACAAAGTCGAAGCATCGCGTGGGATTATCCATAATATTGCGGCTGTTGCTATCCATATTATCGACATTGACCTCGCGGCGGAGATTATCCACCTCATACCGCACCTTACCATCGGAATAGACCTCTGCATCGGCAACCTCTATGTAGTAGTTGTCGCCCTTGACGCAATAACGACCCTCGGTATTATACCCTTCGGCCTTTATCGCGAACCTAACCTCATAGCCCTTCTGCGGGCCCATATAATCTGATACGCGTTGCATAATCTGCCACACACCCTCCTCTGCTGCCGCACTCCACGACAACATAATCAAGCAAATAGTTGTGATAAATCTTCGCATAGCAAACCTGTTTAATAAAATAACGGACAACTACCCCCAAATATTGCTACAACACGCCCAACTCCTGCAATTTAGCCTCCAATGACGGCATATCATAGAACTTGATTTCACGCTTTTTATTACCCATCTGCGGGCCGATAATGCCGGCTCGTTCCAGCTGCAAGACGATACGTCCCGCACGGTTAAAGCCCACAGCAAAGTTTCGCTGAATCAGCGAGATAGAGACCTCACCATTCATCACCGCAAAACGAGCTACTTCGCCAAACACCGAGTCATGTTTTATTGCCGAGCCACTCTCGCCGTCGGCCATCGACGCACCGCCGTCGCCCTCCGATTCGGGAACATAATCGGGCAGAGGATAAGCCTCGGTATAGCCCTGCTGTTTCGAAATGAAATCAACCAGACGTTCCACCTCCTTGGTTTCAACCAATGCACACTGGATACGCGTCAAATCGCCATCCTTCGAGAAGAGCATATCGCCACGACCAATAAGCTGATTTGCACCCGGTTGGTCGATAATCGTACGCGAATCGACCGTCTGAATCACACGGAACGCAATACGCGACGGGAAGTTGGCCTTAATACCACCCGTAATAACCTTCACATCGGGTCGCTGTGTAGCCACAATCAGGTGAATACCCACAGCACGAGCCTTTTGAGCCAGACGCATAACAGGCACCTCCACCTCGCGGGCTGTCATAATAAGGTCGGCAAACTCATCGATAATCACAACGATATAAGGCAAGAAGCGGTGACCCTTATTGGGGTTAAGTCGGCGTGAAGTGAATTTCTCGTTATACTCAACAATATTTCGAGCCGTTGCCATCTTCAGCAGCTCCAAGCGACGGCCCATCTCCTCGACCAATGAATTAAGTACATATACCGCCTTCTTCGGCTCGGTAATGATTGGCTCCTCTTCGGACTCCATCTTCGCAAGGAAGTGATTTTCAAGCTTGTTATAGACCGAAAACTCCACCATCTTGGGGTCAATCATCACAAATTTCAACTCTGCTGGATGCTTGCGATAAAGCAACGAAGTGATAATGGCATTCAGTCCGACAGATTTACCCTGACCCGTAGCACCCGCCACCAAAAGGTGCGGCAACTTGGCGAGGTCGAATGTAAAGTTTTGGTTCTGAATCGTGCGACCGATTACAATCGGCAGCTCCGCCTTTGACGACTGGAACTCCTCGGAGCAGATTGACGAGTACATCGACACAATCTGCTTGTCGCGATTTGGCACCTCGATACCAATCGTTCCTCGTCCCGGAATAGGAGCAATGATTCGGATACCCTGTGCACGCAGGCTCTGGGCAATATCCTTCTCCAAGCCCTGAATCTTTGAAATCTTAACACCCTGTGCCTGTGTTATTTCATAGAGAGTAACTGTCGGGCCAATGGTCGCCTCGATATTGGTAATGGGAATACCGAAGTACTTCAACGTCTCCTGAATACGACGCTTATTCTCTACAATCTCGGCATCGCTAACCTTGTTGGGCGACTTGTAATCCTCCAACAACGAAACGTGTGGCTTTTTGTAATATTCCAAGTCGAGCAACGGGTTGTAAGGTTCAATCTCCAATTCATCCTCCGACAGCGTCTTTACCTTATGCTCACGCACCGTGATAACCATATTATCATCGCCGTAAATCTCCTCGTCGGCATCCTCCTCTTCACTCGCCTCATAGACTACAACTTCCTCTTCACCAGCAGAAGCATCGTCTGCCTTTTCGGTAGTAAATATGTAATCATCGTCCGAGATATCCTCCGCCACAGCGGTAGTATCCTCATTTTCGGGTTTTAACAGCACATCGACATCCACCGGCTGCTGCATATCCTCGCCACCCACAACGACAAACTCATAGTCGCTGTCGGTCTGCTCCGCACCCTTCTCGCTCTCCTCTTCAACTTTGATATCATCAGCCTTTTCCACCGCGAGTTCTTCATCGCCGGCCTCATCCTCTGGACTTTCAGCTAACGCCTTATCGTGCTTTGTGATACGGTCTTTAACCTTAACCACTACATTTTCTCCGGTCTGCACCATACCATCCACACTCTTATTGACCAGCGAAATGACCTTGCGATTGATATAAACACCAACCAGAATCCACGCTGCAAGCAGTACCATCACAACACCAAAGTCGCCGATAATACCTGTCAAATCAGTAGCACAAGCCTGTCCCCAATGACCGCCCAAATCATACGACAGAGAGAACTTTGCAGAGACAAAGCCCATAGTTACAGCTCCGACAACCATCAGCAGCAATGCACTCAACATCAAATGATTGAAATGCAGGCTCTTCTTGCGAAAAACACGCCATCCTAAAAGCGTGATGACAACCGGCAAAATCAATCCAAAAACACCAAACGAGCAATCCACAACCCAATAGGCGATATGGGCACCAAGACTGCTGCATATATTCTCATAAGGAATTACCACACCCGACAAAGCCGCATCATTACGCAGAGCCGTAAGATCCGACGACCAATGGATGAAATGCGACAAAACCGAAAATATCGACAATATACCGAATACAAGCATCACGAAACCTGCCATCCACAACATATTATCATTTGATGGAGATGTCGTGACCTTGCTCTTTGTTGTTTTCTTTGATTTTTGTGTCATATATAAAACTATATTACAAATAGTTATCCTATCTTACTTATAAAATTACTTCATCCCGAGAGCCTTGTTCTCCAAGCCCTTGCGATACCCCTCATCGGCAAAGGTTAAAAATTCATACCGAGGGGTATTATCCCTGTCGGCTCTTATTCCAAACTCATCAAGCAGGCTCTCTACTCGTTTTTCGACAGCCTCGCCCGAATCAATTATGCGGACATTCCTGTCGCCCACAACTCCGCTAATCACATCACGCAGAAATGGATAGTGCGTACATCCCAGCACAATAACATCAGCCCCTGCCTCAATTATCGGCTCAATGACTGCCCTAACCTTCTGCTGCGTTGCCGCAGTATGCTCCTCATTACTCTCAACAGCCTCGACAAAGCCCTCACCCACGGCCTTCACAACCTTCACGCCCTCGCTATAGCGTGCAAGCGTAGTGAGGAATTTGGCACTCTCCAAGCTCCGCTTTGTAGCCACAACACCCACAACACCCGTACGCGTTGCAAGGCAGGCAGGCTTAACGGCCGGCTCCAAGCCGACAAAAGGAATAGTCGAAAACTCCGTTCTCAAATGCTCGATGGCCGCAGCCGTAGCGGTATTGCACGCCACAACAATCATCTTGCAACCACAATCAAGCAGGCGTCTTACTGATTTTTCGGCCAGCAGGCGTATCTTCTCCTCCGGAAGATTTCCATAAGGACAATTAGCCCCATCTCCAAGATATATCAACGACTCATTCGGCAGTGCCTTATACAACTCTCGCCATACCGACAACCCGCCAAACCCCGAATCATATATACCTATGGGATTGTTATTCATTACCCTTTATCTGTCGTAAAATAATCTCTACTATCTCCGCATCACTCTTCTCTGCACAATCTATGCGATATGTAGCCTGTGCATAGTACGGCTCTCTTTCGGCCATATTCGCAGTCATAAACGCTACCAGCTCCTCATCATTCAGACCTCGCAGCTTGGGGCGTTTTTGTCGTCCGTGCGGGCTCAATCGTGACGCTATCTGCACCGCTGTACGCTGCAAGTAGAAGGTGTTGCCCATACTGTTCATATAGGTCACATTATCCCGCCATACGGGAGCTCCACCACCCGTAGAGATAACCATATTTTCGGCTGATGTAGCAAACTCCTCGATAACCTCTCTCTCAACGCGGCGAAAATACTCCTCACCCTCATAACGGAAGATATCTGCCACCGAAGCCCCCTCACGGTTTTCTATTGCCGAATCGGTATCGACAAAAGTATAACCCGTAGCCTTGGCAATCTTGCGTCCAAGAGTGCTTTTGCCACACCCCATATAGCCTATCAAAAATATCTTCATCGCTACTCGCAACTCCTTTTTAGAAGAGGTTCAGTTGCTCCGGACTGATTACCACAGCTTTCTCCTCGTCCTCCTTGGTTATAGGCTCCGCCTTATAACTGTCTGCTACATCGGGCATATTCTCCACAACGGCCATGGCATCGCCCATATCCACAACCACATCGTCGGCTGCATCCTCGGCGACAGCAATATCTGCCACGTCTTCAGCACCCTCCATCAGGTCGGCATCCTCGACATTTGCAGCCTCATCCTCCTCCGGTTGTTCAGGCAGTTCCGGTTCCACGAAACGCAACGCAGCGACATCGTAGGTTGTAATACGCTTACCCTTGGCACGATGGCTCTTAACACCAACGAATGAATCCACATCCACCTCATCCTCCGGGCGTGCTGCGTGGGCACCCTTATAGCTTACGATAAGTGTAGCACCACTACGGTCGGTAAGAGTCACGAACTCCATTGTATTCTCATCCTCCAGGAATGACTGCAAGCGTTCACTGGCCTCCAACTGGAAGCGTTTCATATAGTAGTAGCCCTGCTCCTTATCGAAATAGCAGACGCTATACACCTTACCTGCAACATATCTCTCTACACGCACCGTCTCGTCGGGGAAGTGCTGGCCAACATTAAAGCCTGTGATGTAGTATTGATACTTCGATGTCCAAACCACAATCTTGTCATCGCCCTTGAACTCACCGAGCAATTGACCTCGGCCATCGGTATTCAGACGACGCACATCCTCGTCATACCATATATTCTGACCACCCAGAGTCGATGTACCTCTCTCCTTTAAGACAATCTTATGGATTCCGTAGCGAGAGAAGAGATTACCCTGACTCTGACGACCCTTGATAGCCACCGTTGAGAAGTCCAGATCGACAATCACCTTCTTCAAGCGTGGGCGTGGTCGGAAATAGATTCTCAACACTTCGGCCTCGCCATTGGGATTGACCGACATATAGAGAATCTCACTCTTGGGCGTACCCTTTGTCAGGTCGTATTCCTTGTCGCGTGTGATGCTCTTAATGGCACAACGCTTCATCATAATAGCACCGCCACGACCGTCACGATACAAAACATTGTAAATCGTACGTTCATCGTTACGCTTGAAGACTCCGATGTAGTAGATATTCTTATCGAAGAACGCCTTATCGCTGACCTTCGTGATTGTATAGCGACCATCCTTCAAGATAACGATAACATCATCAATATCGCTACAATCGCATACAAACTCGGCATCCTTCATACCCTTGCCGATTCCGAAGAAGCCCTCTGCCCTATCGACATAGAGTTTGGCATTGGTAACGGCCACCTTCGTTGCCTCGATGGTGTCGAACTCACGAATCTCGGTCTTACGTTCACGACCCGCACCATACTTCTCGCGGATACGTTCGTAATAGACAATAGCATATTCGGTAAGGTGTGCCAAATCGTGCTTCGTATCTTTGATATCCGACTCAATCTTCTTGATTTCGTTGTCGGCCTTATCCGAGTCGTAGCGAGAGATGCGGATGAACTTCAACTCCGTCAAACGCTTCACATCGTCCTCCGTAACCTCTCGACGCAGTTTGCTCTTGAATGGCTCCAAGCCCTTATCCACTGCGGCATAGGCCTCCTCGTGTGAACGGCAACCCTCAATGAGCTGATAGAGTTTATTCTCAATGAAGATACGTTCCAACGATGCTGCATGCCAAGCCTCGTTAAGCTCGTGCAGACGAATCTCCAACTCCATCTTCAGCAGGGCCTTTGTATGGTCTGCCGAACGACGCAGGATATCCTTCACTCCCATAAAGTGCGGCTTATCGTCCATAATCACACACGAGTTGGGAGAGATAGAGACCTCACATGACGTGAAAGCATAGAGTGCATCGATGGTCTTATCCGATGACTCGTCGTTGGCAACGTGGATAACAATCTCCACCTTATCAGCGGTCAGGTCATCAACCTTCTTAATCTTGATTTTACCCTTCTCGTTAGCCTTGATGATAGACTCCTTGATAGACTCCGAAGTGGTAGAGAATGGTATCTCGGTAATGACCAGAGTTCGCTTATCGACCTTCGATATTTTAGCACGCACCTTCACTGCACCACCACGCAAGCCGTCATTATAACGACTGGCATCCATCAAACCGCCCGTCGGGAAGTCGGGCAAAAGCTGGAAATCCTCGCCTTTGAGATGTGCGATACAAGCTGCTATCAACTCGTTGAAGTTATGCGGCAAAATCTTTGATGCCAAACCTACGGCGATACCCTCCGTACCCTGTGCCAGCAGCAACGGGAACTTTACGGGCAAGGTCACGGGCTCCTCATTACGGCCATCGTATGAACGCATCCACTCGGTGGTCTTATTGTTATAGACCACATCCAAAGCGAACTTCGACAAGCGGGCCTCAATATAACGGCCGGCCGCGGCCTCATCTCCCGTAAGGATGTTACCCCAGTTACCCTGCGTATCAATCAAAAGGCCCTTCTGACCGAGCTGCACAAGTGCATCCTTGATAGATGCATCGCCGTGAGGGTGATACTTCATCACATCACCCACGATACTCTGCACCTTTGTACGCACGCCCTCGGCACAGTGGCGTTTCATCGTATGCAGAATACGACGCTGCACAGGCTTCAAACCATCATCAATATGCGGCACTGCACGTTCCAGAATAACATACGAAGCATAGTCCAAAAACCAGTTCTGGTACATACCCGTAAGTTTACGCATATTACCCTCGTCGCCCAGCAATCGAGCATACTTACTCTGCGTAATGGGAGACTGCACGCCCTCCAATATATCTTCGTCGGCAAGCTCCACACTCTGCATCGCATCTACATTTTCCTGTTCGATTATATCTCTGTCCTCTGCCATCTATGGTAGATTTTTCAAGTTTTTCAAAAAATATTTTCCTCTGTTTAAGCAATATTCTCATCAACGATATCCTCCTCAATACGCAGGTTGTCAATAATGAAACCCTGACGTTCGTAGGTATTCTTGCCCATATAGAACTCCAGCATATCGTTGATTGGGTCATCCTTCGTCAGACGCACCTTGTCCAGACGCATATTCTCGCCAATCAAGTCCTTAAACTCCTCCGGCGAAATCTCTCCCAGACCTTTGAATCGGGTTATCTCGGCCGTAGCACCGCACTTCTTGATAGCCTTCTGACGTTCCTCGTCGGTGTAGCAGTAGAAGTTCTCCTTCTTGTTCTGCACACGGAACAGAGGTGTCTGCAGGATGTAGAGGTGGCCTGCACGAATCAGTTCGGGGAAGAACTGCACGAAGAACGACGTCATCAGCAAACGGATATGCATACCATCAACATCAGCATCGGTTGCGATAATAACCTTGTTGAAACGCAAATTCTCCAAGCCGTCCTCAATATTGAGAGCCGACTGCAAGAGGTTAAACTCCTCGTTCTCGTAAACCACCTTCTTCGTCAGTCCATAACAGTTCAGAGGCTTACCTCGCAAGCAGAAGACCGCCTGCGTCATAGCATCACGCGTCATCGTGATAGGGCCCATTGCCGACAAACCCTCAGTGATGAATATCATCGTCTTCTCGGCCAGCTCATTCTTCGAGTCGGTAAGATGCACCTTGCAATCACGCAACTTGCGGTTATTCACCGCCACCTTCTTTGCCGTCTCGCGGGCCTTCTTCTGAATACCCGAGATGGCCTTGCGTTCCTTCTCGTTCTCGGCGATTTTCTTCTGCAATACCTGTGCAGTCTCGGAGTGCTTATGCAGGTAGTTATCGAGATTAACCGACAGGAAGTCATTCACAAACTGCTGCATCGACACACCCGGAGCCACCTCCTTTGAGCCGAGGCGAATCTTGGTCTGCGACTCAAACACAGGATCGTTCATTCTTACCGATACGGCAGCAATGATAGAGCCTCTCACATCGGCTGGGTCGTAGTCCTTCTTGTAGAACTCCTTGATAACCTTCGCCACCGAAGCACGGAACGCCGCCTGATGCGTACCACCCTGCGGAGTATATTGGCCATTGACAAACGAATAATAGCTCTCGCCGTAGCCCGTACCGTGGGTAATAACCACATCGATATCCTCGCCTGACAGATAGATTGGCGGATACAAAGGCTCCTCCGAGAGATTGTCGTTCACAAGATCTAAAAGACCATTCTTCGACACATACTCCTTGCCGTTGAGGATAATCTTCAAGCCGAGGTTTAGGTAGGTGTAGTTACGCACCAGCTGCTCGACATAATCGAGGTTATAACTATACTCACCGAAAATCTCCTCATCCACGCGGAAGCGAATCATCGTGCCGTTCTTCTCACTCACACCACTCTCCCAGCGGTCCGACTGTTCCAGACCCTTAACGAATGACACCTCGTGAGCCTCGCCATCACGCACCGAGCGAGCCGTAAACTCACTCGACAGCATATTCACCGCCTTCACGCCGACACCATTCAAACCTACGGTCTTTTTGAAGGCATCGCCCTCATACTTACCACCCGTATTCATCTGGCTTACGGCTGCCGACAGCGACTTCAACGGAATACCACGACCATAGTCGCGTACAGTCACGACATTATCCTCGATTGTAATCTCAATCTTATCGCCGGCACCCATGATAAACTCGTCGATAGAGTTATCCACCGTCTCCTTAATCAGGACATAGATACCGTCGTCCGACTGTGAGCCGTCGCCCAGCTTTCCGATATACATACCCGGACGCAAACGCAGATGCTCTCGCGGCGACAGGGTCTTTATCGCATCGTCATCATAAGCCGCAACGGGCGTGTTGTTTTTTATATTATTTGCCATCTTCGCAATTTATTTTCGTCAATCCTTTTTCGGGGCAAAATTATATTTCCAAAGTGCCAATCTATGACACAGTCAAATTATTTTTTCTCGTTTTTTACCTGCTCACGCAACTCGGCCAACGCCTCGGTCATACGCTGCTGCGTCTGCTGTGCCAGATCCTTTGACTCGGTAGCGGCAACCTCCTCCACCGATACGGGCTTCAAAACCTTTATTGCAATGTGGTTGGTCCAGTTAATCAACCACTTCTTGCGGAACATATTGTTCGTGCCGGTCATCACAATAGGCAAAATCTCCACACCGGCCTCCTTTGCCAGATTGAAAGCTCCTGCCTTAAAACGGTGAATCTCGCCATCCTTCGAACGAGTGCCCTCGGGGAAGATAGCCACACTCGCACCACGACCAAGCCACAGTTTACCATCCTCTATTACCTTTGCCATTGCAGCGGCTGCATTACCACGATTGATAGGAATATCGCCGTGAATAAACAACAACGGGCCCATAAACGGAACATAGAACACCTCCTTCTTCGATACCCAGCGGAAATTCAATGGAATCTTATATGCCGCAAAAATATCGAAGCCCGAATTGTGATTAATAACCATCACATAGGATTTATTCTTGTCTATATTCTCTAATCCCTCTATCGTACGACGCATACGGGGCGGCACGCCAAACAGCGTTGCACAGATACAACGCGAGCACCAATGCACCCAATAACGGCTCTTATCGAACGGATAGGTAACAATCAGCACAATGATTGAAACTATAAACCAAAAAGTTACCTGTAAAAGCGTAAAAAGATAATACAGAATACTAAGCATAACATGAAATTTAAGTTAAGGCAATTCATCTTGCAAATTTACTCATTTTTGGTGACGAACACAAATTTTTTTTCGTTATTCTCCATTTTTACCCCGAAATCTATATTTTCAGCCATAACTCTACGAGTTAATTAACCCGCAGAGCCACTTTCGACAACAAAAAAAAACGCATCATCCTCTTGGGGACGATGCGTCATTACAATCAACCGATTTTACAGAAAAATCTAACTATACTCCTCGCCTCGCAGGAAGACCCTTGCGATGAGTGGCGTGCAGTAAGCATAGACGAAAAATTCGGGCGAAGGCATAGGCTTTGTAATGAAGAAATTAGCGACCTTACCAACCGAGATTGAGCCCAGCTTATCACTCTCACCCATAGCGTAAGCTCCATTTAAGGTAGCAGCTGTAAGTGCTTCATTTGGAGTCATTTTCATTCGAATAGAAGCAAGCGACATCACCATACGCATATTGCCCGAAGGCGACGAGCCGGGGTTATAGTCCGAGGCCAGGGCAACGGCCAGTCCGGAGGCTATCATCTCGCGAGCCGGAGGATAACTCATACCCAGAAAAAAGGCTGCACCCGGCAACATTGTAGGCATAGTCAAAGAGCCCTTCAACGCCTCAATTTCGGCACTGCCACTCCTCTCCAGATGATCCACCGACAAAGCACCCTCCGCAACACCAAGCTGCACTCCTCCCGAGAAGTCAAGTTCGTTGGCGTGAATCTTGGCCGGCAGGCCATATTTGCAAGCCTCACGCATTATGCGACGCGTCTGCTCAATGGTGAAAAAGCCCCTATCGCAAAAGACATCAACATAGTCAGCCAACCCCTCGTCAGCAACCGCAGGGAGCATCTCACGACATATCAAATCGACATATTCGTCATCACGCCCGATATAGTTGCGAGGAACTGCGTGAGCACCCAAAAACGTAGCACGCACCTCCAAAGGAACACTCTCTTTGATGCGGCGAATAACTCGCAACATTTTCAACTCATCCTCCGTTGTCAAGCCATAGCCACTCTTTATCTCAATGGCTCCCGTACCCATCAACGCCACCTCTCGCACGCGTTGCATAGCCTGCTCATAAAGAGCATCTTCTCCCGTCTCGTGCAGTCTGTCGGCAGAGTTCAGGATGCCCCCGCCTCGGCGGGCAATCTCCTCATAACTCAAGCCATGAATTTTATCCAGAAACTCCTGCTCGCGACTGCCGGCATATACAATATGAGTATGCGAATCGCAGAACGAAGGGTATAACATACCACCCTCGGCATCTACAACTCTCTGAAAACCACTCTCATCAGGCATCGTGTCGGTCTCTCCGAAGGCAGCAATCTTGCCATCCTCAACTGCCAGCCACGCATTGTCCAGCGTCGTGACATTATCCATATCGCGACCAAAAACCCTATCGCGATGCTGGGTATCGATACCGACTATCTTGGCTATATTCTTAACGAGTAACATTTCGACGCAGGAATTGGATTGAGGCCTCAATATGCGGATACATCACCGTATCGTTATCTATAAATGGCACGACCTTACGATAATCAGCCACCAGAGCCTCAATGAATTGTGACGATTTCAACGGACGACGGAACTCCAACGCCTGTGCTGCGTTCATCAACTCAATAGCCAGCACTCTCTCGGTATTCAGCACCACGCGAGAGAGTTTCGTGGCTGCATTTGAGCCCATACTGACGTGATCCTCCTGACCTTGTGACGAAGGTATAGAATCAACCGACGCAGGCATACAAAGCCCCTTCGACTGGCTCACAATTGACGCTGCCGCATACTGCGGAATCATAAAACCACTATTCAAACCCGGCTTGGCAACAAGGAAGTTAGGCAAGTTACGAGCACCCGAGATAAGTCGGAAGATGCGGCGTTCAGATATATTGCCCAACTCCGCCATAGCAATAGCAAGAAAGTCCATAGCCAATGCGATAGGCTGGCCATGGAAGTTACCTGCCGACACAATCATATCCTCATCGGGGAATACCGTAGGATTATCCGTTACACTGTTTATCTCGGTTTCCAGAACGTGGCCGACATACGCAATGGTATCCTTCGATGCTCCATGTACCTGCGGGATACAACGGAACGAATATGGATCCTGAACGTGAGCCTTCGTATTGTTCAATATCTCACTACCCGCCAACAGTTCTCTCATTCGGCGAGCCGTAGCAAGCTGACCCTTATGGCCTCTTACGATATGTACCTCATCGCAAAACGGCTCTATACGACCATCAAATGCATCCAACGACACTGCCGCCACACGATCAGCCCATTCACTCAAATCCTCCGCTTTGAGCAACGACCACACGCCGTAGGCACTCATAAACTGCGTGCCATTGAGCAGTGCCAGGCCCTCCTTTGACTGCAACTCAACAGGCTGCCAGCCAAACTTCTCCAAAATATCCTCGGCCTTGCAGATTTCGCCCTCATACTCGACCTCTCCAAGTCCCAGCAACGGCAACGAGAGGTGTGCCAACGGAGCCAAATCACCCGAAGCTCCCAACGAGCCCTGCTGATAGACAACAGGCAAAACGCCTTCGTTATAGAAATCTATCAATCTCTCAACCGTCGATAGCTGAACGCCCGAATGACCATACGACAGCGACTGCACTTTCAGGAGCAGCATCAGTTTGACAACCTCACTATCTACCCTGTCGCCCGTACCGCAGGCGTGCGACATAACAAGATTTTTCTGCAAGCGACCTAACTCCTCGGCACCTATCGAAATGTTACACAACGAGCCAAAGCCGGTCGTGATACCATAAATAGGCCGTTTTTCGGTAGCCATCTTCTTATCGAGATACTCTCGGCAATGTGCTATACGGTGGCGTGCATCATCACTCAACGCCAGCTTATACCCCTGCTCAATTATCTGGCGAACATTCGCAATTGAGAGGTACTCCGATGATATATAATGTATTTTCATCTCTATTTTAATGCATTTTTAATCAATTCATCATCTGCAAAGTTTGGTAGCGTAACCTTCAGGTCGGGCGTCACTTCCATTTGTCGGCGTATCGCATCGATAGCGCCCTTATTACGGGCCCAGCTACGGCGTGCAATACCATTATTCACATCCCACAACAGCATCTCGCGAATGTGACGGTCAGAGGCCTCCGAGCCGTCGATAACCATACCGAAGCCTCCATTTATAACCTCGCCCCAGCCGACACCTCCGCCGTTATGGATAGATACCCACGTTGCACCACGGAAGGCATCGCCAATAACATTATGCACTGCCATATCGGCCGTACGCGACGAGCCATCGTAGATATTTGATGTTTCACGATATGGAGAGTCGGTTCCCGACACATCGTGATGGTCACGGCCAAGCACGACAGGTGCTGATATACGTCCTTCGGCAATAGCTTTATTGAAGGCTTGGGCAATCTTCGTTCGACCCTCGCAATCGGCATAGAGGATACGGGCCTGCGAGCCTACAACCAGCTTATTTTTACCAGCCTCGCGAATCCAGTGGATATTATCATCCATCTGTGAACATATATCGGCCGGTGCATCGCGGCGAATTTTCTCCAACACCTCCGCAGCCAAGCGGTCAGTCTCGGCCAAATCCTCCGCCTTGCCCGAAGTACAAACCCAACGGAAAGGACCAAAGCCATAATCGAAGAACATCGGGCCCATAATATCCTGCACATACGAGGGATAGCGGAACTTGCCATCGGCAGCCATAACATCTGCTCCCGCACGCGAAGACTCCAACAGGAAGGCATTACCATAATCGAAGAAGTACATACCTCTGTCAGACAGAGCATTGATTGCCGCCACCTGTCGGCGAAGCGATGCCTGCACACACTCACGGAAGCGATCAGGCTCCTCGGCCATCATTCTGTTAGACTCCTCATAACTATATCCTGCGGGGTAATAACCGCCCGCCCATGGGTTATGCAGCGAAGTCTGGTCGGAGCCCAAATCTACCTTAATATCCTCTTTGGCGAGGCGTTCCCACAAATCAACGACATTGCCGACATAGGCCATCGACACCACCTCCTTCGCGGCAACGGCCTGACGCACTCTTGCAATAAGTTCATCAAGCGAGTAGTGAAGTTCATCCACCCAGCCTTGCGAGTGACGTTTCTCGGCCGCTTTGGGATTTATTTCGGCAACAACACTCACCACCTGCGAGATATTTCCTGCCTTGGGCTGTGCTCCCGACATACCGCCAAGGCCCGACGATACGAACAGCATACCCCTTGCATCGGTCTGGCCCTCTGCAAATCGTTTTCTTGCAGCATTCATTACCGTAATGGTCGTACCGTGCACGATACCCTGCGGACCTATATACATATAGGAGCCAGCTGTCATCTGTCCATACTGCGACACGCCCATAGCGTTGAATCTCTCCCAATCATCGGGTTTTGAGTAGTTGGGTATAACCATACCGTTGCTCACTACTACACGCGGAGCATCCTTGTGCGAAGGGAAGAGCCCCAGCGGATGACCCGAATACATCACCAAAGTCTGCTCGTCGGTCATCTGCGAGAGATACTGCATCGTCAGACGATATTGAGCCCAGTTCTGGAACACTGCTCCATTACCGCCATAGGTAATAAGCTCGTGAGGGTGTTGTGCTACGGCCTTGTCCAGATTATTCTGAATCATCATCATTATAGCGGCAGCCTGACGCGAACGAGCCGGATACTCATCTATCGGGCGGGCATACATCTCATAGTCGGGGCGAAGTCTATACATATAGATACGGCCATAGCGTGCCAGCTCATCAGCAAACTCCGCAGCCAGCTCGGCGTGATGCTTCCGATCAAAGTAACGCAGAGCATTTCGCAGAGCAAGCTCCTTCTCCTCGGCGGTCAATATATCCTTACGCTTCGGGGCATGGTTTATGGCTGTATCATAAGGTTTCGGTGCGGGCAACACATCGGGTATGCCGGCACGAATATCATTCTGAAACTCCTGCAAAGTCATATCTTTATCCAATTTTAGTCTCAACAATCTTCAAAACCTCCTGCTCGGCGGCAACAACTCTCTCGGCAATGGCATCAGCTTCGGCAATCAAGGCCTCGGCCTTTGCTCTGTCCTTCAAGCCTGCGGCATTGATTCTCACATTCAGTCTTGCACCAAGCACCGCACTGCGGGCCGCCAAAGCACCTACGCCGGCATCTGACACAGAGTTGGGGTTACCCTGCTCGGCCATAGCCTTAACGATAGGCAACGCCCTCTCTGCAGCCTTCATTGTTCGCAACGGCACCTCGGTAGCATAGAGTGTAGCCACCTGCAATGCTGCACTGCGGGCCGCCTTCTCCTCATCGGTGGTCTTGGGCATTGCAAATACCGCCATAATACGATTGAAAGCCTCGGTATCCTCATCCACAAGGTGTAACAGCTCCACCATAACCGCCTGGCCCTGCTCGGCCCACTGCGAGAACTCCTCCCAGCGGTCATCCCAGCCGGCCTTATGCGATGAAAGATTGGCAACCATCGTGCCCAAGGCTGCACCCAAGGCACCCATATATGCCGATATAGAGCCTCCACCCGGAGCCGGCGACTCACTCGCTGTCTCCTCGGCAAAGCCCTTACAAGTCATATCAATCAAACGATTCTGGCCTTCCTCCTCAAGCATATACTCCACCACCTTCTCGCGAGGGTTAAATGGCTTCAGGTCATCCAGACCCATAGACTTTACAGCGATGCGGATAATCTCCTCCTCGCTGATACCGGTTGAACGACGCTGCTTGTGAAGGAAATAGCGGCCGGCCTCCAACAAGGCACGCTTCGGCACAAGGCCGACAATCTCCGTACCCGTAACTCTCACACCTCGTGCATCAGCCTTGCGACACACCTCGTCAAAAGCAACGTGCAGAGGCGTAACGCCTATATCGGTGAGATTCATTGACACCTGTGCTATGCCATACTCCTCGATATACCAGCCTATGGCCTTTGTGCTCTTCAACGTACCGGGACGCATCACAGGGTTACCATCTTCGTCCTTTACAATCTTGCCGACAATAGGATTACCCTCCCTTACGGGGCGACCCTTCTCACGCACATCAAAGGCGATAGCGTTGGCTCGGCGGGTAGATGTTGTGTTGAGGTTGAAATTTACGGCAATAAGAAAATCTCTTGCTCCGACAGCGGTAGCTCCCGTACGGGCTACACCCTCGTCGAAGGCTCTTGCTCCAAAGTCGGGGCCATCGTCCGAAAGCATACGTTCGGCAAGACCCTCGTACTCGCCCTCACGACATACCGCAAGGTTGCGTCTCTCCTCTCGCAAGGCTGCCGACTCATAACAGTAGGTAGGGATATTCAGTTCGCGGCTGATTCTCTCGGCCAACGCCCGAGCCAGCTCCGCACACTCCTCCAAGGTCACTCCAGATACGGGGACCAGAGGCAGAACATCGGTAGCTCCCATACGCGGGTGGGCTCCCTTGTGTTTGCTCATATCAATCAGCTCGGCAGCACGCTTCACACCCGCAAAGGCGGCCTCAACAACCGCCTCCGGCTCTCCGACAAAGGTTACCACCGTACGGTTTGTAGCCTCACCCGGATCTACATCCAGCAAGCGTACATCGGCAGCCGCCTCGATAGCTGTTGTAATCTGACTGATGACCTCTTTATCGCGTCCTTCGCTAAAATTGGGGACGCACTCTATGATACGTTTTTCCATAGGGCAATGTAGTTCTAAATTTTCTAACTTTCAAATATAGGTATTTTTCTCAAATATTGCAACACAAAGCAAGAAAATTAAAAACCTGTGGGCAACTTCTTGAAAATATCAAATTAGCGTCGTATATTTGCAATGATAGGCCGATTGGAACACAAGAAAACAAAACCGATATAGTATGTCTTTTTTCTCATTTTTCGGGGGTAAGTCCAACAAAGAGAGCTACCCCACCGACACAGTAAGATATGGCGAGGAGGGCGAGATTAAGTTCACCTTCTTCAAGCACGCATCATTCGCCATCACGATTGGCGACAAACACATCTACAACGACCCCGTAGCCGAGTACGCAAAATATGCCCAGCTGCCGAAGGCCGATGTCGTGCTTGTAACACACTCGCATTACGACCATCTGGACCGTGCAGCGATTGACGACATCACAACTCGCGACAGCGTGATTATCTGTGACAAGACCTCGGCCGAGACTTTCGATGGCGAGGCTGTTGTTATGACGCCAGGAATGAAGTCGCAGCCCCTGCCAAATGTTGTGGTTGAGGCCGTTGCGGCATACAACACAACCGAGGGACACACCGATTTTCATCCACAAGCTCGCGAGGATTGCGGCTATGTCCTGACCATTGACGATGATTTTCGCATCTATATTGCGGGCGACACAGAGCCAACACCCGAGATGCTTTCGTTGAAGAATATCGACATTGCATTTTTGCCCGTTAATCAGCCCTACACGATGACCGTAGATCAGGCCGTTGAGGCTGTTAAGGCTATCCGTCCCTGCGTCTTTTATCCCTACCATTACGGCGAGGTCGAGGAGAAGACCGACATCGAACGCCTTGAACGCGAACTCGCAGATGTTTGCGAAGTTAGAGTTTTCCCGATGGAGTAAAGTTTATAATATCATTATAATAACAAAAGAGCAGAGGAGAACCTCTGCTCTTTTGTTATTTCTAATGGGTTGCAGCCCAGCCGACTTAATCGACCGAGCTGCGGAACTCATTAACTCCCAATTATTTATTACTCTTATATAAGAAGTACTCCACCACAAACGAGATAACAAGTCCCAAACCTGAGCACAGCAACACACAACCAGCCATTGACAACTCTGCCGGAACATAGCCAAAGTTTTCACTTACCTGTCCCTGAATAAAGCCACCCAAAAAACATCCTGCACCAAGGCCAACGACAAACATACCCCAACGCAAGACTTTCCCAACGGGATGCAGAGGCTTTCTTGCACCATCCTGCTCGGCGGGCTTTGCCGTTGCGCCCAAGCCCAAAGGCATACGCTTGGCATACTCCATCAGATTATCACCCTCCAAACGAGAAGCAATTTCAATTCGTTCCTTTTTCATCACCACCAGTTCAATCCACTTATAGACAAAAAAGGCGATGCCCACAATTACTCCAAAAGCTGTTAAAAAATCAAACATAACACTAATTTTTAAGGTTTTACATTATTATTTATTTTTACTTTTCTCTTTGCCGCGACGGCTCTTATCATCCGTTTCTGTCATATTAGACGCAAAACCCCGAAAAAGGTTACAATATTTTCGAAAAAAAATTTTTTCACTATTTTCGTGTAACCTTTCACTCACTTTTGCGTCTAAAGGTTAGCTATGATACACAACGAGGAGAACCTACTACAACGCATCAAAAGTGGCGACGATGAAGCCTTCGCCCTCTTGATGGAGCAATATGCCAATCAGGTGTATGCACTCGTTGTCCGCATCATTCAGCAGCGGGAAGATGCCGAAGAGCTTACGCAGGATGTTTTTATAAAGGCATACGAGCAGATGGAGAGTTTTTCGGGGCGCAGTTCGTTTGCCACCTGGCTCTATCGCATAGCCTACAACTGTGCAATATCGCACACGCGTCGCCACCGAGTGCCGCACCTATCAATTGACGAAGGACGAATCGCAGCCGTCAGTGATGAAGATATTGAGCAGATGGAAGGCGACCTCTCCGACCATAATATCAATGCCCTTACGGAGGCTATCGAACAGTTAAATGCCGAGGAGAGGGCTTTGGTAACGCTGTTTTACTACGAGCAACGCCCCATCGCGGAGTGTGCCGAGATTATCCGCCAGAGCGAAAGCAACACGAAGGTTCGCCTGCACAGAATAAGAAAAAAGTTATATTTACTAATAACTCACAGCAAAGATGAAACAGAGCAATAACGCCATACATCGCGCCACGCTACGACGCATCCAGCCACAACTGCCGGCAGGATTTGGTCAGCGTACAATGTTACGGATTCGCCGCCGCGAGAGGGTGCGCGAATGGATGCAATACGCCCTATGCGGCACTATATTTATCGCACTATTCGCACAATGTCTGCAATGGGTTTTTACGCGGCTATCCATTAGTTTTGATTTCGATATCCCGATGCCCAAATTCGACTTTGCGGCAATAGATTTTGTGCTCGTAAAAAATATTGCGATAATATCAGTGCCACTGATACTGATGCTGCTATTGGACAGCTATCTGCGATTGAAGATGCAGGCTCATTTTCTCTTCAAGGAGGATAAAAAATAACACCTACCCCAAATTCAAAAACCGAGCATCACCCACAGGGCAATGCTCGGTTTTGAATTCGGTATATCAGAGTAGTCTTACTGCTTCTCTTCTGCCTTCTGCACCTCGGCCTTAACCTTAATCTTGGCGAAGGATTTCAGCAGGTTTGCATCGCTATTTTTTGTAGCATCATAGGTTACGGTTACCAACTTGGTAGGAACATCAACCTTCACATCCTTAACACCCTTCTCGTAGGGAATTGTGTTGGTAATCTTCTTTGCACAATGCTCGCAGTCGATATCTGTTACAAAAACAGTTGTTTTAATTGCAGCATCGTTCTTCTTCTGTGCTGATGCCTCGGCAACACCAAAGCCGATGAATGCCATAAGGCACATAATGATTAACTTTTTCATATTCATTTGGTTTTATTGGTTTATATTCAATTTTAATAGAGGTTAAATCGCATACCGATATAGAACTTGCGACCCATCAGAGGTCCCCACACACTCGACGAGTTAAATGCGGGCGAGAAGGGGTCATCGGCATTCAAAATCGGGTCTTTCTGCATATAGTTGGCGATATTCTCGCAACCGACATACAACTCCACAGCACGAATACGATGACTCACCTGAAGGTAGAACATCGGATAAGCAGGCGACATATCCTTACGCGACAAATCACCATCCAGCGAAGGGCGACGCATAGGACCGTTATACTGTGCCGTAGCATCGAACACCCACTTGCGGTGGTTGGTAGCATACTGCAGGTTGATAAGCGTCTTATATCGGCTTGTCAGCGGACGTTCAACCTCAACAGGCACACCTCCTCGCATCAGCGTAACAAGGCTATTGGTATAGCGGAAAGTGGCAAAGACATCGAAGCCTCGCAGCGGTGTCCATTGGAAATCGACCTGATAGGTATCGGTGAATGAACGCTTATTGGTATTGTAAATCCAAATCTCATCGTCGGGATTACCACCCTTTGCTCCCAGCTCCTGGTCTGCCAATACGGTATTGAAGAGCTGCGTACGGAAGTAATCGAAGCTCAAAGTAGCATCGCTGAATCCGCCCAACTTAATGTACTGCGTAATGCTACCGCCTACGGTCAAAGCCTTCTCGATATCGTCATCAAGGAAAGATGTTATCTTACGACCCGTAGCCAGCATCCAGATATTGTCGGTAAAGATGCTCGCACGACGATAGCCCATACCCGCCGAAGCACGCAAAACGGTTGAAGGTGTGATGTTCCACTTGATATGAGAACGTGGAGTAACAGCAAAGTAGCTCTTGGGCTTATAGTATGCCGAGATGCTGGCATTAGGCTCCTCTGCCCTGTTCTTTGCACCCATATAGTCGCCTCGCAAGCCCAGCACCAGCGAGAACTTTTCCTTCACATTGTAGGTATATTCGGCATAGACACCCGGCTCAATATAACGCATATTGTTGCGAGTGGCATAGGTCGCAATATCGTTAGAGATCGACGGATAGATTACCACCCTGTTCTGCATATCCTCATCGCTACCCATAATCTGTGCCGAAGCACCGAAAATCATAGATGAACGAGGCGAGAAATAGTGAGCATACATAAGGTTAAACCAGCCCGCATTGTCGTGTGCGTCGTAGCGGTTAAGGCCAAAGTATGCATCCTCCTTGAAATAGTTGTAATCGGCAACAAAAGCGATATTTGAACGCAACTCCTCACCGGCCTCGGCATCATAGACCGCCTTACCAACGGGCATACCAACCTTCAAATAGGCATTCACGCCAGTATTGTCCATATGCGAGCCATAGACCGAAAGACTCTTCTCCATCTCGTCACGCATCGACTGTTTGTAGCCCATCTCGCCGCCCAGACGATTCTCATCCACAACCTTCCAGCCCCAGCGTACCTGCATACCATTCTCGGCCTGCCACAACCATTTGTTGGCAATGTTTATCTGGTTGGTCTGCGGCAAGTCGCGGAAGCCGTCCTTGTTCATATCGTGCGACTTGGTATCGAGGGAGCCGTGTGCCAGAATAACGGTCGAGAGGCGTTTATCCTCGGTTATGGGGAACGCTGAAGAGATATTTATCTCGGGACGCAACTCGCTATCGAAATAGAGGTTAAGGAACAGGCGTTCCTCGTCGGTAGGCTTGCGGTGCTCCATATTTATCTGGCCCGTAATAGCCTCGTGACCGGCCGTCACAGACGATACGCCCTTCGACACCTGAATAGAGTTAAGCCACATACCAGGGGTGTAGTTCAAGCCATAAGGGGCACTCAGACCACGCATAATGGGACGATTCTCGTCCAAAATCTGCGTATAAGTACCTGTAAGACCGAGCATCTTAATCTGACGAGCACCGGAAATAGCATCGCTATAACCGACAGTTACCGACGCCGAGTTCTCGAAACTCTCCGCCAAGTTGCAGCACGCCATCTTACACAATCCGGCAAACGAAATGGTCTCGCCCTTCAACACGCCCTCGCGATTGACATAGTTACCCAAAGTACTCTCAACAACGACCTCGTCAATCTCGGTATCGCTGACGAGCAGGAAGTCGGCACGATTGACACCCGCTGCAACCTCGATGGTATCACTGCGATAACCCACATAGCTGGCGACAAGTCTGTTGTAACCTTTGACGCGGTGAACAGAGAAAGAACCCTCCACATCGCAGGTAACGCCAATGGTGGTATCGAGCCAATGCACCGTAGCACCCACAAGGGCCTCGCCCGATGCAGAGTCCTTTACCGTACCTGATATATTCTGTGCCGAGGCAGTGCCAACACTTGCCACAGCCAGCAAAAGCGAAAATAAAATTGTCCTGATTTTCATAGAATATTACTGCTAAATGATTTAATTGTTAATCAGGGTGGAAATCATCCATTTCCCCACCCCACAAAATTCAATTAAACCAAAGCAGGCGGGGCACGCAATGCAGCACACCCCTGCTCCACAGCAGATAGCGGAGGCAGAAGATACTCTCCATAATCGGTTTCCGTAGCGAAAGAGTCTGCGACAACATACGACACTGTAGCAGCCGCTAATGCGGGTTGCAACATCAGACGCAGCGTAGTATCACTCCAATCGCGAGAGAAGGTATAGAGCTCGATATTGTTTGAATGGTCGTGAGAACATCCGCATTGCTCATCTATTGAAACATAGTCGCCCGCAGAGTGGCACATTCCGCACGAACAGTGATGATGCTCATCTATTTCGATGTGATTGACGTGACGATGGAGATGACAATCACACAGCAACACCGAAGCATTACCCGCAACCAGAACAACGAGGTAAACGAGCAACATTCCAAGTGCTGAAACTATTTTGAATCTCCTCTTCGTCATTGACAACACATTTACGGCACAAATATACAAAAAAATTTAACAACTACGTTGTTTTTTACTAATTTTGCGGTGTATGAGCAACAGTGACCACATATCGGAGCAGATGCACGCCACCTTGAAGCGTGTGTGGGGCTATGATAGTTTCCGTACGGGACAGGAGGAGATTATCCGTGCCGTACTGGATGGGCGTGATACACTGGCACTGATGCCTACGGGTGGCGGCAAGTCCATAACATATCAGCTGCCTGCCCTTATGCGTGAGGGTTTGTGTCTTGTCATAACGCCACTCATTGCCCTGATGAAAGATCAGGTGGACCGTCTGCGACGTATGGGCATATCGGCCGCAGCGATTCATTCGGGAATCTCCTATCATCAGATAGATATTATGCTCGACAACTGCGTCTATGGCGACATAAAATTCCTCTATGTCGCCCCCGAACGTCTGGCAACAGAGGCTTTTCGTATGCGTGTGGAGAGGATGCGTATAAACCTTATCGCTGTGGATGAGGCACACTGCATATCGCAGTGGGGATACGATTTCCGACCCTCATACCTGCGTATTGCCGAAGTGCGTGAAAAGTTGCCCAACGTACCTGTTCTGGCACTTACTGCATCGGCCACGAAGCTCGTGACGGAGGATATCATGAAACGACTGAACTTCTCCTCGGAGCATATCATCCGCACATCGTTTGCACGAAAAAATCTGTCGTATGCGGTGCGTCATACCGACGACAAGAATGAGCAATTGCTGCGTATTGTGAATAACGTGGCAGGCTCGGGCATAGTCTATATGCGTTCACGCGAGGGTTGCGAGCAGATAGCAGAGTTCCTCCGTAACAACGGCCACTCGGCATCCTACTATCACGCAGGACTGCCCTACCTGGAACGTTCGGTAAGGCAGGAGGAGTGGTTATCGGGCAAGGTGCGTATCATAGTCGCAACAAACGCCTTCGGTATGGGTATTGACAAGGCCGATGTGCGATTTGTTGTCCACTACTCGATGTGTGATTCGCTGGAGAACTACTATCAGGAGGCAGGACGTGCAGGTCGCGATGGCAAACGAAGTTATGCGGTATTGCTGGCAGCCTCGGACGACACAGCCCGCATACGCAGAAATTTCAGTGCAGAGTTTCCGCCGCTTGACGAGATAAAGTCGATATACGAGAAGATTTGCTCCTATTTACAAATAGCCATAGGCGACGGCCTGTACGCTTCATACGTGTTTAATATTCACGAGTTTTGCTCTCGCGAACGTATCTATGGAGGCAAGGTTCGTGCAGCCATCAAACTGCTACAGCAGAATGGTTATATGACCCTCACCGAGGAGATGGAAAACCCTGCACGCATAATGTTCTGCGTAGGTCGTGACGACCTCTACAAGATACGCATCGACCGTCAGGATCTCGACCATATCATTCGCACCATCCTGCGTATGTATAATGGTGTTTTTATGGAGTTCAAGGCCATTGATGAAAGCGAGATTGCCGCCACCAGCGGCTACACCATCGAAAGGGTCAAGGAACTGCTGAAAATAATGTGGCAGCAGCGTATCATACGCTACATTCCGTCAAACACCTCGCCGATGATTTTTATGGACGAGGAGAGGTTGCCCGTGCAGGATATCTATATTTCGCCCGAAACCTATCTGCTGCGACAGCGTTATATGGAGGAACGCTTCAATAATATGATTGAATATGCCGACAACGAGAGTGAGTGTCGTAGCATAATTCTGCAACGTTATTTCAGTGACAACGAGGCCGTGCCCTGCGGCATTTGCGACAGGTGTCTTGCTGCTCGGCGACAGCACGCCACAGCAAGCAATGACCTAAACAGCAAGATTTTAGAGCTCTTGAAGCATGCTCCCCTGTCAGCAAGAGATATTGCCCGCGAGATAAAGACCGAGCCCTCGGCAACAGCTACCGCCATCGACAAGTTGATTGCTGAGAGAAAAATTTCCACAACACAAGAGGGCAAACTCGTAATTATTGAGTAACTTTGCAGACCTATTTTGTAGAAAAAGAATGATATTTCAACCCACCATAACAAACGACCAGACAGCAGAGTTGCCATCAGCACAGTTCGGCGGCAAGATTATAGTCGTCACACGCGATGAGCAGGTCAGTGCTATGTGTCGCGACCTGGCAAGCCACAAGGTCATCGGCTTTGACACCGAGACACGCCCCTCGTTCAAGGCGGGCGTAACGAATCGTGTGGCTCTGTTGCAGCTATCTACCCCTACACGCTGCTACCTTATCCGTCTTTGCAAGATGAGGCTCCACAACGCAATTCTGCGTATTTTGAGCAACCCCGATATCCTGAAAATCGGAGCCGATGTTGCGGGCGACCTGCGTTCGTTGCACGTATTGAGAAACTTCAACGAGAGGGGCTTTGTAGATTTGCAGCACATAGCCTCCGAGTGGGGCATTGAGGAGAAGAGCCTGCGTAAGATGTCGGCCATAGTCCTCGGCGAAAGAGTATCAAAGGCTCAGCGACTGAGCAACTGGGAGGCATCGGTACTCACACCGCAGCAGATGATGTACGCTGCCACCGATGCGTGGGTGTGCATAAAGATTTACGAGAAACTACTCGCCACGCCTCGCATCACCGAAAACGAAAAAAGCAGAGAAAAATGATAATGACACAGCTATTTTTACGTCGTGGCAAGGAGGAGTCGTTGCTCCGACGACACCCTTGGATATTTTCGGGAGCTATCGAACATATCAAGTGTGCGGGTGAGCAGCTCACCGAGGGAGAGATTGTTGATGTATTCACCAAGGCAGGCGATTTTATCGCACGAGGACACTATCAGATTGGCTCCATTGCCGTCAGGGTGCTTACCTTCGAGCAGGAGGAGATCAATCAGGCGTGGTGGAATCGCCGCATAGCTATCGCCTACGATGTGAGGCGTACGCTGGGCCTTACTGACAACGCCTCTACCGACTGCTATCGCCTTATTCATGGCGAGGGCGACTCTCTGCCGGGTCTTGTGATTGACATCTATGGCACGGTGGCTGTTGTGCAGTGCCATTCGGTGGGTATGTACCTGTCGCGTATGGCCATTGCCGAGGCTCTGCGAGAGGTCTATGGCGAGAGGCTCACAGCCATATACGACAAGAGTTCGCAGACCGTACCTTTCAAGGCAGGGCTCAATGCCGTCGATGGTTATATATGGGGAAAGTCTGACCATAAATCACTCGTCGTCAAGGAGAATGGCGAAAAGTTCCTCGTCAATTGGGAGGAGGGTCAAAAGACTGGCTTCTTCCTCGACCAGCGTTACAACCGCGAGCTGGTACGCCACTACGCCAAGGGCCGCACCGTACTCAATACATTCTGTTATACGGGAGGTTTCTCGGTCTATGCAGCATCGGGAGGAGCTGTGGAGGTCTGCTCGGTGGATGCTTCGGAAAGAGCCGTAGAGCTGGCTGACCAGAATATGCGTCTTAACTTTGGCGAGGAGTATCCCCACAAGGCTGTCGCAGCCGACGCTGTGGAGTATTTGAAGCAGATAGGCGACAAATATGACCTTATAATACTCGACCCACCAGCCTTTGCCAAGCATCACAAGGTGCTGGGTAACGCCATGCAGGGTTACAAACGAATAAATGCTCGTGCTTTGTCACAGATTAAGCCGAGAGGCATTCTCTTTACCTTCTCGTGTTCGCAGGCCGTAAGCAAGGAACTTTTCCGCACGATGGTCTTCTCGGCCGCAGCCATAGCAGGTCGAAAGGTGCGAATACTGCATCAGCTGTCACAACCCGCCGACCACCCTATCAACATCTACCACCCCGAAGGCGAATACCTCAAAGGTCTGGTGCTATATGTAGAGTAAGCAAAAAACTGGTAATGATGCAAAAAACTCCGCCCGACAAATGTCAAGCGGAGTTTTTCTTTATGGTCGTAACCGACTATATCATATCGGCAACTGCCTAAATCATATCGGCAACTGCCTAAATCATATCGGTAACTGCCTAAATCATATCGGTAACAGGCCACGCAAAGGCTCGCAGGCCCTGCTTGTGGTTCTCATCATCGAGTTGTTTGAGAGCTGCGAGGAACTGTGCGGCCTTCTCATCCTCCATAACGGAGATGAGTGCCGAGTTCATCGTAGGCCACGCGTGGTTGCCCAAGTGAGGCTCACCATCGTTTGTGCCACGTCCCATAAGCTCCTCCCAACCTGTGAAGCCTGTTATATCCATATCATCCATAATATCCATAACCGCATCAAACATTGACTGGTTACAAGACAAGAATACTGCTTTCATAGTTTTTCAGTTTTAGTTATTCACTCTTCTGTTTATGCCTGCAAAGCCTGCTCGGCCTTTCTCGCCTTTTTAGCCTGACGCTTCTCGCCATTTGAAGCGAAGATAGCATACAGCGTCGGGATAAGAATCAAGGTGATTAATGTTGAGAACGACAGACCCCAAGCCACTGACATACCCAGAGAGTTCCACATCTCCGAGCCGACACCATTACCCACAGCCATAGGAATCATACCCAACACGGTGGTAAGCGTTGTCATAAGGATAGGACGAAGACGGCTGCGGCCAGCGGTGATGACCGCCTCATTGACGCCCATACCTCTCTCACGGCAAAGGATAGTGTAGTCCACCAACACGATACCGTTGTTCACCACAATACCGATAAGCATCAAGACACCCAACAGAGCCATAATATTCATAGGTGTACCCGTAATGGCCAATCCGATAACCACACCCACAACAGCAAACGGCAGTGAGAACATAATCACAAACGGATAGGTCAATGACTCAAACTGCGAAGCCATAATGACGAATACCAGGATAACCATCAAAGCCATCAACAGGAACAAATCGCCGAAGGTCTCCTGCTGGTCCTCATACGTACCACCAATCTGCCACATAAAGCCTGCGGGCATAGGAATCTCCTTCAAGCCAGCCTTGGCCTGCTCAACCAACTCCGACAAAGCATAACCCGAACCTACAACACCTGATACGGTAACGTAGCGTTCACGATTCTTACGCGTAATAGCCGGTGGCGTAGCAGCCTCCTTCACGACACCCACGTCACGAATCTTGATACCCTGGCCCATCTGGTTGTAGATTGTGATATTCTCGATATCCTCCAACGACTCGCGGAACTTGCGGTCATAACGCACGCGAATATCGTACTCATCACCATCCTCGCGGTAGTATGATGTTACCGAGCCATTGATACGGTTACGCAGGTACATAGAGGCCGTAGCCACATCCAGACCATTGCTTGCCAGCTTCTCCAGGTCAAACTCAACATGGTACTCGGGAGTATACTCATCACGCGAAATAGTAACCTCGGTACAGCCCTCCATATTGCGGAACATATTTGCAACCTGCTCTGCCAGAGCATCCGATGTCTCGAAATCATAACCATAAATCTCGATATCGACAGCCGACTTACCGGCCATACCGCCACCACCCTCGGTAACCTTATACTTGCGGATGATGGTATATTCGTCAAGGATACGACGCACACCGTCACCAATCTCGCCGAGACTCAATGTTCGTTCGGTCTTCTTGACAAGTCGCATATTCATAGAGATAATGTGAGTACCATTCGAGCTCAACGACGCGAAGGTGTTATCGGTATCGGCCTGACCGGCACGGAAGTTCACCATAAGCATCTCCTCGGGATAAGCCGCACGGATCCTATCTACCAACTCCAACGCCAGCTCGGTGGTAATCTCCTGACGAGTACCAGCGGGGAGCTGAATCTCGGCCGACATAGAGGCACTATCCTGAACGGGGAAGAACTCCGACTTCATACGGGGACCCAAAACACCCAATACGCCGATAAACAGAACAATAGAGCCAATCACAACCATTGTACGGTGAGTTACGCACCACTTCAAGATACCACCATAGAAGTTGTTGAACTTCTCCATCGTAGCGTCAATCTTACCCTGGAACCACGCCTTCTTGGGGTTCTGCTTCATCATAAGCGAGCAGAGTACCGGAGTAAAGGTAATAGCCGCAATTGTAGAGACAGTAAGCGTGATGGTAACCATCCAACCCATAGCATTGAAGAGGATACCAGCCATACCTGTAACCATTGTCAAGGGCAGGAACACGGCGATAGTGGTAAGTGTACCACCTATAACAGAGATACCCACCTCCTTCGTTGCGAAGATAGCCGCCTGCTTGGGCTTGGCACCTCGGTCGATGTGTGTTGTGATGTTCTCCAACACCACGATAGCATTATCCACGACCATACCAATCGCAATAGAGAGTGATGACATTGTGATAATGTTCAAGGTCTCTCCCGTAGCGAAGATATAGATGATTGCCGCCAACAACGAGATAGGAATGGTCAGCACGACCACGATAGTAGCACGCCAGCGTCCCAGGAAGAGGAACACCACCAACATCACAAGCAGGAATGTTGTGATGATGGTATCACGCAATGAGTGCACCGTCGAGACGATGTTGTCCGAAGTATCCATAATGGTAAAGAGCTTCACATCCGAGGGGAGGTTACCCTTTATCTCATCGATGTATTTCTGGACATTCTGTGCAATCTTCACAGAGTTGGCTCCCGACTTCTTCTGCACGACGAGCATACCACCCTGCTGGCCATTATTATATGCCTCCTGAATACGTTCCTGAATATCGTCGTTGATAGTAGCGACATCACGCAACATAATGGGGGCACCATCACGATAGCCCACAACAAGGCTCATCATCTCCTGAGGGTCCTCGAACTCATGGTCTACACGCAACGAATAGGCATTTGAACCTATGTCAAACGAGCCGGCAGGAGTACTGCGGTTTACCGAAGCGATAGCCGATGAAATCTGCTCAATAGAGAGGCCATAAGCCTCCAGCTTGTTCGGATCGCAATATACCTGAATCTCTCGTTCGGGAATACCCGCAATAGAGACAGAGCCCACACCAGATACACGAGCCAACGGGGTTACAATCTGGTCATCAAGAATCTTATACAGACCGGGCATACTCTCCTCTGCCGTAACACCAATCATCAATACGGGCATCATATCAGAAGAGAACTTGAAGATGATAGGCGTACTCACGCCGTCGGGCAGCGTAGAGAGCATATCCAGCTTATCTCGCACGTCGTTGGCCAAGATATCCAAATCGTAGCCATACTCAAACTCCAACGCAACGATAGAGATATTCTCCTTCGATGTAGATGTGATATCCTTCAGGTGGTCCACACCGTTCAACACGTTCTCGATGGGACGCGTAACGTTGTTCTCGATATCCTCGGCACTTGCACCGGGATATGATGTCATAACCAACATCGCATTAGACTCGATGTCGGGGAAAAGGTCGATACCCAGACGCGAAAGCGACACACCACCGAAAATCATAATTGCAACGAACAATATGATGGTGGTTACGGGGTTATTGACCGATGTTTTATATATATTCATCGTATAATTCTCTTAAAAAACAACACTCGAAAATTACTCTGCAATCTTCTCTACTGCAATACCGTTCTTCAAGGCTACCTGACCAGAGGTTACGACCTCGTCACCATCGGCGATACCACTCAAAATCTCATACTCGCCACCCATACGGCGACCCAACTCAACCTTCTGGAACTTTACGGTACCATCCTGCTGATATACATAGATGTAACGGTCACCAGAGCCCAACTGCTTAACAACCGACAAGTCGGGAACAACGACATTCTTGCGAGTGCCATAGTTCATCTCCACGCGAGCATACATACCCGGCTTAATCAGCTCCTGACCATTAGCCACAGCAACCTCCACCTCAAAGGTGCGTGTTGCAGAGTTGATAAGCGGAGTGATGCGTGATACCTTACCCTGGAACTTCTTCTCGGGCAGAGCATCCAGCTCAACATCCACAACCATACCCTTCTTGATGTATGAGTAGAGTGACTCCGACACATTAATCTTAATCTTGACGGGGTTAATCTGCTGCACAACAAAGATAGGCAGACCACCACACATATCGCCATTATCGTAGTTACGGGCAGTAACCAGACCTGAGATAGGTGATACCAACGTTGTATTCTCCAACAGGTTCTCATAGGTGAGCTTTGCCACCTCATAAGCGGTCTTCTGACCTTCCCAGTTAGCCTTTGACTCACCACCGAACTTATACATCTCGTCGGCACGTTCAAAGTTAGCTTTGCTATTCTCATACTGAGCCTTTGCCTGTGCCAATGATGAAGAGTCCAACTCCGCCACCTTCTGACCAGCATATACTCTGTCACCTACATCCACCAACAAGCGAGAGATACGACGAGGCTGCTGCGGAGTGATATTATTCACAGCAAAGCCCTCGACATTACCCGTAAAGGTGCTTGTCATAACTACATCCTGAATATGCACTACGGCTGTCGTTACCTTGGGTTTGGCAGCCTCTACCTGCGTTGCAGTCTCTGCTGGCTCTGCACTCTTCTGTGAGCCACACGCTACGCTTGCAATACAAACACCTCCAACGAGGAGTGTTCTGATAATTCCATTCATTTTCATATATCTTTCTGTTTTTTAGTTTTCTGCTTTGTTTGTTTCTGTATAGGTGTTACCCACAAGCTTATCCATTGATGCAAGATTTACGAGGTAATCGTAGATAGCTGCCGAACGTGACAACTCAGCCTGCGTATATGCCAGCTGTGAGTTATCCACATCGACCAGCGTTCCGCCACCCACTTCGTAACGTTTAACGGCAATCTCGTATCCGCGTTTTGCCTGCGAGATGGTCTGTGACGAAGCGTGATACTGCTTCACGTTGGTCTGCATATTGCTGTAATATGACATCAGGGCAGTATGCAACTGGCGTTCTACATTCTCTCGCTGCAACTCGATGTTCTGCAAATCCAGCTTCGCCTGCTTAATCTCGGCACGACGCTTACCTCCCGAGAAGATGGGAATACTCAAATTGACCACAGCCACTGAATAGGGATTCCAGTTATACTGGCTGAACTTATAGGTCTCGTCCATCGCTGTAAAGTTGTAATTCACCGACAGAGCCAACGACGGGATATTTGCAGCACGCTTAACCTTCAACGCCTGCTCCAGCATACGTTCCTGAATATCCAACTGCTGCATAGTGCTGTTGTTTGATAGGTCGCCCATCTCGATTTGTGTAGTCAGAGCAGCCTCATAGTCAGCCAGACGACCTGCACAATCGATATCGATATTGAGGTCCATACCGAGCAGAGCCTTCAACTGCCACAATGCCAGAACGATAGAATTCTCGGCATTGAACACATTGGGCTCGGCATTCGCTACCGACACCTGTGAACGGATAAAGTCATACTCCGATACCTGACCTACCGAGTAACGTTTCTCGACAATCTTATGATTCTCTACGGCGTTGTCATACACTCGCTTATAGACATCGTAAGAGTCCTTCGCCAGAAGCACCTGATAAAAGGCCTTTGACACCTGCTCTACCATATCGATACGCGATGAACGAGCCTGCTCCACTGCCAAATCAACATCCAAAGCTGAAAGTTTCAAAGACTTCCACAACTGGGCATTCACAACAGGCATAGCAGCAGAGATACCTCCCGAATAGTTGTTTGCAGTACCGACCTCCATAGTCTGACCCATAATATGGAATGTCTGCTTCTTGATATAACGCTGATAAGTAGCCGAAGCCGAAATCTCGGGCCACAACGCAGCATAAGTACCCTTCTTGGCGTACTTCTTTGTCTCAATAGTCTTGTCTGCAATCTGAACCGTTGGGTTCTCACTCAATGCAATCTCCAAAGCCTGCTGCAATGTCAAAACCAAAGGCTCTGACGATGTAGCCACGGGCTCTGAATTCTCCTGT
The DNA here is from genome assembly GCA_015060015.1 of Rikenellaceae bacterium. Classification (GTDB taxonomy): domain Bacteria; phylum Bacteroidota; class Bacteroidia; order Bacteroidales; family Rikenellaceae; genus Alistipes. Next base: position 2,300 of record SUZG01000014.1, on the reverse strand, counting down.
GCCATCGAAGGCACCGCTGTTATGCCTACCAGCACAAGCAACGTAAAAAAGAGATTTTTCAGTTTCATAGATATTACCTTTATTTTACTGTTTATAATTTTTGCACATTAATTTACCGCTGTCCGACTGACAAGACCTCTCTCGCGTGCCAGAATCTCGTCAATCTTACGCAGGCCCTCAACCGATGCCATTCCTCGCAGGAAGTTAATTATCAGCACACTGAATGCCTTCTCCTTACTAACTCCTTCAGGTAGCGAGATGTTGTTACTATTCATCACTACACCCATATTTGTCAAAAACAGGCGGGCCATAAGCTCAATGTCGGCATTCTCATCCAGATACCCCTCTGCACGGCACCTGTCCAACGCATATCGCAGATTAGCCAAGCCCTGCTCGGCGTGATAACGCTGAATGCGGTCGTATATGTTCGGATAGAACTTCTTGAGATTGGTCGCCAGACGGCACTCCATCTCACTCGATACACCGCTTTTGCAGAGCTCTCGAACACTCATAAGCAGTATTTCGAGCATACTGTCGCACGCTGTTGCGAGCTTTGTCAAATTGCGTGCGTGTTCATCCATCATAAAGCACAGACTCGCATAGAGCATCTCCTCCTTATCCCCAAACATCTCATACAAGGTACGCTTGGACATACCGAGGTCGTTGGCCACATCGTCCATACGGACCGACTTTACGCCCAACATCTTAATCATCTCCGATACGTGCTTAACTACTTTTTCCTGTTGTGTCATATAGTTTACCATTATAACGCCTGCAAATATACAAATAGAAAACTAAAAAACAAAAAAAGTTTTCAAGCTTTTCCGTTTTGTACATATATAGAGGATAAAACAACCAATCCACCTACATTCAATAGCATAAATAGTGCTACAAAACAATGATTGCCCGACATATTCCTGCCGAGCAATCATCACAAACTTACAACGCGTATAAATAATGAACTATTTCTATGATAATCAACTACTTCTGCGAGCCGAATCCCGTTACAACGACCTCCTCGGCGGTAGTCGCCGAACTTGCCGGAGCCTTATCCTTGCTTGCATTGAGTTTCTCGCCATCGTGAATGGCAAAATCTACGGGAATAGTATATTTCACTTTCACAGGCTTACCTTCTGACACGCCAGCCTCCCATTTCGGGCTATTCATCAGCACGCGAATAACCTCATTCGAAAATGCTTTATCGGGCGTCTGCAAAATATCGACATTACTTACATTGCCATCGGTATCGACTATAAAAGCAGCCACCACTCTGCCACGAACATTCTTATCGAGCATCTCCTTCGGAAAACGCACCTGCGTCATAACCCAACGACGAAAATCCTCCAAGCTACCACTCTGGAACGAGGGCATCTTATCAGCCTTGACAACCGCCGAAACAGCATCGGCACTCACCTCTTCAACCTTGCCGTTTTTAATCGAGTATGCCGTAACCTTGCCTCGCAGTGCACTGTTCTCGTTGTTGATATTAATGGTAGCACTCTCACTTGCCGCCGCCCTATCACTCTTTATTGCCATAGCTTGAAGATTCTCACTCTCTTTCGATATACGAATCTCCATATCGGCATTATTGCTGAAATGTATCGCCTGCTTCATATAGCCGACCATCACAATCTCACCGGCCTCGCCTCGTGTGGCACGCATCTCAAAGCGACCATTCATATCGGTAACGACTCCACGTTCGCCAACCTTTATAACAGCACCAACAACAGGTTCCTCGTCATAGTTAAGGATAACACCTCGATACAGAGCCTCTTCGCCCTTCTTTACAAAGTTTTCAGGCTTCACCATCTGAACGCTTACAACACCTCTTTTAAGGACATCATCTTCCGAGATAGAGGCATTCTCCATAAGTGTAGCCAATCTTTTTGTTTTCTGCTTAAATACCGTTATTGAGGCAATCATATCATTATCCAAATCTGCGACACTCTCAACTACTTTGCCATCAACCAAGATAATTGGATTATTGCCATTATCAATAAGAGTATTCAATAGGAACAAGGTACTGCCCTCATCTCCGTCCTGTTCCTGTGCGGCACGAGCCGTAGTACCAAAAGCCACTACCAAAGCTAACATCAAAGGCAATATTGCTGCCTGACGGAGTCGTGCGTAACGACTCCTGAAATTTGTTGTCATCATAATAAATCGTTTTTTAGTTGGCGAATTCAACTTGCAAATGCAATCGAATTCTAATTTGTTAATATTGAATTAAATTTCTCATTTGGTGTGAGATAACCAAGCCTCTTTCTGGGTCTGTTGTTCAACTTGTTCTCAACCCAGGA
>SUZG01000013.1 GCA_015060015.1 Rikenellaceae bacterium | reverse complement strand
GATACGCTTTGAGCGTTAAGAAACAATAAAAATGTTAAATCTTCACCTTTTAGAATGCACCCTTAAAGGTTATGACCATATTTCTGACTTATTACTCGCAAAATATTGAGTAATAACTGGTTGTAAAAACCAATATTGCTATTGCAGCAGCCTTACAAGTATTACCATTCCCGATAGTGTAACAACGATTGGATGCGGTGCATTCTCTGGCTGCTTTTATTTGAAAGAGTTTAAGGGCAAATTTGTTGCGGATGGCGGTCGCTGTCTGATTAAGGATAATACTATTATTGCTTACGCCAACGTATCTGGCACAACATATACCATTCCCGATAGCGTAACAACGATTGGAGAGTGGGCATTCTATAGTTGCAGCAGACTTACAAGTGTTACCATTCCCGATAGCGTAACAACTATTGGAGATGATGCATTCCGAAATTGCAGCAGCCTTACAAGTGTTACCATTCCCGATAGCGTAACAATAATTGGAGGTTCTGCATTCGATGGTTGCAGCAGCCTTACAAGTTTTACCATTCCCGATAGTGTAACAACGATTGGAGAGTGGGCATTCTTAGATTGCAGCAGCCTTACAAGTATTACCATTCCCGATAGCGTAACAACGATTGGAATTCAGGCATTCTCTGGTTGCAGCAACCTTACCACGGCGGTTATTGGCAGCGGAGTAAAGAAGATTGGTAGTTCGGCATTTGAGAATTGTATATTCTTAAATGAAATTATCTGCAAGCCGACAACGCCACCAACGGGAAGTAGTAGTATGTTTAATGCAATCGGCACATCACCAAAGATTTATGTTCCCACAGGCTCGGGTACGGCGTATAAGACAGCCAGCGGCTGGAAAGATTATGCAAGTATAATCGAAGAAAAAGCGATGTAATCTGACACAAAACCGAAAAAAGCACGGGCGTATGTTTCAGCAACATACGCCCGCTTTTGTGTCGGGTTGTTTAGCGGTAGAGGGTGTTGGCGATGCCCCATTCAAGGCCACGCAACTCGGCGAGGCCTCGCAGGCGGCCATAGAGTGAGTAGCCCGGGTTGGACTTGCGGCCCAAATCGTCACACATCTGGTGGCCGTGGTCGGGACGCACAGGGATAGAACGCCCCTCACGCTGCTCAACCTCCAAAAGTGCACACATCATCTCATACATCGGCACATTACCCTCCAAGTGGTTGGCCTCGTAGAAGTCGCCCTGCTCGTTGCGGTGTGTGCTTCGCAGATGCACAAAGCCCACGCGAGAGCCAAACTCACGCATCATGGCGGGGCAGTCGTTGTCACCCCTCACACCAAACGAGCCGGTGCAGAGGCAGAGCCCATTCGATGGATTGGGCACAGCCTCAATCAGGCGGCGGAAATCATCGGCGGTGGAGAGTATGCGTGGCAGACCCAGAATAGGGTAGGGAGGGTCGTCGGGGTGGATAACCATCTGCGAGCCCACCTCATCGCACACAGGGCATACCTCACGCAGGAAATAGATAAGGTTCTGACGCAGCTGCTCGGCGTCGATATCACGATAACGGTTGAGTTCGGTGCGGAACTGCTCCAAGGTAAAACTCTCCTCCGAGCCGGGCAGACCGGCAATCATATTACGCACAAGCAGAGCCTTCTCGTCGTCGTCCATAGCCGCATAACGCCTCTCGGCACGAGCCTTCTCCTCGTCGCTATACTCCGCCTCGGCACCCTCTCTACGCAGGATGTGGAGGTCAAAAGCCATAAAGGCATCGCGTTCAAAACGCAGGGCTCGCGAGCCGTCCTCCAATTCGTAGGCGAGGTTTGTGCGGGTCCAGTCCAGAACGGGCATAAAATTGTAGGTTATGCAGTGTATGCCGCACTTGGCAAGATTGCGGATAGATTGCTTGTAGTTCTCGATATAACGCTGAAAATCACCCGTCTGTGTCTTGATGTGTTCGTGTACGGGAACACTCTCCACGACACTCCAGCAAAGACCCGCATCGGCAATCATCTGCTGACGCGAGAGAATCTCCTCGACGGTCCACACCTCGCCGTTGGGAATGTGGTGCAGGGCGTGAACGATGTCGGTAGCACCCGCCTGACGAATATCCGACAGGCGTACGGGGTCGTTGGGACCATACCAACGCCACGATTGTATCATCAGATGCATAATATTTCTGCTTTTAAGTTTCTAAATTGAGAATGCGTCAAAGCCGCCATCGACCACTGCAACCGTTCCCGTCACAGCCTTCGAGGCGTCAGAGGCTAACCATTGCAGCGTGCCGAGCAACTCCTCGGGCTCGAGGAAACGACCAAAGGGCGTGTGTGCCAGAATGGTGTGCGAGCGGGGCGTAAGCGAACCGTCCTCATTCGTCAGCAAGGCACGGTTTTGATTTGTGAGCAGGAAGCCCGGGGCAATGGCATTTACACGCAGGCCACTGCCGAACTTCTGTGCCAGCTCGGCACACAGATATTTTGTCCAATTCACAACGGCTGCCTTCGCTACGCCATAGCCTGCAACGCGGGTCAAGGGACGCAGGGCACTCTCGCTGGCGAAGTTGATTATCGAGCCCGACTTCTGCTGTGCCATAGCCTTGGCAAAGACCATCGTGGGCAGAATCGTGCCGTAGAGGTTAAGGTCGGTGCAGAACTTGACGGCCTCGACATCGAGGTCAAAAATCGTCTGCTCGGGGCTTACCGTCGCACGTGGCATATTGCCTCCTGCGGCATTGAGGAGGATGTCTATGCGGCCGTACTGCGACATTATCTGCTCGTAGTTTTGCTCCAATATATCCTTGTTCATCACATCGGTAGCGAAGAATGTAATCTCGCCGCCGGCAGCCTTTACCTCGCTGATAATCTCCTCGGCCAGAGGGCGTGTGCGTTCCAGGTCGAGCATAACAACCTTTGCACCCTCCTCGGCGAAGTGGCGAACGATGGTTGATCCCAAAATGCCGCACGCACCTGTCATCACAACCACGCGGCCCTCAATACTAAATAGATTTTTCATATTGCATAAGAGTTTGTACAAATATAGTGAAAAAGTTTCAGAGTGTTGTGGTGTCTGAAAATTTTGTGAAATAAAAACAAAAAGTGACAAGAGATGACATTAATGCTCTGTACCTTTGCAGATGGAGTTTAATCAGATAAAAAATATAGCTATGGAGAAGAATGTATTATCGCAGAGTGTGGAGTCTGCTTTTGTCGGAAAGGGTGATTGCCGCTGTTTTTTCGAGGTGGAGAATCAGGAACTTGTATCACAGGCGGTGGAGGATATCCTGCGTATCCACGCAGACCATTTTATTCGGATTGACAGTGACGATTTGAAACGCATATCATCGTTGCCCGGTCGCAAGTGGTGCTGTGTGGTGGAATCCAGCAGTTCGCCATTGGAAATGATATAACACTTTCTATGAATGCCCCCGATTTGGAATAAAAAGAAGAGCTCGTCTAACTTTGTATAGACGAACTCTTGCAGAAGTGTTAAAAAGGTAGAGGTGTTACACTCTACCTCACCTCTGATTGCAAAGATAACACAAAACATTCCAAAAAACAAAACTTTGGAAAGAATAATTTTACAACCCTCGTTTGAACGATGTTTGAACGGCATTTGAATAACACTCAAAATGGCAGATAGAATTGAAAAAGACATACAACGATTTGTACGAGGGGTTGAGCAACTAATCAGTCGCGGAGGCTCTCTCGAAGGCTTTTGCCGAGTGTTTGTCGGCAATGCCGATAGAGGGCGTGTCGCAGATGGTTATTATGTTTTACGATGCTGCCAATGGTGATATCCTGTCGTTTTCGGGCGTGTCGGAGATGCTGGACTCTCTGGATAAAAAGTTCTCTCCGGCCAATATGATTTGGGGTGTAGGCGGGGTTTCGTATCTGTCGGGACAAGGTTGTGGCATTTGTGTTTATGGCGATTGCAAATAACCTCTTATATAACAACATATTTGTAGTTTAGTTAGTGCGGGTGAGTCTTCTTGCCCGCTTTTTTTTATCTGCGTTTTCGCTTGGTACGATATGTGCGACGGCGATAGAGAATAAAAAAAATGAGAATTATGACAAACAAGAATCTTCTTTTATCGTTAGTCGCATTGTCGAATGTCGTGATGCCGTCAATGGCGTGTACAGGCATATCGCTTTTGGCAAAGGATGGCAGCTATGTGCAGGCTCGCACGATCGAGGCTGCCGAGATGGCTTTGGAGAGTAACTATGTGATTATCCCGCGTGGATATGAGATTACCTCGTTTACTCCGTCGGGCCGTAATGGATTGACCTACAAGGCAAAATATGGCGTTGTCGGAATGTCGGTCGTCAAGGAGGAGTTTATCGCCGAGGGAATCAACGAGGAGGGACTGTCGGCGGGTCTGTTCTTCTTCCCTCGCTATGGCTGTTACGAAAAATATGAGCCATCGCAGAATGCCAAGACGCTGGGCGACTTGCAGGTTGTGGCGTGGATACTCTCGTCGTTTGCCTCTATCGACGAGATGAAGGCTGCACTGCCCTCGGTGCGAATCGTGGGCCTCGATACCTCGGCTGTGGTACATTGGCGTATAGGCGAGAGGTCGGGACGACAGGTCGTGATGGAGATTGTCGGTGGCGTGCCACACATCTACGAGAACCGCGTTGGCGTGATAACCAATTCGCCGGGTTTTGAGTGGCATTTGACCAACCTCAACAACTATATCAATCTCTATGCCGGCAGTGCTCCTTCGCATCGGCTCGGAGGACAGGAGCTACGGCCCATAGGCGGTAACTCAGGCTTTCTGGGGCTTCCGGGCGACGCTACGCCACCTTCACGATTTGTGCGTGCGGCGTTCTATCGAGCTACGGCTCCGCAGCGAGTGACGGGATACGATACTGTGTTGCAGTGCTTCCATCTGCTCAATAATTTTGATGTGCCCATCGGTATTGAACATAAGGCTGATGAGGTGCCCGACTTGATAAGTGCCACGCAGTGGACTTCGGCGATAGACTTAACGAACAGAAAGGTCTATTACAAGACGATGTATAATAACTCTATCCGTTGCATCGACCTTGCAAAGATTGACTTCGGAAAGGTCGAGTATCAGGTACATCCGTTGGATAAGGTCAAACAACAGCCGATAGAGGAGGTTGAGATAAACTAAACAAAAAAGAGCCAAGAATTTCCTTGGCTCTTTTTTTGCTTTATCCGATTATCCACTTGCTACCCGGAATAAACGAAATGAGTTTTATCGAGATATACGAGCAGATAAATGTCGCTACGGCAATCAGCGGAATATCTATGGCAGTCGGAAGCGTCAGACCGTTCTTAATCAGCTCTACGCAAGGCCCAAGCCAGAAGATATGCACAAGGTACATTCCGAAACTCAAACCCGAAAGGTCGGTTATCGCCTTCGGAGCCGAGGTGGCTTTGATGCAGGTGAAGAGCAGGAATGTTCCGAAGGTGAGAACCACGCAGTTGATGGTACAGAAGGCCCAGCCGACCTCGATAACAGGGGTGGAGTGAACAACACCCGGCACGGCCTGCACATAGAACGAGTAGATTGTTGCGGCAGCACCTATTATCATAGCCGAGAGACCCACCCAGAAACGCTTTGTGCGACTCCAATCGATATGTACGCGGATATAGTGGGCCAGAACCAAATAACCTAAATATCCCGAAAAGTTCCACAGCAGATGATACTGGTTCCAGAAGCATTGGCCCCACACCTCGCCAAACCAGCGATTGAGATAGGGTATAGCGGTCGATATAAGGAACAGCAGGATGAAAAACTCCTCCTCTCGCTTTGTCGCATTGCGTAACCACGGCGAGATGATGGGGATAAAGAGGTAGATGCCCAGCAGAGGATACATAAACCAGAAGTGTCCCGCCATAGTGGGGAAGTTAAGCAACAGACGCGAAAGGTCGGTGGTGGCTATCTCGCTGCTGATGCCGCCCCACAGAAGGGGTAGCGTGCTGTAAAGAATGGCGAAAAAAGCCCAGGGTGGAACAACTCGCTTGATACGACGCTTGTAAAAATCCCACGAGGTCTGCTCCTCTCTCATAGGCACAAGCAAAAATGCCGAAACAATCATAAAAAGAGGCACTGCCATACGCGAAAAACCATCATACAGCGATACCCACAGGCGGTCGGCCTCATCGGCGAGGAACGACTGCGGACCGGCCATAGCCGATTCACTTACCATCCCGTAGAAGTGTTCGCTGGCGTGTACCAGCATCACCAGAAAGCAGGCAAATATGCGAATGTAATCGATGTAAATAATGCGATTTGTTCTCATAATTAAACAGTTTGTGGTTAAAATAGCTTTGACAAAGATAGCCAAAACCAATAATTTTTGCCATAATTAGTGTGTTTTCTCTGAAAAAAGTGTAAATTTGTCTGATTGTATAGTGAATAAAACTCTCTAACTATGGGAAATAAGATAAACGATCCTATTGCACGATTGATGGGCTTGCGTTACAAGTCGCATCCGTGGCACGGTTTGGAGGTGGGTGATGATGCCCCCGAAGTGGTTACCGCCTTTATTGAGATGGTACCTACCGACACAATTAAGTATGAGTTGGATAAGGTGAGTGGTTATATCCGCATCGACCGTCCGCAGAAGTACTCGACAGTTGTTCCTGCTCTCTATGGTTTCATCCCGCAGAGCTTCTGCGGTGACTCCATTGCAGAGTATTGTATGGAACGCAGTGGTCGTCAGAACATCAAGGGCGACGGTGACCCGTTGGATATATGCGTCTTGACCGAACGCACCATATCGCATGGCGATATTGTTGCTACGGTAAAGCCTATTGGCGGCTTCCGTATGCTGGATGGTGACGAGGCTGACGATAAGATTATCGCTGTGTTGCGTAATGATGCGACATATCGCGGATATAACGATATTGACGAGTTGCCGCATATCGTGGTGGATAGATTGAAGCACTACTTCCTTACCTATAAGGATATGCCGGCAGAGGATCGCGACAGCGAGCAGCGTCAGCGTAAGGTTGAGATTGTGGCGACGTATGGCCGTGAGGAGTCGTACGAGGTTATACGCCGTTCGTTGGAGGATTACAAAAACCATTTCCAGAACTTGGAAGAGATTTTGCGACACGTTTAGTCAAACCGATTTTTTGAAATGGAATCACTGAAAGTTTTATATAAAGTGGGACACGGCCCATCGAGCAGTCATACTATGGGCCCCCGTAAAGCGGCCGAGATTTTTCTTGAGAAGAATATCTCCGCCGAGGCTTTTCGTGTTACACTGTATGGCTCGTTGGCAGCTACGGGCAAGGGTCACCTTACCGATGCTGCCATTCGCGAGGTGTTGGAGAGAGTTGCTCCGACCGAGATAGTGTGGCGTGCCGAGGTGGTAAAGGAGTTTCACACCAACGGTATGCTCTTCGAGGCGTTGAAGGGTGGTGAGGTGTGCGATAGTTGGGAGATTTACAGTATTGGCGGTGGCGATATCGCCAGTCCGGAGATGCCGCATCTTGCCGGTGAGAAGATATATCCGCTAACTACGGCGAAGGATATCTTGAATTGGTGTGAGCATGAGGGTAAGACCATTTGGGAGTATGTTCAGGATAGTGAGTCGGAAGATATATGGGATTACCTTCAACATATCTGGAACTCTATGTGTCAGACTATCGACAACGGCCTGAATAATGACGGAGTGCTGCCCGGAGGCTTGAAGGTGGCACGCAAGGCGGGAACTTACTGGGTTAAGTCGAAGGAGTATGGCCCAGCGGTGAGCAACCGTTCACGCCTTTATGCCTATGCTCTGGCTGTATCGGAGGAGAATGCTTCGGGTGGCGAGGTTGTGACGGCTCCTACCTGTGGCTCGTGTGGAGTGTTGCCGGCAGTGGTATTCCATCTGGCAGATGTTAATAACTATCGTCCTATCCGTATCCTGCGAGCATTGGCTACGGCTGGTGTTTTCGGTAATATCGCCAAGACTAACGCATCTATTTCGGGTGCCGAGGTCGGCTGTCAGGGCGAGGTCGGTGTAGCGTGTGCTATGGCTGCTGCGGCTGCGTGTCAGCTGATGGGTGGTACGCCGTGGCAGATTGAGTATGCTGCCGAGATGGCTTTGGAGCACTTCCTGGGCCTCACCTGCGACCCTGTGTGTGGTCTGGTGCAGATACCTTGCATCGAACGTAATGCTGTGGCTGCGGCACGAGCTATTGACGCTGCGACGTTTGCTATTCTGTCGGACGGTAAGCATCGCGTAACCTACGACCACGTCGTGGCTGTTATGAAGGAGACGGGCCACAACTTGCCGAGTCTTTATCGTGAGACGGCTGAGGGTGGCTTGGCAAAACATTATAAAGTGGAGTAATCTTAATCATCTATACCTATGATTTTCAGATTTAGAATGCTCTCGGACGAGAATGATAACTTTGTCCGCGATTTTGAGATTGACTCATCGGCTACGCTGCTCGATTTACACGAATTCATCTTACAGATGCTTCGCTATGAGCCTTGTATGGCGTCGTTCTATACGGCTGACGATAGATGGGAACGTGAGCAGGAATATACCTATATGGATATGGGTGAGGCTATGGGTGATGCCGGTCTGGGCTTGCCGAAACCTATGGAGACGGCACGTCTTGATGATGTGCTGACACGCTTGTACGCACGCCTTATCTATATCTTTGACCCCTTCACGCAGCGAGCATACTATATGGAGCTTATTGAGGCCAAGGAGCCGCAGGAGGGTATGACCTATCCTCGTGTGCAGTTTGAGCACTCGCCGGCCCCCGACCAGTATGATCCCGAGGCAAATGAGGAGAGTGGCTCTATCTTCGACGAAATGATGGGCGAGTTCGGAGATTTTGACGGTGACGACAACTACGACGATGAGTATTAAAACCCTCATAGTCATCGTCGGCCCTACGGGTTCGGGCAAGACCGACCTCTCAATAGCGGTGGCGGAGCACTTTTCTGCCCCCATAATCTCTACCGATTCGCGGCAGTTCTATCGCGGAATCCCTATTGGTACGGCAAAGCCCGATGCGGAGCAGTTGCAACGCGTTGAACACCACTTTATTGCCTCGCACGACCTTACGGATGAGTTTAACTGCGGAGCATACGAGGTGGCGGCCCTGAAACGTTTGGAGGAGCTGTTCTTGCAGCACGATACAGTGGTGGCTGTCGGAGGCTCCGGCCTCTATGTAAAGGCGTTGTGCGAGGGTATGGATGATATGCCGGAGGTGGATGCGGAGTTGCGTCAGAGGCTCTCCGAGAGGCTGCAAGCCGAGGGCTTGGAGTCGCTTGTGGAGGAGTTGCGTCAGCGTGATGCCGAGTTCTATGAGGTGGTCGATAGAAAAAATCCCGCACGAGTATTAAGGGCGTTGGAGGTGTGCATAGCAACGGGAAAGCCCTATTCATCGTTGCGTACGGGTACGAAGAGAAAGCGTGATTTCAATATTGTGAAGATAGGTACCGATATGCCACGCGATATATTGTATGACCGCATCGACAGGCGTGTCGATATGATGATAGAGCAGGGCTTGGAGGCGGAGGCTCGGTCGGTGTATCATCTGCGGGAGCATAACTCGTTGCAGACGGTTGGCTACCGCGAGATGTTTGATTACTTTGATGGCAAGATAAGCCGCGAGGAGGCCATAGAACTCATAAAACGTAACTCACGCCGCTATGCCAAGCGTCAGCTGACGTGGTTTCGTCGCGACAGCGAGATAGGGTGGTTTCATCCCGCCGACAAGGGTGCTATAATTGACTATTTGGAGGCAAAGATTTGCACATTGAAATAATTTTCTTACTTTTGTGGCGTCTTACCGCAAAGTGAGATTGTTGCTCGAATGGTGGAATAGGTAGACACGCCGGACTTAAAATCCTGTGGCCAGTAATGGCCGTGCCGGTTCGACCCCGGCTTCGAGTACGTAGCGAAGAGATTTCTCTTCGCTTTTTTTGTTTTATAAGGCGATGGCGAACTGCAGAACAGTTCTTGGCATTGCAGATTAAGGCTTGCTAAAATGAGATTTTGAAGCCTTAATCTGCAATGCCCGACCTCTGGTCTTCGCCCTCGCCTTAAAATTGTTGCCGCGGTACTCGCCTTAAAATTGTTGCCGCGGTACTCACCTTAAAATGCGGTTGCACGGACAAAATGTGTTTAATGCTCGCCCTTTGGGCTGTGCTATAAGGTGTCCGTGCGAGGGCAAAACAAATGTTTTGCCCTTCGACCCCGGCTCTGGGTACTGAAGATGAGAAGCGAAAGTTTATCCTTTTTTGTTTTCAGATGATGACAATCTAACGTTGTTGGCTTTATGTGGCAATATGTGGTATTGAGCAAACAAGTTCGCCCATTTCCATACATCGCCCTTGTGAAAAAGTATTGTCGTTATTGAAGAATTTGGGAATATAAATAATTATGCAAATAATTATTGTGTCACATATTAGGATTTTATTCGAAAAAATTGTATATTCGCAATAGGAAAAACTCGTTAAAAGGGGCTGATAATAAGGCCTGAAATTTGAATGTGTATAATAACGGATTGATTCATAACACTATAATTAAACAGAATTTTAACCAATTATAACTTAATTTATTAATTAAAAATTTTTGCTATGAAAAAACTTTTACTTTCATTAGCACTTGTATGCTTTGGTGTAAGTGCTTACGCACAGGAACCTGTGAAGACCGAATTGAATCAATATGGTCAAGAGGTTAAGGCTCTGCCCGTAGAGGCATCGGTACAGGATGGTATCCTCGTATTCCAGAACAAGAACGCTAACTACAAGATGTGGTTTGATGTTCGTATTCAGGCTGACGCTGCGGTTTTCTTCGGTGCACCCGATTTTTGTGCAAAGGAGATTGACGGCAAGAGTAATACCAGCCACATCGGTAATGGTATGAGTATCCGTCGTGCTCGTTTTGCCGTTAAGGCACAGTTGAGCAAGAACTGGTATGGTGAGATTGATACCGACTGGACAAGCGGTATGCCCGAGTTGAAGGATGCTTATGTGGCATTCAACGGTGTTAAGGGTTTGGAGGTCAAGGCCGGTAACTTCAAGGAGAACTTCTCATTGAGCCGTAACACTACATCTCGTTATTTGATGTTTATGGAACGTCCTATGGTAACTACTTTGGCTCCTTCACGTCATCTCGGTTTGAATGTTAAGTATTCTCACAACTGGTTGTGGTTGTCAGGTGGTGTGTTCGGTCCCGAGTTGAAGGGTGCAGAGGAGCAGACCGCTATGGAGGACGGTAACAAGGATTATGGTTACAACGAGGGTCTTTCATACACCGGTAAGGTAGTATTCCGCCCCTTGCACAAGATGGACAACGCTTCATTGCACATCGGTGGTGCGTTCTCTTATCGTAACCCCAAACTTACATCAACCGATGGTTACTATGTAGGTCGTTACAGCACTCGTAACTCTACCAATATCAACCGTAAGAAGTATATTGATACTGACGATGTTAAGGGTTTGGATCACGAGATTGCATGGACTGTTGAGTTGGCAGGTCACTGGAACAAGCTCCGCGTAGAGTCTGCTTTCATTGCTCGCGGTATGTATCTCGACCGTTCAGTGAATGACCTTCCCGCACAGTGGGCACAGGGTTGGTATGTTGAGGGCGGTTTCTTGCTCTTTGGTGGTTCGCAGAACTACGATGCCGGCGGTGCGAAGTACACTCGTACAACAAGCAAGCACAAGTGGGGTAACCTGGAGCTCACAGCTCGTTATGAGTACTGCGACTTCAATACAGGTAAGCTCTTCAATACAAAGGTTAAGGATTCTGATATCCTCGGTGGTTCAGCAGAGGCTTGGGCAGTAGGTTTGAACTACTATCCTATCAAGAACGTGAAGATTATGCTTAACTTCCAGCACAACAACAACGACCGTTATGCAAACGCGAAGGGTAAGAGCTACGTAGGTTATGACCTCAACGGCAAGCCCACAAAGGTTCCTTCAAAGGTTGTTGCTCCTTCTGGCAAGGGTGGTGTAGATTACAATATGCTCGCATTGCGTTTCCAGGTAGCGTTCTAATTGTTTAACCAATACGAAAAAATATACGAATATGAAAAAGATATTATTTGCTGCATTGGCATTGGTTGCACTCAATGCCTGCGTAAAGGATGAGTTGGATCCCAACGCACTCGTACCCGAGAAGGAACCCGAAGTGGTTGTAAATTATGATTACACAAAACTCGTGCTTAACGAGCTTTCAGGTGCAGGTGAGGATAACGAGAAGTTCTTTGAGCTTTACAACACCGGTTTACAGGATATTGACCTCGAAGGTGTGACAATCAATAAGGATGAGGAGCTCTCTTGGACTGGTAAGAAGGGTCAGGTAATTAAGGCGAAGGGCTACTTTGCTATCGTAGGTGCAAAGGGTACTACACCTGACGGTTTCTCTTCTGGTTTCTCTGCAAAGAAGTCAGTTATCGTTGAGTTGTTTGCTCCCGAGGCAAAGGGTGGTGCGAAACTTGATACATTCCAGCGTGGCGAGAAGGGCTCTGCTTGGGGCGATCAGGGTTTGGATAACAACAAGGGCTCTTGGAGCCGTATTCCCGATGGTTCAGGTGCATTTATGATTACTCCTACTGCTACTCCCGGTGCTGCGAACAATGGCGAGGGTGCTACAGCAGACCCCACTTTGGTTGGTAATGGTGCTGCTCCCGAGCCTGCAAAGGAGGCAAAGGTTGTTTTCAACGAATTGTGCGGTAACAAGGTTGAGTGGGCTGACAATCCTGCAAACAAGTTCATCGAGCTCTACAATGCCGGTGAGGCTGCTGGTAATCTGACTGGCTGGACAATCCGTAAGTATGCTGCCGACGCAACAGATGTTGCCGGTAAGTACGATATCGTTTGGACTGCTCCCGAGAACACAACAATCGCTGTTGGTGCTTATATCGTTTTGGGTGCTGATGCAACCGATTACGCTGATGGTTTTACTGCAGGTCTTTCTGCAAAGAAGGGCGTGAAGTTTGAGTTGGTAAACGCCGAGGGTGTTGTGGTTGATAAGTTTGTTCGTGGTGCCGATGTAGATCCATTCGGTGAGGAGGCTCTTCCCGAGAATAAGGAGGCTTCTTTCTCACGCGTGCCTAATGGTACAGGAGAGTGGGCTTATGCTGCTCCTACTCCGGGTGCTGCTAATGGCGAATCAACAGGCGAGATTGAGAACGAGCCACAGGCATAACATTCAGGAGGCTGTCGGGATAACTGCGACAGCCTCTTTCTTAACGGATATACATTTTATTTAATTTATACTGAAATGGCAAAAGAGAAAATGGAGATTGGCGCTATCTCAAAACCTCGTTTTGAGTTCCGCTCTTTCGGTCAGTGCTTCTGCGAGGCACACAAGCGTATGGCACGCCTGTCTGTACCCGTACCCGAGAAGGTGTGGGAGCGTCACAGCGACGAGATTTATATCATCTCTCGCACTAACGACATCAACAACACGAAGATTCGTGACGGCAAGATGGATATCAAGACCTATGTTCAGACCGTTGATGGTTTGGAGCAGTGGAATCCTTTGATGAAGGGTGAGTTCCCCATCTCGGCAAAGGTTTTGAAGGAGGAGGTATTCCCCGCATTTATGGTTGAGATGCCCGAACTTACCAAAGATACCTACACCTACGAGGAGTTTATCGCAATGGTTGAGGCTAACCCCGACTTGGCGGCAGTACGCGTGCATAAGCAGCGTTTCGGCTATATGGTGAACGACACTATCTGCGAGGTGGGTAACGTGCTTATCAATGGTGCGAAGGTCGTTACAATCAACTCGGAGTCTACCGAGATTGAGGATATCAAGAAGACTATCGCCGATGTAGGTTTGGAGGGCGTTGAGAATATCAACTACTTGCAGGCTATCAAGCGAGTTATCGGAATGTCGAACAAGCCTTTGGCTAACGAGTAAGAGTTATGGCACAGGAGATTGAAAGAAAATTCTTGGTTGCGGGCGATTTCAAGGCCGAGGTCAGCAAATCGACACGCATCATTCAGGGCTATTTGAGCTCTGTTCCTGAACGTACCGTTCGCGTACGCGTCAAGGGCGATAAGGGCTTTATCACAATCAAGGGTATCGGTAATCAGAGTGGTGCGAGCCGCTTTGAGTGGGAGAAGGAGATTCCCACCGAGGAGGCAGAGCAGCTGCTGGCTATCTGCGAGCCCGGTGTGATTGACAAGACCCGTTATCTGGTTAAGTCGGGTGAGCATACTTTCGAGGTTGATGAGTTCTACGGCGATAACGACGGTTTGACCGTTGCCGAGGTGGAGCTTGCATCGGAGGACGAGGCCTTCGTTAAGCCTGCTTGGTTGGGCGAAGAGGTTACGGGCGACGTGAAGTATTACAACTCGATGCTCATGAAGAATCCCTATAAAAACTGGAAATAGCAAAAGTCGCATTTGATCTGACTTTCGCATCCCGTTAATTGGGTGCAATCATTAAGGGGTTGCCCCTCGAAAGGACAGCCCCTTTTCAAATAAAATTTAACTTATAATAGACGATGGAGCAGGATATTAAGCAGGCGGCACAGTTCGATCCGCTGGATATGAACAACTATAAAATCGAGAAACTCCCCAAGATGGAGAAATCTGCTTTCGAGAGGTGGATGGCACGTCTGGGTGGACCACTGGCTATTTTGGCCTTTGTGCTGGTCTATTGGGTTGTGGATATTCCCTTTATCGACAACTTAAAGGAGAGTGATTTTATACCCACAGAGATCGTTACCGAGAATGCCGACGGTACTGTAACCGTTGAGCAGCCGGCTCCGGCACAGAATGTGAAGAAGGCCGTCAAGTTTATCAACGAGCACGGCTTCGATGACTTCACGCGTGCCAACTATGCTATGCTGGCTATCTTCCTGGCCGCTATCATTCTGTGGATTACCGAGTCGGTGCCTAACTATTTGACGGCTCTGCTCGTTATCCTGGGTCTTGTGCTTACGGAGGTCACCACGCAGAAGGAGGCTTTTGCACAGTTGGGTCACCCCGTTATGTGGCTCAATATCCTGTCGTTCGTGCTTGCCTCGATGCTTGTCAAGACGCGAGCTGCAAAACGCCTTGCACTGTGGTTTGTGCTGAAATTCGGACACTCGGCGAGTGGCGTATTTTTCAGTTTCCTTGTGATAAATGTTGTCCTTTCGGCATTTATCTCGGCTACGACCGTCAAGGCGGCTATTCTGTTGCCTATCTTTATGGTCGTGGCGGCTGTCTATGGTGCTTCGAATGGCAACCGTAACAACTTCGGTCGCAATATCGTTCTGCAAAACCTCTTCCAGGTGAATATTGGTGCAAGCGGTTTCCTGACCGGTTCGGGTGCCAACCTCCTGGCCGCTTCGCTTATCGGTGGTGCTATGGGTATCACCTCTATAAGTTACAGCGACTGGTTTGCGGCAGCCTTCCCGCTGGCAATCATTCTGCTCTTCATCGGCTGGTTTGTCGGCGTGAAGGTAATATTCCCTATCCCCAAAGAGCAGCGTAAGCCCCAAATCGAGGGCGGTCTGGCGAAGCTTCGCGAGGAGCTTGATGCTATGGGCAAGATGAATGTCGAGGAGTGGAAGTCTATCGCTATATTCGTCGGCGTGCTGGCTATGTGGGCAACAGATAAGGTTCACGGCATAGATGCTACTACGGTGGCGTTCATTGGTGCTGTCATCGCTTTGTTGCCGGGTGTGGGTGTTGTTAAGTGGAACGATGTGGATATCCCCTGGCACCTTATGCTCTTCTCGGCCGGTGCTTATGCCATTGGTGCGGGATTGGATGCTACGGCTCTGCCAAAGAGTATGGTCGATGTGATGTTCAATAGTCTTGGCGTTACCGAGAATACTCCTTTCTGGGTGTTGTATCTGCTGCTTACGGCTATGATGCTCTTCTCGGCTCTGCTCTTCCAGTCGAAGACTATGCGAGCCCTGATTTTTGTCCCTATCGCTATCGGAGTGGCACAGAAGTTCGGTTATCCTATTATGAGCCTTGCATTTCCCGTAGCACTGCTTATCGAGCACGTCTATGTACTGCCGTTTAACTCAAAGCCTGCGGCTCTGCTCTATACTACCAACCATTACAGCTGGAGTGATACATTCCGCTATGGTATAACGATGATGCTTATCGGCTGGGTGATGATTATCCTCTGGGGCGAGACCGTACTTCGCTGGCTGGGCTATACCGAGGGCTTATTCTTTTAATATTAAGATATAAGAAAATCGAGGTTATGATAGATATAACGACTAAAATACACGACAAGTTCTCTATCGAGTTCAAGGTGGGTTTTGTGACCCGCCGCAAGACCCGTCATAACGACTTCTCGGTATATATGTGGATTTTCGTGCCGTCAAGCCTCGATATATCGCCATCAACCTACTCCAAAGAGGATTTCTATCGCGATGTAAAGTCAAACATCCGTCTTATTACGCCACGCTTCCTGTTGCGTAATATAGCATCGGGCGATGCCATTCCCCTCCAACATTTGAAGCGGGCTTTTGAGGCTCTTGCTTCTGACCCTACGCGTACGGCGGTGGCAGAGTATGAGTCGCAGATAAAGATATTCTCGGCCATAGTGAAGAGTGCTATGCGTGAGGAGGTGGGGCATATATGTACGGATGAGCAACGTCGTGAGGATGTCAGGTTTCTGTGCGGCGAGTATGTGAAAAATCTGCGTCATATCCTCTCGGAATATCGTCTTTTGCGAAATGTGATAAACACACCGACCGTGAGCCGACCTGTAATGGAGTGCTTCGGCTTTGGTGATGAGTTTATGAGCTATATGCTCAATCAATATACCTTCCGTCTGATGCGACACCTCTCGCAGCACGGCGACCTTTACGAAAAGGAGATTGCGGCATTGGCAACTTTGGTGCGTGACGAGCAGCACTATCGCGTAAAGATGGGCTATCTGTCGGTGTCGGAGGAGGATGCGTTGGAGAATCGTAACCTCATATATTCGCACGGCGTGCTGAAAAAGTATGTCGAGAGTGCTCTCTACCTGCGTGTGCCGAAGAAGCGTGACGGAGTGATGGTGGAGCAGATATATTATAGTATAGCGGCGGGCCTGTCGATGATTTTTGCCACGATAGTCAGCTTCTATTTCCAGCAGCGATTTGGCAATTTCACATGGCCGTTCTTTATCGTGCTTGTCATCAGCTATATGGGTAAGGATCGCATAAAGGAGCTGGCTCGCTACTACTTTGCTCACCGCAAGGGTAGCAAATACTTCGATAACAAGGCTAAAATCAACATCAAGGAGCACAATATCGGCTGGATTAAGGAGGGCGTCGATTTCCTTCAACGTGAGAATATCCCTGCCGAGGTTATGCAACTGCGTCATAAGGGGCCTATTACACCTGCCGAGAGCTCAATACACGACGATAAGGTGCTGTTGTATCGTAAGTGGGTGCATATCGACCGTGAGAGATTGGTGGCGAACAACGTCTATCACACCGACGGTATTAACGATATTATCCGTCTGAATATCAGCAACTATATCCAGAAGATGGATAATCCTTATGTGCCGTTGTATAAGCTCGAAGATGACAACTCGTTGCAGAGGGTAGATTGCAAAAAGGTCTATTTCCTTAATATTGTTATGCAGTATCAATATGACGACCGTACCGATTATAAGCGTTTCCGCGTCTCTATTTCACGCAACGGCATAGAGTCTATCAAGGAGATGTAGGCGGAGGGTGCGTAGCAAGATAGAGAGCTTTATGCCATGCCGGCTCGCTTCGTGTTTGTCCCCAAACCTTTCGAAAAAACTACAAGTGTGGCATAATTTTCCCTCTCGGTATAGAGTATTGTGATAAATTATCGCTGTCTTTAATAAATTATCACTATCTTTGCGTGATAGTATCTCTGCACCGAGTGCAGATAGTTGTGAAAGATGTAAGTAAAATTAAAAACAATACGATTATGAAACAATCTACTTTTTGGAGTGATGCGTCACGTTGTGGTGCGGTCATCGGTTTGGTAAATATTGCACTTTCGGCATTGTCGATGCTGATGCCCAAGCTGTCGTTCATTTTGGGTCTTGCCAATATGGTTATTACAATCTATCTGTTGTTCTACTATTCACGTCGCCGTGCCCAGTTGTTCTCACAGGAGGGCTTCTCTTATGGTCAGGCGTTGGGCTTTATGCTCGCAACAGGTATCTTTACCGGTATTCTCGTTGGTGCATATCAGATTGTAGCCGTTAACTGGCTCTTTACCGAGCAGTTTGAGGCCACCTACGATCAGTTGCTCGCAACAATGTCGCAGATGGGAACATCGGGTGCTGATATGGACTCAATTATGGAGATGTATCATGCTATGCTGTTCTCTCCTATGCCTGTGTTATTGACTCAAATCTTCGGCAGTGTTCTGGGACACGGCTTCTATGGTCTGTTTATCGCTATCGGCGTTAAGCGTGAGCCCGATTTGTTTGACGCGGAGGAGGACGACGAGGAGTAGTATTGTTTGTTGAGAGTACAGATGGCAGAAAAACTCGATATATCGGTTGTCGTACCACTCTACAACGAGGAGGAGTCGCTGGGCGAATTGGTTGCGTGGATAGACCGCGTGGCTACGGCCAACAGCCTCTCGTATGAGGTGATTATGATTGACGACGGCTCGTCGGATGGGTCGTGGAGTGTGGTGGAGAGCTTGGCTGCAGCCAACGCCTCGGTGCGTGGTATCCGCTTTGCCCGCAACTATGGTAAGTCGGCTGCCCTCTACTGCGGCTTTGAAGCGGCACAGGGCGAGGTAGTGTTTACTATGGATGCCGACTTGCAGGATTCGCCTGACGAGATTCCCGAGATGCGTCGTATGATTTTGGAGGATGGCTACGATTTGGTGTCGGGCTGGAAGAAGAAGCGTTACGACCCTGCGGGGAAGCGTCTGCCGAGTAAGTTCTTCAACTGGACAGCCCGTGCAGTGTCGGGCATCAAGTTGCACGATTTCAACTGCGGCTTGAAGGCCTATCGCCGTAAGGTTGTTAAGTCTATCGAGGTCTATGGCGAGATGCACCGCTATATCCCTATCCTCGCCAAGCACGCCGGATTTAAGCGTATCGGCGAGAAGGTTGTCCAGCATCAGGAACGCAAGTATGGCGTTTCGAAGTTCGGTATGGAGAGAATGGTGAAGGGCTATCTCGACCTTATCACCGTGTCGTTTATGTCGCATTTCGGCCGTTCTCCGATGTATTTCTTCGGTAGTCTTGGAACGATTATGTTTTTAGTCGGTGGAGGAACAGCTTTGTGGATTATCATCGCAAAGATTGTAAAGCAACTCAACGGAACATACCTGCGTGCCGTTACCGACCAGCCACTCTTCTTTATAGCTATTCTGGCAATCATTCTTGGTGTTCAACTATTCTTGGCGGGATTTATCGGCGAGTTGATTAACCGTCGTTCTGCCGACCGCAATAATTACAAAATTGATAAAAAATTATGATACAGCGTATTCAGTCATTATATCTGTTGGCCGTCGCAGCCCTTATGACTACGGCTATCTTCACACCTCTCGCTTCGTTCCTTGCAGGCGTTGAGGAGTTCGAATTGTATGCTTTTGAGCTCAAAAGTGCCGAGCAGTCGTTCTCGACAATGTATATGGGCATCGTGGTTGCTTTGTCGGCAATCATCCCATTTATTACAATCTTTATGTATAAGAAGCGTCTGTTGCAGATTCGCCTGTGTGCTGTAGAGATTGTTATGTTGCTCGGCTCAATAGCTTTTATGGCTATCTACTACTATTTGAGCAACAGAATGTTCTCTGGTATGGAGTTTAGTGCACAGAGCTTCCGCATAGCTATCGTATTCCCGTTGGTGTCGCTTATTCTGGTATATATGGCGGCACGAGCAATATTCAAGGATGAGATGCTGGTGCGTTCGCTGGACCGCATACGATAAACCTTCTCTTATTGTCGCCTTTTGCGACATTGGGACTACGATAGGGCAGTTCCGCTGCTGCTCATCGCTTTTTGGTATGAAAATTGACTTTTGGTTATCCGAAAGTCAATTTTTTTTCTTATGTGCAAATCTATTCCAATAGCGGCCTTTGCCTTGCTTATGATGTTGTCGTGCGGAGCAAGGGGCGGTGGAGGCAGTGCCGTACAGTCGGTAAAGACAGTAGAGGTGATGCCCACCGAGTATATAAATCGTGATTTTGCCGGTATGGCTACGGCCGATGATGCCGTTAATCTTGCTTTTAAGATTTCGGGGCAGATAGCTGCGTGCGATGTCTCAAAGGGCGATTTCGTGCGACGTGAAACGCTGCTTGCCAGCCTTGACCCGCGAGATGTGGAGTTACAGGTGGCCTCCGACCGTTCGCAGTACGAGATGGCTCGTTCGCAGTACGAGAGAATGAAACGCCTGATGGAGCATGAGGCGGTGTCACGACAGGAGTTTGAGGCTTCGGAGGCCTCCTTCGTGAGGGCCAAATCGACCTATGAGAACTCCAAGGATTTGTTGTCGGACACCAAGTTGCGAGCTCCGTTTGACGGCGTGATTGAGAGGGTCTATGTCGATGTGTATCAGCGTGTGCAGGCGGGTGAGACCATTCTCCGTCTGGTCAATCCTCGCAGTACGATAGTAGAGTTTACGATGCCCGAAAAGAGTCTTCCTCTGCTGGCCGATACGACAACTCGATTCTCTGTAACGTTTGACAATGTACCCAATCGCCGTTTCAATGCCCGTCTGCATAAATACGCCAAAACCTCGTCCGATGCTTCGGGTTTTCCCGTTGCGTTGAAGATATCGAAAGCCGATAGCGAACTCTATGGCATATCTCCGGGTATGACCTGCCAGATTACTATGCGTAGCGAGGAGAATGGGCCGCAGCGTCTGTCTGTTCCGTTGTCAGCGATATATGCTCCGGCGACGGGTGGCACTTTCGTATGGGTGGTGCGTGCAGATAGTCGCGTGGAACGGAGGCGTGTGGTGCTGGGCGATATCTTCGGTCGCGATATGGTTGTCGTGCTTTCGGGTCTGCGTGAGGGTGAGAAGGTGGTGACAGTGGGAGTGTATAAACTTCAAGAGGGCGTTGAGGTGAAAGTTATAAACAGTTGAGCCTATGTCTATTGCTGAATATTCTTTGCGTAAAAGCAGCGTTGTGTGGTTCGTGCTTGTGCTTTTTGTTGTGGGTGGCGTGTGGGCCTTCCTTAAGATGGGCAAAAAGGAGGACTCTACCTTCGTCTTGAAGAGTGCTGTGGTAACCTGCTCCTATGCCGGTGCAACACCGCTGGAGGTTGAGGAGTTGGTTTCGGAGCCTTTGGCCCGCGAACTGCAATCGATGCGAAAGATTAAGAAGATAACCTCCGAATCATACTATGGAGAGTCGAAGATTGTCGTAGAGTTGGAACCCGGTACGCGTGCCGAGGAGATACCGCAACTATGGGACGAGCTACGCCGTAAGGTGATGAATATCTCGTCGCAGCTGCCACCCGATGTGGGGCAGATACGCGTCAATGATGACTTCGGAGATCTCTATGGCCTCTATTATGGTCTGGTTGCCGATGAGGGCTTTTCGTGGAGTGAGTTGCGGGACTGGGCACAACAGATAAAGCGGGAGGTTGTCACGATTGAGGGCGTTGAGAAGGTGGCATTGCTGGGCGAACAGATGCCCGTCATAAATATCTATCTCACGCGTTCGGTGTTGGCCAACTTCGCCATCACGCCCGAGATGATTATTGCGGCTATGAATCAGCAGAATGCCGTAGTGAATAGTGGCGAGGTGGTGGCCGACGAGATGGTGGTTAAAATCTTGGAAACAAGCGTCTATACCTCGATAGATGACATTGCCGACCAACTGCTTATGACCTCCGACGGCAAGCAGTTCCGTCTGGGTGATATTGCCCGAATAGAGCAGGACTACCTCTCGCCGCCGACCTCTATAATGAAGGTCGATGGGCGTCGGGCCATAGGTATAGGAGTATCGTCGGCGGCAGAGGCTGATGTCGTTGCCGTAGGTGGCGAGGTGGGGCAGGTGCTGCAACGCTTTTCACGCGAGATGCCGCTGGGACTGGATGTTGTGGAGCTCTATCCCGAAGACAGGATTGCCCGCGAAGCGAACTTTTCGTTTATGCTGAATCTGTTGGAGTCGGTGGCTATCGTCATAGCGGTCATAATGCTGGCTATGGGGTTGCGTAGCGGAACGCTTATCGGCTCGTCGCTGATATTTACCATAGGTGGCACGATGCTCGCTATGTATATGATAGGCGAGGGTATCAATCGCACATCGCTTGCGGGCTTTATTATCGCTATGGGAATGTTGGTCGATAACGCTATTGTCGTTACGGATAACGCCCTGAATGGTGTGGGGCGAGGGCTGTCTATGCGTGAGGCTATCGTGCAGGGTGCCGATGGCCCGAAGTGGGGTCTGCTTGGTGCGACGCTTATTGCCATATTCTCGTTTCTGCCACTCTATCTGGCTCCGTCGTCGGTTGCCGAGATTGTAAAACCTCTGTTTATCGTCATCTCGCTGTCGCTGATGTTGAGCTGGGTGCTTGCAATGACGCAGGTGCCTGTGCTTGGTGTCAGGATGTTGCGACCAGCAGGTGCTGCGGGCGAGAATCTCCGTTTCAAATGGTTTGACAAGGCTCTGCGAGGGGCTTTGCGGCATCGCTGGATAGTGGCGGTGGGGGCTGTTGCTCTCTTCTTTGCCTCAATGTGTGCGATGAGTATTATGCCGCAAAACTTCTTCCCGCAGCTCTCCAAACCCTATTTCCGTGCCGATGTGATTCTTCCCGAGGGGTACGATATCTCGGCTATGGATGCCAATCTTACGGCTATGACCGACTGGCTGCATCGTCAGCCGGAGGTGGTGCGAGTATCCACTACGGCGGGAACGACACCTCTGCGTTACTATCTGGCGAGTAGTAGCGTTGCGGGACGACCCAATTACGGCAACATACTCGTCGAGGTCAGTCGCAAATCGGCTTCGGCGAAGGTCAAGAGGCGTCTTGACAGATTTGTGGCCGACTCCTGCCCCGATGTGTGGTTTCGTTCATCGCTGTTTAAGCTCTCGCCCGTACCTGATGCCACCATCGAGATAGGCTTTGTAGGTGGCAACATTGATACTCTTTTGGCATTGACGCAGCGTGTGGAGCAGATAATGTGGCAGGAAAAGGGTGCGACAAATATCCGCAACAGCTGGGGTAATCGTATCCCGACGTGGCTGCCTGTGTATTCGCAAATCAAAGGACAACGCATAGGCGTCAGCCGCAGCCGTATGGCTCAATGGATAAACCTTGCAACGCAGGGCTATTATATGGCCGATTTCAGGCAGGGCGACGAACTTGTGCCTATAATGTTGAAGGACGATGCAATGGCAGATTTCAACCTCTCAAACCTGCAATCGCTGCCGATATTTTCGCAGCGTGGACGGGTCTATTCAATCGAGCAGGCGAGCAGCTATTTCGATTTCGACTATCGCTTGGGCGTTATAGAACAGTATAATCGTCAGCGGGTTATGAAAGCACAGTGCGACCCTGCCGATGGCGAGAATACGCAGCGTCTGCTGGAACGTCTGCTTGGTCGGGTGCAGCAGGAGATTACTATCCCCGAAGGCTATCGTCTGAAAATCTTTGGCGAGGCAGAGTCGCAGGAGGAGTCAAATCAGGCATTGGCAGCCAATATGCCGCTGACGCTGGTGCTTATCTTTGTGATTTTGCTCCTTCTGTTCGGGAACTATCGCGACCCGATAGTCGTTCTGCTTATGGTCCCGCTGATTTTTATTGGCGTTGTCGGTGGTTTGCTGCTTACGGGCAATCAATTTGATTTCTTCTCGTTGCTCGGTCTGCTCGGTCTGGTGGGTATGAATGTGAAGAATGCCGTCATTCTGCTCGCGTCAATCAACGAGAAGCGTCAATTGGGTATTTCGCCTTACGATGCCGTAATGGTTGCGGCGAGGGAGAGGTTGCAACCTGTGCTTTTAGCCTCGATAACCACCATTCTGGCACTTATACCACTGCTCTTCGATTCGCTGTTTACATCTATGGCGGCGACGATTATGGGCGGTCTGTTTGTGGCTACGGTGCTTACGATGTTCGTTCTGCCGGTGGTGTATGCCATATTTTACAATATCAAGGAGTTACGTCATAAATAAAAGTTTGCAATATGAAAAAATATACACTTTTGCTACTCTCTGCCGTGTTGTGTTCTCCGGCGTGGAGTCAGATGACCCTGCAAGCCTATCGCGATAGCGTCTATGTGGCAAGTACTGAGGTCGCAAATTCAATCATTACAATCGAGCAATCGGCCTCAACGGTGAAAAAGGAGTACACCGCATTTCTGCCGGAGTTGTCGGCCGACGGCTCTTTTACCAAGAGTTTTCGGCGAGATGGCGACGGTAAACTGTGGGGCTTCTCGCTGACGCCGACACTCTCGCAGACGATATATGCCGGCGGTGGTGTGAGAGCCTCGTGGCGGCGTGCGAAGAGTGACTACGAAGCGAGCCTTGAAGATGCCGAGACTATTCGCCTGAATACGCTCTACGAGGCGGACTACGCCTATTGGCAGGTCTCGGCAACGCAACTCTACAAGGCGGCGACCGACCACTATGTCGATATAATACGTTCACTCTACAAGGTTGTGCAGGACCGCTACGAAGAGGGCTATGTGGCGAAGGGTGATTTGTTGCAGGTGGAGGCTCGTTTGAGTGAGGCCGAATACTCGCAGATAGTAACACAGATGGGCTATGAAAAGGCCAAGCACCTGTTCAATAATCTGGGCGGCTGGCACGAGCCTATGGCTGTTGAGCTGGCAGAGTCAATTACCGATACTATCCCTATGCCGCAAAGGGTGTCGTTTACCGATATTGTTGAACGCCGACCCGATATCAGGGCTATGGCGTGGAAGATAAAGTCGGCAGAGTATGGTGTCGATGTGGTGCGTGCGTCGTTTCGTCCTAATCTCTATGCCAGCATCGGTGGCTCGTGGCAGACCTTCTCGCCCAATATCAAAGGGCGTACCTATCTCGATGCGGCTATTGTTGTAGGTATCAGCATCCCCATACTCCATTGGGGCGAGAGGCGGCATAGCGTGGCGGCTGCGAAGTGCGATGCCCGTGTGGCGTACAATCTGTGGGAGCAGCTGCGTGACGATGTGGAGCAGCAGGAGGCCGATGGTTGGAGTGCTTTGGTGAGTAGCTATTCGCAGATGCAGTCATCGTTGCGAAACCTCGATATAGCGGGCGAAAACCTTTCTATCTCAACCTACTCCTATCAGGAGGGACAGGCTACAATTCTGGAAGTATTGCAGGCACAGATAAGTTGGATACAAATCTATACCAACGCCATCACCGCACGTTTTAACTATGCGGTGGCGGTGTCGGAATATAAACATCTTACAGCAACCGATTAGACCTACTCGGTGCTGATGACTGAAATCTCGTGTGATATGGGAGCTATCTTGCGGAGCATTGCGATGACTCCGCATTTTTCGTTGTGGGCCTCCAATACCACCTCGCTGACAGCCTCCTGGTCGCCTATGTTGCGGCATTCCACATTGTAGGCGATGTCGAACTGCTCATATTGGCTTATGGGTTGCAGAACGGCTGTGTTCAGAGTGCCCTGTGCCGTTATCTCAACGCTTTTGGGCGTGATATGCCGTTTTTGCAGAAGAGTCATAATCGTATAGCCGGCACACTCGGCAGCGGCACACAATATCAACGCTTTGGGGTTAAGCTCATCGGCCTTTGCCGACTCTGCCAGACGAAATCGTCCGTTGTGAAGGACGACGGTAACTTTTTGAATGTTGCTCATAGTTAAGAAAGTTAAAAATAACGCTAATAGAGTATTATTGTGAATATTCACAATAAGCCACCGACAATAATCGTTCCTATGTTGTGTAAATTGAGCTAAAAATGTTATCTTTGTGAATCAATAGTTTTGGAATAAATAAGTTTGATATATGTTGAGGAAG
Source organism: Rikenellaceae bacterium (assembly GCA_015060015.1). Classification (GTDB taxonomy): domain Bacteria; phylum Bacteroidota; class Bacteroidia; order Bacteroidales; family Rikenellaceae; genus Alistipes. Next base: position 21,104 of record SUZG01000013.1, on the reverse strand, counting down.
AAAACTCTTTTGGTGTTGAGCTTTATGCTGTGTCTGGTGCTGTGTGCCGAGGCTCAAAACCGTGAGCAGAAGCTCGATAGAGCCATATCGCTGTATGAGTTCGGCCACTATGCCGAGGCTCGCAGCGAATTTTTGGCGGCGAAGAAAAGACTTTCGTCAGCAGAGGATAAGTTTGCGATTGAGAAAATCGACTACTATGTGGCTCTGTGTGATGTGGAGCTTAAACGCGGTGAGGTGGAGGAACGCCTGCGTAAATTCCTTTTGGAGCATCCCGGCTCGGCTTCCTCAAATGATGTTGTGTTTGCTCTGGGCGAACACTACTGCATCGAGGGCGATGTGATGTCGGCAGCGGCGGCGTTGCGTGCTGTGGATTACGATCGTCTGGATCCCGACAGCCGTGACCGCTACGATTTGCGAATGGGTTATATGGCCTTTATGCAGGGCGACTACCGAACAGCAAAACGCCACTTCGGAAATCTGCGTGGCGGGGGTGACTATGCCGAGCATGCCACATACTACACCTCGTATATGGCCTATGCCGAGGGCGATATGGTAAGGGCTCGCGAGGGCTTTACTGCATTGCAGAGCAGCTCGCAGTATGGCGATTTGATGCCGCACTACCTGTTGCAGCTCGACTTTAAGGAGGGCCGCTATCAGGCCGTTGTCGATAATGGCGATGCTGTGATTGCCCACACTACCGAGCAGCAGGCACAGCAGGTGCGTCGTATGATGACCGAGTCGTGGTTTCAGCTTGCCAACTACGATAATGCCATAAGATATATGGAGGCCTACCGCAAGGGTGGTGGCGAGATGGGTCGCGTGGAGAACTACATTATGGGTTACTCGCTATACCGCCGCACGCTTTATGTTGATGCCATATCCTATCTGCGTGGTGCTTGCGGTAAGGATGACCTGCTCACACAGAATGCTTCGTATCACCTTGCCGACTGCTATCTGCGAAGTGGCGACAAACGCAATGCGATGTACTCGTTTGCTATGTCGTCGGGTGCTCCGTTTGATGCCGACATAGCCGAGGATGCGATGTTCAACTATGGCAAGTTGCAGTATGAGCTGGGTGGAGGTCACTTCAACGAGGCTATAAATGTCCTGACGCGTTATTTGGAGAGGTATCCCCGCTCGGAGAGAGCCAACTATGTGCGTTCACTGCTGGTGGCGGCATACTACAACTCAAATAACTATTCGGCGGCCTATGAGGCCATAAAATCTATCAAGTCACCCGATAACGAGGTGTTGCAGGCGTTGCAGAAGATATCATATTTCAATGGCTTGGAGGCTTACAGCGAGGGCGAACTGGATGAGGCGGAGGCTTCACTTACGGAGTCGCTGGGCGTGGGCCTAAACGCCAAATACAACGCCCTGGCGTCGTTCTGGTTGGGCGAGATTGCCTACTCGAAAGGCGACAGTGACGAGGCTATGCGTCGTTATGGTAACTTTATGGCCCGAGCTCCACGCACCGGTAAGGAGTACGCTATGGCCCAATACAATATCGGCTATTGCCACTTCAATAATAACGACTACTCGGCAGCGGCCGATGCGTTTGACAAGTTCCTGTCGTTATATACCCAGAAGGACTCCTATGCGGCCGATGCCCTCAATCGCCGAGGCGATGTGCATTACGCTATGCGAGAGTTTGATGCTGCGGTGAAGAGTTATAACAACTCCGCTGCATTGGGTACTTCGGAGAGATACTATGCCGCCTACCAGCGGGCCTTGGTGCTTGGCTATCAGGGCAAGACCAACGATAAGATAGCGGCTCTGTCAAATATTGTGCGGGATGACAGAGGCGATTATGTCGATGCAGCAACCTATGAGTTGGGGCGCACCTACATCGTGGATGAGCAGTACGACAAAGGCGTAAAGACTCTGGAGGAGTTCGTGCGTAATTACCCTTCGTCATCATACAAGTTGCAGGCGTTGTCGGATTTGGGTCTGGCGTATATGAACCTCGGGCAGAACGATAAGGCGTTCAAATATTACGACCTTGTGGTGCAGAGTGCTCCCCAGTCGTCGCAGTCGAAGAGTGCCTTGCAGAGCATACGCGAGATTTATATCGCACAGGGTGATGCCGATGCCTACTTCAAATATGCCGACAAATATGGTTTGGAGAGCAATGTGAGCACGATGACGCGAGATTCGCTGTCGTATGCCGCAGCACAGAAACTCTACCTTGATAATAAGGTTGCGGAGGCTGCCGTCAGCTTGAAGAGCTATCTCACAAACTATCCTAACGGCTACTATCGCAACGATGCACTCTTCTTTTTGAGTGATTGCTATATTCGCGACGGCAAGGAGTTGGAGGCTGTCGAGAGCCTCTCGGAGCTGGCATCAAAGGGCCATACTCAATATTCGGAGAGAGTGCTCGACAAACTCTCGTCAATATGCTACAAGAATGAGAGGTGGGAGCAGGCTGCCAAGGCGTATCGTCAGCTCTATGACGAGACCGCCAATGCCTCAACGAAGAAGAGTTCTGCATCGGGCTATGTAGCCTCAACGCTTAAATATGGCTCTTCGGCCGATATCGTGGCTATGGCCGACGATGTGGAGACGCTGACCGAGGTGACCGATGTGGCACGCCGTAAGGCTCGCTATGCGAAGGCTACGATATTGCTGAACGAGGGTCGCAAGGAGGAGGCTCTGGGTATCTTCCGGGTGTTGAGTGCCGAGACCAAGAGTGCCGAGGGTGCGGAGGCTCGCTATCGCCTCATCGAAGAGGAGTATCAGGCGGGCAATCTGCAAAAGGCCGAGAATATGGTCTATGAGTTCTCTGATAGCAAGACGCCGCAGAACTATTGGCTCGCCAAGGCCTTTATACTCTTGGGCGATATCTATATGAGCCGCAATGATGCGTTCCAGGCTCGTGCCACATATCAGAGTGTGGTGGATGGTTACTCGCCGGCCGATGACGGCATCGTGGATGAGGCTAAATCGCGAATCGAAAAAATGAATTAGGCTATGAAGAGAATCCTATATATTACAACGCTGTTGGCTCTGCTCTGGTCTGTTCAGCCGAGTGCAGCACAGGTATTGAAGCAGGTGGAGGTGTCGAAAGATTATGCTCCTACGGTGAGTCAGGCCCAGAAACTTGCTATAATTCCCGATATGACCGATACGGTGAAGATGCAGCCGGAGATAGAGTATTCGGTTACGCCTCGCACTTATACAACGTCGCTTATGACCAGGAATTTCCGCCCTGCGACAATCGCCTACTGGGACTATAACCCTCATCGTCCTCTCTATGTGAAGGCGGCGGTGGGTGTGCCTCTGGCAAGTGAGGCCGATGCCTATCTCTCGACCTACAACAAGGACAAGGGCTACGCAATGGTCTATGCCAACCATCTGGGCGACTATCGCAACCGCCACAATATAATGGACGAAAAGGTCAAGTCGCATACTACCGAGATGTCGAATCGTGTGGGAGGTCGTGCCGGCTGGTTTATGGGTCACCATACGCTGGAGGCAGACCTGTATGGCGATAGCCAGCTTCGCCACCGCTATCCGACTACGGGCGAGAGAATAGCCTATGGTAAGTTTAACGGAAAGGTGCGTTTTGGCGACGAGTTTGTCGATATGAGCCGCTGGAACTTCAATCTCGAGGCCGGTGGAGGCGTCTTCCGCCATAAGGTACGCCGTTATGAGCAGAAGCCCGTATTCTCGCAGTCCAGTGTCGAGATTGATGCAACGATAGGCAAAGTGCTTGGCGGCCGACATCTGTTCCTTATGCAGGTGGGGTATAGCGGCACATTTGGTGGCAAGGAGATTGCGGCCTATCGTAACAATAGTATGATGATTGGTGTGCGTTACGGATTCAGCCGTCCGCGTACTCATATGATTATCGGTGCCGACTACTACTACGACAAGGTCAAGTCCTCAACCGACTCGCCGCACCATATACTGCCATATCTCCATGTTACGTGGAAGAGTGCACGGAACGCTTTGTCCCCTATGCCGAGATTGATGGCAAGCTGATTCGCCATGACTTCTCGTCGCTGATGTATGAAAACCCATTCTTCGCAGCGGAGACTGCTGTATCGCCCGCTCTGGCGGCACTGCCTAACGAGGTTAAGTATAACGGTCGCGTAGGTGTTGGCGGAAACCTCGCACGAGGATTGTTCTCGTATAATCTCTCGGCCGAGTTGTCGTTTGCCGATGACCACGTCTATTGGTACACGGTCTATGGCTACTACTCATTTGTTACGGCATATCAGCATAGCCTGCGTCTGGATGGAAGTGTGAAGATTCGCCCCGCAGGGTGGCTGGAAGCCGAACTGTCGGCAAAGGTCTATGCGTGGGAGAACTACGATAAGCTCTATGCCAATCGCCCCAGCTTTACAACGGCACTCGATATCCGCGTGATGACACGTCGTCTGAAGGTGGGCTTCAATCTTGATTATGCGGGTGGCGTGAAGTGGCTGACTATGCCACTGATAAATGGAGCCGTAACGTCGGTCGAGGGTGTAGCAGGAGGTGCGACAGATGGTGCGACAGATGGAGCAGCAGATGGTGTGACAGAGCCTCAATTCTCATACATCAAGACCCGTAATACAGTGTCGCTTAATCTCTGTGCGGAGTATCGTGTAAATGACCGCATATCGGTCTATGCCGAGGGTCGTAACCTAACGGGCAGCAACATATACGAGTGGCTGAACTACTACTATACAACTCCTCGTGCAATGCTTGGCGTGAAGATGACATTTTAGTAATATGAAAATTAACTAACCACAAAATATAAACACTATGAAAAAACTGCTCTTAATTTGCTTTGCGGCTTTCGCCCTGACATCTTGCGGGGATGACGGCCCAACCAATCCGACAGAGAATAAACCACCTATTGTATATGATAAGATTTTGCTCGAAGATCATCAAACATCTTTCGCGGGCTATCCTGCAACGACGACTATCAGGTTTGAGAGTACAGCCGACTGGAGAATTAAGATTACCAGTGACGAAGTATCTTCCGATGGTAGTTATGTTACACCCGATTGGCTGACTGTTGAGCCTATGGAGGGAAGTGCAGGTAATGCGGAGGTAACGGTTAAGATTTCGCCTAATGCTACTTATATGGTTTATAGACGTGCTGCGGATATATCCATATATGCCGGCAATACAATGAAACGCACGAAAATAGAGCAGAAGCATCTGATGACCACTATTGACAATACGATGGATCCGACATATAGCTCGACCGATTTCTCGCAGGATGGTGAGACCTATGTTATGCAATCTGCCAATGTTGGTGGTGCCAAAGCTATCAATATTGTCTATATGGGTGATGGCTTTACCGATAGATTGATTGCCGATGGCACTTACGACAATTTTATGCGTACGGCTATGGAGTCATTCTTCTCGTATGAACCATACAAATCGTTCCGTGATTACTTTACTTGCCACGTGTTAACTCTCGTATCGAAAGATGAGACGATAGCCGAGGGACACGAGACTGCGTTGCAAACTGCGCTTGATCCAAGCAGTACAGGCGTTGGTGGTGATAACGAGAAAATTATCAGATATATATATGAAAAATTTGGCTTTGAGGAGATGGATGATGTGATGGCTGTTGTTGTCGTAAATGCGAACTCTCGTCATGGTACCTGCCATTTTTACAATCAGGAAGCGATGAAACCAGACGAATCCGGAGCAGGCTTCACTATCGCATATAGTACGTTGTCAGATTTCAGAAATACCATCACCCACGAGGGTAGTCATGGATTTGCAAAGCTTGATGATGAATATGTTACTGATGGCATGATGACGGAGGAGAGTAAGGATGATTATGAAAACATATATAAACCGGTGGGCTGGTTTAAGAATGTCGATATAACCGATGACCCGGAGAAGATTAAGTGGAGTCATTTCCTGTCGGATTCACGTTATGCGTCAGATGATATCGGTATCTTTGAGGGTGCTGCATATTGTGCAGAAGGGGCGTATCGTCCGTCAGAAAACAGTATGATGAGAGATAGCTATAATGGCTATGGATTCAATGCCCCTTCACGCGAGGCTATATATTATCGTATTCTCAGAATCGCCTATGGCCCCGAGTGGGAGTACGACTATGAGGAGTTCGTGAAGTACGATGCCCAAAATATTGGCGAGAGCCGAAAGACTCGCACCCGTAGCGGCGATGGCTTCCGTTATGTGGAGAATGTTGCACACCAGTCACCAATCATTCATAATAAATCGTGGAGAGATGAAATCAAATAGTAAGAAAAATATGCTTGTGTCGGCTGCCGTGATGCTCTTTATTGCATTGCTTGCCGGCGGTTGTGCTTCGTGTCGTAACAAGAAGGCCGAGGCTGAACCCAAGAATCAAAAGGATAGTATAGAACAGCCTGAACCGCTTGCTCCACCTGTTATCCACGACCATTCGTGGCGTGAGGAACTGAACAAGCAGGAGTAGCGGCGATGATGCCGTGATGCAAAATTGGAGGTGGATTATTCCACCTCCAATTGCATTATATAGTCGTTCATCTCAAAGCCGTAGCCTATGTCGTTATCCTCCTCGGCGATAACCTCAAACCCCTTGTGGCGATAGACCTCGCAGGCGTGATGGTTATTGCGATTGACCGTCAGATAGATGGCCGACATACCACCTTCGCGGCATATCTCACGCATCACATCCAGACCCACCGAGAACAACCCCTGCCCGCGATACTCCTTCACGACGTAGAACTTGCTCAAAAAGAGCCTCTCGCCTTGCTGCTGCACGCCGAAGTAGGCGAGTATGTCGCCGTCCTGCTCGAAGATGAAATAACGATAGCCGAGCATCAGCTGACCCGTTATGGCCTCGAAGCTCTGATACCTCTTAATCATATACTCCACCTGCTCGGCCGAGCAGAATGATGTGTTGGCCTCACGCCACACCTTGCGGGCTGTTTTGGCAAGGCGGGCTACATCTGCCTCGCTGAAAATCTCTCGTATATTCATCTCCTTACCAGATTATAGGCTCCTGGCCTCTGCTTACAAGATATTCATTCGCCTGCGAGAAGTGCTTGCACCCGAAGAAGCCGCGATATACCGACAGTGGCGAGGGATGCACACTCTTCAATATCAGGTTGCGTGCGGGGTTGGCCATCTGTCCCTTGCGTTGGGCGTAACTGCCCCAAAGCATATATACAAGGCCCTCTTTGCGTTCATTTATGATGCGTACCACGGCATCGGTGAATTGCTCCCAGCCCTTGCCGGCGTGCGATGCCGCCTGATGGGCCTTGACCGTGAGAACGGCGTTCAGCAGCAGCACTCCCTGCTCGGCCCAGCGGTCGAGGTTGCCACTCTGTGGGGCGGGTGTGCCTATGTCGCTTGAAATCTCCTTGAAGATGTTCTGCAACGAGGGCGGAAAGGGTACTCCGTCATTCACCGAGAAGCATAAACCATTGGCCTGCCCCGGCCCGTGATAGGGGTCCTGCCCGATGATGACGACTTTGAGTTTATCTACGGGACACTTGTCGAAGGCTCTGAAAATATTCTTGCCTGCGGGATATATCGTGTTGGTGGCGTACTCCTCTCTGACGAATCGGGTAAGCTCCTCGAAGTAGGGCTTGTCGAACTCCTCCTGCAATAAATGCTTCCAATCGGCGGCAATTTTTACATCCATAAGTGAAATATAATTTGTTTACTGTTGGTAAAAGTACAAAAAAAATGGTAACTTTGATGCGTAAAAGATATAAAACACTATGAAAAAGCTGATGTTGTTTTTTGCGGCAATGATTGCCTGCACGGCTTGTTGCAGCAATGAGTGCTGTACAGAGTCAAAGGAGGAGGTTAAGAACGTAATCTATATGATTGGTGACGGTATGGGCCTCGCACACGTCTCAATGCTCAAAGTAGAGGAGAATTATGCCCCTACGGCATTCGATCGTGCCGAGAATGTAGCCTTGATAACTACCCACTCGTCAAATAACCGAGTGACCGACTCGGCGGCTGCGGGTACGGCTCTCGCTACGGGCCATAAGACTCGCAATCGTATGATTGGAATGACACCCGACAGCGTGGCTGTGGAGTCTATGATGTTGAAGGCTCGCCGTTGCGGCTATGCTACGGGACTGGCTTACACCTGCTACCTGCAACACGCTACACCTGCCTCGTTCTATGCTACATCGCCACACCGCGACTCGATGGATATCATCACCGGTTGCTTCGTGAAGAGTGGTGTGGATGTCGCTTTGGGTGGCGGTCGAGTGTTTGTTGATGAGTACTACGCCAAGCAGGGCAAGAATTATGTCGAGGAGTTGTCTGCTTTGGGTTATCAGGTGCTGCATAAGCAGGAGGAGATGGCTGCGGTGAGTGGCGGCAAGGTGCTGGGTCTGTTTGCCGAGGATAATATGCTCAAGCTACGCGAGGGGCGTGGCGACTATCTGTTGCAGGCTACAAATAAGGCATTGGAGGTGCTGACCAACAATGTCGCTGCCGAGGGTAAGCCGGGTTTCCTGCTGATGATCGAGGGCTCGAAGATAGACTATCGTTCTCACGATAACGACTCGGAGGGTATTTTGGCCGAGATGCACGATTTTGAGGCTTGCGTAGATGCAGCTATGGACTATGCCGATGCACACCCCGGAACGCTTGTTGTTGTGTGTGCCGACCACGAGACGGGAGGTCTGTCCATACCGAGCCAGTCGCCCGACTTCAAGAAGGCGGACAGCGGCATCAACTACCGCTATGGCACGAAGGGCCACTCTGGAACTATGGTGCCGGTCTATCTCTATGGAACGGGTGCCGAGAGCATCAACGGCGTGATGGATAATACCGAATTGGCACAGACGCTGATGTCGCTGATGGGCTGGGAGTAACCGTAGTTGGGTATTTCAGCAAAATATATAAAAGTCGGGTTTCAGGCCCGACTTTTTTGTGTATTGAGGAGGACGGATAAGATATTTCGATTGCCAGACTTCGGTTATGAAGCCTTGATTTTATATATAATGATATGTATAAAAGCACTTTTTTGCTTAAAAATGAAAATTTTGAATTTTGAATTTTGAATTTTGAATTTATTTTATATATCTTTGCACCACGAAATCCGAAGATGAGCATTTATCTGACGATTACGGTTTTCGGGATGTAGCGCAGTCCGGTTAGCGCACCTGCTTTGGGAGCAGGGGGTCCCAGGTTCGAATCCTGGTATCCCGACATATTGAAAATGGCATCGGGATGTAGCGCAGTCCGGTTAGCGCGCCAGCTTCGGGAGTTGGAGGTCACAGGTTCGAATCCTGTTATCCCGACAAAGTGAACAGCAAAGTCTTCGAACGGAAGTTCGGAGGCTTTTGTTTATTTATGCAAGAATGTGCTTGCACATTAGCGAAGCATAAATAAAAAAAAAGTATTCGTTTGCGAATATCACTTTGCGTTTATCTTTGTATGCCCCCAAGGGCCCCATAGGAAAGGCGTTAAGCGAAGCAGGCATCGCCTGCGTAGTAGCCAATCCTGTTATCCCGACAAAGATTAAAAGAGAACTGAAAATGTTCTCTTTTTTTGTTTCTATAAATTCTTTTTTTCAAAAAATCTTTCAAAAATATTTGGAAATATGATTTGGTTTGTTATATCTTTGTGATATCAAAATGATATTATTGGAAAAATTATTAAACAAATAAACTTAAACTACTATGGAGAACAAAAATTTTGAGTACAAAGGTTGGAAAATCAACGGTTTTGTAGCACTCTTTTTGCTGCTTGCTCTGATGGCAGGCTCAATCGCAATGATTGTTTTGAATATCATCGGTTTCGAGAACGACACTATGCAGACCGGCTGGCTTATGGTTGGCGGTATTGTGCTGCTTATCTTGTCGCTGTTCAGCCTCGGAGGCTTTATTCTCTTGGAGCCCAACGAGGCACGCGTGCTGACCTTCTTCGGTAAGTATTGCGGTTCATTCTACGATACAGGTTTCTGGTGGGTTAATTTCCTGATGTCGGCAAAGAAGATTTCGCTTCGTGCCCGCAACCTCAACGCCGAGCCTATCAAGGTCAATGACAAGACTGGTAACCCCATTATGATTGGTATGGTGCTGGTTTGGCGCTTGAAGCGTGACGAATTGTATCGTTCGGTCTTCGATATCGATGTTACAGCCAACGAGGTGGGTACGGTGTCGCAGTCGGCTCGTATGAATATGTTGGAGAACTTCGTGGCGGTGCAGAGTGATGCGGCGTTGCGTCAGGTGGCCGGTTGCTATGCCTACGACAATAACTCTGCTGGCGATGACGAGATTACCTTGCGTAGCAGCAGCGACGAGATTAATGAGTTGTTGGAGAGCCGTCTGGCTGACCGCCTTGCCATTGCGGGTATCGAGGTTGTCGAGGCTCGTATCAACTACCTGGCTTATGCCCCCGAGATTGCAGCCGTTATGTTGCGTCGCCAGCAGGCCGATGCCATTATCTCGGCTCGCGAGAAGATTGTCGAGGGTGCTGTGTCGATGGTCAAGATGGCTTTGGAACGCCTTGATGACGAGGGAGTTGTTGAGTTGGACGACGAACGTAAGGCCGCTATGGTAACCAATATGCTTGTTGTGTTGTGTGCCGATGAGTCGGCTCAACCCGTAGTGAATGCCGGAACAATGTACCATTAATAGAGTATAATGGCAAAGAAGGCGGAAAATAAGAGTTTTGTTTTGCGTATAGACGCTGCCACAATGGAGGCTTTGGAACATTGGGCAGAGGAGGAATACCGCAGCATCAATGGGCAACTGCAATGGATAATTGCAGATGCCCTGCGACGCAGCGGCCGTCTGAAAAAGGTGAAGACAGAGAGTAAACCAAACGAACAAACCGACAATCAAGAGGAGTAATATATGGAAGATAATCACAAAAGGGTATTCACCACGATATGGGCGATACTTCTGCTCTGTTCGGTGGTTTTGGGGCATATAACGCACTATTCGGATAGCGCCTGGGCGCAAAGCGAAAGTGTGAATATCCTCAACCGAGTCCTATTTTGGACCACCACTGTTATCACCATCATTCTATTTGCGTGGCACAACATAAGCTATTGGCGACAAGGCAAACGACTATTTTGGCACAAGTGGCGTCGTTGGGCAGGTGGTTTGCTGATTGGAATTGCGATATTGGCAATAATGCTGTTTGCGATAAATCTCCTTCGCAGTAACGACATCAGCTTAACCCTCTCTGAGCGCAATATATTATTTGCGATATTTGCCCTGGGTGGCCTAATTTGGCTCATTGCCAGATATAAACAACGGAATTAGAAATATATGGAGAATCTAATCAAAAGACTAAACTTCATACTCTACACATTAGTAGCGGCATTTGTAATCGTTGTCATATTGCGATTAGTATTCGAGGGCAGTTCAATCATTCAAAGCGATGGAGTGATGCTCCTGCTCGATATTTTGAAATGGATAATACTCGTTGCGGGCGTGATGATTGGCGTGGCGAGCGATTATATCCGTTACAAGGAGGACCCCTCGAAGTGGCTGTCAAAATTCAAGATTATTATAATTACAATATGCGGCATAGTGGGTTTAGCAATTATTGTTACGCTCAAATACACTGCCGATACATCGGTAAACATCTTACATAGCGCATTATTCTGGTTATGTGCGGCATGCGTGGTCGTTGGCGGCATAATGTGGGCCTTAACAAGCAAAAGAGAATAGCATATGGAGAATAGTCATAAATTACGCAAACTCGCTGTAAGTGCTTTATTAGGTATAGTAAGCCTTGCCTTGATGATTGTCAAATGGTGCTTGGAGGCTTATCGTGGCGAGCAACCCGATATTGCGTGGTTGGTAGCCCCAATTGTTATGATAGTGTTGTCGGTGTGGACGGCAATAATCTACTACAACGACTCAAAAAAGGCCGCCGATAAAGAGGTTGCCGATTATCTGCAACAAAAGAGAGGAAAGAAGAACGATAGTTTTGTGCAAAAAGATTAGCCTAATGAAAAAGATAGTTGTATTTACGGGTGCGGGTGTGAGTGCCGATAGTGGCCTTGCGACCTTCCGCGATGCCGACGGACTGTGGGCCTCGTACCGCATTGAGGATGTCTGCACACCCGAGGCGTTGGCACGCAACCGAGAGTTGGTTATTGAGTTCTATAACAAACGCCGCAAGGAACTTTTGGGCGTAGAGCCAAATGCGGCACACCGAGCCATTGCCGAACTGGAAAAATATTTCGATGTTGAGGTTGTGACGCAGAATGTCGATAACCTGCACGAAAGGGCCGGCTCAACGCGTGTCACGCACCTGCACGGCGAACTGATGAAACTACGCAGCCAGCGTAATCCCGACCTTATAGTGCCGATTGAGGGCTGGGAGCAGGGGTTGGACGACAGGGCGGAAGATGGTGCGTTGCTGCGTCCCCATATTGTCTTTTTCGGCGAGTCGGTGCCGATGTTTGACCGTGCGTGCGAGATTGCTGCTTCGGCCGATGTGATGATTGTCGTGGGTACGTCGTTAGCGGTCTATCCTGCGGCTATGCTGGTACGCTACGCCCGGGCAGGAGTGCCGGTCTATGTTGTGGATCCGGGCGAGCCCGATACTTCGATGATTCGCAATCCCCTGACTCACATCAAGGCCCGTGCCGCCGAGGGTATGCCCCAGCTGGCCGAGAGTCTGAAAGGTTGTAAATTTTAAGGAGTTTAGTGAATTTAGGGAGTTTAGTGAATTCCTTAATCTCCCTAAATTCTCTAACTTCCCCACAAAAAAACAAGGCTTGGAGTTTGTTCTCCAAGCCTTGTTTTATTAATACCGCAACCGAATGTTACTCTGCCGATGCAGACTTCTTCACATAGGGTTTGATAACGCCACGCTGCGAAGAACGTACGAAGTTGAGCAGGTAATCTCTCTCGGGAGATTGTGGAATCTCTGCCTCAACCTTATCGCAGGCGTTCAGGTAGTTCAAATCACTCTGGAACAGAATGCGGCATACATCGTGGATGGCCATAATCTGCTCGTGAGTGAAGCCACGACGCGAAAGACCAATCTTGTTGATGCCGGCATAGTGGTCGTCGCGTGATGCTGTGATGTAGGGCGGAATATCCTTCGTAACGCCCGACATACCCTGAATCATTGCGTGGTCGCCGATATGTACCCACTGGTGTACAGCCGTATGACCGCCGATGACAACCCAGTCGCCAACCTCAACCTCGCCGGCCAGTGATACGCCATTTACGATGACGCAGTTGCTGCCTACCTCGCAGTCGTGTGCGACGTGGGCATAGGCCATAATAAGGTTGTTGTTGCCAATCTTTGTAGTGCCGCGAGAGGCTGTGCCTCGGCTGATTGTAACACATTCGCGAATCTCGTTGTTGTCGCCAATCTCTGCAAGGCTCTTCTCGCCGGCAAACTTCAAATCCTGCGGTGTGCAGGCGATAGATGCGAAAGAGTGAATCTTGCAACCCTTGCCGATACGGGCACCGTCGTGAATAACTGCCGACGGGCCAATCCAGCAGTCGTCGCCGATGACAACATCGCCGGCAATGTATGCGAAGGGCTCAATTGTAACATTCTTGCCAATCTTGGCGTCGGGATGAACAAATGCTTGTGTGCTTATCATAATTTAAGTGGTTTAGTTTTTATTCTTAACAATCTGGGCCATCATAGTAGCCTCGCAAGCCAGCTGACCGCCAACAAACACCTTACCAAGTATAGAGGCGATGCCGCGACGCATAGGCTCTACAAGATGAGCCTCAATCTGCATGGTGTCGCCCGGCACAACCTTACGCTTGAAACGCACGTTGTCGATACGCAGGAAGTAGGTTGAGTAATCGGCAGGGTTTTCAATATTCTTCAAGACGATAAGACCTCCGGCCTGTGCCATAGCCTCAACCAGCAACACACCCGGCATAACGGGCTCCTCGGGGAAGTGACCCGTAAACTGTGGCTCGTTGGCTGTGACATTCTTCACTGCACCGATAGAGTTCTCGTCGAGGTAGAAGACCTTATCAACCAGTAGGAAGGGGTAGCGGTGGGGCAACAGACGACGAATCTCGTTGATGTCCATCACTGCGGGCTTCGATGCACTGTACTTGAATGCAGGCTTCTCGCCATCACGACGGATTGTCGCCAGAAGCTGCTTCATAAACTCGGTGTTGGCATAGTGACCGGGGCGTGATGCCCATACACGACCCTTGATACGCATACCCAGCAGGGCGAAGTCGCCAAGCAGGTCGAGCAACTTATGACGAGCCAGCTCGTTGCGAGAACGGAGCTGAAGGTTATTCAGGTAACCGCCCGTAACGCGGATGTCGTCCTTGTTGAAAATCTTCTTCAAGTGGTCCAGCTGCTCGTCTGATACGGGATTCTCCACAACGACGATAGCGTTGTCCAGGTCACCACCCTTGATGAGGTTCATCTTGAGCAGCGGCTCCAACTCGTGCAGGAATACGAATGTACGGCAAGGGGCAATCTTCTCGGCATACTCGTTGAACATATCGAGTGTGGCGTATTGGTTGCCGATGACCTTCGAGTTGTAATCGACGTGTACCGATACTGTAAACTCATCGTCGGGATAGATGATGATAGCCACGCCCTTGTCGGGAATGGTATATACCTGCTTCTCGGTAACCTCGTAATACTTGCGTGGAGCATTCTGCTCAACGAGTCCCACCTCCTCAATAGAGGCTACATATTCGCGTGCCGAGCCATCCATAATGGGGGTCTCGGGACCGTCAATGTCAATCAACGCATTATCTACGCCCATAGTCCAGAGGGCCGACACGATATGCTCTACGGTGCTCACCTTTGCAGCACCTTTCTCTATGGTGGTACCACGAGAGGTGTCGTTCACATACTCGCACAGGGCGGGAACGGTGGGCTGACCCTCCAAATCGACGCGACGAAAGACGATACCGTGATTCGCCTCGGCTGGATTAACGGTCATATTTACATTTACACCTGTATGTAAACCTTTGCCCGAGAATGAGATTGCTCCGGCGAGGGTTTGCTGGTTAGTCTGCATATATAAATTCTTTTAGTTAAAATTTCAAATTTTCTATAAAACGCGTGCAAATATACAAATATTTTGGTAACTAAACCAAATATAGTATTGATATATTATACACAAGGTTAAGTATCAGCTATTCTACACCATTCGCAACTCGTGTTGCCTCAATGTCGAGAGCCTCTGCGAGTAGCGATATCGGATGCTCAACCTTCACGCCTGCCGACATCTCTATCTGCCACTTGCAGGTCTCGCAATCGGTCGCCACGACATCTACACCCGAATATTTTATCTGTCGGAACAGCGGCTCGCCTATGGCCTGCGAATAGCGATAGTTCTCACGCTTGAAGCCGTATGTGCCCGCTATGCCGCAACATTGCGAGTCGAGCATAACAAGTTCCAGTCCCGGAATCATACGCAGCAGCGAGGTGGAGTATATGGTCCAGCCTAATTTTTCCAAGTGACATGGTGCGTGGTAGGCTATGCGTCGCCTGAAATCGTCACGGAAGATGAGTTTAATCTCTCCAGAATCTATAAGTCGGTAGATAAATCGCGTTGCGAGGTTTATCTTCTCCCTTACGTCGCTATTGTCAAGGCCGAGGATGTGCCTGTACTCATCACGCATCGTGAACGAGCAGGTCGAGCTCGTCGCAATGACCTCCTCGCCGCGGGCAACGGCAGTGCGAATCTCCGCGAGGTTGCGTTTTGCATCGCGTGTAGCCTGCTTTATCAGTTGATTTGATATCTTGGCTACGCCGCAACACCTCTCCTTATCCATCAGTCTTACACCATAACCTACGGCATTGAGCAGCGTGATAAGGTCACGGCCCAGTTGCGGATAGTTGTAATTGACGTAGCAACCGTGGAAATATGTAACGCTGTGCCGAAAACTCTCCTGTTCCTGTTTCGCCTCCCGTTGATACCACTCGGTGAACTGCTCGTCGGCATAGCTCGGAAAATCTCGGTGAGAGTCGATGGCGAGTGTCGCTTCCAAAATGCTCTTCACGTCGGGGTGTTTCAGCGTGGCGTTCACTATCTTCGACATCTTCGTCGATATGGAGCCTACAAAATCGGTGTTTGCGAGAATGTAATCTCTCAGTCGGGGCGATGATGTGCTGTACTTTATGCGTGCGAGCTGAATTATGTCGCCAATCTTCACATTCGAAGGGCATACCACCTCGCAGCGTTTGCAGTTGAGGCAATACTTCAACGCCTCGTCATAGAACATCGGCTTTTTCAGACGATAGCGTTCGCCGTCAGGTCCTGCTTGCTTGGGGCCGGGGTACTCGGCATTTACGGCCGTGACGGGGCAATAAACCGTACAGATAGTACACTTTATGCACTGCTCGAAGCTGCTGTTGGTTATTTTGCTTTTGTCTTGGCTCATAGTCGTTTATAAAAATATCTCACGCTACTTGCTGCGTAATATCTCGTCTGCTACAAATAGTGCTGTGGTGATGGCTACACCTCCACCCGTACCCTCGTCAAGGGCGTTCTGGTGGGCTAAAATGGAGCCTGCGGCGTAGAGGTTTTCTATACTCCTGCCACCGATGCTGCAACGGAATTTACTGTCGGTTATAACACCATAGCCCATATAGGCCTGATGAGAGTATAAATCCTTGTCATACCACTCCTCTCGCTGCTCATCGGCATAGATATCCAACCCGAAGATAGGCTCTCTGATGCTCTCCTGTGAGGCTATCAACCCGTGACTGAAAAAACTGCCCGATGCAATCACGAAGTTTGTGGCCGAAAGGCTCATATCACCGTGATTAGCAGTCTTTACCGACTTTAATCGTCCCTCCTCTATCTCGCCGCTTACAACATTGTCGCCGAGCAGATACGTGCCTCCAATCTTTTGAAAATAGCCTTGCAACTGAATCTGCGTGCGTACCCCCGGCACTGATGCCGGCATCGTGGGGATGAAATAGAGAGGCAGGCTCACCATCGTACGCAACTCGGCTACCGCCGTATCATCAAACAGGCCAAAGGCGGCGGGGAGGAACAGAGCCTCGGCATCGCCGGCGTGGCTGTTAAGGTAGGCGGCAATCTGTTCCAGAATCTCACCCGTCATAATGCGTGCGATGTTGGTGGCTCGCATCTCGGTTGAGCTCTCTCGCAGGTTGTCGAATGCCGTGAGAGAAAGCGAGTGAATATCACTCTTTACACCATACTTGGCAAGTCCGCTTGCGATAAACTGCGGGTAGAAGTCGAGATAACCCTCAAAATTCACAAGTGCCACCTTACGCCAGGGTATCCTGTCGGGCGACTCAAAACGTGCATAGTCGTTGAGTGTCAGCCATACAGGTTTGATAACTCCTATCGGTGTGAGGCAGTAGTGGTTGCGGGTCGCCTCGCCAGTACACTTTATTGCGGCTGCCTCAAAAATCTCCTTTACCTGCTCGGCATACGAGGCCGTAAGTTCGACGCCCATCTTCTGATAAGGGTGTTCTTCGGGCAGAGATGCAATGCCCTCCAACGGGTTTTCGCATCGGCCATACAGCTCAAACGAGCCGGAGCAGAAGTGCAAGGCACTCTGTCCTGCCGACACAATGGCCACCTGCTGACCCTGACGTGCAAGCGATATGCCGCAACAAAGTCCGCTTAAACCTCCTCCTATTATGATGGTGTCGTATCTCATTGCCTCTACTCTTTTTCGCCGTTTTCTCCGTTGGATATCTCTTTGCTGCTTTCGTTGCAACAGTCATTCTCCTCGTCTTTGCCGGGTTGCAAGCCGCATACGCCCTTATAGAGCCACGATGTAAATTGCACCTCTGCCAATGTGTCGCCCCATGCAATGGGATACATTCCCTTCCAGCGTTCGTTGAGGAAGGCGGCCATATCGTTCAGACTCCTCTCGGCACAGCTGTTGGCCTTGCCAAGCAGACCTGCGGCACGACACGCACATATCTCGCCCTGACACGTTCCCATTCCCATCCTTGTACGACGACGCAGATTTATCAGGTTATGCACGTGCAGGCTGTTGATAGCATAGTTTACCTCGCCTACCGATACCTGCTCGCACTCGCACACCAGAGCATCGTCAATGGCGTTGTGCGAATGTATGTAACGGCTCATCGTTCCGTGTCGTCCCTTGGCGGCCTTCTGCTCTATGCCTATCTCAATGATGTGCGACTTGCCACGCTTCGGCTCTTTGTTTGGCTCGGAGCCGGGTAGTGGGGTGGTTGCAGTCTGGCAATGGGCCTTCTTGCTTAGCTTTCGGCACGCCAGATTTGTCGCCATCTCGGCCATCAGACGATAGGTCATCAGCTTACCGCCCGTAATGGTTATGAAGCCCTCCACGCCGTCGCGTTCTGCGTGGTCAAGACATACTATGCCACGACTTATGTTACGCCCCGACGGGTCGTTGTCGGCTGCCACCAATGGTCGCACTCCGGAGTAGGCTCGCAGGATGCGTGTCTGTGAAAGTATGGGAGCAAGACGCGAGCCCTCACGCAGCAGGATATCCACCTCCTCGGGCGTCACGTCATTCCTGTCTATATCCTCGTATGGTATACGGCTCGATGTTGTGCCTATCAGCGAGATGGTATCGCCCGGCACCAGAATATCGGCATCCGCAGGCTTGCGGCAGCGGTTTATCACAACATTGTTCACTCGGTGGCCGAATATGAGCAGAGCACCTTTGGCGGGGAACATATTTACCTCCACACCCGCCAGCTTTGCGACCCTGTGTCCCCAGATGCCGCACGCATTTATCACTACATCGGCATAATAGGTCGATTCCTCGCCGCTGTGGCTGCGTAACTTTACACCCTCGATGCGGTTCTGACTCTTTACGAAGCCTGTAACCTCGTGATATGTGACGATGTCGGCTCCGTGCAGCTGGGCGTCCATAATGTTTGCCGTAGTGAGTCGGAACGGGTCGATTGCTCCATCGGGAACGGTCACAGCTCCTATGATGTCGGGATTTACCGACGACTCCATAAGTATAGCCTCCTTGGGGTCTATGGCCTTGGCGATGATGCCGGCACGGTGGCACGCCTTGATGAACTTTGTCTGATACGAGAGGTCGTCCTCCGGAAGAGTGATGAACAGGCCGCCCGTAGGCTCCACGCAGTGACTTGCTATGCGACGCAGAATCTTGTTTTCGCGGATACACTCCGAGGCGGACTCCTGATCGGTCATTGCGTAGCGTGCTCCGCTATGCAGCAGTCCGTGATTGCGACCTGTGGCTCCGGCGGTGAAATCCTTGCGTTCCACCAGCAGCGTATGCAGACCACGCATAGCACAGTCGCGTGCTGTGCCTGCTCCCGTGACTCCGCCGCCGATGACGATAACGTCGTAATGATTATTTCCGTTCTGTCGCATAGTCAAAACCCGTATTGCTTACCCGAATGACAAAGTCATTCATCAAACAACAAATTTACTAAATTTTTGCTGGCCTGCAAGTAAAAATGCGAAATATATTATCGGTTTGCCCTAATTTTTGCTTGTCGGCTCACCCGAGGACTCAAAAAAGTTGTCAGTGCTTTAATATTTCATAAAAAAACGCTACTTTTGTGGTGCTGATTATCTATGGAGAGAGATAACGAAATAAAAGAGCCACAGATGCAGGGTGGGGGAGGTTTGTCACGCCCCTCATCGCCTGATAAATCGCCAGCCAAATCGCCGGCCGAGGCGGGGCAGAAGCCTCGCCCGAAGCGTCGTAAGCGTATGGGATTGCCCTTCGAGCCGAAGAAACAGGACGCCGGTGAATGGGCTTATGACCACCGCATCGGATTGAGTGTGATGATTGTGGCTTACCTCGTGCTGGGTATCGTTTTCTTCTCGTCAAAGATTGTGATTGGCTCGAAGCCGCACATTCAGGGTATCTATGTTGATTTGCAGACGCTGGCCGAGCTGGAGGCCGAGAAGGAACGCTTGCAGCGTGAGATAGAGATGAAACGCCAGTCGGAGATTGACTGGTCGGAGGTGCGTAACCTGCAATCGAATGACGCTATGCTGAATGAAAATCTGAAAGATGACCGAGGTACTCAAACGGCAGAGTTGAATCGTGCCGCCGAGGAGGCGGAGGCCCGTATGGCGGCAAACCGTAAGGCCTATGAGGCGGGATTGAAGGAGGCACAGGCTATACTCGATGCCGACAGAGGCTCAAACGAAGATAAGGGCAAGGAGCAGAAAGACTCCAAATACAAGGGCGGAGTTACGGTGCGTTTTGAGTTCAAGAACCCCGTACGCAAGAGGGTTGATTTGAGGATTCCAGCCTATAAATGTGATGCGGGCGGTCAGGTTGTTGTTGCTGTGACGCTTGACAGAGGCGGCAATGTCATATCGGCACGCGTTGAGTCGGGAGGCGACGAAATGATGCGTCAGGAGGCGTTGCGTGCAGCTCGTGCATCGCGATTTAACATCGACAATTCTGCTCCCGAAAAGCATAGCGGAACAATCACCTATACATTTATTCCGCAGTAGATTTTTTGAAGAAAGATAGTGAAGATGAGGCGATTTTTGATGATAATGTTGTGCTTTGCACTCTACCTTGCGTGGGGAGTGTCAGACTCTGCTTTGTCGGAGAAAACGGCTCAAAATACCATTGCCGAAAGCCTGTCAGCGGCGGGGAATAACACTGCGGAGAGGGTAAAGCACTCCTCGTGTAGCATTGAGCAGTGTCAGGCCCTTCTGACGCTTAATACATCGCGGAATAATGTTGTAAACAACTCCCCGACAGCCAAGGCACAGACCTCGACGTCGCGTGTTGTGCTGCGTCAGAAGGTCGAGGTGGAGAAGATAATGTCGGCGGCAATACATCTGCGTCACGCCGGACATATAACTCGCATCTTTGAATATAATAGTTTCAGGTCGTCACTGCGTGTTGTCTATTATCTCTACACGCTTTGCCGACTTCGTATTTAGCCACAATCAGAAATAGAGAGTTTTCTGCCGATGCCAGAGTGGTGTCGGTAGTGGTTATGTGTGTAAAATTTGGATAGTATATGCTTCTGCGGGAGGTGTATGATGTCCGAAGGTGGTGGTATGGTTAGTGTTTAGTTTGTGTAAAGGCCATCACTGAATATGTCATACATCTCTCGCCGTGGCGAATTTTTATAGAACGCAAATTCAACTAATAAATGCAACGGAATTATCGGTTTGAGATAACTTCAGTAAGCAGAGAGGAAAATTTCCTCCCTTGCTCTACTGAATGGGATAAAAGTGCTTACTTTACTCCGTCAAACCT
>SUZG01000029.1 GCA_015060015.1 Rikenellaceae bacterium | reverse complement strand
AGGAAATTGTATTATATCTCATCACCGCTATCACTGATAGTGGAGATGCCTCACGCACTTATGAGAAGCCATAATGCCACCGGCAGTGCATAGATAGTATGTAATCTTGATTTATAGAGGAAAGTTATAAAAATTTCGATAAAAATATCCGCTAAACCATATTTTTATACTCTTGCATAAGATATTTGGTCGCTGAAATCTAATTTTTAGTATCTTTGTATAGCGACGAAACTTATTGGACTTGCGATATGAGGTGCTTTGTGGCGAGAATATCTCTGTTGGCTGGGGTTATCTTGGTAGCCCTTGCGGGGTGTCATCGCTACGATATGCCAAGCGAACGCCCCATATCCTGCACGCCCGACATCACGCTGGCGGCTCTGTCCAATATGCTGGGCGACAGGCCGATAGTCATTGACCGACAGATGGTTGTCGGTGGCTACATCTCATCTACTGACGAGGAGTCAAACTTCCATAAAACCCTGATAATTGACGATGGCACCGCCTCGGCCGAGGTGATGGTGGGGCTGTACGACATCTACCGCCTATATCCTATGGACCACTATCTCGCGGTGCAGTTGGAGGGTTGTGCTGTGGGGCGACACTATGGCGTGATGCAGATAGGGCGGCCGGCAAAGGAGTACAGCAGCTTCCCGACCGACTACTTCGCCTCGCGGGTGATTCTTGACCGCCACCTGACGCTGTGCGACGAGAGCCGCAGGGTGGAGCCTCGACCGATGACCATAGACGACCTCACGGAGGCGATGTGTGGCTCGTTAGTGAGGATTGATGGCCTTCGGCTGGCTTCAAGTCTGTTCCCCGATGCGTGGAAGGTCAATCAGGAGGGCCGCTGGTCGGGATATAACTTCTTCTGCGATGCTGCGGGCAATTTCATTGTGGTCTATACCTCGGAGTATGCCGACTATGGCGAGGCTTTGGTGCCGGAGGGCGACCTCTCGCTGACGGGCATCGTGCAGTATGGCAGCGTTGCGGGCGAAAAGTATTTTATGATAAAGATGCGTTATGAGAGTGATTGCGTACCGAGCATATAGGGTGCTGTGTCTGCTTTGCGGCATCGTGGCGGCGGTGATGGCTGGCAGTTGCAGCGACGACTCGCCCTCGGCGTATGGCGACAAAACCGATGGGTGC
The DNA here is from genome assembly GCA_015060015.1 of Rikenellaceae bacterium. Lineage (GTDB taxonomy): Bacteria > Bacteroidota > Bacteroidia > Bacteroidales > Rikenellaceae > Alistipes. The sequence continues at coordinate 7,323 of SUZG01000029.1, read as the reverse complement.
GTAACCATTGCCCACCTGAAAACATTGGCTCGCGGACTCTCGACAACGATAAACCACGACCTCACAATCGAGGGCTATGTCGTGGCAAATGACCTCTTTGGCGAGTATTACAAGAGCATCGTGCTGTGTGACGGGAGTGGCGGCATAGAGATTAGTGTCGATTGCGATGATACCGCACGACGCTTCCCTGTGGCGGCACGCGTGGTGGTGCATTGTTCGTCGCTGGCGTTGGGCGACTATGGCGGGGCGATGGTTCTGGGGGCACAGCCGACCGGCGAATACATCGTGGATCGCATAGCTGAAAAAGATATTGACCGATATTTCGTCATTGACCGCAGTGTGGCACAAAACATTGAGCCACAGCGGGTAACCATACCGGAGCTGACACCATCGCAGATAAATAACTATGTCGTTATCGAAGATGTCACCTTCGGCAGTCAGGCCGGCGAGGCGTGGTGCGAGAGAGATACGCTGACGGGCGACTACCTCACCACCGACAGAGTGCTGACCGACCGTGACGGCAACAGCATAGTGGTTCGTATCGACAGGCATTGCCTCTATGCCTTTGAGCCTGTTCCGTCGGGATACGGCTCCGTTGCAGCTGTGGTAGATTATTTTGATGGGGCGTATTTGCTTCGGATTGTTAATCGTAAAGTGCTTTTTTAGTAAAAGATTTTTGTTTATTAGTGCAAAATAAACAAAAAGTGTTATCTTTACGCCGTTTTTAGAACAGAAAATTAACCATAAGGAATATAACTCTTGTCAGAAATGAGAAAGTTACTCTATTTGTTGCTCGCTGCAACGCTTTGCAGTCATCCTTTTCAGTCGTTTGCACAGGATGAGAAACCCAGCCCAATCAATGTCAAGGCCGAGGTGCGTGTCGATTTTCAGGGCGATTATGTCGATGGTGCGACCATCGAGGATAATTCGGGTTTCAAGGGTAAGTACCTCAATCTGGTTCTCTTTGGCGATATCAGCAAGTCGTTTTCGTACTCTTATCGCCAGCGTCTGAACAAGGCCCACGCCGACTACTCTTTCTTCGATGCTACCGATTGGATATATCTCACCTATACCACTCCCAACCGTCAGTGGGCTTTGTCGGCGGGTAAGCAGGTCGTGGGTATTGGTGGCTATGAGTATGACAGAGCCCCCATCGACCTCTATTTCTGTTCGGAGTACTGGAATAATGTCGCCTGCTATCAGTTTGGAGCAAGCCTTACATACGCTACCAAGAGTGGCAACGATAAGTTGATGTTTCAGGCGTGTGAGAGCCCGTTCCGTGCCAATGCACACGGACTCTATGCCTATAACCTTATGTGGATGGGCACGCACAAGTGGTTCAGCTCACTCTACTCGCTGAATATGATGGAGTATATGCCGGGCGAGTATATCTACTATGTCACTCTGGGTAATGAGTTCCGCTTTGGCCGTAAGGCGAAGTTGCAACTCGACATTATGAATCGTGCCGCCGAGGGTCATTCGTTCCTCTTCAAGGATTTCTCTGTTATGGGAGAGTTCTCATGTGGCATAGGCCAGAAGTTCGGAGCTTTCGGCAAGGCAACCTACGACACCAACAAGAGTGGCGTTATGGCCGACTACTGCGTTATGCCCGGCACCGATATCACTCGCGTAGGTGCGGGTGTGGAGTTCTATCCATTGCCCAAGGGCGACCGTTCGGTGCGTCTGCACGCCGCCTATTGCTATACCTTTGGCACAAACGGCAACGCCGAAGCCCCCGTATTGCTTGATAATCAATCTCTTTTCTCTGTGGGTTTGACCTGGAAGATAGATATCGTTTCGCTAACAAAGAAAATTATAAAATAGTATGGCTAAAAAGAGAGGTAGCACCAAAAGCGGTATAATCTGCTTGGTGATTGTGTTCGCCCTTTTCGGGTATCTGGGCTATGTGATGGGTATGGCTCCAATGTTGAAGACCGTAATGGCTACGGCTCACGACTTGTTGCTCAATACCGTATTCTTCCTTATGGCAGTGTGTGTTATCACCGGTGCTTTGGGTCGTATCTTCGTCGAGTTTGGTGTGGTCAGCCTCTTGGAGAAGCTGCTCCGCCCGCTGATGAAGCCTCTGTTTAACCTTCCGGGCGTTGCTTCGCTGGGTGCTGTTATGACATTCCTTTCGGATAACCCTGCCATCATCTCGCTGGCACAGGATAAGCGATTCAGCTCATACTTCAAGAAGTATCAGCTTATCTCGCTTACCAACTTCGGTACGGCCTTCGGTATGGGTCTGCTGGTTATTGTCTTTATGATGGGTTTGGGATATTTTGCTGCACCTCTTATCGGCTTTGTCGGTGCTATATTCGGTTGTGTGGTCTCTACCCGCCTTATGCAGCGTTTCATCATTAAGGCTTATCCCTCTTACGCCGAGGAGAATGCTTGTGATGCTGTTGTGGAGGCCGAGAAGGAGGAGGAGAACAACGAGCAGTCGATGTTCGTTCGCATCCTTAACTCATTGCTCGATGGTGGTCGTACGGGTGTTGATGTTGGCTTGGCTATTATTCCGGGCGTGTTGATTATCTCGACCTTCGTTATGATTCTTACCTTCGGTGCTTCGGCCGACGGCACTTATACGGGTGCAGCCTACGAGGGTGTGGAGCTGTTGCCTTGGCTGGCCGGTAAAATCAATATCGTCTTTGAGTGGTTGTTCGGCTTTACCGACCCACATCTTGTGGCGTTCCCTATCACTGCACTGGGAGCTGTGGGAGCTGCGTTGAGCCTTATCCCGACATTCGTTGCCGAGGGCTGGGCCGATGGTAACGCTATCGCAGTATTTACCGCTATCGGTATGTGCTGGAGTGGTTATTTGAGTACTCATACCGCTATGCTCGACTCACTCGGCTACCGCGAGCTTACATCAAAGGCAATCCTTGCACACACCATCGGTGGTCTGGTTGCAGCCTTTGCTGCTCACTGGTTGTATTTCCTCTATGCCTTGATTTAAGGTGTCATAAGAGATATCTAAATACAATAAAGCCTGTCTAACGCTTTCGTTAGGCAGGCTTTTGTTTGGCTTATAGTGGTAAAAATAAGATTAATGGACAGGTGTCAGCATATCACTCTTTGTTAAGTCTGACGGCATAATATGCGAGCCCGCCATTATCGGGAATGTTATCTCGGTGCGTCGTCCCTCGCTTAACGAGACGCCCGCCAACCCATACACATATTCAATCAGCTCGGTACAATACAGCTCGGTTGTGTCCGTCAGGTCGTAGTTGTGGTCAAACCGCACCTGCTCTTCACTCAACCTGCGGGCATTCCTGACGGCTATTGCCACCTTGTCGGCCGCTATCGCGGGTCGGTATAACCCATAATCGCCATTGGGGTAACGCCCCAAAAAACTCTCCACCGCCTCGCACTTCACCCTGTCGAAGTCACCCTCAAAGTCGGGCTCGTGGGGTACGGCGTGAATGACGCACCAGCCGTCATCGTGCCTGACGATGATGCCGACGTGCGAGAAGCTCCCTTCGCTATCCATCGCCGTAACGATATGCCCGACAACGCCCGTACCTCTGCGAAACAGCAAATCACCCTCTTGGAGTTGTGCTTTCAGTTCGTCGTAGGTGTTGTTTCGGGTTGAAGGATAGTCACAGCCCGTTATAGCGACGAGCAATGCACACAGCAGTATGAGAAATTGTACCAATCTTCTGCCTCTCATACCACAAAGATATGAAAAATATAGTAAAACAATATAAAAACAAGTGCTTCACTCTAAATAAATTAGAACGAAACACCTGCCAACTCTTTGCGAGAGTGAAAAAGTGATTGTGCGGTAACCGAAAATCAATACGCCACCTTATCCTCTTTCTCTGCCCACTTGCGGAAAGCACCGAGAGCCTCGTCACGCAGAAAGTGCTCGCAGCGGATGGAACGCTTGTCGTAGTCCAGCTCCAATTCGTCGTAGATGAACGAGTCGTCGAAGTTTATCGCTTTGGCGTCGGCCTTGGTGTTGCCGTAGCATATCCTCTCCACGCCGGCCCAGTATAGTGCACTCAAACACATCGGACAAGGCTCGCACGAACTATATACGGTGCAACCCTCCAACTTGAAGTTGCCCGTCTTCTGACACGCCTCCCTGATTGCCGACACCTCGGCGTGTGCCGTAGGGTCGCAGTTGGGTACGACGCGATTTACGCCCGTAGCCAGCACCTCGCCATTGCGTACGATGACTGCTCCAAACGGGCCTCCGCCCTTATCGACATTCTCCTCGGCAATGCCGATAGCCATACGCATAAAACGTGCATCATCTGCCGAGAAAGACCTCTTCTCGGTCAATGTGCGGGGTCTGCGGTTGCTCAGTATGAGTACCGCCACCGCCGCAACAATTACTATTGTGCAAATTATTAATGTCCACTCCATAGTCATTCAATTTATAGCAAAATAAACGCCACAACGTAATAAGGTGCTGACACCTTTACCCATTGCGGCGTTTATATGTTATGTAGAACTATTTGTCCTGATAGAGGAAACGCTTGATACTACGCTTCGGGGTCTTCTCAAACTCCGACTCCATCAACTCGTAGCGACCAACCTTCTCGTAAGCTGCAACCTGCGTGTTGAGCTCCTTGATGTTGCCGGCCATAATCTCCTCCAAGGCCTCTTTGTCGATGCCCTCGTTCTTCGCCTGGTCGTAGTCGGGAACGATAAGAGCTGTCAGGACACCCTTGCGTTCAACAATGAGTGACTCCAATACGAGTGACATATTATTGAGCTTATCCTCAATCTCCTCGGGGTAGATGTTCTGACCTGTGCCTGTGAGAATCATCGTCTTGCAACGACCCTTGATGAAGATGTTGCCCTTCTCGTCGATGATACCCATATCGCCCGTATGCAACCAGCCATCCTTCTCCAAGACGGCATTTGTGGCCTCCTCGTTCTTGTAGTAGCCCATCATCACATTCTCGCCCTTAACCAGAATCTCGCCGGCGATGTTCTGTGGGTCGGGTGAGTCAATCTTAACCTCCATAAGGCCCGGCAACTCGCGACCGCACGAAGAAGAGGCAAACTCGCAGGGAGGAGCAAAGCTGATAAGCGGACCACACTCGGTCATACCATAGCCGATAGTCAGCGGGAAGCCAATCTTACGCAGGAACGACTCGGTCTCCTGATTCATAGGGGCTCCACCGATGATAAAGATACCCACCTCGCCACCAAACGAAGCCATAAGCTTCGACTTGATGATAGAGTAGAGAGCCGTATTCACGAAAGGAATCTTCATGGCGATACTCATCGGGCCCTTCTCCAACATCGGCATAATCATCTTGCGATATACCTTCTCCAAAATCAGAGGCACGCTACAAACGATTGTAGGCTTAACCTCCTGCATGGCGTCAATCAAAATCTTCGGTGACGGCATACGGCCCAGCAATGTGATATGACCACCTACAACCAACTGCACCAAGAAGTCGAAGGCACATCCGTAGGCGTGAGCCAAAGGCAGGAACGAGAGTGTGCGACCACCCTTATAGATGAAGTTCTTGCCCGTCTCGGGGTTCTTCACATACTTACCAAAGACCATATTTCCTGTAAGGTTGTTCACCGACAACATTACGCCCTTCGATGAGCCTGTCGTACCCGATGTGTAGTTCAGCAGAATCATAGCCTCGTTAGGCACCTCCTTGAACTTGATATCCTCCACGCCGAAACCGTTGGGGTACTTCGCAGCGAAGTCTGCGGCCAGACCCTCCGAAATCTTGGTAAAGACTCTCTTCTCCTCCTTCTCGTAAGCGATTCTGAAATCATCAACAATGAACGCAGCCTCCAACTCCGGCATACGGTCGGTATCCAGCGTCTGCCAGTGAGTACCGCCGGCAAAGAGCAGACGGCTCTCCGAGTGGGTTACGATATTCTCCACATCGGCAGGGTTGAAGTCCTGCAAGATAGGCACGATTACAGCACCATAGGTGATGGTGGCGATGTATGTTACGCACCAGTTGATGTTGTTACGGCCAATAAGGGCAATCTTATCGCCAGCCTTGATACCCGCTTTCTCGAAGAGGATATGCAAGCGGGCCATACGTTCAGCCATCTCCAGATAGGTGATGGTCTCCTTGCTAAAATAGTCCGACAAGGCAGGGCAATCGTGGAACTCACGAAAGCTCGCCTCATACATTCTTATAAGATTCTCTTGTAACATATTGTATGTTTAGATGTTTGTTGTCAATCTTTCTTCTCCTTCTCCTTCTGTACCTCATCTTTGGGTTTGCCCCAGATGTATATCTTGGACTCGGTGCCATCTTTGAGTCGTTGTATGTTCTTGCGGTGTGACCACAGCAGGAGTATAGCCACCGCAAACGAGAATAGTATGAAGGTAAATGACACCTCCTCATTTCGCGACCACTCGGTCGATGAGTATATCACTACAAGTGCGGGGAAGCAGCAACCTGCGGTCATTGAAGCCAGCGACACATAGTGCGTGAAGAGGAATACCAGCGACCACGCAGCGAAGCAGAGCAGAACAATCTGCGGGTAGATACCCGTCACGGCACCCACCAATGTCGCGACACCCTTGCCACCCTTGAAGTTGGCGAAGATGGGGAAGATGTGGCCCAGTACGGCTGCAAAGACACCCAAAATCTTCAAGTTAATCATCCATGCAGCGTTGATGTCGGCATCATAACGCAGGATACTGAACAGCGACACTGCGGCGAAGCCCTTGAAGAAGTCGAGGATAAATACGGGAATGGCGGCACGCTTGCCCAATACACGCAACATATTCGTCGTGCCGGCATTCTTTGAGCCATGCTCGCGGATATCTACACCGTAATACTTTTTACCAATCCATACCGCACTCGGAATAGAGCCGAGAAGGTATGCGAAGATGAGCATTGTGATAGCACAATAGTATGTAATAAAATCCCAGTCTGCCATAAAAAACTTGTTTTATATGCATAAAAAAACAGGCATAAATACTCGCTGTCTTTTTGCCGCACAAAATTTTTCTAATATATCATTACAAATATATACAAATTTTGCCCTAAATCACAACTTTTTGTGAAAAAAGTAACAAAAGGGCAAAGCCTCCATACATATAATGCCAATTTGTTACTCTCTTGCGACGGCAAAAATCGGCTATTTTATTTGAATGGCAAAATATATGTGATTAATTGGCGGTAAGAGTTGTAAACGGGTTAAGAGTTGTGATAAAAAAGTCTATTTTGTGGTAAAATAGTCTGTTTTGAGTGGCGAATTCAACTTGCAAATGCAATCGAATTCTAATTTGTTAATATTGAATTAAATTTCTCATTTGGTGTGAGATAACCAAGCCTCTTTCTGGGTCTGTTGTTCAACTTGTTCTCAACCCAGGAA
>SUZG01000012.1 GCA_015060015.1 Rikenellaceae bacterium | reverse complement strand
CCGCCGGAACTTTTAACTTCAAAAGATGCCTCTCAAAGTGTTATGGGGAATTAGTACCAATTTCTCAGTGTTATGCCCCTGTATAAGGTAGGTTACATACGCGTTACGCACCCGTGCGCCGGTCGCCACCAATTGAAGCAAGCTTCAATCGTGCTGCCCCTCGACTTGCATGTGTTAGGCCTGCCGCTAGCGTTCATCCTGAGCCAGGATCAAACTCTCCATTGTAAAAAATTTTGAATATAAATCTTAGCTCTAATCTCAAAGGTATTGTTTGAAATCTCTCTCTTGCGAGAGAGGAAAAACTTACTTAGCTGCTCAATATCTTCAAAGAACTTTATCCTAATTTTACTTAGAACTCTTGCTTTTTCACTTACTCGCTTTTTTGAAGCGGAAAGTGGTGCAAAGGTAAATCAACTTTTTCAAACTTCCAAATATTTTTGGAACTTTTTTTTGAAAAACTTTTTTTTAAGAACTTTTGCACATCTCGTAGAGTGTGTTACTCTATCAAAGCGGATGCAAAGGTAATAGCTCTTTTTCAAACTTCCAAATATTTTTAAAAAAATTTGAAAAAAATTTTAAGAACTCTGCTTTTGACCACATATTTCTCGTTCAAAGCGGGTGCAAAGTAAGTGCAAATAATCGGAAAGTCCAAATATTTCAAGCACTTTTTTGCTATAAAAATTACACTTTTCTGTTATCGGCCTGTATTATAAGACATTATACAATTTTGCAAAAGCACGCCATTCCGCAACCCCAATTATTATATATATAAGGTATATTGCATAAACTGGGGAACTGCACCATTTTATCATTTTTTTTCTATCTTTGTGTGACTGATTAATTATAGAAAACAATGACAAACAATAGATATTTCCACCCCGAATGGTGCTATGACGCGGTACTCTACGAGATGAATATTCGTCAGGCGACACCCGAAGGGACTATTGCTGCTGCGACAAAACGGTTAAAGCCCCTGCGTGATTTAGGCATTGACGCAATATGGCTGATGCCCATCTACCCTATCGGCGAGGAGAATCGCAAAGGCTCGCTTGGGTCGTATTACTCCATTGCCGACTATTGTGCCATCAATCCGGAGTTCGGCACGATGGAAGATTTTGATTGTTTCATCAACGAGGCCCACTCATTAGGGTTGAAGGTGCTGCTGGACTGGGTGGCCAACCACACCGCACGCGATGCTCGCTGGTTAAAGACAAAGCCTGCTGACTGGTATGAACGCGAGGCAGACGGCTCGGCAAAGGTTCCCTGGGACTGGACCGACACGGCCAAACTGAACTACGCCAACCACGACGTGTGGCGTGGGCAGATTGAGTCTATGCGTTTCTGGGTGGAGAAGCACAACATTGACGGTTTCCGTTGTGATATGGCAATGCTTGTGCCTATTGAGTTCTGGCAGGAGGCATCGGCCGTTCTGCACGCCATAAAGCCCGATATCTTTATGCTGGCCGAGGCTGAGGAGCTGAATCTGTTTGACCGAGCCTTTGATATGTGTTATGCGTGGGAGATTCACCACCTTATGTGCGACATAGCCAAAGGAGAACGCAAGGTCTGGACACTTCGCAACACACTTTATGCCGACCGGGAGAGATTTCCCGACACGGCAATAAAGATGATGTTCACATCAAATCACGATGAGAACTCGTGGAGTGGCAGCGAATTTACGAGATTTGGCGATGCTCTGAATGTGATGACAGCTCTCACCTTCCTGTGGGAGGCAGCGATACCTCTCATCTACACCGGTCAGGAGGTTGGCTACGACCACTCGTTTGCATTTTTTGACAAAGACCACATTCCCGGTTATAAGGAGAATGGCTATACGGAGTTCTATCGCAAGCTGATAGCATTGAAACACAACGAGAAGGCTCTGCAAGCAGGCGAGAGAGGTGGTCGCATAATTGAGATAGAGAACAATGCCAAGGATTGCATCATGACCTTCGTACGCGAGTGCGGCGAGAGTCGTGTGGTGGCAATTCTCAACCTCTCGCCATACACCATTCACGCCGATTTCAATACCGGCATATATGCAGGCAGCTACACCGACGCCATAAGTGGCGAGGTCGCAGAGCTACCCACACACGTTGAACGAGAGCTGGAACCATGGAGCTTCCAGATATTACACAAATAGTTAGCAAGATGAAAAGACTTCTGATAATCATCCTGTTTATCCTGTTGGGAGCCCTCGATCTGTCGGCTAAACGCTACGAGATTGAGGATGTGCCCAATGTGCAGATTGATAATCGCTACTGCTTCACATCCAACCCCGACGGGATACTCTCGGAGGAGGCTGTGGCAAAGATTGACTCAATATGCTACTCTCTACGCGAGGAGGGACTTGCACAGGTCGCCGTTGTTGCCATAGACGACATTAACGGTGGCAGCGTCTTTGACTTCGCCTACGAGCTGTTTTCCGAGTGGGGCGTAGGTAGTCAAAGCGACAGAGGTTTGGGTATTTTGCTCGTGGAGGCCGAACGAGAGATTCGTTTTTTGACGGGTTACGGCATAGAGGGAATCTTGCCTGACGCTATATGCAAGCGTATTCAAACGGAGTATATGCTACCCTATTTCCGCGAGGGAGATTACAGCGAAGGAATGGTCGCCGGTGTGGAGGCTATTCGCGAGGTGCTGATAAACGGAGACTTACCCCCCGAGGAGATGGAGGAGTGGACAACGGCCGACACGCTGGCGTTCTTCGGATTGACATCAGTTTGTATAGTAATAGTACTGATATTGTTGGTTGTCGTATATGTTTCATCGCACAAATGCCCCAAGTGCAAGAAGGTGGCCCTCGCAAAGCAAGAGAGTAATCTCATCCGACGCAGGAGAGGCATCTGCACCTATGAAGATACCTATGTGTGTTCAAAGTGCGGAGCTTCTGTAAAGCGTAAAAGGCAGACTGCCGACAGTTCATATACCGGAGGCGGAGGCCGAGGGCCTTTCATCGGCGGTGGCTTCGGTGGAGGCAGTTTCGGTGGAGGCGGCAGCATTGGCGGCGGCTGGGGCGGAGGAAGCTTCGGCGGAGGCGGTGCCGGCTCGCGTTGGTAACTCAAAACACAAGAATACGGAAATATTAAATCTAACTCAATAAAAAAAATTAACACTATGAAAAAGATTCTATTTATCGCTGTCATTGCTCTTTTCACAATGACATCTTGCTCTACCTACAACAATATGGTTACAATGGAGGAGGGCGTAAAGAGTGCTTGGTCAAATGTCGAGACACAGTATCAGCGTCGTGCAGACCTTATCCCCAACCTCGTATCAACAGTCAAGGGCTACGCTGCACACGAGGAGAACACCCTCAGTGCTGTTGTAGAGGCTCGTGCCAAGGCTACTTCGGTGAATATCCCTCTTGATGAGATTACCCCCGAGAAGTTGGAGGCATACCAGGAGGCACAGTCTGCTGTAACATCGGCTCTTGGCCGTCTGATTGCCGTTTCGGAGAACTATCCCGAGCTGAAAGCAAACCAGAACTTCCTGGAGTTGCAGGCACAGTTGGAGGGCACAGAGAACCGCATCACCGTTGCACGCAAGGAGTTCAACGACGCTACGCAGAGCTACAATGTGGCTGTTCGCAAGTTCCCCGCAAACCTTGTTGCGATGATTTTCGGATTTGACCAGAAGCCATATTACGAGGCTGATGCTTCGGCTGCCGAGGCTCCGAAGGTTGAGTTCTAATCTTAAATACAAGCAGATGAAAAGAGTGCGATTCGGTGTGGTAGGCACCAACTTTATTACCGACTGGGTTATTGCAGGAGCTCGCGAAGAGGAGAGATTTGAACTCTCGGCTGTATGTTCCCGTACGCAAGCCCGTGCTGACGAGTTTGCCGCCAAGCATAATATTCCCCACACATTCACATCGTTGGAGGAGATGGTGGCAAGTGATAAAGTTGATGCTGTATATATCGCCACACCGAACTCTCTGCACTCCCGACAAAGCATACTATGTATGCAGCACGGCAAGCATGTCTTGTGCGAAAAGCCGCTGGCCGCCAACGCCAGAGAGGCGAGAGAGATGGTTGCCGCATCACAAAAATATGGAGTGGCACTGATGGAGGCTATGAAGAGTACCCTGTCGCCGAACTTCCGGGCAGTACTTGACAATATCTGCCGCATAGGCACGCCGCGTCGTTACTTCGCAAGTTTCTGCCAATACTCATCACGCTACGACAAATTCAAGGAGGGCATCATCCTGAATGCCTTTCGTCCGGAGTTTTCAAATGGTGCCTTGATGGATATCGGCACATATACAATCTATCCGCTTGTCGTTCTCTTCGGTAAGCCCAGCGAGATTTCAGCACAGGGCATTATGCTGTCAAGTGGCGTGGATGGACAAGGTGCAGTAAATATGCAATACGATGGCATGAACGCCACCGTACTATACTCCAAGATTGCCAACTCACAACTTCCGGCAGAGATTGAGGGCGAGGAGGGCAACATCCTGATAGACCGCATACAGACGCCCGTTGATGTTCGTTTCTATCCGCGTCAGGCTCCCGCATCGGGACACGAGAGGCGTACGGAGGGCGAGCCGATAGGTAATATCGACTCTCACGATGAGTATTATTACGAGATAAAGGAGTTTATCGACCTTATTGAACAGCACCGCACAGAGTCCGACATCAACAGTCATCAGAGCTCCATTACGACTCTCGAAATCATGGACGAGATACGCCGTCAGATAGGTGTTCGCTACCCTTCGGACGACGAATCGGCGGCTGTATTGTAATTCAGTCGCTGGGCAATCACATCATCCAGCGAATACCCACCCGCTCCCGTCATATATATCATCACATAGACTACGAGATATATAAAAGCCAACTCTTTATAGACGAAGGCCTGGCCGTTGTGTACCACAAACAGAGCTATCGCCATCGTGAAAATAAGCGGAATAAGTGCCAGCCGATAGAAAGCACCCGCAACGACAGCCAGCGAGCAGAATGCCTCGGCAAAGATGGCCAGCACCAGCGAGGTCTTATGCCCAAGAGCCATAGGGTCGGGGAAGGTCAGGGCGAGAGCATCAAAATTGACGATTTTCATTATTCCGTGCCACATCATCAGGCCGCCAAACAACAATCGCAGGCCGAGAATCAGCATCGACATTGCCGTAGAATACTCCTTGAAAGGAAACAGGAATGTAAATATCTTATTCATCTCTTTTCGTTTTCGGATTTATAGATTCTGTTCTCTATTCCTCTTAACAATTTATATGCCAAAGAGGTATTCCACAGGGGAACACCTCTTTGTTTTAAGCACTTAAAAACCAAACATTGCCGCTTGCTACTATCGCAGTGAGCCGCTAACAGCAACCTTGTTTCTTTTCACCACTCTTCGTAGAGCAGCCGCCTTTCGGCTCATCACTTTTACACTCCTCCTTGCTGGTAGAGCAGCTCTCCTTACCGGAATGTTTTGTGCCGCACGATGTGGCATCCTTTGCCATCTTCTCGTCGTGGTTTTCCATCTTCTTCTCACGATTTTTGTCGTGTTCGTTGTGTTTGTTTTCCATAACAGTTTTTTAATGGTTTGTCTGTGGAACGATGCAAAATGCGTACAAAACCGATTGCAGAAAAGAGTTTTTCTAAAAAAATGCCACAGCCAGAGAGAACTGAAAATTTAGCACTCCGCCGAATTACATTACAAACTTTCATTTTTTAGCCTATTTTATCAACAATTTGCTGCCCGCAGGTTTTTATTGCTGAAAAATATTATTATCTTTGCGTTGGAATTTTGTGCGTCGTTGAAAAGGCGACTCACAAGAGCAGAAAGAATTGTTACAGTAACACAAATAAACTCTTCTAAAATTATGATTTATTCACACGAAGTGCAGCAGATGTGCTGCGTTAAAAAGGGTGCCAATCACGCATCGGCTCCCATCCCACAGGAGGGAAAATGGGTTGTAGCAAAGGAGATTAAAGACATTTCTGGCCTTACTCACGGTATTGGCTGGTGTGCTCCCCAGCAGGGTGCCTGCAAGCTTACTCTCAACGTTAAGGAGGGTATCATTCAGGAGGCTTTGGTTGAGACTATCGGTTGCTCTGGTATGACTCACTCGGCTGCTATGGCATCGGAGATTCTCCCCGGCAAGACTATCTTGGAGGCATTGAACACCGACCTCGTATGCGACGCTATCAATACCGCTATGCGTGAGTTGTTCAAGCAGATTGTTTACGGTCGTACACAGTCAGCATTCTCTGAGGGTGGCCTTACTATTGGTGCATCGTTGGAGGACTTGGGCAAGGGCCTTCGTTCACAGGTAGGTACTATGTTCGGTACTTTGGCAAAGGGTACTCGTTACCTCGAGATGGCCGAGGGTTATTGTACTCGTATGGCGTTGGACGCTAACGACGAGGTTATCGGCTATGAGTTCGTTCACCTTGGCAAGATGATGGAGTTCATCAAGAAGGGTATCGAGCCGGCAGAGGCGTTGGAGAAGTCAAAGGGCTCTTATGGCCGCTTCAAGGATGCTGTTAAGTATATTGACCCCCGTCAGGAGTAATCCACATTGTTAAATCGAAAAAATAGAGAATAAGATATGGCAAATTTATTTGAGAGCTACGAGCGCCGAATCGACCACATCAACGAGGTGCTCGCACAGTATGGAATCAACGGTATCGACGAGGCGAAGGCCATCTGCGATGCTAAGGGTATCGATCCTTACAAGATGTGTGAGGAGACACAGCCCATCTGTTTCGAGAATGCAAAGTGGGCTTACGTAGTGGGTGCTGCTATCGCTATCAAGAAGGGCTGCACATCAGCTGCTGACGCTGCCGAGGCTATCGGCGAGGGCTTGCAGGCATTCTGCATCGCCGGTTCTGTTGCTGACGACCGTAAGGTAGGTATCGGCCACGGTAACCTGGCTGCCCGTCTGTTGCGTGAGGAGACACAGTGCTTCGCATTCCTGGCAGGTCACGAGTCTTTCGCTGCTGCCGAGGGTGCTATCAAGATTGCAGAGATGGCAAACAAGGTTCGTAAGAATCCTTTGCGTGTTATCCTGAATGGTTTGGGTAAGGACGCTGCGAAGATTATCTCTCGCATCAACGGCTTTACTTATGTTCAGACACAGTTCGACTACTACACCGGCGAGGTTGCAGTTGTAGAGGAGACAGCATATTCTGACGGTTTGCGTGCAAAGGTACGCTGCTATGGTGTTGATGACGTTCGCGAGGGCGTTGCCGTTATGTGGAAGGAGGATGTAGATGTATCTATCACGGGTAACTCTACCAACCCCACACGCTTCCAGCACCCCGTAGCAGGTACTTACAAGAAGGAGCGCGTTTTGGCAGGCAAGAAGTACTTCTCTGTTGCATCAGGTGGTGGTACGGGCCGTACTTTGCACCCCGATAATATGGGTGCAGGTCCCGCATCTTACGGTATGACCGATACTTTGGGTCGTATGCACTCTGACGCACAGTTTGCAGGCTCTTCATCAGTACCGGCACACGTTGAGATGATGGGCTTCCTCGGTATGGGTAACAATCCTATGGTAGGTGCTACCGTAGCTGTTGCCGTTGCCGTTCAGCAGGCTATGACGAAGTAAGATTCGAAAGAAATACATTAACAAAATCCTCATTGATAAAAAATCAATGGGGATTTTTGTTTTTATCATTTTTTCTGTAATTTTGTATTGTCAAGCAATTGACGACATATTTTAGTGAAAGTGTTTCGCTAATCCTTGAAGATAAAATTTGGCGATTTTATAAGAACACAAGGAAGCAATAACACTCATTTCTTGTATCGGTATGTTCTATTTCCTCATACTGATTACAAGTGTGGGGATTGTTTATTTGTGTTCAGGCCACGCCAAATGCCTATCTTCAGATAAACGAGCAACTCCACACTTTCTTTTTTATTAATTGTCCAGTCGGAGTTGGGGGGCTCAAAACCTTAAAATTATGGATTTTGAAGAAGGAGATGTAGTAAGGCTCAAATCTGGAGGGCCTACAATGGTCATCAAGGAGTATCCCGCTAAAAATTTAGAAGGGCAACCAATGACCACTCACGCAGAATGCGAATGGTTTGACAACGATGGAATTCTAAAACATTCTATTTTCAAAATTATCGAACTCGAACTCACAAAAGATTAACCATTAAACTATTTAACCTATGAAAAAATTATTTTTATTAGTTTTAGCAATTTTCAGTTTCCACATTACCTATGCACAGCTTTACGATTACGAACCAGTATCGCTATACATCGAACCTGCCGAAATTTATAATTACCAACAGCCCACACAGGTACAGAATATAAGAACCAATGCTGTCGGAAAAGATTATAATGGTTCATATGTAAAAGTCCCTATCATTGTGTCAATCCAAGGGAAAAGTGCAAAAGTTACCAAATATTACTCTAACGGACAATGGCAGAGTGTTCCTGGCAGACCCAGAGTGGAAAAATGTTCATCTTTTAGTACACGAAACAATTCTCTGGAAGGTCAATATATGTACAAAGCAAGTGTAAGTATACCAAGAATAAGGAACTATATTTACTTCGATTTATAAGAGGCCTCAGAAAACCCCTCTCGTTTTTGAGAGGGGTTTTTCTGTTTATTTTCAGCAAGTTTTTTTCATCAGCAGATAACTTTTTATGGGAAATCAAAATGATTTTTATAATTTTGTGAGGAAGAAAATTTATTTTTGCCTATGAAGACTATACTGCTACGACTTTTATCTGTTCTTTTCGCAGCGTCATTGACACTATCTTTTATAGCGTGTGAGGAGGACAACACCACCCCACCCAATCAGGAGCAACCCACACCCGACGATGGAGGAGGTGATGAGCCCGAACCTGAACCAGACCCAGAACCAGACCCAGAACCAGACCCAGACCCAGAGCCTGAACCGGAACCCGAACCAGAGCCGGAGGAGTCAAAGCTCCTGTCGGGCAAAATCATTGGTACAAAGCTCTCGGTAGATTACTCTACGGGGCAGCCGTCGGAGTCGATAAATGGCAAAAACTTTGTCTTTGACGGAGATTTTTCGACATACTTCGCATCATACAACCGTTCCAACACATGGGTTGGTTTGGATTTGGGCGAGAAGCATATCATCACGAAGATAGGCTATGCTCCGCGTGTGGAGATGAGCCACCGCGTGGAGCTGGCACTCATCGAGGGTGCTAACAAGGCTGATTTCAGCGACGCCCTACCTATTTATATTATAAAGAGCTCTGCTCCCGAAAATCAGATGACCTACGCCGATGTAAGCTGCTCTCGCGGCTTCCGCTATGTACGCTATGTAGGCCCCAATGATGCCCGCTGCAACCTTGCGGAGCTGGAGTTTTACGGTCGCAAGGGCGAGGGTGACGACTCGAAGCTGTATCAGCTGACCAATCTCCCCACCGTTGTCATCAACACTTTGGATGCACAAGATATCACATCAAAGGAGAATGAGATTACAAGCACCGTTTACATCATATCGAATGGTGGAACAGACCTGTTGTGTGACGAGAATACCGGCGTAAGAGGTCGCGGCAACGCATCGTGGGAGTTTCCCAAAAAGCCCTACCGCTTGAAGTTCTCGCAGAAGCGTTCTCCGCTGAATGCCCCCGCGAAGGCAAAGAAGTGGACTCTGATAAACAACTACGGCGACAAGAGCCTTATGCGAAATATTCTGGCCTTCGAGTTGAGCCGTCGTGTGGGTATGGAGTACACGCCATTCTGCAAGCCCGTAGATGTAATTCTCAATGGCGAGTATCGCGGTTGCTATCAGCTATGCGACCAGATTGAGGTGGGCGAGAATCGCGTGGATATTACCGAGATGGAGATTGAGGATATAGCCTTGCCACGCCTCAGTGGTGGTTATCTGATAGAGGTGGATGGCTACGCGTACAGCGAGGAGTCGTATTTCGTATCCAACAAGGGCGTTCCCGTAACCATAAAGTCGCCCGACGATGACGATATTGTATCATATCAGGCGGACTACATCAAAGAGTTCTTCAACAAAATGGAGGCTGCTGTATATGCCGCCGATTTTGATGACGAGGAGAACGGCTACCGCAAATATCTCGACTTGGAGAGCTTCCTCAAACACTTTATCGTTGGCGAGCTGGCGGGCAACACCGACACCTATTGGAGTGTTTATATGTATAAGGACCGCAATAGCGACAAGCTCTACACCGGCCCGATATGGGATCACGACCTGTCGTTTGAGAACGATATTCGCATATACCCGTTAAACAATATGTCGGACTTCATCTATGCTGCCCACAACAGTTCATCGGCAGGCACCATGCGAGATATTGTAAACCGGATAATCAAGGACGACAGCAAGGCGAGAGCTCGTCTGATTGAGCTTTGGGCATCGTACCGCACCGATATCTTTACCGAGAGATCGCTGATTCAGTATATCGACCAGACAGCAAGGATGCTCGACCAGTCACAGGAGCTCAACTTCAAACGCTGGAAGATTCTGAATCAGAAAGTGCATCAGAACATCCAAGCCAAAGGCAGCTACGAAGCCGAGGTGGAGGTCGTAAAGAACTATCTGCGGGAACGACTTCCGAAGATGGATGCTTTGGTGAACAACAAATAGCAGACAACAAAGTAATCGAAAAAGAGAAGGGCCTCGGCAAAACCGAAGCCCTTCTTTTTATGCTGATATGATTATTAGATAGCCTTTGTATCGTAAAGAATCTGATTAACCTTACGAACAGCAGCAGCCGAAGCCTCAAACTTCTCCTGCTCCTCCTTGGTAAGCTCAACCTTAACAATCTTCTCAATACCCTTGCGACCGATGATAGCGGGAACGCCAATCATAATATCCTGCTGGCCATACTCACCCTCAAGGTAGCAACCGCAAGGAATCATACGCTTCTGGTCACCCAGGATAGCCTCAACCATTGATGCAGCAGCTGCACCGGGAGCATACCAAGCCGATGTACCGAGAAGGCCTGTCAAAGTAGCACCACCTACCATTGTGTCGGCAGCAACCTGTGCAAGCTTCTTCTTTGAGAGGAACTGCGATGCGGGAACACCCTTGATAGTAGCCTTTGAAGTCAAAGGAATCATAGTAGTATCGCCGTGGCCACCGATAACCATACCCTCGATATCGTGGATATTTGCGTTAGCAGCCTTTGCCAAGTAGCAACGGAAGCGTGATGAATCCAAAGCACCACCCATACCGATTACGCGGTTCTTGTGAAGACCTGTCGATTTCAAAGTGAGGTATGCCATTGTATCCATAGGGTTAGATACGATGATAAAGATAGCACGAGGCGAGTGAGCCAACGCCTGTGATACTACACTCTTAACGATATTGGCGTTAGTGCCAATCAACTCCTCACGAGTCATACCCGGCTTACGAGGAATACCTGATGTTACAACAATAACATCTGAATTAGCAGTCTTCTTATAATCGTTTGTGCAACCCACGAGCTTGCTCTTTGAGTCGGTTGTAGCCGAAGCCTGATACATATCAAGCATCTTACCCTCTGACAAACCCTCCTTAATATCAATGAGGACAATCTCATCAGCCACATTACGCATTGCCAACACGTTAGCACAAGTTGCACCAACCATACCGGCACCGATAACAGTTACTTTTGACATAATTTTCTCTTTTAATTTTATTGTTTTTTAATTGTGATTATCCAATAAGCTCTGCATAAGCCTCTGCTGTGAGCAGGTCATCATACTCCGCAGGATTGCTCATCTTAACCTTAATCATCCAGCCCTCGCCATAAGGGTCAGAGTTTACCAATGAAGGATCAGCGTCAATAGCGTCGTTGAACTCAACAACCTCACCGCCTACAGGAATAAAAGCCTCGCTAACGGTCTTAACAGCCTCGATAGAGCCGAAAACCTCACCTGCAGCCAAAGTCTCGCCGACGGTTGGGACATCAACAAATACGATATCACCCAACTGGCTCTGTGCAAAATCGGTAATGCCAATATAGGCAAACTCACCCTCGACACGACACCACTCGTGGTCGTTCGAGTACTTCAAATTAGAAGGAACGTTCATAATATTGTGTTTTTATAAATTGTTTGTCTCGCTTTATTCTCTCTTTGCCACTGTCGGCTTTCAGCACACTATTGACGACCACAAATACAGCACCGCCAATATATCCTTACAAAGATAATGTTTATTTTGTAATCCGCAATATAGTTTATCGGTTTTTCAGCACAAATTCAATCTCTTTGAACATATATGAGCCAACAGTACCCTCTTCTTTCTCTACGAGCAATGCACCCGAAGCCTCGACACCTCGTATCGTACCACGAAAACTATTGCCGTCGGGCAATGCAAACCAATGCTGCTCATCAAGACGATACAGCGTATTGTGATACTCCTCCTGCAAGGCACCAGCCTCGCCCTGTCGCAGCTGCATATATCGTTGCTGCAACTTTTCAGCCACACTATCCAACACCTCACGGCAATCGAACTGTCGCCCCGAGATTTGAGCCATCGACACAGGGTTTGGAAGGCTGTCGTCAAACACTGTCTGATTGACATTCAGACCAATGCCCGCGATGGAACGAGCCAGTTCGCCACGCACAAGACGATGCTCAATAAGGATGCCCGCCAGCTTGCTATCACCGACATATATATCGTTTGTCCACTTAATCTTCGCCTCGATACCCCACTCTCGCATAGCATCAACTATAGCCAACGCCACCGCCTCCGAAAAGAGGAACTGACGCACAGGTGGCAGAAAACGAGGCTCAAAAATGGCCGTAAACATCAGATTTTCGCCCTCGCCGCCCAACCACTTATGCCCTCGCTGGCCACGACCTGCGGTCTGCTGCCCGGCCCACACGACATCGCCCTCGCCATAGCGTGGGTCAAAGGCCTCATCGTTGGTTGATGAGAGTATGTCGAAATGATATATCATATCAGAATGGATTCCGCAGCATATATTTCCAGAGTGGTGCGGCGTGCAGGCACTGCATAATCTCATCATCGGCGAGCAATGCCTCAACCTCCTCACGCGTAAAGAGATGCACATCGATATCCTCGCCCGCCTCGGTATGCTGCTCATCCTGTTTCTCAACACCCACAGCAAGGAAGGTATAGACTCTGTTGTTATGATTAGAGGGATTTGCCGATGTTACCATAAACTGCTCCCAGCGACCACCGCCATAGCCGGTCTCCTCCAACAACTCGCGGCGGGCACTCTCCTCGGCTGTCTCACCCTCCTCGCGACAACCCGCCACCAACTCATAACGCGTCTCGCCCAGGCCGTGACGATATTGGCTGATAAAGACAAACTTATCGTCTTTTGTCAGTGCGATAACATTCACCCAGTCGGGAAATTCAAAGACATACCACGCCGGAACGATGGCTCCGGTGGGCAACTCCACCCTCTCACGGCGAGGGGTAAACCACGCCTCGTGAGCCAGATACTCACTCTCCAACACCCGATACGGGCGATGCTGGGGTGGTTGCGGCTTACAGCTCGGTTTGATATTTTTTCTGCGAGTCATCTTCTTTTGCGAGTCTTTTTTATACACCCACTATAATTACACTCTCACGCTGAACTTTATACACTCACGCCAAAGTCACGCAATGCATCATTCAGCGAGGTCTTCTTGTCGGTTGACTCCTTACGGCGACCGATAATCAATGCACACGACACGCCATACTCTCCCGCAGGGAACTTCTTGGTATAGGTGCCGGGGATAACCACCGAACGAGGTGGAACATAGCCACGATACTCCACAGGCTCCTCGCCCGTAACATCTATGATATGTGTTGAGCCGGTGATAACCGTATTTGAGCCGAGAACCGACTCGCGGCAGATGTGAGCACCCTCAACAACGATGGCACGCGAACCGATGAAGCAGTTATCCTCGATGATAACGGGTGCCGCCTGCACAGGCTCCAACACGCCACCGATACCTACACCGCCACTCAAATGCACACTCTTGCCAATCTGGGCACACGAGCCCACCGTAGCCCAGGTATCGACCATCGTTCCCGTATCGACATAGGCTCCGATATTGACATACGACGGCATAAGGATAGCTCCCGGGGCGATATATGCACCATAACGAGCTACGGCCTGCGGAACGACTCTCACGCCAAGCTTCTCGTAGTCGTGCTTCAACTCCATCTTATCGTACCACTCCAGCTCGCCACCTCGCATCGTACGCATCTCCTGAATGGGGAAGTACATAATTATCGCCTTCTTGACCCACTCATTCACCTGCCACTCACTCTTCTCCAAATCAACAGGCTCGGCAGTACGCAGCTTACCTTTATCAACAGCCTCCACAACCTCGCGGATAGCATCTTTTACTACGGCGTCAGCGAGCATCTCCCGTTGCTCCCACGCCTGCTCTATGATTGATTTATATTTCTCGTACATAATTATTCGTTTTATTTCGTTTTATGGGGTAAAGTTACGAAAAAATATGGCAAAAATATCTGTAAAAAGTCAAAATTTAATACCTTTGCAACTAACAAAGTTAGGTTACTATGAAAGTCTATAAATTCGGAGGAGCCTCGGTGCGTAATGCCGACGGCGTGAGAAACCTCTCTCGCATTGTCGAGGGCGAGGAGAATCTCTTCATCATTGTATCGGCTATGGGCAAGACGACGAATGCCCTTGAACGCGTATTTTCATATATGCAGACCTCTCGCAAAGAGGAGGCCAACGCGGAGATACGCCAGATTCAGGCCTACCACGCCGAGATTATCAATGACCTCTGGGGCGAGCCAACCGAGATTAACGAGGTGACGTTGCTCTTCGGGCAGTTGCGAAATATCATAAACGACATTACCTATCGTCAGTCGGACGCCGAGCTGTGGTACGATACGATTGTAGCCTTCGGAGAGTTGATCTCCACCACTATCATCTCGAAATACCTCAACCACATAGGCACTCGCAATCGCTGGATTGATATGCGTACAACATTCGTCACATCGCAGCGACACAAGGACGCCAATGTCGATATCAAGGCCTCAAAGTTGCGTCTGCGTGCTGCGTTGGAGAATACAGGCGTGGGAGTTTTCGTGGGTCAGGGATTTATTGGTGCTGCACCCGACGGCACAACCACAACACTCGGACGCGAGGGCTCCGACTACTCGGCTGCCGTTGTGGCCAACATCCTCGATGCCGAGTCGATGTCGGTGTGGAAGGATGTGGACGGCGTATTGAATGCCGACCCGAAGATTTTTGACGATGCTGTGAAGATTGACTCGCTGAACTATCTGGATACCATTGAGTTGGCATATAGCGGTGCACAGATTATCCACCCCAAGACCATCAAGCCGTTGCAGAACAAGAATATCCCGCTTTATGTGCGTCCGTTTGGCGACAAGACAAAGCCCGGCACGGTCATCAGCGGCGAGGCAGAACGCGTCAAGTTGCCTATTATGATTTACAAGCGTGACCAGGTTTTTATGATTATCCGTTCCCGCGACTTCTCGTTTGTTATGGAGGAGCAGTTCGGCGTGATATTCTCGTTGCTTGACCGCTTCCGCATAAAGACTCACCTTATCCACAACTCGGCTGTCGATTTAGGTCTGTGCGTAGATTCTTCGTGGCATATCGACGAGCTAATCAAGGCTCTGGAAGAGGAGGGCTTTCAGGTTGAGAAGCACGACAATGTAAGCCTGCTCACTATCCGCAACTACACCGACGAGGTATATGCCCGCTACATCAAGGGCCGCCGACATATCGTGCGTCAGGTAAACCCCGAATCGGTGCGTGTAGTGATGCGTGAAGAGGATTTTTCGAAATAGTTCAGTCAGAGTCCTCCATTAAAAAATACTCAAAAAATTTATACACTACCTCGTTTGCTTCCGCATCGGGTTCGTGCAGTTCTCTATTGGACATTCCGACACGTTTCTCATAACCGAGCAGACGATTTACCTCCACCGAATGATTCAATGCTCGCCATTGCGAGGGCTCATCGCTATATCCTCCCGACACAAAAAATGGTCGCGGAGCCATGAGTGTATGCAATTCGTGCAAATCGTGCCCCATAGACCTCATTTTCTCGTAAGTACCCAACGAGCCCAGATACCACGGCTCCCAATAGTTCACCATCCCACCTTTATTCTCGGCAAAGACAATACCGGGGTCTCCCCACGCAGCACAAGCAAATTTGTCATAAAGACACGATGCAAACATTGCCCATTTTCCGCCATACGAATGTCCCATAACACCTATACGATCAGCATCAACAAGAGGTTCCAATGCTAACGCCTCATAAGCATTAGCCGCAGCATAGGCCAACATTGACAATGGCTCAACTACCTCTCTGCCCTTTTCGGGATAACGTATTGAGTATGTTTGGGTTTTTGTAGTTTCAGTTGTTCCTAATGACAATGTTACGAAACCACGTCGTGCCAGTTGTATGGCAAAATCTCTATTTGGTTTAGAGCCCAACCCGACGGCTGTTTCCGGCTCGTAAAACAGCGTTATGACAGCCGGCATGGGCTTTTCTCCGTCGGGAATCAGCAGAAAGCCTTCGGTCTCCTCATTCGGAGTCCATCTTAGCCGTATCTTATATCGTGTAATATCCTGCTCCACCAGCACAGAGTCGAGGCGAACCAAACTCTGACCTACCAGAATATCGGGCCACTGCCCCATCGAGGCGTGCCACAACTCCTTTATCTCCTCTCGGCGGTTGTACCATTGCTCGGCGGTATTTACCGTATCGCCACTATTCATCACCATAACGGGACGAAACTCTCCCATATCATCCTGCCACTGTTCCGGCACAACAAAATAAGACCCTATATCATGCCAGTCCACCCGACGACGAGTGTCATTACAGGATAGCATGCATAGTACAACAAACAGAATAAATCCAAAACGAAATCTCATAACAATATCTGCCCCTAAATATCATAGACAAATTTAACAAATTATTTGGAACGACCCTCCTGATTCCGTGTTTTTGTCATACACTTTTTGAGTGCAACAACAATTGCGACAAATGTATTAACTATTTAACTATCTATTACCAACCATGAAACTACCAATCATCGGCATCATTGCCTCTGTACTTCTGGCACTTATAGGAGTGCTGTGTAAGATTGACATCTGCCTTATTGCTGGTGTCGTTTTAATGATGTGCAACATCGGACTTGTCTTTGGCATACGTTTGAAGAATAAATCGCAGAAACAGCAGTAGATGAGATATTTTTTATCTCTTAATTTTGAACCGACGCCAAACCGAGAGCAATCAAATTTGTTTGAATTGCCGAGGTGCGAAGGAGGAAAAGAGATGTTTTTTTATCTCTTAATTTTGCATTTTCAATTATATAAAGTATCTTTGCGACCGAAATCCCCGAAAGTGTAGGGATGCGTTTAATATTAACTAATAAAATTTTATAGCAAATGGCTGTTAAAATTCGTTTGGCACGTCACGGTAAGAAGGGTGCTCCTTTTTATCACATCGTTGCCGCAGATAGCAGAGCGCCACGAGATGGTAGATTTATCGAGAAGTTGGGTACTTATAACCCCAACACTAATCCTGCTACAATTGATTTGAAGTTCGAGAGAGCTTTGGATTGGTTACTCAAGGGCGCACAACCTACCGATACTTGTCGAGCTATTCTCTCGTACAAGGGTGTATTATACAAGAAGCATTTGTTGGGCGGTGTAGCCAAGGGTGCATTCTCTGAGAGTGACGCTGAGGCAAAGTTCAACAAGTGGCTCGGTGAGAAGGAGAGCAAGATTGCCGCTAAGGTAAACAAGCTCGCCGCTGATGCAAAGTCTGCCGAGAAGGCTGCTTTGGCTGCCGAGACCAAGGTTAAGGAGGATCGTGCTGCTGCAATCGCAGAGAAGAAGGCCGCTGCCGAGGCTGCTGCCGCTGAGGCTGCTGCAGAGCAGACCGAGGAGGTTGCAGAAGAGGTTGCTGCTGAGGAGTAGTCCTTCGCCACTTCTTGAAAGTAAGGAGGCTGTCCTGAGGGCAGCCTTCTTTTTGTTAAAAGCAAAGTCATTCAAAAACAATGGAAAAGCAAGCCGTAGCCCGCGTGGGAAAGCTCTTTGGCGAAGCCGACAAAGGAGGCCTCTCCATCACTCTATACAACACATTTCCTGACGATTTCAACCCCGACGAGGAGCCACTGATGGTGGAGATTGACTCGCTGGCTGTACCCTTGTGGTGCGACAGCTTCGAGAGGAGGGGCGTATCGGGTGCAAATGTGCGTTTTGCCGATTTCGACTCTACACGCCGTGCCGAAGAGCTGATTGGCAAGGAGCTGTATATGCTCATTGACGAAGAGGGTGACGACGATGAGTTCTATATGGAGGACCTGATTGGTTTTGCTGTGCGAGCCGGTAGGTTGAAGGGCGAGATTGTCGATTATTACGACAGCGAGCATAACCCTCTCTTTGGTGTAGATTTCGGCGAGGGCGAACGCCTTATCCCCGCTGCCGAGGAGTTCATTGCCGGCATCGACTTTGACAAACGCACAATCAAAATGATTCTCCCCGACGGGTTGTTGGAGTTGTAATCCGGTATGGTATAGAAAAGGTGGAAAGTATTATCGCTTTCCACCTTTTTTGTTTTGCTCTCTTCGGTGCGGAGGTCTGCCGGCTTTCCCGTCACTACGGAAGAAGTAGGCTTTTTGTTTGCGTTTGTCATCCTGTGAACGGGCCACAAAGACCTTCTCGCCTGTATATGGGTTTTCGCCCGTATAGAACATCACCGACGAGAGAGTCATCGGCGTAGGCGTAAGGTCCTGCACCTGCTCCAAGTCGAAATGCAATCGGCCCAACACCTTATCTGCCAGGGCCTTCATATCGCACTCGCGGCAGGCGGGATGTGATGATATAAAATAAGGTATAAGCTGATAACGCAGGCCATTCTCGTCGCAGATACGGCGAAAATCTCGATTCAGTTTTTCAAACAGCGAGAACGGTGGCTTACGCATAGCGTCCAGAACGTGCGGCTCGGTATGTTCGGGTGCGACCTTCAAGCGACCCGATGTATGGTGTTTGATGACCGTTTCCAGATATGGCGAGTCGTCGAACAAATCGTAGCGGATACCGCTGCCAATAAATGCCTTCTTAATGCCTTTTACTCCTCTAATCTTCTCATACAGAGCCAGCAAGCGGGCGTGTGAGTTATCAAGATTAGGACATATCTTCGGGTGCAGACACGAGGGACGGCGACACTTGCGGCACGCATCCTTGTTTCTGCCGCCCATACCATACATATTGGCCGAGGGGGCTCCCACATCCGACAGATAGCCTTTGAAGTCGGGCATAGCCACAACCTTCTCAACCTCTGCCAGAATGGATTTCTCGCTACGCGAGTTGATGAACTTGCCCTGATGAGCCGAGATGGTACAGAACGAGCAACCACCAAAGCAACCACGATGGATATTTATCGAGTGCTTAATCATCTCCCACGCCGGAATATCGCCCTTACCACGATAGCGAGGATGCGGAGCACGCTGATACGGGAGGTCAAACGAGTGGTCAAGTTCCTCGGTCGAAAGGGTCGCATTAGGAGGCGTAACAACGACATATCTATCGCCTACCCTCTCCACAAGCGTCTTGTCACACTCCATAAGGTTGCTCAACTCCTCAATCTTCACGAAATTCTGCCCGAAGGCTCTCTTATTGCGACAGCACTCCTCAAATGAGGCGAGTTCAATGGTCGAGGCCTTATCAAGCCTTGCGACATACTCCTTGTCGGCCATAAAAGCCACCTGACGAATCTTACGCAGCAGTTTGGCGTTATAGCCGTTACGCATAGCACGAGCAACCTGCTGCACTACCCTCTCGCCCATACCATATATCAACAGGTCGGCACCACTCTCCACCAAAACCGATGGTTTCAGCTCATTGCTCCAATAGTCGTAGTGCGTAAGACGACGCAACGAGGCCTCGATACCGCCTACAACAACCGGCACGTGAGGATATAGTTTTTTCAGGATTTGGGTATAGACCGTCACAGCATAGTCGGGACGGAAACCTGCCTTGCCGCCCGGAGTGTAAGCGTCGTTGCTACGCAGACGCAGATTGGCCGTATAGTGATTGACCATAGAGTCCATCGAGCCACCCGACACGCCAAAGAAAAGACGAGGCACACCCAGCTTGGTAAAGTCACGCAAATCGTCACGCCAATTGGGTTGCGGGACAATTGCCACGCGATAGCCCTCTGCCTCCAACAATCGCCCTACGACCGCCGCACCAAACGATGGGTGGTCGATATAGGCATCGGCCGTAAAGAGGATTACATCGATATAATCCCAGCCTAAGGCTCGCACCTCCTTTATGGTTGTTGGCAGAAACATTTTTCGAGAAAAAGGGTCTATTTTGTTCGCTAATTATTGTATCACTTTTTGGCACCTGTTCAGACAACCGACTCGTAGCTGTCATCCTCCTTGCGAGAGGTGCTATAAACCTCCCACTTATCCAGCACAGCACGCAAATCATCGGGCAGTTCACTCTCGAACATCACCTCCTTGCCCGTTGTGGGATGCACAAAGCCCAAAGCACGGGCGTGCAGAGCCTGACGAGGCAGCAGCGTGAAGCAATTCTCTATAAACTGCTTATATTTCGAGAAGGTTGTACCCTTCAAAATCCTGTCGCCACCATAGCGGGCATCGTTGAACAGCGGGTGACCCTGCCACGACATATGCACACGTATCTGATGCGTACGGCCCGTCTCCAAACGGCACTCCACAAGTGTCACATAGCCATAGCGACGCAGCACCTTATAGTGCGTCACGGCGTGCTTGCCGTCCGAGCCATCGGCAAAGACATACATCTGCTGTCTGTCGCGTGGATTGCGGCCGATATTGCCCGTGATAGTACCTTCATCCTCCTCGATATTACCCCACACCAGAGCCACATAGCGGCGGAAGATAGTATGGTCGAAGAACTGTTTGGCAAGGCGTGTGTGGGCACGTTCATTCTTTGCCACGACAAGTAGGCCGGAGGTATCTTTATCGATACGATGCACCAGACCGGCACGCATATCGCCCTCCTGAAAGAGTGGCAAATCCTTCAAATGGAAGG
Source organism: Rikenellaceae bacterium (assembly GCA_015060015.1). Lineage (GTDB taxonomy): Bacteria > Bacteroidota > Bacteroidia > Bacteroidales > Rikenellaceae > Alistipes. The sequence continues at coordinate 28,939 of SUZG01000012.1, read as the reverse complement.
TAAGAGCATTGACCAGCGTACCCGAATAGTTGCCACAGCCCGGATGAACAACCATACCGGCAGCCTTATTGACGATGATAATATCGTCATCCTCATAGACCACATCCAGCGGAATATCTTCGGGCAGAATCTCTATCTCTCGCTTGGGATAGGGCATAACCAGCGTGATATGGTCCAGCGGTTTGACCTTATAGCTCGACTTGGCCGGTACGCCATTTACCAGAATATTGCCGTTGTCGGCAGCCGCCTGAATACGATTGCGGGAGCAATGCTCCATCCTATCGACCAGAAACTTATCCAGTCGAAGCATCTTCTGACCCTTATCGACCGTTATGGCAAAGTGCTCGAAGAGCTCCTCGCCACCCTCGCCATCGGCGTTGTCATCCTCCATGAGCAGGTCATCAACCTCATCCAGAAGGCTATCATCAATATACTCTCTATCGGTCATCGCTAATCAAAAAATTCATCCTCCTCACTATCCTCACCTGCGGCTGCGGCTCCACTCTGCTGCAACACATTGACGATGGTATTCACATCGCTTGCCGAGGCTCGGGCCAAAGAGTCCTGCACCTGCTGCTGACGGCGTTCCTCACGCAGACGCTGCTCCTCTAACTTCATCGCCACCTTATCCGAGGCTGCTCCACTCTCGTTCACCTTATCGGCATCAAGCGTAAGCCACAGATTGACCGACGCACCCAAACGAGCCGTAGTATTATGGCCAAGCGACTGACGATAGACACGGGCATTCTTCTGACTCAACAAATCTATGCCCTCGTCAAAGACCACCTCTCCGACATTCAGACCCTGCTCCCACAGGCGGCTCTTGGCCGTAGAAAGGCCATGACCTATCGCCTTGGGTACGATGGTGGTATTCTCTTCGGGCTCAACACCCACTCGCAACACCACACCAGAGCCCATCTCCAGCTCCACATTGCTCTTCTCCGTAAGCTCCTTGCCTGCGACAATCTCCGCCAGCACATAGTTGGTGGCTATATCGTTCACATATACCAGCTTCTCGATGCCCAGACCTGCCACTTCAAGCATATTCTTCGCCTGACGCAACGAACGACCCGCAACATAGGGTACTTTGACCATCTTTTCGCGGAAAGAGTTGATTGTGACATAGACCTTACGCCCTGCCTTGACCTCCGTTCCGCCCTTTGGCAGCTGGTCCAGCACGATACCGCCCTCATAGGCCGGCACGAACAGCGAATCGTTGATTACTATCTCCAACCCGTTGCGGCGGGCATCCTGCTCTACGGCATCAATCTTCACACCCATAAAGTTAGGCACTGTGCGGTGTGTGCCGTGTCGCGTGATGAACATCATCGCTATACTTGACACCAGAATAACGCCCACCAACGCAAGGATGATAAGCACTGCGTGATACGCTATCTTATTGCTCTTCAATCGCATCCACATATTGCTGGCAGTACTCTTCTTTGCCTGACGGCGGCGAGGTCTTGCACTCTTGTTCTCCATATAATCTTAATGTAATCTTACTTTTCTATCTCGTTATAAAATGTATCGCGTTCAATGGCCCTGAAACCTGCTCTCTCGGCCATCGCCTGCATATCCTCGACACTCATTCGCGGACGGCTGTCATCGGCTCCCGCCATAGAGTAAATCTTCGTTGAGTCATCTATCGTGCCGTCGATATCATCGGCACCAAACGCCAGAGCCATCTCCGTTGTCTGCTTGCCATACATCACCCAGTAGGCCTTGATATGTGGCACATTGTCCAGTATGAGTCGGCTCATTGCCAGCGTGCGTAAATCCTCCACAACCGACACCTCGCCTATCTCCGACATAGAGTTTCCGAAGTTGCGGTATTTAAGCGGTATAAAGGCGTTCAAGCCGCCCGTCTCGTCCTGCAACTGACGCAGTCGCATCAGGTGGTCGATGCGGTGCTCCACACTCTCGATATGCCCATAAAGCATCGTGGCATTGCTCTTCAAGCCAAGCCTATGTGCCGTACGATGCACATCAAACCACTCGGCCGTAGAGCCTTTGTCGGGGCATATCCTTGCTCGCAGCGACTCGTCAAATATCTCGGCTCCGCCACCGGGGATAGCCTCCATACCGGCATCTATAAGCAGACGCAGGCCCTGCTCGGTAGTAAGGCCCGCCTTGCGAATCATATATGAGAGCTCGATAGCGGTAAAGGCCTTGACCGCCACCTGTGGCAGGATAGCCCTTACGCGGCGTATCATATCGCAGTAGTAATAGATGTCGTGCTCGGGATGAACGCCACCCACGATATGCACCTCTGTAACACCACTGCCCTCATACTCACGCACCTGTGCCTCAATCTCCTCTATCGTCCTGTCCCACGCCTCCTCACTGCCCTTCGTGCGGCGGAAAGAGCAGAACTTGCAATTGAAGACACACAGGTTGGTGGGCTCGATATGGAAGTTACGGTTGTAATAGACCTTATCGCCACTCACCTCTCGCTTGCGTGCCACAGCCAGCTCACCAAGCCGCCACAGCGGAGCCTCCTGCCACAGGATGAGAGCATCCTCCGCAGAGAGTCTTACGCCCTCCGCCACAGCAGAGGCTATATCTTGCCACGTTCTCATTATTTGGGAGCTTTGCGATAGAGGTATATACCGATGATTGCGAATATTATATTGGGCATCCACACCGCCAGAATAACGGGCAGAGAGCCACTCTTGGCGAACTCCTCAAAGACGCGGTTGAACATAATGTAGGAGAAGCACAGCGTGATACCTATACCGATGTGCAGACCCGTACCGCCACGCACCTTACGCGATGAGAGTGACACGCCGATAAGCGTCAGGATAAAGGTTGCAAAGGGGTAGGCATAGCGGCAATGGCGTTCCACCTCCATAATATTGATTGAGTCGGAGCCCTTGGCCCGCTGCTGCTCGATAAAGCCATTCAGCTCCTCAATCTTCATCGTTGAGACCACATTATCCACCTTGCCCAGCTCTCGGATGTCGATGTCGATGAGGGTGTCGAGGTCGCGGTGCTGCTCGAAATGCTCCACGCCGAGGCTATCAATACGGCGTATGATGTAGCGTTCAGCCGTCCAGTGGCGTGTCTTGGGGTCCACCTTGACTGACGAAGCCTCCAAAGCCTCCGCCACGCGAGTACCCTCGTAGCGTTCCAGCACCATATAGGATGCCGAGTTGGAACGGTTGTAGCCTCTCACATAGAAGAACTCGCCCGGGCTCATCTGGCGATAGATATGGCGGTCAAACTGCTCGTTCTTCTTTTTGGGGAAGTATTGGCGGCGGAACTCCTCACACTTGATTTGCGAGGTCGGGATAACCCACAGGTTCAACGACAACGACAACGCCATAATGGCGAAGGCTCCCAGAAAGTAGGGCCACATAAGGCGGCGGAAGCTCATTCCTCCCGACAGCATAGCGATAATCTCGGTCTGGTAGGCCATCTTCGAGGTAAAGAAGATTACCGAGATGAAGGTGAACAGGCCACTGAACTGATTGATAAAGTCGGGGATGAAATTGACATAGTAGTCGAGGATAATCGCCGACATAGGGGCTTTGGTCGCCGTGAAGTCATCCACTCTCTCGGCATAGTCGAAGACGACGAGGATGACCGTAATCATCGCAATAGCGAAGATATAGGTCTTCAAGAACTTGGACAATATATAACGGTCAAGGGTTTTGAACCCCGGCCACCACGACATATTTCTCTTCATAAAAACTACTGTTTCATCTTGTATTTATATCTGTCTGTTACAAAAGTTACACCCCTGTAATGGTTGTAATGACTGTAATGACTGTAATGACTGTAATGCCTGTAATGGCTGTAATGCCTGTAATGGCTGTAATGGCTGTAACGCCTGTAACTTTTTAGGGAGTTTAGGGAGTTTAGTGAGTTTAGCGACGATGCAAAAGCATCCTTAAATTCCTTAAATTCCCTAATTTCTCTAAAATCCTTAACTTCCTTAAATTCACTATCTCCTATCCCCTCGCTTACAATCGTCTGCCCAACTTTGCTACCATTTGAGCCTTCCACTCCGACCAGTCACCGGCCAATATATGGCGACGGGCCTCGCCTACAAGCCACAGATAGAAAGCTACATTATGCAACGACGCGATCTGTGCCCCCAGCATCTCCTTGTTGATGACAAGATGATGCACATAGGCCTTCGTATATTGCCTGTCCACAAAGCTCACTCCATTCTCATCCAGCGGCGAGAAGTCGTTCTCCCACTTCTTGTTACGCAGGTTGATAGTTCCCTCGCTGGTGAATATCTGCCCGTTGCGGCCATTACGCGTGGGCATTACGCAGTCGAACATATCAACACCTCGGTCTATACCTTCCAGTATGTTTATAGGCGTACCCACACCCATCAGGTAGCGGGGCTTATCTTGGGGCAGTACGGCATTCACAACCTCAATCATAGCGTACATAACCTCGGTTGGCTCACCCACAGCCAAGCCACCTATGGCGTAGCCGTCGGCATCGTACTGCTGGACATTGCGTGCCGCCCTCTCACGAAGGTCGGGATAGGCACAGCCCTGCACGATAGGGAACAGCGACTGATAATGTCCATACTTGGGCGAGGTCTGTGCATAGCGATTAAAGCAGCGGTCGAGCCAGCGTTCGGTGAGTGCTAACGACTTGGCTGCATAGTCACGCGGAGCATCACCCGGAGGACACTCATCGAAGGCCATCATAATATCCGCACCTATCGTACGTTCGGTATCAATCACACTCTCGGGCGTGAAGAGATGCTTCGAGCCGTCGATATGTGAACGGAAGTGGCAACCCTCCTCTTTGAGTTTGCGGCACTCCGACAGCGAAAAGACCTGAAAGCCACCACTATCGGTCAGCATCGGGCCCTCCCACGTCGAGAAACGATGCACACCACCCGCCTGCTCGATAATCTCCATACCGGGGCGGAGATAGAGGTGGTAGGTGTTGGCCAATATGATTTGAGCCTTGGCATCCTCTTTCAGGTCACGATGGAAGATGCCCTTCATAGCGGCAGCAGTACCTACCGGCATAAATATAGGCGTCTGTATAGTGCCGTGGTCGGTCACTATCTCGCCTGCACGGGCCTTTGAGCCGGTGGCGGTATGTTGAAGTGTAAAATTCATAATCTTCGGTATATATGGCCGTTGTGAGCACACAACCCACAAAGGTAGCACTTTTTTATGACTTACCCACTATGTGGGTATATTTTTTCGCTATTTTGTGGTTTGGGCCCGACACGCCGACCACCCACCGCCATTTTAGAGAAATTAGGGAATTTAAGGAATTTAAGGAATTTAAGGATGCTTTTGCATAGTCCCTAAACTCACTAAACTCCCTAAACTCCCTAAAAAGTTACAGCCGTTACAGGCGTTACAGCCGTTACACCGTTACACCGTTACAGCCATTACAGTCATTACAGTCATTACAGTCATTACAGTCATTACAGTCATTACAGTCATTACAGTCATTACAGTCATTACAACCATTACAGCCGTTACAAGCGTTACAACCGTTACAGGCGTTACAGGGGTGTAACACTTGTAACTTTGTAACAAAAAAAAGCCGCCCCCAAACGGGACGGCTCAAATATTTATACCACAACGGCTTATCGCACCTTGAACTCAGGGTCGGCCTTCTGCGGGATAGGCATCGATGCATAGTAGCCTGCATCGAACTTCTCACGCACAGCCTTGAACGCCTCGATAGTACGCTGAACATCCTCCAAGGTATGTGCTGCGGTGGGGATGATGCGAAGGATAATCTCGCCCTTCGGAATAACGGGATAGATTACGATAGAGCAGAAGATACCATAGTTCTCACGCAAATCGACGATGAGGTTGGTACCCTCCTCGTTACCGCCCTTCATATAGACGGGAGTAACGGGCGACTGCGTAACGCCAATCTCGAAGCCATTCTCCTTGAAACCTGTCTGAATAGCACGGGTAATCTCCCACAACTTCTCCTGATACTCAGGGTGATTGCGGATAAGCTCCAAACGCTTCAAAGCACCGATAACCATAGGCATAGGCAATGACTTTGCGTAGAGCTGTGAACGCATATTGTAGCGGAAGAGGTTAATCAACCAGCGTGGACCGCTGACAAACGCACCGATACCGGCCATAGACTTTGCGAAGGTGTTGAACAAGACATCCACGCCGTCGATAACGCCGAAGTGAGCCGCTGTACCGCGACCGCCCGGGCCCATAGTACCGAAGCCGTGAGCATCATCAACCAGCAGACGGAAGTTGAAGTCCTTCTTTGCCTTCACGATAACATCGAGGAAGCCGAGGTCACCCTTCATACCGAAGACACCCTCGGTGATGACCAAGACACCACCACGCTGCTCCTCTGCAAGCTCGGTAGCGTGCTTCAACTGCAAGCGGAGTGACTCCTCGTTGTTGTGTGCATATACGAAACGCTTACCCTTGTGCATACGCAAGCCGTCGATGATACAAGCGTGACACTCTGCATCATAAACCACCACGTCGCGAGGCGAGAGCAAGCAGTCGATGATAGAAATCATACCCTGATAACCAAAGTTCAGAAGGAAGGCATCCTCCTTGCCTACGAACTCTGCCAGCTCGCGTTCCAGCTGCTCGTGGTACTTTGTCTGACCACTCATCATACGAGCACCCATAGGAGCTGCCATACCGAACTCGGCTGCACCGGCAGCATCAGCCTTGCGTACCTCGGGGTGGTTAGCCAGACCGAGATAGTTGTTAAGGCTCCAGTTGAGCATCATCTTACCACGAAAACGCATATGTGGGCCCAACTCGCCCTCCAACTTCGGGAATGCAAAATAACCGTGTACCAACTGCATATACTGACCAATCGGGCCACCGGTATTCTTCTCTAATCTTTCGAAAATATCTACCATAGTTTTTCTATTGAGTTTAAGATTTTCTTTCAACACTCTGTTGCGAGGGCACAGCCCTCCGCTTTTAACGCGTACAAAAATAGTAAAAAAATCGTATGATTAGCCACCAATAGGCAAGAATTGGAGTATATGCCGGCAGAAAATACGCATTTATACTTATTGACCGACGCAGGCAACCTCACCCAACCGACACGCCACATCATCCAACCGACGCAGGCAACCTCGCCCAACCGACACGCCACATCATCCAACCGACGCAGGCAACCTCGCCCAACCGACGCAGGCAACCTCGCCCGACCGACACCCCTCTCGCCCGCAAAAAAGCCCCGAATATACCTCAAAAGAAAAAAGCAGAGCAAAAAAGAGCCTCCGCATTGCGAGATATCAAGATTTTTTCTTATCTTCGCATTTAGATAATTAGATAAAACGATATACAATATGAAATACAAGAGAATACTTCTCAAACTCAGTGGCGAATCGCTGCAAGGAGAGCAGGGCTTCGGCCTCTCGCCACAGGTACTTCAATCTTATGCCGAGCAGATTAAGGCGGCACAGGCAACAGGCGTGCAGATAGGCATCGTCATAGGCGGAGGTAACATCTTCCGAGGTCTGCAAGGTGCAAAGAAGGGCTTCGACCGCGTGAAGGGCGACCAGATGGGTATGCTGGCGACAATAATCAACTCCCTCGCCTTGCAGTCGGCATTGGAGGACAATGGCGTGAAGGCCAAGGTTTTGACCTCTATACGCATGGAGCCTATCGGCGAGTACTACTCAAAGGCAAAGGCGATAGAGCTGTTGGAGGCTGGTTATGTGGTCATCATCGGCGGTGGCACATCCAACCCCTACTTCTCAACCGACACCGCTTCGGCACTGCGTGGCATAGAGATTGAGGCAGAGGTTATGTTCAAGGGCACTCGCGTAGATGGTGTCTATACGGCAGACCCCGAGAAGGACCCCACGGCAACGAAGTTTGACCGCATAACATTTGACGAGGTATATACCCGCAACCTGAAGGTTATGGATATGACAGCCTTCACACTCTGCAAGGAGAACGGGCTGGATATCATCGTCTTTGATATGGATACCAAAGGAAATCTGCAAAAGGTACTTGACGGCGAGAGCATCGGAACACTTGTTTGTAAAGAGTAACTTAAAAAGATTAAAGCTATGAAAAACATTTGTCTTAAAGCGTTATCAGTGCTGGCACTTGTTGCCATCTTCTGCATAGCACACCCCACCACCGCACAGGCACAGGAGGATATTGCCCGAACCACTATCGTCAAGGCAGGTATGGATGCTCCCGACTTTACGGTGGAGATGTTTGACGGCAGCAGCATAACCCTCTCCGAGCTCAAAGGCAAGGTGGTGCTGGTTAATTTCTGGGCCACATGGTGTCCTCCCTGTCGCGAGGAGCTGAAACGCGTAGAGAAGGATATCATCGACCGCTTTGAGGGTCAGCCGTTTCTCTTCCTGCCCATTTCGCGTGGCGAGAAGCGTTCGGCTGTGGAGGCCTTCCGCCAAAAGATGGGCTACACCTTCCCTATGGGTCTGGATAGCAACCAGTCTATCTTCCGCAAGTATGCCACCAACTACATCCCCCGCAACTTCCTCATCGGCAAGGATGGCAAGGTTGTCTATGTGTCGGTAGGCTACGACGACAAGGAGTTCAACGAGTTGATTGCCGCCATCACACAGGCGTTGGAGTAAGAGAAAAGATAAAATTCAAATAAAAACTACTATGGATACAAAAACTATCATCAGCGAAGCAACCGACCGTATGAAGCGTACGGTGGAGCACCTCGACGAGGAGCTTCTTAATATTCGTGCCGGCAAGGCATCTACCAACGTATTGAACAGCGTATTTGTGGACTACTACGGCTCACAGACTCCCGTATCGGGCGTGGCGAGTGTTACCGTTCCCGATGCACGCACCATACTCATTCAGCCGTGGGACAAGAATATGATTCGTCCCATCGAGAAGGCTATCCTCGACTCAAATATCGGCCTTACACCGTCGAACAACGGCGAGACTATCCGCCTTACCATTCCACCCCTTACAGAGGAACGCCGTAAGGAGCTGGTAAAGCAGGTTAAGGGTGTCGGCGAGAATGCCCGCATCAGTTTGCGTAATGCACGCCGTGATGCTGTGGAGGCGTTCAAGAAGGCACAGAAAGAGGGTATGCCCGAGGATGAGGCCAAGGATGGCGAGACACAGGCACAGAAGCTTCTGGAGAAGTTCTCGAAGATGCTTGACGAGTTGATGGCAGCCAAGGAGAAGGAGATTATGACTGTCTAATCATCGACGTATGCAACAAAACAAAAGGCTATCCTGTCGGGGTAGCCTTTGTTGTTTTATATGGTTACTATTGTTTTATATGGTCACTATGGCGTAAATGAGCATTTTGAGGGCGAGCATAACGACAAAATAGGCTCTCTCTGTGGTTGAATAAAAAGATGTAGTTTTAGGCCTGCGAAGCCCGAAAAAGCGGAGTTTACTATGGCGTAAATGAGCATTTTGAGGGCAAGCATAACGACAAAATAGGCTTTTTATTCAGCCACTCACTCAATGTTTTTCACCCTCGAGTATAAGCCTACACATCTTCTCGCGGGCACGATGAATACGGGTCTTGACCGTACCCATAGGCATCTGCAACTTCTCGGCAATCTCCTCGTAGGAGTAATCTTCTAAAAAACGCATAGTGAAGAGCTGACGATACTGATCCGGCAGGCAACCTATGTAATTCTCAATCTGTGAACGCTGTTGCAGGCTTATGAGATTCTCCTCTGGCGAAGGCGTACTTGCCACCGGTGCCGAGAACTTCTCGTTGATAGGGATATTCTCCTGTCGGCAGCGTTCAAAGTCGATATGCGTATTGCGGGCTATGGTATATACCCACTGACCGAAGGTGTAAGAAGGAGAGTAGCGATGCAGATTGACATAGACCTTGATGAAGGTCTCCTGCAACAAATCTTCGGTATCGGCAGGCGATGTGGAACGATGCTGAAAGAGCCTTCGTATGGCATCGCTGTAACGGTTGAAAAGATACTCAAAGGCTATATCATCGCCCCCGAGTGTCAATGCAACCAGCTCCTTATCCTCGGCAATTATGTAATCGGCTATCTCCATACGGTATCGTCTTTACGCACAAGCATAATTCGCACCAGCAACATCATCAGAGGGTTGAACATATCGAAGAGGAAGTATCGCAGAGCCATACCCTTCTCGCCTACTCGCTTGGCAACAGAACGCACACGCAGTGCAGCCACCACATAGCGTATGACAAGCAGCAGCAACACCGCTAACTTAAACTCCAACGGCATAAAAATCAACGCCGTAAGCACCGTCAGGAAGAACAGCACCTGACTACCCAAATCCCACTCCACAGCGTTACGTACAGTCTGCGGATAGAAACGATAGGCCGAGCCGAAGTGTCGCAACTGCGAGAGCCACCAGCCCAGACCGCCCCACGGGAGCTCTATCATCGAGCCTTTGGGGATAAGCACCACGCTGACGTTGTTGGGCTTTGCAATCTGCTGCACAAAGAGGTCCTCCTCGCCAATGTTCATATTGAGGAAGTTGAAGCCCTTATGCTTGAAATAGATGCTCTTCGTAAAGCCGAAATTATTTCGTGAGCCACGATAAGTCTGCCCCTTGACCGCCGCCGCAAGCCAATACATCGACATTTGCAGACGCGAGGCACGCATCAGGTAGTTAGCCAGCCCTGCCTTCTGCTCCAACAGCGTGTAACCCAGCACTATATCGCCACGCATAAAGGCCTTGCCCATCATCGCCAGCCACTGCTGCGAGGCGGGTGTAGAGTCGGTTGTCGTGATGAGGATATGCTCGTTATTGGCAGCCTTGATACCCACATTCAGAGCCATCTTGACCGATATGGGGAAGCGAGGATTGAACTCAATCTTCGTCACGATAAGCGTCGGATGCCACTGTCGCATACGTGTCAGCTCCTCGTAGAAATCGCGGTCGGAACCCACATAGACCACCACAACCTCATAGGTTGCAGCATACTGCTGACCCAGCAGCTGCGGGAGTGTTGTTTCGAGATAGGTATAGTCCTCCGCAAACATCGGCACGATGACCGATACGGGTGGCTCGGTCGAGAGCTTCTTCTTGCGGCGTGAGTTGCGGTAACGGCTCACCCTGCCATACCGCACGAGGTAGTACCACAGCTGAATTACAAAAAGCAATAAAATAATGATAGCCAGCGACATACCCTGCCAGCCATAGTGTTGTAAAATATTATCAATCAAGTGCATATTTACCCTTATTCTTTCGTCGTGCAAAGATAAGCAATAAAGGCTAAAACGCAAAGCAGAAAAGCGAAAAAACATACTCTTTTTATCAACCAATTATCAACCAAATTACGCCTTCCTCACAACCGCCCACACATCAGCATCTTTCTGAAAAAAAATTAGCACTAAACTGTTGATTTTTAATCAAAAAGCGTTATCTTTGCAGTCGCTTCGTGTGCGTACATACGCATAATGACGCGTATAACTAATTAATTATTAACAATTTAACGGGCGATTGTATCGCAAAACATTCCAAAAAAATTATGGAAGAAATTAAGAATGTAGCAAACGAGGGTTTCGATTGGAACGCGTTTGAGAACGATTTGGGTCTTTATGGTGACCAGTCAAAGGAGCAGGTTGCCGAGGCTTATGACAAGACTCTCTCTAACATCGCTGTTGGTGAGGTTGTTGAGGGTACCGTTAGCGAGATCAACAAGCGCGAGGTAACCGTAAACATCGGCTACAAGAGTGAGGGTATGATTCAGGCTACCGAGTTCCGCTACAACCCAGAGCTCGCAGTTGGCGACAAGGTTGAGGTTTACGTTGAGTCAGTAGAGGACAAGGGTGGTGCTTTGGCACTCTCACACAAGAAGGCTCGTCAGCTCAAGTCTTGGGATCGTGTAAACGAGGCTTTGAACAACGACGAGATTATCAAGGGTTACGTTAAGTGCCGCACTAAGGGCGGTATGATCGTAGATGTATTCGGTATCGAGGCATTCTTGCCCGGCTCACAGATTGACGTGAAGCCTATCCGCGACTACGATGTTTACGTAGACAAGACTATGGAGTTCAAGGTTGTTAAGATCAACCAGGAGTTCCGCAATGTAGTAGTATCTCACAAGGCTCTCATCGAGGCAGAGTTGGAGGCTCAGAAGCAGGTTATCATGTCAAAGCTTGAGAAGGGCCAGATCCTTGAGGGTACTGTTAAGAACATCACTAACTACGGTGTATTCATCGACTTGGGTGGTGTTGATGGTTTGATTCACATCACAGATTTGTCTTGGGGCCGTGTAAATCACCCCGAGGAGATCGTTGCTTTGGATCAGAAGCTCAACGTTGTTATCATCGATTTCGACGAGCAGAAGAAGCGTATCGCACTCGGCTTGAAGCAGCTCACAGCTCATCCTTGGGAGGCTTTGGACGCAGACTTGAAGGTAGGCGACAAGGTTAAGGGTAAGGTTGTTGTTATGGCTGACTACGGTGCATTCGTTGAGATTGCAACCGGCGTAGAGGGTCTTATCCATGTTTCAGAGATGTCTTGGAGCCAGCACCTCCGTTCAGCACAGGAGTTCCTGAAGGTTGGCGACGAGGTAGAGGCAGTTATCCTTACTTTGGACCGCGAGGAGCGTAAGATGTCACTCGGCATCAAGCAGCTCACACCCGATCCATGGGAGGGCATTGACGCCAAGTATCCTGTTGGTGCAAAGTGCACTGCAAAGGTTCGCAACTTCACTAACTTCGGCGTATTCGTAGAGATCGAGGAGGGCATCGATGGCCTTATCCACATCTCTGATTTGAGCTGGACAAAGAAGGTTAAGCACCCCAGCGAGTTTACTCAGATTGGTGCAGAGATCGAGGTTGTAGTATTGGAGAGTGACAAGGAGAACCGTCGCTTGAGCCTTGGTCACAAGCAGTTGGAGGAGAATCCTTGGAACGAGATCGAGAGCAAGTTTGCAGTTGATACTGTTCACACTGCTACTATCAGCGAGCTCAACGACAAGGGTGCTATCGTAGTTTTGGGCGAGAACATCACAGGTTTCGCACCTGCAAAGCAGCTCGTTAAGGAGGATGGCACAACTTTGAAGGCTGGTGAGACTGCCGAGTTCAAGGTTATCGAGTTCTCAAAGGCAACAAAGCGTATCACTCTTTCACACTCTCGTATTTTCGAGGAGGTAAAGCGTGCCGAGGTTGCTGCCGAGAAGGCTGAGAAGAAGGCTGCTGCTGATGCTGCAAAGGCTTCTGTTAAGAAGATTAACGCTTCTGTTGAGAAGACCACTTTGGGTGACATCGCAGGTTTGGCCGAGTTGAAGGCCGCAATGGAGAAGAATAAGTAATATTCGTTATCCGAAATACGAAGTCCCGAGTCGTTAAGGCTCGGGACTTTTTGTTTGTCTATACAACGCTACGAAGCAGAGTGCCGTCACTCGAATATCTCGGTAATTGGTCGGCCTCGCCATACATCGGGAGTCTGAACGCCGAAGATATAGGCGATGGTAGGAGCCGTATCGTAACGCACTACGGGAGCCTCAATCTGATGACCACGCTTCACGCCCTTGCCGAAGAATACAAGTGGAGCCTCCATCTCGGCCATAGAGATACTGCCGTGCCCTTTATCGATACCGCCGTGATCCGACACAATCATAAACAGCGTATTGTCATACATTCCCGCCTGTTTTGTTGCCTCCACAATCGTTGCAATATGCCTATCCAACTCCGGCAAACGGCTCATATAGGACTCCGAGCCCCAGCCCTCGGCGTGGCCCTCAACATCGGGAGAGTCAAATATCGCCATTGAGAATTGCGGCTTATGCTGTTGCAGGTACTCCGTAAAGGCATTTGTCATATCAGCCCCCTTATTCTCACCCATAGGGATATGACGATGGTAATCCACAGCCACAGAGTCAATCAGGCAGGCGTGTACCTCCCACTCAAACATAGCACAGGTCTGCATATCGGGACGCTGCTCGTCAAGTATGGTAAATATCGTCGGGAATATGCCATTCCGCCCCACCGCTATTGACGGAAAGTCGGGAGTACGGCTGCCCCATGTGTTATAGCCGTGCATCTCGGGGCCTACACCCATATACATCGATGCCCAGTTGCAGGCACTTGACGAAGGGAGAATACTGCGGGCCTGCAAGGTCCAGGCTCCCTCGGCCATCATCTGCTTCAATGTCGGCATATCGGCCGCTTCAACAAGATTGCCGGCCAAACCATCAAGGCCAATCATAACAACATACTCAACACCGGCAACACCACTCTCCGCACTCTTCGTCCGGCAAGACTGGCAGCAAAGCATAGCTGCTGCAAAAGCGATAAAAAAGATTAGTCGTTTCATACTCATAAAAATTGGTTACGGAATTATATCTTTTAGGCTTGTAACGTCATTCTGAGCATTTGTTTTAGACTCTCACGGTCGGCAAGCCTCCCTCAGAGTGACGGAAAAACAAATGCGTGAGAATCTATTTTGTAGCAACAAGCCTAAAATAGATAATTCCGATTGGTTATAAGCAAAGTTAGCGATAATAGATTGCAATAGCAAACTTTTTCCGGCAATATAAAACAAAAAAGGCATCCGCTTTCGGCGGACACCTTTATATTATAGAGCTAACCCAAGATTAGTTTGCGGGAGCTGTAAGACCTGCGATAGCAGCCTTGGCAGCCTCAACAGAAGGACCGGCAGTAACCTTTGACAAAGCAGCAACAGCCTTATCCTTCATCTCCTTTGCGTTGTAAGCAGTACCCAGCTGGAAGTAAACAGCACTCTTATCCTCCTCGTCAGTCTGTGCCTCGGCAGCAGCCTCACCCAACTCGATAACCTTGTCGTAATCCTTCTTCAGGAGGTAAGCCTGAACGGTAATCTTCTGTGCCAAAGCCTGATTGTCCAAGCCCTCGGCCATAGTGATAATGCCGTCAAAATCGTTTGCCTGCTGCAAGGTAGCAATCTTGTTGTTTGTGTAGAGGTTCATCTTCTGCTTTGCCTCTGCCTTACCCTTCTCAAACATTGGGCTGGCGGGAAGAGCCATAACCTCCGAGCAAACCTTCATACCCTCGTTATACAAATCCTGCTTGAAGTAGCTCTCTGCGAGCAACATAGCAAGGTCAGTATTACGCTTGTTGGCAGCATAACCCTTTGCAAATACCTCTGCCGCACCTGCGTAGTCCTCAGCGTTGAACTTCTCACCGCCCTGCACCTGATAAACCTTCGCAATAGCGTTATTGGCAGCCTGTGCCACCTTGGGGTTGTTATACATCTTCGCCTTTGTCACAGCTGTATTCAACTGACCCAAAGCCTCATCATAGTTCTTCACGCCGATAGCCTTGATACCACTCTGCATATAGGCAACAGGCAACAACTTCTTTGCGTTTGCTACGCACTGAACACTTGCATCATCCTCTTCCTCCTCGCCATTGAGAATAACATCCTCGAAAATCTCAATTGCAGTGGTAAAGTTCTTCGCCTTGAACTCCTCGTTACCCTTGTTGAAGTTGGCAACAATCTCACTCTGCGCTGAAACGGCTACAAAGCTCATAAGCGCAACAACCATTAAAATTAACTTCTTCATAATCTTTAATTAATTCATTTATAGGTTTTTATTTATTGAATTTTCTTCAATTAATTTGTTCCGTTTCTATGCAATCTTTTCAACTCTAATGGCGATGTTTTGGAATTGCCGAGGAAACAGATTCAAGTCGCAAAGTTACTATTTTTTTCACACACTGCAAATTTTCTATTGCCGAAGATAGCATTTGCGAGTTTTATTCTGCATAAAAATTCATCGCAGTCCTTTGAAGAAATCCTTCATCAAAGCCTCACACTCCTCTTTCAGCACACCCCGCTCAACCACCGTCTTGGGGTGGAATATAGCACCACCCACTGTTGTATATCCTCGTTTTGCGTCATCGGCACCATACACCACGCGGTCAATCTGACTCCACGCCAAAGCTCCTGCACACATCACACACGGCTCAACGGTCACATAAAGAGTACATCCCTTCAAATACTTACCACCCAGCGTAGAGGCGGCGGCTGTAATGGCCTGCATCTCGGCGTGAGCCGTAGCATCACAAAGAGCCTCTACGAGATTATGGCCTCGCCCTATCACTCTGTCGCCGCATACGACCACTGCTCCAATAGGTACTTCCTCCTCTACTAACGCCTTTTTAGCCTCATCTATTGCCATACGCATAAACTTTATGTCCTGCGTAGCCTGATTTTTTGCCTCCTCCATAATACAAATTTGAATTTACGAAGATACGAAATATGCTGATAACGACCAAAAAGATAAGATTTTTTCTCATTTTCGCACCTTGCACAATCATATTCCAATGTTTTTTCATATTTTTGTGTGATTTTAGCGAAATATAAATTTCAAACACATTATAAGCTATGTACAGAAGTCATACTTGCGGCGAGCTTCGCATCGGCCACGTTGGTCAGGAAGTAACTCTCGCCGGTTGGGTACAGAAGGTGCGTAACCTTGGAGCAATGACATTTATCGACCTGCGTGACCGCTACGGCATCACACAGATTGTTGTGGAGGAGCACTCTCCCGAGAGCACTCGCGAAGTGGCCGCACGCCTGGGTCGTGAATTTGTGTTGCAGGTAAAGGGTAAGGTTATCGAACGTTCATCTAAAAACCCCAAGATGCCTACGGGCGACATCGAGGTTGCAGCCTCAACACTCAACATCCTGAATGAGGCACAGACACCTCCCTTCACCATTGAGGAGAACTCTGATGGTGGCGATGATCTGCGTATGAAGTATCGTTATCTCGACCTTCGTCGTCCTCCATTGCAGCGTAATATGGAGTTGCGTCACCGCATGGCTCACGCCATTCGTACCTTCCTTGACAAGGAGGGATTTTTGGAGATTGAGACTCCCTATCTGGTAGGCTCTACCCCCGAGGGTGCTCGTGACTTTGTCGTGCCAAGCCGTATGAACCCCAACCAGTTCTACGCCCTGCCACAGTCACCCCAGACCTTGAAGCAGCTGCTGATGGTTGCGGGATATGACCGTTATTTCCAGATTGTGCGTTGCTTCCGCGACGAGGATTTGCGTGCTGACCGTCAGCCCGAGTTCACGCAGATTGACTGCGAGATGTCTTTTGTTGAGCAGAACGATGTTTTGGAGGTCTTTGAACGCTGGGCAAAATATATGTTCAAGGATGTTATGGATATCGACTTTAAGGAGCCGTTCCAGCGTATGCCTTGGATTGAGGCTATGGAGAAGTATGGTTCTGACAAGCCCGACCTGCGTTTCGGCATGGAGTTCCACGACATCACCGATTTGGCTCACGGCCACTCATTCTCGGTATTTGACGATGCGGAGTATGTGGTAGGTTTCGCCGCTACGGGCTGTGCCGGCTACACTCGCAAGCAGATTGATGCTCTGACCGACTATGTCAAGCGTCCGCAGGTGGGTGCGAAGGGCTTGGTATGGATTCGCAAGGACGAGGAGGGTAACCTCAAATCGTCTATCGACAAGTTCTTTACACCAGAGGATCTGGCAGCCATCGCCGACCGTATGGAGGCACAGAATGGCGATTTGATGCTCGTGCTTTGCGGCAAGAAGTTCAAGGCTCTCACACAGCTCTGTGCTTTGCGTCTGTATGTTGCCGAGCAGCTGGGATTGCGTGACCCGAAGAAGTTTGCTCCATTGTGGGTTGTCGATTTCCCGATGTTCGAGTGGGATGACGAGACACAGCGTTACTACGCTATGCACCACCCCTTCACCTCTCCGAAGCCCGAGGATGTGGAGTTCCTGGAGAGTGATCCGGGTCGCGTGCGTGCCAACGCCTACGACTTTGTATGTAATGGTACAGAGATTGGTGGCGGCTCAATCCGTATCCACGATGCACACTTGCAGGCCCTTATCTTCAAGATTCTGGGCTTCACACCCGAGAAGGCACAGGAGCAGTTTGGCTTCCTGATGAACGCCTTCAAGTTCGGTGCACCTCCTCACGGTGGTTTGGCATTCGGTTTTGACCGTCTTTGCTCGCTGTTCGGTGGCTCGGAGTCTATCCGTGACTTCATCGCCTTCCCGAAGAACAATGCAGGTCGTGATGTGATGCTCGATGCACCATCATTTATCGATCAGTCGCAGCTTGATGAGTTGTATCTTTCGCTGGTTAAGCCGGAGTAATACATTATAGTATATACAAACAGAGCCTGTCCGTTGGGACAGGCTCTCTGTTTTTGCATCATTACCTTGTTTTTCAAGTCGCCAATTAGAACGGCAAATCATCCACCTCGCTAATCGGTGCTACGGGAGCAGCAGCAGATGTTGAGCTGTATGATGGCTCATCGCCAAATGGTGGCATATCGGGCATCGCAGCCTCGGCTGCGGCCTCTGCCTGCTTGGGCTGCACACGCCAAGCACGAACATCGGTGTACCAACGGCCGTTGAACTCGCGTGATTCAACATTTACCGACACGATATATGCCTGTCCTTCAACCAGATTAGCGGCATCGGTAGGCTTGTTAAAAAATGTTACACATATCTTGCGATTAAACTCCTGTGGCATCTCAAAGATGACATCCTGACGCTGCCACTCACCACGAGCCGATACGCCCTTTGTTTCGGGCAACTTTTTCCAAACTATTCCTTCAAATTCCATAGTAAAAATCTATTAACATCAGGTGATACAACACCTATTACTCTACAAATTTACGCAAATATACGAAAAAACAGATATTTTTGACAAATTTAACACTTCATAATTAGTTATGGAACGAAATTCGCAATATCTTTGGCAGACAAAAGCCCCCACATAGGCTCGATGCAGCGTGGGCATTTGCAAAAGTTTAATACAAAAACCTTTGGCACTATGAATTTGAAGCGTTTTTTCTACATTATTTTAGGTGTTATCGCCACCTCATTCGTACTCTCTGCGTGCAATAACGACGATGATGACTGGGAGATGTATTACCCCAACGCATTGGTTACTGTTCGTCCGTTGAGTGACGGAGGATGCTATTTACAGCTGGATGACAACACCACATTGAAGCCTGTGAATATCAGCAAGTCGCCTTACGGCAGCCGAGAGGTGCGAGCCCTGACGAACTTCTCGCCAAGCAAGGAGTCGGCTGCACCATTCAACAAGGCGGTGTATGTCAATTGGCTCGACAGTATCCTGACAAAGAATGCCATATCAAAGGAGCAGATGTTGCCCGACTACGACTATGGCGATGACCCCGTAGAGATTGTTCGTGATTGGGTTACCATCGCCGAGGATGGCTATCTGACACTCCGTTTCCGCACCATCTGGGGTAATATGGGCCGCGTACACTATGTAAATCTTATTACGGGTGTCAATCCCGGCAACCCCTACGAGGTTGAGTTTCTGCACAACGCCAATGGCGACACCTATGGTTTTGTTCAGGACGGCATTGTAGCATTCCGCCTTGACGGGCTACCCGACACCAACGGCAAGACGGTGAAGCTGACGCTGAAATGGCACTCATTCTCCGGCACAAAAACCGCACAATTTGACTACCGCACTCGAGCAACAACACCCCCTGCAAGCAGCGGCATAAGCGATACACGACCTGTGGTGGTTGTCAAGTAGCCTTCAACCGCCCTTGGCGGTACGACATATAACCACATTGACCGAGAGACTGCTCCATAGCGGTCTCTTTTCTTTTGTTGCTGATTTAAGCGTGCGACAAACTGACCACTTGTAATCAGAACTAAAACAGCCATTTTTTGCTAATATACATAAATTTACTACCTTTGCGGAATATTATTGGCCCGTTGCGGTCGTTTGTAAATTTATGGACATAGTTATCACATACGTAAACGGATTAGACCCGTTGTGGCAAAAAGATTACGAACAGCACACCAATACACCCATATTGGAGAAGCGTTTTCGTGACTGGGGCACGCTGCGTTACCTGCTGCGAGGCATAGAGGTTAATATGCCCTTCATTCGCCGTGTGCATCTGGTTGTTGCCCGTGATAGCCAAGTTCCCGAATGGGTTAATCGCAAGGAGGTAAATATCGTCCTGCATAAGGATATTATCCCCGAAGAGTATCTCCCCACATTCAACTGCAACCCTATTGAGATGCATCTGCACCGCATAAAGGATCTGGACGAGGAGTATCTCTATTTCAACGACGACCTCTACCCTATGGTCAAGTGTAAATCAACCGACTTTTTCCGCGGGGGAAAGGGTGTTTTAGGGTTTAGTCATCACTTCATCGTATCGGGTATGTATAAGCACATCTGCAAGAATTCCGACTCGGCAGCCCGCAAGGCGTTGGGGATGAAATCTTCGTGGTGGTTTATCAGGCCGCAGCACACCTGTACGCCGATGTTACGCAGCGAGTGTGAGAAGGTCTATGGCGTCTTGAAGGAGGATATTTTAGCGACACTGACACGCACGCGTGAGGGCAATAATCTCAACCAGTATCTCTTCCTTGACTACCTCTACTACAAGGGACTTATCATACGAGAGAAAATATCAAACAAGCATATTTCGGTGGGAATAACATCCATCTCAAAGATTAAATCGGCAATACTCAACCCCTCGGCCAATCTGCTCTGTATAAACGATGTGCATCTCAGCGAGAAGCGTTACGAGGAGATGCGAAAGGCTGTGCTTGACGCCTTTGAGGAGAAGTTCCCGCAGAAATCAAAATTCGAGAATTAGCATTGTGGATGCCGGCGTGCAGACACTTTCAAGGCAGACACTTTCAAGATAGTCTATGACAACACGAAACGAAAAAGAACTACCATTCCCAATCGACCTGATATATATGTGGGTGGATGGCAACGACCCCGCGTGGAGAGCCAAGCGACAGAAATATATGCCGTCAGATGCCAGTACTTCGAGCCAGACCACTGCCGAGGCTCGCTGGCGTAATAACGACGAATTGCGTTTCTCGTTGCGTTCGGTCGAAAGGTATGCTCCGTGGATAAATCATATATATATTGTAACCGACAACCAGCGTCCCGAATGGCTCAACACAGAGCATCCGAAGATTACGGTGGTGGATCATACGGAGATTATGCCCGCCGACTCTCTGCCCGTATTCAACAGCAGTGCCATAGAGAGCTGTATATATAAGATTCCCGGATTAAGTGAGCATTTCCTGATGGGTAACGATGATACGCTGTTTGCCGCAGCGGTAACACCCGACATCTTCTTCAAGGAGGATGGTCGCCCGATTGTCCGTTTGAACAGATTCAATCGCTTTAAGTGGGCACGCCGAGGTAACTATACCAAGATGCTGTGGCATATGCAGGAGTTGGCCGAACAGGCGTGCGGAAAGATGATTCCCTATGCCCCACACCACAACTTCGACGCCTATCGCAAGAGTGACTTTGAGCATTGTGTCTCGCTGCATCCCGAGGCGTGGGAGAGAACAGCACACAGCCGTTTCCGCCAGAATGATGATATGCACCGCAGCTTTGTGAGTTACTACACCATCGCCACAGGGCGTGCCGAATTGCGTCGCATAAGTCGCTACAACCGCATAGCGGGTTTCTGGAACTGCCTGCGTGCAGCATTTACCAATACATTCGCCAACGACTCACGCTGCATACGCCTCAACAAGATGGATTTCAAGGCGGTGATGCGTAAATACAACCCGCTGATGATATGTATGAACGACAATGAACGTTCTACGGATGCCGATTGTCAGCGTATGGTCGATTTTCTGACGGAGATGTTTCCCGACAAATGCTCGTTTGAGAAGTAATTGAATACCAAAATACAACAAAGAGGGTGGCTAAAAAGTAAATAGCCACCCTACTCTTTTTCACTCTATGGTTATACTATCGGTCAGCACTTGCTGATACCGATGCGTGCCTCCTCGTTATCTTTCTCCAGCTTCTCATCCTCCTCCCAGTCGAACATCTCAAACTCGGTACGGCCACCAAGCGAGAAGCGGGTATAGGTGATAGGCAGACCTCTCTCCAAAAACTTCGTTTCATAGGCTGTCTTGACCGACAACTTCTCATCGGCAAAGCCCGTTCCGTATATATCGTTATTGGAAGCCTCGCACTTCAAACCGAAATGACGCACCACCTCGTTGGTATAGCCGTAGAGGTGCTGTGAGTCGGTTTTCAGATTTATCCAGCCATCCGCCGCAAGGAATTGAGCATAATACTCCAAAAATATAGGCGAAGTAAGACGCTTCTTTGCTCGGCGTGTTTTGAGCTGCGGGTCGGGGAAAGTAATCCATATCTCGGCAACCTCGCCCGCCGCAAAGAATGAGTTGATAAACTCGATACGCGTACGCAGGAAGCCAACATTCTCCATCTTGCACTCGGTGGCAGTCTTGGCCCCTCGCCACATACGGGCACCCTTGATATCGATGCCTATATAGTTGCAATCGGGATTGCGAGCCGCCAAGGCTACCGTATATTCGCCCTTGCCGCATCCAAGTTCCAGAATTATAGGGTTGTTGTTATGGAAGAAATCCTCGTGCCAACGACCTTTCAGAGGGTGGTCCTTATGAAAAATCTCATCAAATTCAGGCTGCACAAGGCAACTGAATGTAAGGTTCTCCGCAAAACGACGCAGTTTATCTTTTCCCATTATCTACAATTATTTCATTTGAAAATTTATACCGACAGACTCTACGCCCGACACCGCAACCACAGGCTCGATGCCTATAACATAGACTCCCTGCTTATCGAATGTCACATTGCGACGATATGGCACCAGCACATCGGCACTATACTCGGTGGCTTTACTCCACTCAACCTTCACGGGGATATACAATCTCTCGGTGTATCGCAACGAATCGGGCGTTATGGTGGTTATCCGCACATCAAACGTATCGGCCACGAAATGGCGATTGACGTGGAACAGCATATCCATATCGCACAGGCGGGCTTCGTCACTCTTGTTGTCGTACTCGTTTTCGTACTCCACGACAGCCTCCTCCTGCCACTCCACGACATTGACATCGGTATATCGCACCACATTGTCGGGCATACCGCATCCAGCCAAGCCCAAAGCTATAGCCAGCACCACAACACACCGACACACTACCCTATTTGACGGCTTTCGCAACATTACTCCTGCTTGGGGGTTGAGTTCTGTCCGCCATTTGACTCGCCTCCGCCATTGCGGTTGCCTTTGTGACGATGGTCGCGGCCTCGGCGGTCATTATTTCGGCGTTGGGGCCTATCCTGACGCTGCTGGTGTTCGCCCTCGCCATTGCCCTTATCGCCACCCTTCTGTACCTCTGCACGTTCCTCTGTACGGCCCTGACGCTGGCCTCTGTCACGACGGTCTCCGCGACCCTTGCGACGGCGATTCTGCTTGTCGAAACGTGTGATGCTATCCTCCTCGGTGCGGAATGTAGGCTCCTCAACCGCTGCTGTACTATTGGCATCCACGATTGACTCCACCTTCTTGCCGGCACGATTCATTGCGACAATCTCACGCACTCGCGAGGTGGGAATTGTGACCACATTGGCCATCGTATCCTTGCTGGTGCTGAACGACATCATTCGGCCCAGGATATCGGTCTTGACGAGATAGTACTCGCCATCCATAGCCTGCAACGGCTCACGCACGCGAGGCAGGGTCTGACGGGCATCGGCATAGACATCGTACTCATACATCAGACAGCACTTCAACTTCGAGCACTGACCCGCCAGCTTCAACGGGTTGAGTGAAATATCCTGCACGCGGGCAGCATTGGTCGTAACACTCGAAAAGCTCGATATCCACGAAGCACAGCACAACTCTCTGCCGCACGCACCGATACCACCGATACGGCCGGCCTCCTGACGTGCTCCAATCTGCTTCATCTCGATACGGATATGGAAGCGTTCGGCGAAGACCTTGATAAGTTCGCGGAAATCGACTCGGCCCTCGGCGATATAGTAGAAGATTGCTTTTACCTTGTCGCCCTGATACTCCACATCGCCAATCTTCATATCGAGACCCATCTCGGCAGCAATCTGACGCGACTGAATCATCGTGTCGTGCTCCAAGGCGATAGCCTCCTGCCAGCGTTCGATATCGTAAGGTCGAGCCTTGCGGTAGATCTTCTTGTACTCGCCATTGAACGGAGTGAAGCCCGTACGACGAATCTGCTTCGCCACCATATCGCCCGTCAGCGAGATGATGCCGATATCGTGACCCGGCGAAGCCTCAACAGCGACGATATCGCCACGTTTCAACGGCAGATTATTGACATTCTTGTAGTAAGAACGGCGTGTATTCTTGAATCGTACCTCAAAGATATCGGTCGGCACATTATCGGGATACTCCTCCAGCCAGGGTGTCTCGTGCAGTTTGTAGCAGCCCTCGACAGGCTCCACTCGCAACTCATCACCACAATCGCAGGTCACGAATCCACGTCCCATTTCGGGTATATGTTTTTTAGAACAGTTGTCCATAGATGCAAATTTTCCGTAAAGGTAAGAAAAAATTTTTAATTTTTCGGAAATAGCATCACGAGAGTAAAATATGCAGCCAATATCAGCAGTTGTCAGGGGCAAAAAAGGCGAGGAATTTCCTCGCCTTTTGTTATCTACTCGCTTTGCTGTTTCAGCTGTTCCAAAATCTCGTCGGTGAAAGTGTAGGTAAAACGAAAATTATTGCGACCCAATTTTTCAACTTCATAATTTTTGATATCGGTTATCCCTTCATCGGAATCAACCCAATAACTCTGCTCTCCCACTATAATTGTCGCTCCGTGCCAACTATACATAGGCTCAATCTCTAATGGATTTGTGTTTTTAGTTGTAGATGAAAACTCTATGTTATAAAAGTAATTACCACCCGCAGCGATATCAATTGAAACATTATCACCCACAAAATTTCCGTCCCCTACTAAAATGGTTACATCCCGAGACGACTGATTCTGATAAAGCCACTCTGTTTTCAGCACATAATCAACATTGCCCTCGCAACTCGCTTGCAAAGCAAAACAACTTATAAGTGCGACCATTTTACCAAGCCGCAAACAATTCATCAAGATATTTTTCAGTTTCATTTTTGGTTTATAATAAATATTGGTTGTTTTGTAGCACGAACATACAAAACTTTTTCGAAAGAAACAAAAAAAGCGGTCGAAAAAACTCCAACCGCCAAATTTGTATTGAGCATAACTATACGGCTTATTCTCTCGCCTCCAAACGCCTTACATCGCGTCTTACACGCAGAATCGTGAGCAAGGCACAAGTCGAAAGACCGACGATAAAGCCCATAATAAGTCCGACAGCACCAAAGCCGCAGTCAAACGCAAGGAAATAGCCCACAGGGATATTGAAAACGACATACGAGATGATGACAATCGGCATAATAACCTTCACATCCTGCAAGCCTCGCAAAATACTTATCGAGATAGCCTGCAAGCAGTCCGACACCTGAAACAGAGCAATAAAAATGAGCATCGTAGCCGTAAGCTCGATGGTAGGCTCATTAGAGGTGAACAGACGCGGAATATCGTAACGGAAGATGATGAAAAGCACCGCCACCGTAACATTCCACGCAAGACCCATCATATAGGCCGCATTGACCGTACGACGCAGCGTTGAAAAGTCGCGGCGGCCGTAGATATGCGAGCAGAGGATAGTCGTTGCCGAGCCGATAGCCACCACAATCATAAAGGTCACGTTCATCATATTCGTTCCTATCTGGTAAGCACTCACAGCGTGGGCTCCGAAGGCCAGCACAAGAATACCCGCCACGACAAAAGCACTCGCCTCCATAAGCATCTGGAAGGCGATAGGAGTACCCACCTTCAAGATGTTGTATATCGTACGCAGACGCACTACTGAACGTGAAAACAGTTCTGATGTATATTCGCGGAAACGAGGCGTAAGCAGAAAATATCCCGTCAGAATCACAGCCTGCAAGATGCGGGCAATGAGTGTTGCATAGCCGGCACCCACAGCACCCATAGGCTCCAAACCGCACTTGCCGAAGATAAACACCCAGTTGAGCAGAATATTCACCGCATTGGCAATGATGACCGTAACCATAGCGATACGGGTATTACCGACACCCTCCAAGAACTGCTTGACAGTGCATACCACCATTATAGGCAACATACTCCACACTATGGAGTCGAAATATGGCAGAGCCTGCTCCACAACGCTGGCTGTCGAGCCATCGCCGCCCGTCATTATATCGCCCAACATCCCCAGCAGGGGACGAATGGCGACAAGCAAGCCCACCGACAAGAATCCTATAACAGAGAACAGAACAACACCGTTCTGCAACAGCTCCGACACCTGACGCTTCTCGTCACGTGCAAAATGTTCGCCCACCAGCGGCGTAAGACCAAACGACAAGCCCATAGCCGCCACAAAGACTATATAGAAGATGCTCGTAGCAAATGACACCGCTGCCAGAGGCGTTGGGTCTTCGCCACCATAATAGCCCACCATAGCTGTATCGGCCAGCTGCACCGTAATCTGCCCTATCTGTGAGAGAATTACGGGGAAGGCCAGTTGCAGATTTGCCTTATAATATGGTTTATATGTACTCAATAGTTTCATAACGGGTGCAAAGATAACAATTTTCGCAGGAAATATTCGTTATAAATATGCACAGCAGAATCTTTATAGGTCAATTGGTAATATTTGTGATTTAGATTGGTGTATTTGCCGAAAATGCAACCCATTGTCACTACATATTGGACTATAAGGACACAAGGCATTGCAATATAACACAAACAGACTAACTTTGCTGGCAAATAAGTATAAAAACACAAAATTTTATAAACAAATGATACAATATTATGATTGGCTGCCGCAAATCGAGGCTTTCGACAATGTAGAGTCTATCGAAAACGAGATTGCAATATTTACCTACTCCGAACTTGTAGGCATAATTGACGAGAAGGTATATACCATACTCAAAAGCCCCCACAAGTTTGACTTCTTCCTGATTATGTTCCACACGAAGGGCAAAATCAAGATAAAAATTGACATGGTTGAGTATAGTGCCGACACTCCGTCAAACATCATAAAGGTTGCTCCCGGGCAGATTGTGTCGTTAGAGGAGTACAGCGACGACTTTGACGCCAACGTCATCATCATATCAAAACGCTTTCTGGAGAGCCTTCTGGTCTATATCAACGGCTCTATCCCGCTTCGCATAGGGACAAATATGGAGTGCATCGTCAAGATAAACGACCAAGAGAAGGCTATGTTGGAGATACTTATCCGTGCCATTCGTCACATCCTGAGCAATAAGGAGAACCCATTCCGATTGCAGGTTGTGCAGCACGTCATCATGGCTATATTCTACTCGTCGGAGCAGATTCGCAACATCGACAGCAACGAGGCTCCTCGTTCCAACGCCGATGTATTGTCGAAGGAGTTTCTGGCGCTGGTAAAAGATAACTTCCGCCGCGAACGTCAGCTGCAATTCTATGCCGACAAGCTCTGCATCACGCCGCGTTACCTGTCGCGAGTGGTGAAGGAGACATCCAACTCATCGGCCGCCGAGTGGATTGAACGATATGTTGTGTTGGAGGCTCGTGCATTGCTCAAATCGACCAATATGACCATACAGCAGATTAGCGATGAGCTGAACTTCCCGTCGCAGACCTTCTTCGGCAAATATTTCAAGCGTCGCGTAGGCGTATCGCCCAAAGAGTATCGTCGCAAAGGCTGATAAGGATGGTGTAAAGGTTTGATTTTTGCATTAAGAATTGTTAATTTTGCATATATTTTCAGCAAAGCGGTAAATGGATAAGCAGAGAGTAAAACTAACGGCGAAATCAGGGCTCATACTCGAAGGTGGCGGTATGCGTGGCGTATTTACCTGCGGAGTATTGGACAACCTGATGGATCGGGGCATACGCTTTCCATACACCATAGGCGTCAGTGCCGGTGCCTGCAATGGGCTCTCCTATATGTCGGGGCAGCGAGGCCGAGCCAAGTTCAGCAATATAGACCTGCTGGAGAAGTATCGTTACATAGGCTTCAAGCAGCTGCTGACCAAACGCAATATTATGGATTTTGACCTGCTGTTCCACACCTTCCCGGAGAAGATTATACCCTACGACTACGAGGCTCTGGCCGCCAGCGAGGAACGCTACGAAATGGTCACCACAAGCTGCCGCACGGGCGAGGCGTGCTACTACGACGAGAAGCACAACCCGACACGCATCATCGACATAGTAAAGGCATCGAGCAGCCTGCCTTTTGTCTGCCCCATAGCCTATGTCGATGGCGAGCCGATGCTCGACGGAGGCATCGCAGACTCCATACCGCTACAACGAGCCCGCGAGCAGGGCTTCGATAACAATGTAGTTGTTTTAACACGAAACAGAGGCTACCGCAAACCACAAAAACCGACAACAATATTACCGTTTTTCTATGATAACTATCCTGCTTTGCGCCAAGCTATTCGCAATCGTAATTCGGTCTATAACCAGCAGATTTCGTTGATTGAAAAGCTGGAAGATGAGGGTTCACTGACTGTAATACGCCCTCAAAAGCCAATCGTTGTCGATAGAATGGAACGCGACACAAGCAAGCTGCTCGCACTCTACGATGAGGGCTACGCCTGTGCCGATGCAGTCGTATTTGAATAAATACCAACACTATAAAACAATCACTAACAACTAAAAAATCAAGATTATGGAGACAAAAGAGAAGGTATTACAGACAATGAAGGAGGCAGGTGAGCCTCTGAACGCAGGCAAGATTGCAGAGCTCAGCGGCCTCGACCGCAAGGAGGTCGATAAAGCAATGAAGCAACTCAAAGACGAAGGTGCAATCATTTCACCCGTCCGCTGCAAGTGGGCCCCCGCCAAGTAACCCATCTTGCACTTCGCAAAAACAAAGCGGCACGTCCTTAAACAGACCTGCCGCTTGTTTTTTACTGCACCCCTAAACCTAATTCCCTCAAAAGTATTACTTCCCGATGCAGAAAGTGTAGATGATTATCAATCAGTCATTTAGCACTCAAAAAGGTACAACCACCCATTTGGCAAGTCATTGAGAATGTGTAAGTTGGTGATTTTCAACGCACTTTTCGCCTTGTACCTCCATTTTGGAATGTAAAAGTAAGTGTAATTTCTTGAATATCAAAACCCGAGGTACAAAAACTTGCAAAAAATCGCAT
>SUZG01000011.1 GCA_015060015.1 Rikenellaceae bacterium | reverse complement strand
AGGTTTGACGGAGTAAAGTAAGCACTTTTATCCCATTCAGTAGAGCAAGGGAGGAAATTTTCCTCTCTGCTTACTGAAGTTATCTCAAACCGATAATTCCGTTGCATTTATTAGTTGAATTTGCGTACCCTAAACGTCTTAAATTCTCTATTTTTAGATTCTCACGCAATTATCTATCGGCTCAAAATATTTGTCTGCGGAGTGGTAAAATATCGTTATGAGGTAAATTTCTCAGCGAGAAACGAATTATAACCAAAATTTGTCAGTATATTTGTAATGTCGCAGTGTGCGACAAATATATATTTGGAAGCGTTTTTATTCCTCGACGGTGAACTTCGACAACTCATTTGTAGTAGGGAATAACGAATGCTCGACTTTGGTATGTATTGTGTTCTATGACATTATACCGCCAGAGTGTGAGTCGTTATATCTACTACAGGCAGTCGAAGGCCTACCGTCGGATAGAAACAGGCTCACACTTCTTTTATATATTGGTATCGTTAAACTCGTTTCAGACTGTTGAGCCGCAGCTGCCGGATTTGGATATGTTGGTAATCTGTGTTGTTGTATGTGTGGTGATGGCTATTGCTATGATTGTTGAGTAACGGATCGAAAAAGATATACAGGCTTTTCGTCTTGGAGATAAAAAAAGCCGCCTCCCGAATGGAAAGCGGCTCTGAATATCGTGCCGAGAGATTAATCCTCGTCGGTGTCGGTGTAAGCCTTCAAGAGCTTGTCCTGAACATCGGCAGGCACCTGCTCGTATGATGCGAACTGCATAGTGTAGGTCGCAGCACCCGAGGTGAGTGATGAAAGCGATGTAGAGTAGCGATAAAGCTCTGCCAGAGGTACGCGTGCATTCAGGCGGTCGAAGCCCTTGTCAGACTCCATACCCATAATCATAGCACGGCGGTTCTGCAAATCACTCATCACAGCACCCATATATTCACTTGGAGTCAATACCTCCACAGTGTAGATAGGCTCCATAATCTTCGGACCGGCATTACGGAAGGCCTCCTTAAAGGCGTTACGTGCAGCCAGCTTAAATGAAATCTCGTTTGAATCAACGGGGTGCATCTTACCATCGTAGATGATTACGCGGATGTCGCGAGCATAAGAACCTGTAAGCGGACCCTCGTCCATCTTCTCCATAATACCCTTCAAGATAGCGGGCATAAAGCGTGCGTCGATAGCACCACCAACGATAGAGTTGTAGAACTGCAACTTACCGCCCCATTCGAGGTCATACTCCTCCTTACCCTTGATGTTTACGGTGATATCCTTGCCGTTAGCCTTGTACTTTGAAGGCTCGGGCATACCGTCATAGTAAGGCTCGATAACCATATGTACCTCACCAAACTGACCGGCACCACCTGACTGCTTCTTGTGACGATAGTCGGCCTGTGCAACCTTTGTGATAGTCTCACGATAAGGAATCTTCGGTGCGAAGAACTCAACCTCCATCTTATTCTCTGATGAGAGACGGCTCTTCAGGATGTTGAGGTGATGCTCACCCTGACCCTGAATGATAGTCTGCTTCAACTCCTTCGAGTACTCTACAAGGATAGTAGGGTCCTCATACTTCGCGTCGTTGAGCAACTTGCCCAGCTTCTCCTCGTCGTTTTGCTCCTTAGCCTTGATAGCGGCACGGTAGCGAGGCTCGGGGAATACGATAGGCTCAACAGTTACGGGAGCTGCGGGAGCTGCCAAAGTATCGTTTGTGCGAGTACCCTTCAACTTAACGGTGCAACCGATGTCACCTGCCGAGAGCTCGGTAACCTTGATACGGTTCTTGCCTGCTACGGCGAAGAGCTGTGAGAGCTTCTCCTTGTTACCTGTACGGCTGTTTACCAACTCCATACCCTCGGTAACCTTACCACGAACTACGCGGAAGTAGGTAATCTCACCAATATGCTGCTCCAACTGGCTCTTAAATACGAACAATGCAGTGGCCTGTGCCTCGTCAGCCTCCAACTCTGCACCATCTGTTGCCAGGAACTTGGGAGCCTGCTGTGGGCCGGGGGCTACGTTGATGATGAACTCCATCAAACGCTTTGTGCCGATATCACGCTTACCAGAGCAGCAGAAGATAGGCATAATCTCACGATTTGCCACACCCTGACGCAAACCTGAACGGATGTCGTCCTGTGTCAAGGCACCCTTCTCGAAGTAGAGCTCCATAAGTGCGTCATCATATACGGCAGCAGCCTCTGTAAGCTCCTGATTGAGCTCTGTTGCACGATCCAACTCCTCGGCAGGAATCTCCAACTCCTCACGAGTACCATTCTCGTCGGTGAAGTGGTACATCTTCATCATCAATACGTCAATGAAAGAAGAGAAACCAGCACCCTGCTGTACGGGATATTGTACGATAACAGGCTTTACAGACGATGCGGCACGGATACCCTCCAATGTAGCCTCGAAGTTAGCCTTGTCGCCATCCAACTGGTTGATAACACCAATCAGAGGCTTGTTCAGGATGCGAGCATAGCGTGACTGAATCTCGTCACCAACCTGCCAGCCGTTCTGTGCGTTCATGACCATAACGCCAACGTCACCTACCTTAAATGCCGAGAAGAGGTTTCCGCAGAAATCGTCAGAACCCGGGCAGTCGATGATGTTGAGCTTACGGTTCATAAACTCTGTAAAGAGGGTTGTAGAGTAGATTGAGCGCTTGTACTCGTGCTCAATATCCGTGTTGTCCGAAATAGTGTTGTTTGTTTCGATACTACCCCTGCGGTCAATGACTTTACCCTCGAATGCCATCGCCTCGGCAAGGGTAGTCTTACCCGTGCCCGGGGCTCCAATAAGAACGATGTTCTTAATCTCTTTTGCTGAATAATTTTTCATATTCTTTGAAGTTTTATAGGTTTGCTTTTTTGGTTATTCAGATTATAAAGTTACGAAGTTTTTTTTAATCTCCAACACCATTGCACAAAAAAAGAGAAAAGAGAGGTCCAAAAAGTTATTTTTTTGACAAAGAAGAGGCCTTTAATGCTGCGTTTTCTATAAAACCAAAAGCCCGACACACACAGCGTGGTCGGGCTTTGTTGGGTTTTTAAGGATACCTTTTTATCGGATAGCACTCTGCCAGATAAGTGCAGATGAACCGAGGATGGCTGCATTCTTACCCTCGATACCCGAAGGCAACAGCTTCACCTTATTCTTGAATGTAGCAAGCATATTCTCCTCCATATACCACTTTGTAGGCTCGAAAATCCACTTGCCGGCCTTTGCCAGACCGCCAAACAGAATGATAGCCTCGGGAGAGGTAGTTGCAACCAGATCGGCCAAAGCCTTACCCAAAAACTCGCCTGTGAAGCGGAAAGCCTCCTTTGCAAGTGCGTCGCCCTTATCGGCAGCCACAGAGAGCATCACAGCCTCAAACTTTGAGAACGGAGTGTCACGCAGGTCACTCTCGCAGTTCATCTTTGCCATTAATTCAAAAGCGGTACGCTTGATACCTGTTGCTGATGCGTAAGCCTCCAAGCAGCCCTTGCGGCCACAACCGCACTCGCGACCCTCGGTACGGCTATCTACTGCAATATGACCATACTCGCCGGCAAAACCATCGTGACCATAAATCATCTCGCCGTTGCTGACGATGCCAGAGCCCAAGCCTGTGCCGAGTGTGATGACAACATAGTCCTTCATACCCTTTGCGTTACCGAATACGCCCTCACCGATAGCGGCTGCGTTGGCGTCGTTGGTGATTGCTACATCCACACCGGGGAAGTAAGTCTTGATGTCATCCACGAAGTGGAACATACGGCGAGTCTCGTCGGGATTGGCCTCGTCATCACGGAACTTCCATAGGTTGGCGGGGGTCTCAATCATACCTGTATGGTAGTTGGCATTGGGAGCACCAATACCGATACCTATGAGGTTGAACTCAAAAGATACGCTGTCGATAAGTGCGTGCATAGCCTCGCACAACGCCTTGACATAAGCCTCGTAGTCATCAAATCTCTTGTACTTCTCAGTTGAAATAACTGATTCGCAGAATACGGTACCATCCTCATCTACCAGACCAAACGCAGTGTTTGTTCCGCCGATGTCGATACCCATTGCTAATTTTTTCATAGTTCTTGGTTGTTTGTATAAGTTTTAAGTAAAAAATTTCTTCAGGCTATATCAATAACTCTGCAATAAACGAATTTTATGCAGTGAATGTTCGTCAAAGTTAGTATAAAATTCTTTTTCTTCAAACTTTTTCTTAACTTTGGTGCATCAAGAGTGAATCATATTCCAATTTTTATGAGAAACAACGACGAAATATTGAATCTGTTTGAGCACTATCTGGGGCAGTTGGAACTCCCGAAGGAGCCACAACGCCTCTATGAGCCTATCATATACTCAATGTCGGGAGGCGGAAAACGCCTTCGTCCCGTGTTGCTGTTGCTCTGCTGTGAGGCCTTTGGTGGCGATGCTGCGGCGGCCTTGTCGGCGGCGGCGGCAGTCGAGATGTTCCATAACTTCACGCTGCTCCACGACGATATAATGGATAATGCGGCGGTAAGACGAGGCAAACCTTCGGTGCAGGCACATTGGGGCGAGAATGTTGCTATTCTGTCGGGCGATACGATGATGATCTATTCGTATAAGCTGTTGAGCCAGATACCGGCCGAGAAGTTGCCTATGGTCATGGAGGTCTTTACCTCTATGGCGTTGCAGGTATGCGAGGGACAGCAGTACGATATGGACTTTGAGGAGAGACAGCAGGTGTCGGTGGTCGATTATATGCAGATGATTGAGTTGAAGACAGCCGCCTTGCTGGCAGGTGCTGCCACGATAGGTGCTATCCTTGGCGGTGCATCGTCTGCGGATTGCCGTAAGGTCTATCGCTTTGCACAGGAACTCGGTCTGGCGTTCCAGTTGCAGGATGACCTGCTGGACAGCTATGGCGATGAACGCCTCGGCAAGAAGATTGGCGGCGATATTTTGGAAGGCAAGAAGACTTGCCTGATGCTCAATGCTATGAGTCGTGCTACGGAGGAGGATAGGGATGTGCTGCGTCATACACATCTCGATTCATCACTCTCCGACGAGGAGAAGATCTCACGCGTGAAGGAGGTCTATAACCGCTATAATGTTCACCATATCATCGAGCAGCAGATTTCGTTGCGATTTGATAAGGCTTTGTCGATGCTTGACGATTTGAGTGTCGGTGACGACAGCGTAGAGCATTTGCGAGTGTTTGCACGCAGTCTTATGGGAAGAAAAAAGTAGTTTTGAAGATGAATATTTCGAGAAAAGATATAGAGATTATGGCCCCCGTAGGGTGTATGGAGTCGTTGCACGCAGCCATTGCGGCGGGTGCTGATGCTATATATTTCGGTGTCGGGGTGCTGAATATGAGAGCCCGTTCTTCGGTGAACTTCACACTTGACGATTTGGCTGAAATTGTCCGCATAGCACACGAGGCGGGTGTCAAGACCTACCTTACGGTCAATACCATTCTCTACGATAACGAGATGCAGGATATGTGTGCCATCATCGACCGAGCTGTCAAGGAGGGTGTTGATGCAATTATCGCAGCCGATATAGCCGCCATAATGTATGCCCGCCGAGTGGGTATGGAGGTGCATATCTCTACGCAGTGCAACATCTCAAACGCCGAGACGGTGAAGTTCTATGCACAGTGGGCCGATGTGGTTGTTCTGGCCCGCGAGTTGAGTCTAGAACAGGTGGCACATATCTCTCGCGAGATACGCGAAAACGAGATTGTAGGCCCGAAGGGTGAGCCGGTGCGTATCGAGATGTTTGCCCATGGTGCATTGTGTATGTCTATTTCGGGCAAGTGCTATTTGAGTGAGCACGAGGAGCATTGCTCGGCCAATCGTGGTGCTTGTCGTCAGATATGTCGCCGCAAATATCTCATAACCGATATGCAGACGGGGCGTGAGTTGGCTGTTGATGGTCGCTATGTCCTCTCGCCGAAGGATTTGTGTACGATAGATTTTCTGGACAGGTTTATCGGTGCGGGTGTGCGTGTGTTGAAAATTGAGGGTCGTGCCCGAGGTGCCGAATATGTAAAGCGTGTTGTGGAGTGTTATGATGCCGCACTGCGTGCTATGGAGGCCGGCAAATATACTCCCGAATATGCCGCAGAGCTGAAAGAGAGGCTCTCTACGGTCTTCAATCGCGGATTCTGGCAGGGCTATTATGCTGGCAAGGATATTGCCGAGCATTGCAACCACTATGGCTCGGCGGCTACCGAACGCAAGGTCTATGTCGGCAAGGTTACCAACTTCTTCAAGAAGATAAGCGTTGCCGAGGTGTTGGTCGAGGCGGCCCCCATTGCCGAGGGAGAGCAACTCTTGTGGTTGGGTGAGACTACGGGTGCTGTTGAGCAGCGTGCCGAGGGTTTGACGCTTCACGAGAAGGTTGTCGAGCAGGTGCCGCAGGGTGTCTATTGCTCTATAAAAGTACCACAGCTGTTGCGTCGTGGCGACAAATTGTATAAAATGGTGCCCGTATCAGACGAGATGGTGCAGTAGCAACGGACAAGACAAAGAGAATTATAACAAATAAAAATAGGAAAAATATGTTTACAGCAGAGATTTATTCAAAGCGTCGTGAGGAGTTGCGTCGCAGAGTAGGGCAGGGCCTTATTCTTCTTCCGGGTAATGTGGAGTCACCACTCAACTACCCCAACAACGCCTATCATTTCCGTCAGGACTCTACGTTCCTCTACTACTTTGGCCACAATGTGCCTTTGCTGGTGGCTACTATCGATGCCGATACGGGCGAGGAGGTTTTGTATGGCGACGACTTTACCGTGGATGATATTATCTGGATGGGCCCGCAGGCTACTATCCGCGATTTGGCAGCCGAGGTGGGTGTTGCCAATGCGAAGCCTATGGCAGCGTTGGCTGTCGATATTCAGAAGGCTATCGCTTTGGGTCGCGATGTCCACTATCTGCCTCCATATCGTGGCGAGACAAAACTGATGCTCAGCGACTTGCTGGGTATTGCTCCGTCTATGTTGCACGCACGCAAATCACTCGATTTGCTGTTTGCCGTAGCAGAGATGCGTGAGAAGAAGGGTCCGGAGGAGATTGCCGCTATGGAGGAGGCCTTCGAGATTGGCTATCAGATGCACACCGCTGCTATGCGTGCTACACGCGTGGGTCGTTCGGAACACGAGGTAGCAGGTATTGTTGATGGCAAGTCTTTTACCTATGGTACAGGCCCATCGTTTACCACTATCCTCTCGCAGCACGGCGAGGTTCTGCACAATCATAACCATTCGGGCATTATGGAGAGTGGTCGTCTGTTGCTGTGTGACTGCGGTGGTGAGCATGTGAACGGCTATGTGTCAGACCATACCCGTACATTCCCCGTGAATGGCAAGTTCACACAGAAGCAGAAGGATATCTACAATATAGTATTGAAGGCACACGATGACGCTGCTGCGGCTCTGCGTCCCGGTATGATGTATATGGAGTACTCCGATGTTGCTCAACGTACGCTGTTGGAGGGCTTGAAGACTCTGGATCTGGTGCGAGGCTCGGTGGAGGATGCTATGGCGGCAGGTGCCGGTTTCCTCTTTATGCCTCACGGCCTGGGACATGGTATGGGCTTGGATGTGCACGACTGCGAGAATATCGGGGAACGTAGTTTCAGCTTTGCCGACATTATCGACCGAGCAAAGGCATCGGCTTGTTGCATCACACGCCAGTATTGGCGACTGATGCCGGGTACTGTGTTGTCTGATGAGCCGGGTATCTACTTCGTGCCGGCACTTATCGACAAGTATCGTTCAGAGGGTAAGTTGAAGGGTATTGTGAACTACGATAAGCTGGATGAGTATCGTGACTTCGGTGGTATCCGCTTGGAGGATGACCTCATTGTAACCGAGGCAGGCTCAAAGATTATGGGCGATAAGATTATTCCTATCGCTGTCGAGGATGTTGAGGCTATGGTTGGCCAGGAGTAATACACGATGGATAATACTCATTTCTATTTTCCTACGGAGGCGGAGGCCTCCGTTTTTCGCACGCTGCGTCCCGATGCCTATGTGAGAGTCATCGGTGTCGGGATGGCAGAGGCTACATCTATGGCGTTTGCCTATATCGCCGCGATAAACCCCAAGCGAGTGGTGTTGTGTGGTATTGCGGGGGCGTGTGATGCACGCTTGCAGACGGGACAGGTGGTTGCAGTGGTGAATGATGCCGTTGCCGGCCTTCCCGAGGCGTATGCCAGGAGTTACGGGGCGAAGGCTGTGGATGGTCTGGCTGCGGTGTGTTCGCTGACGGTAAACCATACGGGCGATTCGTTGCCATATCTGGTTGAAAATCAAGATATGCCCTGCATTGAGCAGATGGAAGGTGCTGGTGTTGCGGCGGCGTGTGAGTCGCTTGGCGTTGAAGAGTTTTACCACATCCGAGCCATCTCAAATCGTGTGGGCGATGAGAGGTCGGAGTGGCGTATAGACGATGCTGTAACATCGCTGGGAGCTGTCGTGGCACAGCTCTTTAAGGAGTAACTATTAACCTGTAAAAAATATGAGTACAAAGGCTAAATTTATTGTTTTCAGCCTGCTTGTTGTGGCTGCGGTGGTGCTGATGCTAATCTTTTGGCAAGATTTAGGCTTGATGATTTCGCGTCTTGGAACGGCACTGTTTTTTGCCATTATAACCTTCGTTATAGGCTGGATTCTTGGTTTTATATCGGGCCATAAGCACGGTAAAAAGGAGTAATAATATGTTAAGACTTGCCATTTCTCCGTGTCCTAACGATACGTTTATGTTCGATGCCCTGATAAACGGGCGTATCGACTGTGAGGGCCTGACCTTCGATGTCGTCTATCGTGATATTGAGGAGCTGAATCGCGGGGTGTTGGCGTGTGAGCCCGATATCAGCAAGATAAGTTGTGCCATTTTGCCCGCTATTACGCAGCACTATCGTATACTTGATTGCGGTGCGGCTCTGGGGCGTGGCAATGGGCCTCTGCTGGTGCGTCGCAAGGGAGAGGATAGCCCGATTAAGCGAATAGCTGTGCCGGGGGTCTATACAACGGCTAATGCTT
This sequence comes from Rikenellaceae bacterium, assembly GCA_015060015.1. Classification (GTDB taxonomy): domain Bacteria; phylum Bacteroidota; class Bacteroidia; order Bacteroidales; family Rikenellaceae; genus Alistipes. Next base: position 48,599 of record SUZG01000011.1, on the reverse strand, counting down.
TGATTGGCAGGCTTATGCCTGCGATTGAGCAACGCGAGCCGATGCTCTTTTCATCTATTGCCGAGGCTGTTGAACGTGGCGATTTTGATGCAGGAGTGCTGATCCACGAGGGGCGTTTTGTCTATGCGAAGCGAAATTTGGAGCTTGTCGCCGACCTCGGTCTGCTGTGGGAGGAGAGGACAAATCTGCCGCTTCCGCTGGGTGGAATTGTGGCAAGACGAGAGCTTGATGCCTCGCTGTTTGAGACTTTTGAGAGGGTTTTGCGACGCAGTATTGAGTTCGCTTTTGCCAATCCTATGGCCTCGCGAGAGTTCGTGAAGCAGCACGCACAGGAACTTGACGACGATGTTATAAATCAACATATCGAGCTGTTCGTGAATGAATATTCCCTCTCGTTGGGTGATTCAGGACGCCTTGCACTTGCTACCTTGACAGGTCTGGAAGAGTTTTAATGCCTCAAAATATGGATTTGGGTTTCATTTTGTAGTATAAATTCGAAAAATATAGTGCTTTTACTGCAAAAAGTGTTTGTGTGTCAAATGCTTTTTGCAGTTTTATTTTGTAATACGGGTATTGTGTGAGCTTCTCGCTGCTTCGGCTACTTTGGGTGGCTCTCCGATTGTGTATAGCTTGCTCGGCGAAGAGCCCTATCTTATGCCCAGATAGAAAAACATTTGAGAAAGTATTTAGACTATTTTGTGCATTTTTGAGGCAATGTTGTCTTGTATGCACCCCGCCGAAAGTTAGCATTATCGATAGCTTTTGGCGCTGGTTAAGAGGGCTGCTTGAGTCGTGCTATTGCTTGAAAGGTGCTGAAAATAAACGTAATGAGAAATGTTGTTGTTCGGCAATCTCTGCTGACGGTATTTATTATTAAAAAAAATCTATATCAAAATAGTTAGTTAATAAATCAAAAAAGTCATTGCCCTGACGCCGAAAAAACTTAACTTTGTTCACCTTATGGGCATGTTATGCCCTTATGTGAAGCGGGTTATTTCAAATTTGTATCACGGCTTGCCTATTTTTGTCCTCTTTAGGGGCGACAGAGAACGATGGCTGATTTTATAATTTGAAAGTTGTAAGCGATAAAATGTAAGATTAAAAACGGTTAGTCGTGTGTTATTAAGTTGCCGCGTGGCAAGACAACCGAAGACAGTGTGCTAACTACAAAATAAAATAACTAACAAAATTAATTAATTAAAACTTTTCATTATGAGGAAAACACTCTACTATGGATTGTCTTTGCTGTTCTGCGGAATGTTGCTGTCAAACGCAACGCCTGTAATGGCCGCAGACGCAGAGGTAGGTGTGCCTATGGAGGAAACCTCTCAGCAAGGTAAGCGTTCGGTAACCGGACAGGTCCTTGATGATAAGGGTTATCCATTGCCAGGAGCAACGGTTTTGATTAAAGGACGCCCCAACGGAGCTATTACCGATGCAGACGGTAAGTTCGCGTTGGAGGTTTCAGACCGTGATGTTCTTGAAGTGAGTTATCTTGGTTTTATCGACCAGGACGTTGAGGTAAAGGGTAAGAGCAACATCGTTGTCAATATGCAGCCCCTTGCCGAGATGGAGGAGATTGTCGTAACAGGTTTCGTTGAGCAGAAGAAGGAGTCTATCGTGGCCTCTATCGAGACGATCAGTCCGAAAGACCTTCGCGTTCCGTCAAGTAACCTTACTACGGCGTTGGCCGGTCGTGTTGCTGGTTTGATTTCATATCAGCGAAGCGGTGAGCCCGGTAAGGATAACGCCGAGTTCTTCATTCGTGGTGTGACCACCTTCGGTTATGCACAGTCGCCGATGATTTTGTTGGACGGCTTCGAGGTGTCGGCTAACGAGTTGGCACAGGTGGACCCCGACAACATCGAGAACTTCTCTATCATGAAGGACGCAACAGCTGCGGCTCTTTATGGTTCGAAGGGTGCGAATGGTGTTATCTCGGTAACGACAAAGATGGGTCGCGAGGGTAAGCTGGCGATTTCGTTCCGCCACGAGTCTCGTTTCTCAATGCCTACAATGTTGCCCGAGACGGTTGATGGCGTTACTTATATGAAGCTCTATAATGAAGCTTTGTATAACGATAACCCGCTGTCGCCTCCCCGCTATTCATCAGACAAGATTGCCGGTACCATTGCGGGTGTAAACTCAATGATTTATCCCAATATCAACTGGTATGACGCTATGTTCGAGAACTTTACCTACAACTCTCACTACGCAATCAACGCAAGTGGTGGTGGTAAGGTAGCTCGTTACTATATGGCCCTTGCCTGGGACCGCGATACCGGTATCTTGAAGGATAACGACCTGAATAACTTCCGCAACAATATCGATATCAATCGTTATAACATCTTGGCGAAGATTAATGTGAATCTGACGCGTACAACACGCTTCGATATCAACCTTAACTCTATCTTCCAGGATTATAACGGTCCGTTGCATGAGGCAACAACCATCTTTAACTCTGTAATGGGTGGTAACCCCGTTGAGTTCCCGATGGTTTGGCAGCCCGATGAGGAGCACCAGTTTGTTCGCCACGTATTGTTTGGTCGTGACTCTGATAACGCTATGGCTAACCCCTATGCCGAGATGGTACGCGGTTTCCGTGATGGTTTTGCAAGTAACATCATCACACAGGCCACTTTGGAGCAGGATCTTAACTTCGTGACACAGGGCTTGTTGTTCCGTGCAAAGGCATCTATCGGTGCGGAGGCTTCAAATATGACCAGCCGTTCATACAGCCCCTACTACTATACTTTGGGCGAGTATGACAGTGTGAATGATGTCTATACCTTGGTCAATATCCAGGAGGGTAGCGAGGCATTGGGTGCACCATCGAATGCCAATACAACACACTATCGTTCATACTACGAGTTGGGCTTACACTATAACCGCACATTTGCAGATGCTCACGATGTTACAGCACAGTTCATCTACACAATGGATGAGGATCGCAACACCAGCGGTTCGACAATTGAGGAGTCACTGCCTTTCCGTAATCAGGGTCTTCGCGGTCGTGCAACCTATGGTTACAAGGGTCGTTATATGATTGAGGCCTCTTTGACTTACAACGGCTCGGAGAAGTTCCACAAGAGTCACCGTTGGGGTCTGTTCCCCGCTGTGGCTGTGGGTTATATGATTTCAAACGAGAAGTTCTGGCAGGATGGCGGTATCAACCGCGTAATTCCGAAGTTGAAGTTTAAGTATTCGTGGGGTCGTGTGGGTAACGACAACATCGGTGCAGACCGTTTCTTGTTCCTCTCACATATTGGCCACGGTGGTCCGGGTTATGTCTTCGGTCAGAACTTCAATAATGGCTACGGCGGTTTCACTATCGGCCGTGATGCCAATAACGATATCCAGTGGGAGATTTCAGAGAAGCAGAACATCGGTTTGGAGATGAATATCGCCAATATGATTGACTTTCAGGTCGAGTACTTCCACGAGTATCGTTCACATATCTATATGAAGCGTGAGAACCTTCCGCCTTCAATGGGTCTTACCGCCGATGTTTATGGTAACCTCGGTGAGGTAGAGTCAGGTGGTATCGATGGTTCTATCGATATCAAGAAGGGCTGGTCAAATGGCCTCTTCGTACAGGGTCGTTTCAACTTTACCTATGCAGGTGCAGAGATTCGCGTGGCTCCCGAGCCTAACTACAGCTATCCTTGGCGTTCACGCGTGGGACACCCCGTAAATCAGACTTGGGGTTATTTTGCAGAACGTCTGTTCATCGACCAGTCGGATATCGACAACTCACCTTCACAGAATTGGGGTGTGTTGCGTCCCGGTGATATCAAATATAAGGATATCAATGACGATGGTGTAATTACCGAGGATGATATGGTGCCAATGGGTTATCCTACATCGCCCGAGATTAACTATGGTGTCGGTCTTTCAATCGGCTACAAGGGATTCGATATCTCGGCGTTTGCACAGGGTCAGGATTTGGTATCGTTCTACATCGATAGAGCAGGTGTGTCGCCATTTATTGGCCGTCGTAACACCTTGTCTATCGTGGCAGAGGACCACTGGAGTGTAGATAATCCCGTATCGGAGACTTTCTGGCCTCGTTTGTCAACCACAACCAACGAGAACAACATCCAGCAGTCAAGCTGGTGGTTGCGTAACGGACGTATCTTCCGTTTGAAGACCTTGGAGGTTGGTTATACCTTCCCCGAGAAGTGGTTGAAGAAGACAAAGGCTATTCAGAGTGCTCGTATCTATTTCTCAAGCTCTAACCTCTTCAAGATTGATGACTTCGAGGAGTGGGATATCGAGATGGGTAGCAACGGTTTGGGTTACCCCTTGCAGCGAGTATTCAGTGTTGGTGTTCATATGACATTCTAAACGATACGCTTATATGAAAAAGATTTTTAGTACAATTATATTATCAGTAGCAGCTCTTTTCGCTACGGGCTGCCACTACTTGGACATCGTTCCCGACAACGTAACAAAGTTGGAGGACCTGTTCGAGACCAAAGAGAAGGCATATAGTGCTTTGGTGGATTGCTACTCATATCTGCCAAACAACTTCCACGTACACTCTGGTATGCAGATGCTTGGCGATGAGTTCGTTGAACGTATGGATGCGAGTGTGCAGAATACTAAGACTTACTGCACTGGTAACAAGATTATGCGTGGCTGGAACAACACACAGCAGCCATTGCTTGCTTACTGGAATGGTGAGATGAATGGTATGGACTACTATGAGGCGTTGCGTATGTGTAACATCGTGTTGGATTACCTCGTATCGGGCGAGCCTATCATCGGCTTGGAGGATGAGGAGAGAACCAACTGGATTGCCCAGATTAAGGTATTGAAGGCATACTATCACTACTTCCTCATCCGCCTTTATGGTCCTATCATCATTAATGACAAGAACGTAAATTCAGGTGATGCATTGGATGTAGTACGCCGTAAGCGTCAGCCCGTTGAGGAGTGCTTCCAGTATGTTCTGGGTCTTCTTGACGAGGTTCTTTACAAAGAGGACGGTACCGACCGCAATATCTTGCAGTCATCAACCTCTTCGTTGTGGTTGGGTCAGATTACATCTGTTATCGCCAAGGCTATCAAGGCCAAGGTGTTGGTAACGCGTGCCAGCCCGTTGTTCAATGGTAACTCGGAGTTCTATCACGACTTCGTGGATCAGAATGGCGTGCACTTCTTCCCGCAGGAGTATGATGCAGAGAAGTGGAAGGAGGCTTATGAGGCTGTCGATGAGGCTATCAAGGCTGCCGAGGCCAAGGGTCACAGCTTGTTCTACTTCACAAGCGAGGCTGATGTGCCTTCGTTCGATGCAGAGTACTGGAATGGTGGCTCTGATATCATCAAGTCTTGCTACAACTTGCGTTATGCAATCAACGAGCCCTGGAACAAGGAGCTTATCTGGGGTAACACTCGTGCCAATACTAACGAGAACTTGCGTGTTCATAACGCTTGTATGATTCGTTATGACTACGAGAGAGTAGATAACGGTTACAGCCATCAGTGGTTGGGTACTTCTCTCAACATTACAGAGAGATTCTACACACAGAATGGTGTGCCTATGGAGTACGACCAGACCTACTACGACAAAACAAAGTGGTACGATGTTGTAACCATTCCGACCGATTCTTACCACGCAGGTTATATGCAGGGTAATGCCAAGACTGCACGTATGCACCTCAAACGCGAGCCTCGTTTCTATGCTTGGCTGGCTGTTGACCGTTGCATCTGGCGTACTTGGGAGGAGGCCGTTGAGTTGAAGCTGCGTAACGGTGAGGATCCGGGTGGTCGTAGCGAGAAGGCTCGTGAGGACGACTTCTTCTGGACAGGTGTTGCTATCAAGAAGTATGTACACCCCGAGTCTTGTGGTGTCGTAGCAAACCGTACCGTACACTTCCCATATCCTATGATTCGTCTGGCAGACCTCTATCTGTTACGTGCCGAGTGCTTGAACGAGTATCTTGCAGCACCTACACAGGCAATCTGGGATGATATTAACAAGGTGCGTCGCCGTGCCGGTATCCCCGACGTGGAGAAGGTATGGAGTGATGCAACTATTGTTGGTAGCCGTTCTGGCTGGCATACCAGCAAGAATGGTATGCGTGAGATTATTCAGACCGAACGTCTGATTGAGCTCTGCTTCGAGGGTCAGTCATATTATGACATCCTTCGCTGGAAGCGTGCTGACGAGTTCTATACAAAGCCTGTAACAGGATGGAACTCATTGGGTACCAGCGATAAGACCTTCTATATGGTTACTACTTGGCAGACCCGCACTTGGAACACACCTCGTGACTACCTTATGCCAATACCAAATGAGGAGATGTTGAAGAACCCGAATATGATTCAGAATCCGTTGTGGATTTAGTTCGGATACCTTATATATAGTATAGTAATCTGAAATAAAATTATGAATATGAAACGTTATATAACATTATTCCTGGCAGTGGTACTCGCTGCCGGAATAATCGGTTGTACAAAGACGGAGACTCCCGGTGCTCGCGAGACAGTTCCTCCCGGACCGGTGTCAAATGTTAAGTATGAGGCTGACTATGGTGGCGGTGTTCTCACATATACCATCCCCAATGATGCAGACTTCCTCTATGTGCGTGCAGAGTACACAATTGATAATGGTATGACCATTTCGCGTACAAGTTCTCGCTATAACAAGAACATGGAGCTTACAGGTATGAACGAAGGCCCTTATTTGGTTAAGCTCTATGCTGTCGATGTGAATGGTAATGAGTCGGAGCCTGTTGAGGTTGAGGTCAGCCCTCTGGGAGCTACCGTAGGTCCTATCAGCGAGACTCTCTCTATCACTCCCGGTTTCGGTCTCTTCTATATCAATGTTGAGAACGAGTTTGGTACTATCGTCGATGTGTGTGTGGACTTGTGGGTTGATAACAAGCTTGTTGCGACACAGACCTATACCACTGCGGCAGAGGCTGACCGTATGAAGATTGATAATCTGAAACGCGATACCAAATATACTCTCGATGTAAAGGTTCGTGATAACCGTTATGCTTACGAGTCTGGAACTACTGAGTTCGGTAACTATCAGGTTTTGGCCGACGATACTCTCGACATGAAGCCGTTGCGTGTTATCGATGACCCCGAGTTGTATGGCCCCGAGAACTGGGATTACACTTTGAAAATCAATGACCGAAACCTCAACAAGTATCAGGGTGCTCCCAAGACTGAGGTTACGGTGCTTGGTGGCAAGAGGGTGCAGAGTGCATCGTACTACAAGTTCGATATGTTCCGAAATGCCGCTATCCGCCACAACGAGGGTGGTGTGTACCTCTTCTGGGATGGTCGTACCGATACTCACTTCGAGAGTGGTGACTATGATAAGGGTCAGGGTCCTGGTTGGGCTTGGTGCTACTTTATCGATATGGGCCGTCAGGTTCAGCTCAGTCGTTTCCGCATCTGGCAGGTAGGTGGTTCTCACTTTGGAGCAAACTCTGGTGGTTGCAAGACCTTTGAGTTCTGGGGTAGCAATGACCCGAATCCTGCGGATGGTCTGCTCTCGGAGATGAATCCTAACAAACCTATCGAATCAACATCTCGCGGTTGGGTTAAGCTCGGAAGATTTACATTCCGTATCCCTCCAACCGATGTTGATATGCAGAAGGAGTTTGAGGAGGGTTCCGAGTTTTATATTGACGAGGATAATCCGCAGTTCTCTCAGACATTCCGTTACTGGCGTTTTGTCGGTGTATCGGATTGGCCACATGCCCCCGGTGGTCGTGAGTGGTACTCAGGCCGTCTGGCAGAGATTGTTTTGATGGGTAGAGAGGTTGAAGAGTAAATAGTAACCCGACTAATAAATATATAACTATGAAACAGTTGAAATATATAATACCGGCCATATTGCTCTTCGTGGGATTAGCCTCTTGCGAGAATATGGACTGGTTGCATAAGAAGTATTGGCAGGATCCGTCAATCACCTCGGCCATGATTCCGGAATTTAAGGTATATTCCGGTTATGAGAGAGTTATGATTGACTGGTATCACCCCATCGACCCTATCTCAAAGAAAGTACGCGTTGAGTATGGCTTGGGTAAGGATTTGGAGAGTATTACACTCAGCGAAGCAGATGTGTTTAACTCTATCGTTGATACGGTATCTTACTTTGTGGACCTTAACACAGAGAAGGAGTATCTTCGCTGTCAGTATATGATAGAGAATCTTGATAAGTATAACACTTACAACTTCACTATCTGTACGTTGGATCATAACGACTATCCTTCGTTGAAGAATCAGGCCTCTGCCGAAGTCTTCTCGGAGACTATGCTCGGTGCTAACTTTGGCAATGTCGATCGTCCGTTGTTCGCGGTTTATGACAACAAGAAGACCGATCCAAAGGCGACAGGCCACCGTGTGGTTGCCAAGTCTTTGTCGGGTATCATCAACTTCTTTGTTCGCATTGACTGGGTGGCAAAGGACTCAAAGGGCAACGAGGTGGCAAGTGGTTATTATGACCGTCGCGAGGAGCCTGTAAAGGAGGATTTGGGCATGTCGGATTACGATCTTGACTTGCTGATGTCACAGTCAACCTGTATGGAGGTTTCAGAGGCTTGGGCTAAGACCGAGGGCTTTAATAACAACGACACATACACCTTTGAATATACATACCACTTCTTCCCTTGTGTATATAAGGATAAGCTGGCAGACGGTTTCTACTATGATAAGGTTTGTATCGATGTATTGCAGTTTACCGACTCACAGAGTTTAAAGGTTGAGGAGCTTGGCTGGCAGGTTGAGAACTCTGATTCTCACTCAATTACCAAGGATTACTGGCGATTTATCGAGCCTCCGAAGGAGGATCCCGATGTGCCTTTCGAACTCTTCGGTATCTATTGGGATGGTCTGGAAGGTGTAATCAACGAGAAGCGTTTGGAGGATGACTATCCGAAGGCTGATTATCCTCACCTCTACGAGGATGACTTTATGCCTGCGTCATACTATATGCACCCCGATCCTACCAAGTGGCAGACATACTACTACGAACGTATGTGGGATGAGGCAATGCCAACCGACCGCGATACAGGCCGTGAGACCTATATGGACTCATACTGGCGTGCTGCCGAGGCGGAGTATCCTTACTCACTCTTCATCGACCTCGGTCTGGATGTGATGCTCAACCGTATCGGTATGTGCTTCGCACGTGAGGACTTCGAGGGTATGGCCGGCCCCGGCATCTATGAGTTGTGGGTTAGCGACGATGACGATCCCGAGGATGGTATTCTCGACGGCTGGGAGAAGATAGGTACATATTCTAACACCGAATTGCAGAATGTCGGATACGACGAGAAGTATATCAACGGTTTGACAATCCGCCTCTTTGATGATGCAGAGATGGCGTTGAAGACCAAGCGTTGCCGCTATGTCCGTATTCGCGTACATAAGGATTATGCAGGTGTAAATACATCTATTCCCGCTATCTCTGAGTTGTTCCTCTACGGTATTGAGGGCGAGGAGCTTCCACCCGAAGAGGACGAGGAGACTGAAGGCGAAGAGGAGATGATATAGTCTGAATAGCAGTGATGGAGTGTGGCTCTGGTGAGTCACTCTCCATTGTTGCGATTTGTTGCGATTACAGAATTATACAATTTTATATACAACAATTTTTATTAACTTAAATTTCTACTACTATGAAAAAATTATGGTCATTAATCTTCGTGCTCGTGTTGGCATTGGGATTCTCGGCTTGTAAGAAAGATCCAAAAGTGGATCCTGATCCAGAGCCCCCCACGCCACAGGGCCCTACCGAGTTGCCGGGTTCTGTAACTGATTTGGATTACGAACTGAATGGTTATCAGGAGGCTACCTTGACTTGGACAAATCCTGTGGAGGAGTTCGAGCTCACAGGTTTCGTTATTAAGTATCGTGCCGAGGGTGGCGAGAATGCCGAGATCACTGTTGATCCCGATGATTACGATGCTTGGCCTATCGAGGAGTTTGTTGTCGAGGGTCTCGAGGAGCAGGTTTACAACTTCGAGGTGCTGACAAAGAACGACTACGGTACACAGAAGAACGGTACTGCTCTTGACGGTGTGAAGGTTTATACCCTTACAGGTATCGAGATGCCTTCATTCGAGATTATCGAGAAGTCAATCGGTTTCGTTTTGAGTGCATCTAACCTCTCTGGTGCTACCAACGTATACTACGGTATGGACTGGGAGTTGAAGAGCAGCGATGGTACTGTTGTTGCCAGCGGTGAGAATGTTATCGACGAGGAGTTGTTCGCTAACATCGAAGCCAAGAACTCTACTCTTGCAAATGTAGATTTGCCTATTGACGGCGTTTTGGATGAGGAGCAGACTTATACTGTTGCCTATACTCTCTATGCATATCCTGCACTTGATGGTGTTATCGCTGATGGTGTTTACACCTACGAGAGCATTCTCGATATGGGTGATGAGCCTGCCAACGTTGAGGGTACAGCCGAGGGCTTGACTGCCAAGGCAGAGGTTGAGCCTATGGTTATCCACTTCTGGGGTGGCGATAGCGCACACGCTAAGTATGAGAAGGTTCTTATGACCTTGCCTTTGATCTATCACAACACTCCCGATGCAGAGGGTAACTATGTAGTGAAGGCCGTTAAGTATAAGATGTACAGCGGTTCTGCACCTGATAAGATTGAGGTTGAGAAGGAGCTTGCATGGGATTCAAAGGAGTGGCTTGATCAGACTGTAAACAATAGCGTTGTAACTGCTTTGTGTGATAACTACCGCAACCAGTGGAATGGTACTCTTACCTATCGCCTTGATTGCGAGACTTATCCTGCATACGTTAAGGCTGAGGCTTATGACGAGTTCAACCGCCTTATCGCTATGGGCCAGTACTACACTTATGCTTACTCTGTAAGACCAGAGCACAAGGATATCTTGGATCACCAGCCAACATTTGCATTGGTTGATAACGCTGATGGTGCTACCTATACATTCACAGCAAAGCATATCTCTGCTGCCCGTGCATACGCCAAGAAACTCTCTTGGAAGATTTTGAACGGTAGTGATGTTGTTGCTGAGGGTGCGACTGATGAGTTTGGCATTAATAAAAATACAAGTGATCCAAAGAGACTTTGCCCAACATTAGTTGATGCTTCTTGGATTATTGATGCTACTCTGTTCGAGGCTGGCAATGAGTACTCTGTTGAGTACACAATCGACTATATGCCGGTATTGAACTCTGCAAAGACAACCGCAGCTACTCCGTTGGATTACGATCCTGCAACAGGTATCTTTACTCCTGCTCTTGATCCAGAGAACCCAACAGGTATGACTCACGATGCCCGTATTTTGCAGGAGTATGAGTTAGACGAGAATGGTAATATCCAGTATCGCGTTCAGAATATTGAGGATGCTAACGATAAGACCTATATGCACGTTGTTGCCGAGGGTTATGCCTATCGTTTCTTGAATCACTGGGATTATGGTCATTCTGATCCTAAGGTTGTGACAATCACATCACAGGATATGCTTGATGCACACTCTTCTATGAAGGCTCCTGCTGTTGTTGCTCCTGTACTTACAGGTACTTTGGCAGAGTACGATATGAAGCTTGTAGCTGATGTTGATGAGGGTACAACTCCTGTCCGTGAGTACTTCCGCAGTTATGGACCTGATCGCAATTGGGCTGGTTATACTGATTGGAATGGTTTGCGTTCAGTAAACGGTATCTATCAGGGTGCGAAGGTATCTTGGAATCACACAGGTGCTTACAAGATCTCGAAGGTTGTTATCAACGGTGTTGAGGTTACAGCCGATGGCGAGAACAAGTGGAGTGTAGATGACAAGTTCGTTGGCTCTTATGTTGTTGAGGGTCTTACTACTTCTCCTGCTACTATCGACGTTAAGGTTTACTCTGGCGAGGAGTTGCTTGCAGAGAAGAGTATTGAGGCTGCTGTTTATACATTGCCCGAGCAGGCCGTAGAGGTACCTTTCGAAATTGTATATAACGAGGAGAACCTCGGTTGGAGAATTACAGCTGATAAGTTTGCTACAAAGGATTATGGTGTGCTTGCGGCTTCATTCAATGTATATGAGAAGGGTAGCGATACACCTCTCTTTACAAATAATGTCGTTAAGAATGGTAATGGAGCTATCGCTAATTATTTGGCATGGTTCTCACGTGGTTTTGTATATACAAGCGGTGGAACAGCATTCAGTGTAACAAGTGGTGATTGGGATGATAACTGCACAGAGGAGTTCTCTGGTGGTACAGCTGATACATTCTCTGGTTTGAAGGCTAATACCGAGTATGAGATTCGTTACGAGTTGAAGGTCATTCCTGTACTCCACAATGCTACTTATGGCGAGAATACTGAGAGTGCGTTCCGTTATGACAAGGCTTTGAGTGAGGGCGATCAGAGTAATTTCTGGGGTGCCAAGACATTGTCTGGTAAGACTGTTGTTACCTCTGGTGATGCTCCTGCATTGGCACTCTCTGCAAATGCTACTATTGATGCTGTTGAGCTCTCTTGGAATCCTGTTACCGACGCTACTTTCGAGGTTTATGTAGGTGGTGAGAAGGTTGGTGAGACAACAGAGACTTCTTACACTTATACAGTTACCAATACCGGCAAGTATGACTTTGAGGTTAAGGTTGCAGGCAAGGCACTTTCAGCTACTGCATCTGCTACTGTTGAGTACTTGTTCGCAAGCTACTGGACTGCTCCTAAGTTCTCATTCGACGGTAAGCGTATGTTGGTTTCTGATTTGGCTAACATCAGTGCCGCTGGTGGTTGTGGTTATGCTTATGGTGGTGCTATCACTAACGATAACGATACATCTAAGTCAACTATCGAAATTTACAAGGATGGTAAGTTGTTGTACACTTTGACCAATGGTACAGGTCAGGGTACTCTTACCCAATGGGCTGGTTATGGCCGTTGGGCTTTGAATGCACAGGAGAATCGTAAGGATTGGGTTTGGACAAAGGCTGATGGTAATCAACTTATGGAAGGCGAGGGTGATGTTCCCGCTGGTACTTTGACTGACGGTACTTACACCTTGAAGTGGACTATCGGTTATGTAGTATGTAAGAACGCTAACTGGGCTACAACTAACAACGATAGTGCTATCATCGATACAAAGGAGGGTGCATCTTGCTTGTATTTCGGTCCTAAGGATGTTAATCCTAGTCCTAACGTTGCTTATACCAACGGCTCAAAGAATGCTGTTAAGATTATGGCCAAGACAGGTGAGACTACTCTTACTATTGGTAACTCAGAGCCCGGTACAGATCCCGAGCCGGGTGTTGAGATGAAGCTCAATGCTGTTGCTAATGGTTATCAGGGTGCAAAGCTTACTTGGGACGCTGTTGAGGGTGCTTCTACTATCCAGATTGCTTACACCGTAGCAGGTGAGGAGCAGTTGGTAGAGGTTGCCGGCGATGCTACCGAGTACACTATCGCAGCCGAGACATTGAACGATGCTCATACATACGATTTCGTAGTTACAGCGTTGAACGCTGACGAGGTTGCTATCGCTAAGGGCGAGGTTTCTACCGAGGTCTTCACAATGTTCAACTACGAGGCTCCCGAGCTTAACCTGAATAAGGTTGAGGGTGGCTATCAGGTTGTTGTTGGTAACTTGGTAGAGAAGAACTACGCTTATGTAGGTGGTACTTTGGAGTTCTACAAGGGTGAGGAGAAGGTTTACACATTGGTAAACAAGACTCAGGATGTTACTCTTACCCAATGGGCAGGTTTTGGCCGTTGGGCTTTGAACGCTATGAACAATCGTAAGGATTGGACTTGGAATGACGAGGGTAAGGAGGTAAGTACTCACGCTATTGCAGCAGGTGATTACACCGTTAAGTACACAATCGAGTACGCAGTAAATAAGAACGGTACTTGGGCTACACATAATGGCTCATCATTCGTTCCACAGGAGAACGAGGAGGGTGCTACTTACGTTTACTTCGCAAATGGTAAGTCTGACGTATTGTATGATGGCTCAAATGCAAAGCGTATCGTTAAGACTGGCGAGTGGACTGCATCTGTTGAGGCTGTCGCTGAGTTTACCGAGGTTACAGCTGCTGCTGCAGGTTATCAGAATGCGAAGCTTACTTGGAACGAGGTTAGCGGTGCTGCTTCATACAAGGTGGCAACTACAGGTTATGAGTCAGGTGCTATCACAGCTACCGAGTTCACTATTCCTGAGAACACTTTGACAGCTGCTAACAAGTATAAGTTCACTGTAACTGCTTACGATGCCGAGAACGCTGTTCTTACATCAAAGGAGACTGCCGAGACACAGGTTTACACTTTGACAAACCGTCCCGAGCCTGTTGTAACATTGGCTGATGGCGTTTTGACATTGGCAAATGCCGAGATTAACCCCAGTGCAACAAAGAAGGATAACCTTCATATCTACGGTGCTGTTTTGGAGGCAGAGATCTACTTCTATAAGGATGGTGCTGCTACTCCTGCACACACTGCAAAGGGTACATATCTCGATTCATATCCTTCTGCAAACCTCGCATTGTCTTACGACGAGAAGAAGTTGAAGAACAACGTAGCAGGTGCTTACACTGCTTGGAAGTGGGATGGTGCTGCTGAGGCTACCACTACTGCTCCTGAGTTTGAGGCAGGTGTTTGGACTGTTAAGTACAAGGCCGGTTACCATACATTTGTAAATGCATCTTATGGTTCAGATCGTTTGCTCTTCACAGCTCCTACCGATGCTCTTCAGACAATGATCTACCGCGAGGGCAACTCTGACCTTACTTTCACTGTTGAGGCTCCCGAGCCTACAATTGAGAAGATCTCTATCGCTGAGTTCATCTCAAAGAAGGATGCAGAGACTACTTACGAGTTGACTGGTAATGTTTCAAAGATTGACAAGCGTAATGGCTTCAGTAACTTCTATATTCAGGATGCAACAGGCGAGCTCTACATCTACGGCTTTACAGGTGAGTATAGCAGCGGAACAAGTGGTTTGGATACTTACGGAATCAATGTTCCCGATGTAGTAACTTTGCAGGGTGTTTATGCAGAGCATAATGGTGCTCCTCAGATTGCGAAGGCTGTATATGTTTCACACGAGAAGGTTTCATACGCTTGGATTACAAGTGTAGATCCTGAGGCTATCGAGTTTGGTGCAGAAGGTGGCTCAAAGGATATCGCTGTTACAATGGTTAATGGTACGGGTGTAACTCCTACATTCTCTGGTCTTACAGCTCCTTTCTCAGCAGAGTGGGATGCTGCAAACAGCGTTGTTAAGGTAACTGCTACCGAGAATACTGCTTCTGAGGCTGTTCCTGCACAGACTTTGACAATCTCTGTTGAGGGTAACTCTGCAAAGGTTCAGGTTAGTCAGGTTGCTGCTGGTCAGGCTGCTGCTATTACAGCAAAGATCACTTTTGATGACACAGCTAAGAGAACAGAGTTCACATCTGATATTCAGGTATGGGAGGAGAATGGTATTATTGTAACAAACAAACAGGCTTCATCAACATCTCCAGTTGCAGATTATTATAAACCTGCACGTTTCTACAAGAGCTCAAGTTTGAATATCACTGCTCCTGGTAATATTAAGACCATTGTATTCCATTGCAATAGCGAAAAGTATGCTAATGATTTAGCACTTGGCGTAGTTAATGGCAAGGATGCTACCATTACTTGTGATGGCACATCCGCATCTTATGATATTGCTTCAATGAATAAACAGGTTCGTGTAGATGCTATTTCAGTAACTTACGTAAAGTAATTCTCTAACTAAATTCCCCTCGGCAGGCGTTGGTCTGCCGAGGTGGATTTTTTTTCTTTATTGATTTTTATACGCAAGACAAATGCGATTTATCATAGGTGCTTTTAGATATTCTGTAATACTGCTTGTAGCGACTTTGACTTTGGCTGCGTGCGAGGAGAGTGGCGATGGTGTGGCTACACTGGCCGAGCTGTCGATGGATGAAATCTCCGGTACGACGACAAACTGCGCTGTGGTGCTTACGGCACGACAGGGTATGACATATACCGCAAGAGTGGTTTCGGGATATGAGTGGTGTCTGTTTGGTGGCGACAACGTTGTGGTGGAGGGGACTCTCGACAGCGGCGAAGATACCAAGTCGATATTCCTCTATCTGAAGGAGAACTACACTTATAACACCCGTCAGGCCGAGATATTTGTCAATTTCGGCAATGGCGACAGCTATATGCTACTGCTCTCGCAACTCTCGGCAGACCCCACGGTGGCACTCGACAAGGAGTGGGCCGAGCTGCCGCGATGCAAGAAGCGTGAAAACTTCGAATATCGCTATTATACGGTCGATAAGGTGGGTAGCAAGAGCAATGTGCGTAACTATACCATCTGCTTCGACATAACAAAGAAGGCTTCGCTGTGGGTGGCCTATCCGATGCATTCATTCTACTTGACGGGGTCGGCTTCGCGTCAGGATGAATTCATCGCCGAGCCTACTATCCCCACACAATATCAGCCGGCGTTGAGCAGGTCATACAGAGGCTGGTACGACAGAGGTCATCAGATAGCCGCTGCCGACCGTAAATGCTCGCAGGAGATGATGGATCAGACCTTCTACTGGACCAATATGACTCCGCAGCAGAGTAATTTTAACCAGAATCTGTGGGGTAGCTTGGAGGGCAAGGTGCGTAATGAGAGGTGTGCCGACACACTCTATGTGGTTACGGGTGCATACTTCGATGGCGTGCGTCACTCGTCGATTGATGCCACCACAAACGATAATGCGGGTAAGGCCTGCCCCATACCGACACACTACTACAAACTGCTGTTGCGAACAAAGAAAGGCAATACGAAGAAGGCTATCTCGGAGATTACCGATGCCTCGGAGCTGCGTGCCATAGGAGTATTTATCCAGCACCATAACTCCGGCGAAAGCACAACATTGAAAGAGGAATATTTCGTTAGCGTCAATGAGCTGGAACGCATCACGGGCTTCGACTTCTTCCCTATGCTCCCCGACGAGATTGAGGAGGATGTGGAGGAGCAGTGCGACCGCGGGGCGTGGTTTTAACCTTTGCGAGAGTGTGTAATTGCTTGATTTGGAGAAGAAAAATATTAAAGACGAGAAAAATATATAAAAACGATAAGAAGATGAAAAAAACTATTTTGCTTTTGGTTTTGACGCTTGTAGCGTCTGTCGCAGTCGCACAGAAGCCTTACACTGTGGCATTCTACAACCTCGAAAACCTCTTCGACCTGTATGATGACCCCGACACTCACGACGAGGAGTTCCTGCCCGACGGTGAGAAGCAGTGGAATCAGTACAAGTACGACTGCAAGATGAAGAATATCGAACGCGTATTGTTCGATATCGCCGCTATTCAGAAGGAGTATCCCATCGTTATCGGCGTGTCGGAGATTGAGAATCGTCTGGTGCTGGAGGATGTGGTAGCACAGCCCAAGCTGGCCCCTGCGAAGTATCGTATCTGCCACTATGACTCGCCCGATGCTCGTGGCGTGGATGTGGCGTTCCTCTATCGTGCCGATGTCTTTAAGATGGAGGGCTCGGACAATATCAAGCTTATCTGCCCCGAGAATCCGAAGTTGCGTACGCGTGATCTGGTCGTTATGTGGGGTACTATCGAGGACGAGCCTTTCTATTTCCTCGTGTCGCACTGGCCATCACGCCGTGGCGGACAGTATGCGTCGGCCTATCTGCGTGAGGCGTGTGCCCGTCAGATTAAGGGTATCAAGGATTCACTTATCGCACAGAACCCCGCAACGAAGGTTGTCGTTATGGGCGACTTCAACGACGATGCGACGGATGACAGCGTAGTGAAGACGATGGGTGCCAAGGGCAAGGTGAAGGAGCTGGAGAGTGGCGACTTCTTCAACCCGTTCAATGCTATGTTGCGTGCCGGTCTGGGTACTTTGGCATATCAGGACTCGTGGAATCTGTTTGATAACATCTGCGTTACGGAGAATCTGGTAACAGGCTCTACGGGAGAGTTGAAGTTGCAGAAGGCGAAGAAGTCGAAGTTCTACGGCAATATCTTCTCGCGTCCCTACCTGATTCAGCAGGAGGGCCAGTATAAGGGTTATCCGTTGCGTACCTTTGTGGGAAATAACTTCCAGAACGGATTTAGCGACCACTTGCCCGTATATATCTACATCGGAAAATAAATTACAAACATATCTATATGAAGAAATTTTTACTAACAGTGGCTCTGGCACTCTTCTCTGTGGCATTGTATGCACAGACAACGGGTGTTAAGGGTGTGGTGGTCTCACGCGAGGGTCGTGAGGCTGTCGGCGGTGTTAAGGTTGTGGTCGATGGAACACAATACGAGACTACGACAACCGATAATGGAGAGTTCCTTTTCGAGAATCTCCCATCGAGCGAGTACACATTGAGTTTTGAGGCTCCGGAGTTTGAGACCTCGCAGATTCATGTGCGTATCTATGGCACGATGAAGGATCTGCACGAGGTGGCTATCGTGCCACAGCTGATGGGCTCGGTTGATGACTCTATATTTGCAGAGTTCGATACCGATGCGGAATCTTCGGGCGATACAGGCTCTCTGCCCTCGTCGTTGTCGGCATCGAAGGATGTGTTCAACAACATCGCTTCGTATCGTTTCAGCGAGATGCGTTTCAATGTGCGTGGTTATGACTCGCCTTATCAGGATATCTATCTGAATGGTATCCGCTTCAACGATGCTATCACAGGCTATGGCCCCTGGTCGTTGTGGAGTGGCTTGAACGATGCAACGCGTAACCAGGAGAGTACATCGGGCTTGCAGGCTTCGGATGTGGGAGTAGGTAATATTGGCGGTACAACCAATATCAATGCCCGTGCTTCGCAGATGCGTAAGGGCTTCCGTGCAAGTGTTGTGAATGCTACACAGCTCTATCGTTTCCGCGTGATGCTGTCGTATGCTTCGGGTGCTTTGGATAGCGGCTGGTCGTATGGCTTCTCTCTCTCTACACGTCAGGGTGGTAACGGCTATGTGGATGGTGTATATTACAATGCCTTCGCATACTTCGCATCAGTAGAGAAGAAGTGGGATTCGGGTCATCAGCTCGGTCTTACCGTTATGGGCTCGCCTACCAAGCGTGGTGCACAGCAGGCATCTACACAGGAGGCGTATGATTTGTTTGGCAGCAACTACTATAACCCCAATGTAGGTTATCAGATGGACGATTTGCGTAACTCACGCGTAAGAGATATGCACGAGCCTATCGCTATGCTCAACTATAAGTGGCAGATTACCGAGAATACCTCTTTGACTGCTGCGACATCGTTGCGTTTCGGTAAGAACGGTTACTCGGCTCTCACATGGTGGCGTGGCGAGGACCCACGTCCCGACTACTACCGTAAGTTACCTTCATACTACGGTAACAAGCTGGGTCGCCATATGGCAGTGAATAATATGGCTCCGGGCTCATATACAGAGACCGACATCGCTACATTGAAGGAGCAGTATAAGCAGGCTGTAATGTACTGGGATGGCCGTATGGATTGGGATGGTCTGATTCAGACCAACAAGGCACAGCCTTACGATGAGAACTATGGTGGCCGTCGTGCTGCTGCAATGGTCGAGGAACGTCATACCGACCAGCTGGACTATAACTTCGTGGCACAGGTAAATCATCTCTTCCGCAATGGCTCGGAGTTGATGGGTGGTGTACGCCTCCGCATCAACCGTACGGAGTATTACAGCGAGGTTAAGGATTTGCTGGGTGGCGACTATTGGCTCGATGTGGATAAGTTTGCAGAACGCGACTTCGGTGCTAACGCAATCGCCTATCAGAACAATATGGCATACTACCGCGAGCATGGCCAGGCCGAGGCTGTAAAGGAGGGTGGCAAGTATGGTTACGACTACTATGCACACGTTCGTCAGGGTCAGCTCTGGGCTATGTACAATATGCAGTTTGGCGGCTTCTCGGCAAACATTGGTGGTGAGATAGGCTTCTCTCATTTGTGGCGTCAGGGTCTTTGGGAGAAGGGTCTCTTCTCAACCGTTGCCGCTACCGACGAGAATGGCGTTGTGAATATCGCCAAGACATCATTCGGCGAATCGGAGAAGGTTAAGCAGCTCACATATAAGGGTAAGCTCAACCTGAAGTATCAGTTCAATGGAGCTCACTCGTTGGAGGCTTCGGCTACCATTATGCAGAACCCGACACTCTTCCGCGATGCGTTTGTGTCGGCTCGTACGCGTAACCAGCTTACTCCGGGCTTGAAGCCGGAGCTGGTATGGGGTGCCGATATCTCTTATAACCTCAATGCTCCCTGGATGAAGGCTCGTTTGTCGGCATACTACACCAAGATTAACGACCAGTCGAAGGTTATCTCGTTCTACGACGATACGCAGAACTCATTTACCAACTTCGCTATGAGTGGTATCGATAAGCGTTATATGGGTGTTGAGTTGGGTGTCAATGTTCCTATCGCCTGGGGTCTTTCGTTCCTGGGTGCTGTAAGCTATGGCGACTACGAATACACATCTAACCCCGAATTTACACAGATGATTGACAACTCGGCTTCGGATGTTGTGAACAGTAAGGTCAATTGGAAGGGTATGAAGGTTGAGAGCACACCGCAGCTGGCTGTGAATGCCGGTCTGTCGTTCCGTAGCGGTAGCAACTGGTTTATCAATGCCAATGTAAACTACTACGATAAACTCTATCTCTCGATGAACCCGATGTATCGTACCGACTATCTCGCCAAGAAGATTATGTCGGCATACGACTTCCAGAACCTCGAAACAGGTCGTCAGAAGGCAGAGGTAGTGTCGAAGATTAAAGCTATCCGCCGTCAGGAGGATTTGGGCAACGCCTTTACTCTCTCGGCAAGCATCGGCAAGACTTGGTACATCAAGTATAAGTATCAGTTGGGTTTCAGCCTCGAGATGAAGAACCTGCTGAACAATCAGGATATCAAGACAGGCGGTTACGAGCAGATGCGTCTTAACAAGGTTACCGACAAGACTATCGTTATGGGTCCCGATAACCAGTACACGACAAAGGATAGTATGACGACATATAGCCGTTTCGACTCGAAGTATTTCTATATGCTCGGCACGACATATTATTTGAATGTTTACTTCCGCTTCTAATCTTAAAACACAAGAGAGTATATGAAACTGAATAAAATATTAGCAATATTGGCAGTCTGCTTTATGGCAGTGGGCTGCTACGAGGATTTTGAGTCTGTGCCCGAGAGAGTTACCTATGACGATAGCTCGTTTGAGGCACGCTTCCCCGATGCCAAGCATATCACTATCGCCGAGTTGAAGAAGATGTTTACCGACGAGCACGGCAGTTTGAGTGGAACGGGTGAGAATAATGACTCTTGGAGTACAACTAAGTATGTATATATCGAGGACGACATCTATATCAAGGGTAAGGTTATGTCTGACGATGAGCAGGGTAACATCTACAAGACTCTGCATATTCAGGACCAGACGGCCGGTATCGAGATGAAACTCAATAACAATGTCGGCGTGCGTTATCCCTACGGAACATGGGTGTATGTGCGTTTGCAGGGCTTGTATATCGGTAACTACCGTATGATGTTGAGCATTGGCGGTGCTCCGAGTGAGTCATACAACAAGGCGGGCGAGCATAAGTTCTACGCTAACTCAAATCTTGACATTCAGGACTTGATTGACAAGTATGTCTTCCCGGGAGGCCCTGCCGAGATTCGTGTGGGTAGCTACGAGAAGTGGAAGGTCAGCCCCGAAGAGGTTGATGTCATCACAATTACAAAGGATAACTACGAGAGTGCTTTTGCCGGTGCTGCACGCGAGCAGTTCTTTGGCCGCCTGATGCGTTTCGAGGGCTTGAAGTGCCACTATGCAGGTGTTGCTACACCCGAATTTGACGAAGATGGTAACCTGCAATATAACGAGGCGGGTGTACTTATGACTAAGACTGCTCCCGCTATCAAGAATGGCTCTTACGACAATATGTATCCTTCGTGGATGTACACCGACCCCCGTCCTACCGTTAGCAAGCCTTGGTATCGCTGGGCATTCCGCGAGACTGCTGTTACAGCCGATGGCGAGGAGTATGCAACGGGTCTCAGCCTCTATGGCTCGGTATTGTTTACCTATCGTGACGATTTGCTCGCACAGAAGGAGGGTGATACAGGAATGCAGGGTTCGGAGAATGGTATCTATGTAGTTCGTACAAGCGGCTATTCTCGCTTTGCAAATCGTCCTTTGTGCAAGGATGGCGAAGAGGTTACTATCACCGCTTTCTATGGCATCTACTCAAAGCGTTCAGATTATACCGGTAGCAACAGCGACTATGCGGCATATCAGCTCACTTTGAACCGCTTTGATGATATGGAGTTTGTCAATGGCGACGCTGCATTCCTCTCGGAGGAGCAGATAGACGAACTCATTAAGTTCAACAACGAAGAAGTAGATAAATACAAAGACAAAGAAGACCATATAGACTATGTTCCCTGGCTTGACAAGGAGGAGGGTGAGATTGGCGAATAATCATCTTAATTAATAGCTGTTTAAGGCGTTGTATCCTGCGAGGTGCAACGCTTTTTTAATTATCATTTCGGGAACTGTAAATCTCTTTTTGCCTTATAGGTTTGCATAAAAACCAATTTTACACTACTTTTGTTACTTGGTGCGTTATATATGCATTGTTTTAGGACGATAACAAAATATTATGACTATGAATATCGCAAAGAGAGTATTATTGACATTTGTCGCTATGGTAGCGGCTGTTGTGTCGTATGCACAGCCCACCGACCCGGTACACTGGACAACATCGGTTGAGGCGTTGGGCGATGATATCTATCGTGTGGAGTTTAAGGCCGAGCCCGATATGGGTTGGCATCTCTACGACCTGGGACCCTATGAGGGTGGTCCTATGGCTACAACCTTTGTCTTTGAGCCTTCGTCTGCCTATGAACTGGTTGGCGAGGTGACGGCCGATAAGGAATCGACACGCGAGTATAACTCAATCTTCGATATGGAGATTGGTTACTATGCTACGCCGGTGAAGTTCTCGCAGGAGGTTAAGTCGTCTGGTGCCGAGATAGCCGTTACGGTTGATTGGATGGCTTGTAACGACCAGAACTGCACAACGGGCAGCAACGATTTTACAATCAAGGTTGGCAATGCTGATGCCGTAGCCGATGCTGCGGTAGAGGGTGCTGATGCTGCGGCAGAGCCTGCCAAGAGTGCCGATAAGGGCGGAAAGTCGTTGTGGAGCCTTATCCTTGCCGCTGTGGGCTGGGCGTTGGTGGCATTGCTTACGCCCTGCGTCTTCCCGATGATTCCTATGACCGTATCGTTCTTCCTGAAGGGGTCGGGTAGTGTGGCACGAGGTCGTTTCCGTGCTTTGATGTATGGCCTGTTTATCGTGCTACTCTACACATTGCCTATCGGCGTGATTATTTTCCTTACATGGCTTATTGGTGGCGATGCTGTAACTGCCGATATCTTCAACTGGATTGCGACACACTGGTTGCCAAACCTTATCTTCTTTGCTGTGTTTATGGTCTTTGCGGCATCGTTCTTCGGTGCTTTCGAGATTGTATTGCCCGAGAAATTGGTCAATGACAGCGATGCGAAGGCTGATAAAGGTGGCCTTACAGGTATATTTTTTATGGCTCTTACGCTGGTGCTCGTATCTTTCTCTTGCACCGGCCCGATTATCGGCTCGGCCCTTATCCAATCCACTTCGGGCGAGTTTTGGGCTCCTATCCTGACGATGCTGGCATTCTCGGTGGTCTTTGCTCTGCCTTTCACTCTCTTCGCCCTCTTCCCATCGTGGTTGAAGCAGTTACCGAAGAGTGGCGGCTGGCTCAACTCTGTAAAGGTTGTGCTGGGCTTCGTCGAGCTGGCTTTGGGCTTGAAGTTTTTGAGTGTTGCCGACCAGACATATCACTGGGGTTTGCTCGACAGAGAGGTCTATCTGGCTCTTTGGATTGCAATCTTCTCGTTGATGGGCTTGTATCTGTTGGGTAAGTTGAAGTTCAAGCACGATAGCGATATGCCATATCTGTCGGTGGGTCGTCTGATTTTGGCAATTATCACATTCTCGTTTGTCGTATATATGATACCCGGTATGTGGGGTGCTCCGCTGAACGCTTTGTCGGGCTATCTGCCTCCCATCCAGTCGCAGGACTTCGTTATGGGCGCAGGCTCGGCCACTATCAGCGAGAATACTCCCAAGCAGGGCGTGAAGTATGGCGATGTTCTGGAGTTGCCGCACGGCTTGGAGGGCTTCTTCGATTTGGAGGAGGCCGAGGCTTATGCTGCCGAGGTTGGCAAACCGCTGTTCGTTGATTTTACAGGTCACGGCTGCGTGAATTGCCGCGAGATGGAGTCAAGGGTGTGGTCTGACGAGAGAGTGCTGGATATCCTGCGTAAGGAGTATGTTATCGTGGCTCTCTATGCCGACGATAAGTTGAAGGTCGCCGAAGAGGATTGGGTTACAACCGATACCGGCAAGGTGTTGAAGACATTGGGCAAGATAAACTCCTATTATGCCCTTAAAACCTATGGCGTGAATGCACAGCCCTACTATGTGTTGCAGGGTCGCGATGGCAAGCCACTTATCGAGCCGCGAGGTTACGACCTCGATGTTGAGGCATTTATTGACTTCTTGAAGCGGGGTGTTGAAGCGTATAAATAAAGAATCCGTATAACAAGGCTCTTTCGGCATCTGCCTCGTTCCCGAAATTTTTTTAGTGAGTTTAAGGAAATTAGCACTGCCGCAAAAAAAACTCCTTAAATTCCCTAAATTCCTTAAACTCCCACAAATATAAAAGGGTGTTCCATCATTCGGAACACCCTTTTTTTGTCACTTTATCTTTCGTTTGTTCAGCTCGGCCTGATATGCCCGAGCATTGGCGTTATGCTCTTTCAGCGTGCGGGCAAAGTTGTGATAGCCGTCAAAGGTGGGGCGGGCACAGAAGAATATATAGTCGTGCTTCTCGAAGTTCAGTACCGCATCAATCGCGTCAATGCTCGGCATACATATAGGCGAGGGCGGAAGGCCTCGGTTGATGTATGTGTTGTATGGCGAGGGGTATTTCAGGTGGCGATACAATATGCGACGCAGAGAGAAATCCTGCAAGGCATACTTAATCGTCGGGTCAGCCTGCAAGGGTATGCCCTGCTCTATACGGTTGAGATATACTCCCGCAATGCGAGGCATCTCGTCCACCTTACGCGTCTCCTCATAGACGATTGACGCCAGCGTCATAACCTCCGTACGACTCAATCCGCTACGCTTACGCTTTGCATCGCGGGCCTCGGTCCAGAAACGCTTGTACTCCTTTCGCATACGTTCCACGAAATCCTCCGGTGTTACAGTCCAATAGAACTCATAGGTATTGGGGATAAACATCGAGAACATCGTCAGCGGTGACGAGAAACCTAATTTTTTAGCCAGAGCCTCATCGGTGATGACCTTTGCGATGGCTGCCGAGTCGGCCATAATCTGTCGCGAGAGCTTGCCGGCAAGCAGCTGCGGGGTCTTGACATTGTTTATAGTTACATTTACGGGTGTCTGCACGCCTATCTTGAGCATACGGACCAGCTCAATGATATTCATACCCTCCTGCATAACGTAGTGTCCCGGCTTGATTTTGTTTTCCAGGTCCAGACGCTTGGCGTAGAGGTCGAATGCCCAGTTGTGGCGGCTGTGAGCCTTTACCGAGTCGGCCAGCTGCTCGTAGGTGCAGTCGGGGTAGATATAGAGGCTGTGCTTCTCATCAACCGAGCTGCTCTTGAATGCTCGATAGCCCACGAAGGCTGCAACAGCACCCAGAACTATAAGCGTAATAAAAGCGAATGTAAAAAACTTCTTCATCGTAAAATCAATTTATCCGCAAAGATACTATTTGCACGCCAAAACGCAAAAAAGTTATCGTGTTAGGATGTTTTTGTTATTTTTTCGCGGCACTTTTTGTGGATAATGAAAATTTTTCTACCTTTGTGCCCGGGTAAGTCTTATACGACCAGCTCCTACAAAATCCCCCAGGTGTGGAAGCAAGCAAGGGTATGTGGTTGTAGCGGTGCGATATGAGTAGCTTACCCTCTTTTTTTTGTATATGGCCGAAGCCCTATCTTTTGACCGAGAGCTCCTTGCGGGCGAGAATGCCGGCAATGGTGCGGTCGATATAACTCTGAATATCCTCACGCAGACGCTTATATAGCGGGCAGGAGGTGTAGTTCTCGTTGTCGAGCAATACATCCCTTATCGAACGCAGCGAATTCATATAGTTGCTCATCTCGTTTCGTAGTGGCAGACCCTTCTTCTCCGACGAGTTTATCTTCGCAACCGACATCTGTCGCAGCTTGTCGCATACGGTGTTGAGAAGTATCATCACGACATTATCCATCAGCGTATGGCCGTGCATATAGAGATAGGTCGTGTCGGGCGTTACACCCTTTTCCAACAGATAGTCTGCAAACGAGTCCAGCTCGTCAATCATATCGGGATGCTCACTCTCCAAACGGCTGACTCTACGCTGCACATTGCGACATAACCACGCAATGGTGTCGGCTCCGTTGTTGTCCAGCTCCACATAACCAAGTCGGACGGTATTCTTGAAATCGACCAGCGTAAAGATATTCTCCGAGGAGAGCTGTGCCGAGTAGGCATACCACAGAAACACAGGATATATCGCACGCGAGTAGTCGGCCATAAACTGTACGAAATCAAATATGTGGCTATCGTTTTTCGTCGCCTTGACGCAGACATTGTGCAGCGATGGGGCATAGCACAGGTAGTTCTCCGTTGCGTAGGTATAGGTGTGGAACATATACTCCGCCCGATTTATCTGTGCCGACTGCTCGGTCCTGTCGCCAAAGAGGTAGTCGAAGTCGGAATCGACGCAGAGCAGCAGATTCTTGTTCGATGAGGGAATCATTCCCATCAATACTTTCTTACCTTTGGGGAGGTCCTCGCGATTGGGTACCGAAATCTCAAAACGCAGGTAGGGGTTGTCGAAATGGTCGAAAATACCACGCCAGAAGGCCACATCCTCGTAACCCTCTACAAATACATTTACCTGCTCGCGTCCATCGTCAATCGATTGAGGCAGAGACTTCTCGCCCACAATGCAGTTGTCGCGATAGGCATTATAACGATATTTTTGTCGTGATACTCGTCCCATATTTGTCGTAAATATAATAAAATAGTAAATTTGCACCAAATATACAGCCGTATTTTCAAACCATTCCGACCAGAAATTAGTTACTTTTGCAATCGGAAAGCGAGAAAAAGGCAACAGCGATTATAGATATCAGATATGAACGATTGGAAACAGCGTCTGGGAATGGTCTATTCCACCAATCCCGACTTTGAGTATAATACCGCCGAGGAGCCGGAGCAGCAGACCCTGCCTCCCGAGCAACAGAATCTGCGAGTGTGGCTCGACCGCAAGCAGCGAGGTGGCAAGGTGGTAACATTGGTAAAGGGCTTTGTCGGACAGGAGTCCGACCTTGTGGAGCTGGGCCGTATGCTGAAAAGCCGATGTGGCGTGGGTGGCTCGGCTAAGGATGGCGAGATAATTGTTCAGGGTGACCATCGTGACCGCGTCGTGGAGCTATTGTTAGCGGCCGGATATAAGTGCAAGAAGGCGGGAAATTAATATCGTAGAATTAGGTGAAGGGTATCATCCGATATATAGTGTTGTTGATGCTGTTGCTCTTTGCAACGCAGCGTGTCACTGCCCAATATTATAGTTGGGGAGCCGACCCTGCCGGCTTCAAATGGATGAAGGCCTCGACCGAGAAATCTACGGTTATATACCCTATGCACACCGAACGCATAGGTCGAACAACCCTCTATTTCAACGAGGTATTGAAACCATATATAGGTTATGGTTTTAAGCTTCCGCCTCTCGATTTGCCGTTTGTTGTACATCCCGAAAATATGCAGTCTAACGGTCTTGTGATGTGGTTGCCGAAGCGTGTGGAGTTCCTCTCTACACCGTCGGTTGATGGCTACTCAATGCCGTGGCTGAAACAACTCTCGGCACACGAATATCGCCACGCTGTGCAGTATAATAATCTCAATGTAGGTGTCGTCAAGGTGTTGAGCTATCTGCTTGGCCAGCAGAGCTCTACCATTGGTCTGGTCTTTATGCCTCTGTGGATGATGGAGGGTGATGCTACGATGTTCGAGACACAGGTGTCGTCGTTTGGCCGAGCCTTACAGCCGCGTTTTACATTGGAATTCCGTGCTATGGGCGATATTGTCGGCAAGTATAAGAATCCCGATAAGTTCTTCTGTGGCTCATATCGTGATTTCATCCCCGACCACTATAAATTCGGTTATCAGATGGTAGCCTACGGCAACGAGGTTACGGGCAGGGTAATGGCAAACGATATGGCTGCCTATGGCCCGCGTAAGCCTTGGACCATTATCTCGGAAGACTGGCGAATGAAGCGTCTGTTCGGTTTTTCGAGCAATCAGCTTTTCAGGGAGACATTCCGGTCATTGTCGGAGTTCTGGCATCGTGAGCCTTTGCCCGAAAATAGCAGTCAGATGATTGCTGCACCGCAATTTACGAGCTACACCACCTACTCTCATCCTTTGTGGGTCGATGGCGGCGTTGTATCGTTGAAGAGTGATCTGGACACGCCTGCACGCTTTGTGCGTCTGGACCCTGCGACGGGCATTGAGCAGACTTTGAGCTTTGTGGGTAGTGTATCTACCCGCCCCGTATATGATGCTGCCAGCAATCGCCTGTGGTGGACGGAGTACCGCCGAAGTACGATGTTCGCAGAGAAGGTGGCTTCCACACTCTGCTATATGGATATGGATAAGCGGCGTCCGCGTACGGTGAATATGCACCGCAATATTCTCTATCCGACTTTTGATGATGCAGGCCGTATGTCGTGGGTCGAGTATGATGCCAGCGGTATCTACACCATACACCACTCAACTTCAACCGATTTCAGTTGCGAAAGCCAACCGATAGAGTTCCCCTTTGGCGAGGAGATTCACTCGCTGACGTGGGATAATCTTTCACGCAGGCTCTATTGCATCGTGACGGGCGATGAGGGTATGTGGATTGCAGGCATCGATGACGATGGCAATGTAGAGAAGGTGACCACTCCCGCCTATGTTACATTGAGTGGGCTGCGTGCCCGCGATGGAAAACTCTATTACGGCTCTATTGCCTCGGGTAGGGATGAGATACACTGCTTCGATATAGCATCTGGCAAGGAGTATCAGCTTACGGAGTCTTCGTATGGCTCGTTTGATGCCGCTCCCGCCGCCGAGGGTGAGGTGGTGATGACGACCTACGACTCGCTGGGCTACCATCCTGCGATGCAGCGTGAGGATAAACTGTGGCGTGAGGTGGAGTACTCTCGCCTGCCTCGCAATGTGGTAAATCCGCCACGCACAAAGTGGGATGTGATAAATCTCGACTCGGTGAGCATCGTGCCATCGGACAGTGTCGTGAAGAGTCTTCCCCGCAAGGAGAAACGCTACCGCAAGGGCTTGACACTCTTTAATTTCCACAGTTGGGCACCTCTCTCGTACGACCCGTTTGCGTTGAGTGAGGATAGTGCTATAAGCTTTAATTTCGGTGCTACGGTTATGACGCAGAACCTGCTCTCGTCGATGCAGGGATTTTTCAGCTACGGATATAGCAGCCGTCAGGGAAATATCTTGCGTGCCAAGTTGCGATACTACGGTCTGGGCCCAACAATCAGCCTGAATGCCTCGTATGGAGGTAAGCAGAATATGTATCCCGTTTATGTCTATAACCCCGAAACGCATAAGATTGAGTTCCCCGAAGCACCCTCTGTCGGAAAATATTACTCGTTTGGTGTTGATGTGCAGCTCCCGCTTATGTTCCAGCGAGGTTATCATACCCGCTACCTGATAGCTACGGCAGGGTGGGACTACTCGAACGGCTTGGTGGCAAATACAGGCAATTTGAGTATTGATGCCGACGGTATAAGCAATATCGCCACCATAGGCTATGCCGAGGGCCTGCATTTGACATCGTTTACGTTAGGATATCAAGACTTTGTGCGTGCGGCACACCGCGACTTTGCACCGCCTTGGGGCGTGGTGGCTTCGGCGGGTTATGCGATGAATCCTGCAAATGGAGGTTTTAGTGACTTGCTGGCTCTCTATGCCAAACTCTATACGCCGGGCTTTGCCAAACATAACAGCTTGACTCTGGCTCTGGCCTATCAGCACTCTATCGGCGGCTTCAAGAGCAGAGATGCTCTCTCGGCTTTAACGTTCAATTCCAGCCGCTTGTTGCCACGCGGTTTCGACTCTTCCCAGATAGAGAATCGTAATTATATGGCCGCCTCGCTGAACTATCAGTTCCCACTATGCTATCCCGATGGCGGCTGGTGTGGCGTCATCTATTTTAAGCGTATCCGCCTCAATCTGGGTGCCGATGTTGCACAGTTTGAACGCCAGCAGTTTGCCGAAAACGGTCACGTGCGTCGTGAGTGGCATCGCATCAACTCGGTGGGTGGCGACCTGACATTCGATGTCAATCTGCTGGGCAGCCCTGCGGCAGCGACAATGGCCTTTACTCTCTCGGTGTATCGTCCCAGCGAGGGCAGTATGTATATCTCTGCAGGTATGGCCTTGCCGTTCTAAACAATCTTTCCGTTTTTCATACGTTATTTAGGGTAAGTCGGGGGCTTTATTGCTGCCGGCTGAAACTAATTGATATATACTTTTAAGTATATATGCGAAAAATTTATAACTTTGCATTTTGGAATATTAGCACTTTGCGTGATGAATGTAAAAGAGTTTTTTAAGAAAGAGAAGAATATAATCAGTGTGATGTGGCTGGTGGCCTTCACACCCGTCGTGTTGTTGTTTTTGATGCTGACGCTGGCGGCGTTGGGTGTCTTTGGCCGTATGCCCTCGTTTGAGGAGCTGGAGAACCCGAAGAGCAACCTTGCCACCGAGATATATGGCGACAATGGCCACGTCATAGGTACATTCTTTGTGGAGAATCGTTCCTATGTGCAGTATGAGGAGCTCTTCCCGGCGGACTCTACCGCCCATATCACTCTCGACTCACACGTCGTTCCACCCGTTGTGGCGGCTCTCATCTCAACCGAGGATGTCCGTTTCCGCAGCCACTCGGGTATCGACATCCCCTCGTTGTTTCGCGTGGGTGTGAAGACTATCCTCATGCAAAACTCATCGCAGGGTGGCGGTAGTACTATCACGCAGCAGCTTGCCAAGAACCTCTTCCCTCGCGATACGGTCCGCAATCGCGGTAAGATTTCGCGTACGGTGAAGTTGGTGCAGTCGAAGTTCAAGGAGTGGATTACGGCTTTGAAGCTGGAACATAACTATACGAAGGAGGAGATTGCTGCAATGTACCTCAATACCGTTGGCTACGGCTCAAATGCCTATGGTATCAAGTCGGCAGCGGCTACATTCTTCGGCAAGACCCCGGGTGAGCTGAATATTCAGGAGGCGGCTGTTCTGGTGGGCGTTGTGAATGCCCCGACACGTTACTCACCGGTGCTGAACCCCGAAAATGCCTTAAAGCGACGCAATCTGGTGCTGAATCGTATGCGTAGTGCAGGAGCTATCAGCCGCGAGGTGTGCGACTCACTCTGTGCTTTGCCCATATCACTCTCATATCGTCCCATCACCCACAACAGCGGTGAGGCGACCTACTTCCGCGAGATGTTGCGTCAGACGATGAATGCCAAGCGACCCACGCGTCGTCAGTTCCTGACGGACTGGGACTACGAGCAGGCGGTGAAGGAGTATGACGAGAATCCTATCTATGGCTGGTGCCATAAGAATACAAAGGCCGATGGTACGCCATACAACATCTATCGTGACGGTCTGCGTATCTATACCACAATCAGCCCCGCTATGCAGCGTTATGCCGAGGAGGCGGTGCAGAAGCAGTTGGAGACAGTCATCCAGCCGCGAATGGATAGACAGGTAAAGGCTACGGGTGTACTGTTTCAGGATGTGAAGCCTGCCGACAGGGAGGCTATCATCAAGCGTGCGATGAAGAATTCCGACCGTTATCGCGAGATGAAGCGTGATGGCAAGTCCGAGAAGGATATTTACGCCTCGTTTGAGGAGAAGTGCAAGATGCGAATCTTTACATTCAAAGGCGAGGTGGATACCGTGATGACACCGCGTGACTCTATCCTGCATCACAAACGCATTATGCGAGCTTCTCTGGTGGCTATGGATCCCCGTTCGGGGCATGTCAAAGCCTATGTCGGTGGCCCTAACTTCCGCTATTTCAAGTACGATATGGCAAAGCAGGGCAAGCGTCAGACAGGCTCTACGGCCAAGCCGTTCATCTATACCTTCGCTATCGACCAGCTGGGTCTTACGCCCTGTACTATGGCTCCCAACCTGCCCGTTTCGATTGAGACACCGGCGGGTATATGGTCGCCCAAGGAGGCCGGAAATATCGAGTACGATGGCGTATTGCACCCTCTGTATTGGGGTCTGGCCAACTCGCGAAACAACTACTCGGCGTGGATTATGAAGCAGGCCAAGCAGCCCGAAACGGTGGCTGACTTCCTCCATAATATGGGTATCAAAAGCTATATCTATCCCGCCTATGCACTCTGTCTGGGTGCTTTTGAGTCGAATGTATATGAGTTGGTGAGCGCCTACTCGACATTCGTAAACGAGGGCGTGCATATCGACCCGATATTCGTTACGCGTATCGAGGACAGGCAGGGCAACCTTATCTCGACCTTCATCCCGCAGTCGCAGGATGCCGTCAATAAGCATACGGCATACACTATGCTGACGATGTTGGAGAGAGTTATCACAGCGGGTACGGGTGGCCGTCTTGTATGGCAGTACAATATGAGCAATATGGAGATAGGCGGCAAGACCGGTACCTCAAACGAAAACCGCGATGCGTGGTTTATGTGCGTCACACCTGCATTGGTGTCGGGTGCCTGGGTAGGTGGCGAGGATCAGTCGGTACACCCGTCATCGCAGGGTGAGGGTAGTGTGTTGGCTTTGCCTATTGTCGGCGAGTTCCTCACAAAGGTCTATGAAGACCCGTCGCTGGGTATGAGTCGCGAGGCTCGCTTCGCACGTCCCGAGGGCTGGGAGCCATACGACTGCCCGAAGGCTATTGCTCCCGATTCACTCGCTACGCAGCAGGTTGTTGATGACGAGTTTTTTGATTAGTAACAGAGGTTAAAATTTAGGTTATATGAAGATTGCTATTATTGGTGCAAGTGGTGCCGTAGGTCAGGAGTTCCTGACTATTCTTAACGAGAGAGAAGATTTTCATTTCGACGAGTTGGTGTTGTTTGGCTCGCCTCGTTCTGCGGGCAGTAAATATCTGTGCCGAGGCAAGGAGTATGAGGTTAAGCTGTTGCAGCATAACGACGATTTCAAGGATGTGGATATCGCCCTTACGTCGGCGGGAGCCTCTACTTCGAAGGAGTTTGCCGAGACAATCACAAAATATGGTGCGTTGATGATTGACAATTCGAGTGCTTTCCGTATGGACGATGATGTACCTTTGGTTGTGCCAGAGGTGAATGCCGAGGATGCACTGAATGCTCCACGCCGAATCATCGCTAACCCTAACTGCACAACTATCCAGATGGTTGTGGCGTTGCAGGCCATCGAGAAGCTGTCGCACATCAAGCGAGTACACGTCGCTACCTACCAGTCGGCAAGTGGTGGCGGTGCACAGGCTATGGCGGAGCTGGAGGCACAGCATGCACAGATTATTGCGGGCGAGGAGCCTACGGTCGAGAAGTTTGCCTATCAGTTGGCGTATAATGTCATTCCGCATATCGACATCTTCACCGAGAACGACTACACAAAGGAGGAGATGAAGATGTATAACGAGACACGCAAGATTATGCACTCCGACGTTGAGGTGTCGGCTACATGTGTGCGTGTGCCTGTTATGCGAGCCCACTCGGAGAGCATCTGGGTAGAGACCGCCGAGGAGATTAGCGTTGAGGCGGCCCGCAAGTCATTTGCCGAGAGTGAGGGCATTGTGCTTATGGATCAGCCACTCGACAAGGTCTATCCCATGCCGTTGTTTGTGGCGGGCAAGGATCCTGTATATGTGGGTCGCGTACGCAAGGATATCGCATCGAAGAATGGCCTTGCGTTCTGGTGCGTTGCCGACCAGATTAAGAAGGGTGCTGCCTTGAATGCCATTCAGATTGCAGAGTGGGTTATTAAGAACCGCAAATAGTTGCCAAAGTGGCTTAAAAGGCGAACTGCGGCGTTATGCTCGCTTTCAAAATCCTCACATACGCCGAGTATGCTGCGGTTTTTCAAGCGTTGCAAGCCTTGAATTTTATCCTTTTAAGCCACTTTTGAGAGCTTCGTTTTAGGCGAATTTCTGCGATACGCTTTATAAATAAAATAGCCACCGACAAAAATCAGTCGGTGGCTATTTTTTGTTCGGAGAAAACTATTTGTGTCGTTTTACAAACTCCAAGAGCAGAGGCCAGCCCGGGTGGACCATATTATGTCCGTAGCCGTCAAACTCGCATATCTCTACATCTTTGTGCCCTGCCAGGCGGAGCATACGCCAAAAATAGGCATTCTCCTCGTAGCGACCCAGCATCTCCAACTCGCGGTCACCCACCAGCAGCAACATCGGGGCAGCATCGCCTCTAACGTGGTAAAGCGGAGCCAACGAATCTACTACGGGTTGCGTATCCCGTATGCCGCGAGCATCGCGTTCTGTGAAGTGCGTGATGACCTGACCACTGAACGGCACAATGCCCCGCAACGAATTGGCATCTATGCCATAGCGTTCCAGACGGCTCTTGTCCAGACCTATCATACTCACCAGATAGCCGCCTGCCGAGTGTCCGGCAAGGAAAATCTTTTCACGCGAGCCACCATACTTCTCGATATTCTCATATACCCACGCCACAGCACAAGCCGCATCGTCGATAATCTCATTAACCGACACATTGGGTGAAAGACGGTAGCCAACACCCACAACCACCACGCCATCACGCATCAAAGGTTGCGGAGCCTCCTTCTTGCCACTTACCAGCCCGCCGCTGTGAAACCACACAATGACGGGAGCATCTTTCACACTCTTCTCGGCCGCAATATCCAAACGGCACTGCTGCTGTGTGTACTTATCCTCCGATGTGCGGTAGGCTATATCTCTCTCGACCTTATAATTACCCGCCGAGGCAAACATCAGGCTTAATGTGCAGGCGAGGGTCAGAATCAGTTTTTTCATATTGTTCTATTTGTTTAATTCCGCTTCAAATCTTTCAGGATAGAGGCCTTCGCTTCGGACTTTTATCGTGCCGTCGTGTGATATAAACAGGCAAGTGGGTGTAGCCTGCATGCCGTAGATAATTCTTATCGGGCTGGCATCGCCCTTAAAATCGGATACGGCCCGATAGTCGAAATCTACACCTCGCTGTTGCCATGCGGCATACTCCTCTTGGAGTTGTTCGCTACTTGTAACCTTATAATATATCACAATCTCCAATTCGGGATATTGCTTATGCAATTGTGAAAGGTAATTGCGGCCGGAACGCCCCATACAACCCAAACCTCCGTAAATCAGCAATCTGTTTTTGCCTGACAATGCGTCCCAATTCAGCGGCTCACCCTCGATAGTGGTGCAATCAAATGGCTGGAATTTATCACCCTCGCCGAGTTGCTGTGTGTCGAGGTGCAGTTTCAGTAACTTGCCATACTCCGACTGTTGCATCGAGTCGGGAATAGATTGTAGGGCCTCGCCGATTTGCTCCTTCGTAACATCGCCACGAACCATATATAGACGATTCAGTCCACTGGGTGTAGCAGCATACTCCAAAGCCAACTCCGCATTGCGTTGCAGTGTAGTTTGCAATATCTCTTCGGCCTCGATTTCAATCTTCTCAAGCTCCTCCGGTGATGCTGATTCTGCTACGACGGATAGAGAATCACATATCTTCTCATATTCCATCCAAATAGCACTATCGGCCTTTAGATAGTTCTCTTCGGTAATGTGCGACGGGATGTTTTTATGACCACAACCTGCCAACAGCAAGCAGATAATCAAAATAAAAGTGTGTGTTTTCATAGTGCTATTTTACCTTCTTCAAAAAATCCTTATCCTGCGCCCAAAGTGTTGCTGTTGCAAACCATAGCTGGCGGGCCTGTGTCGTCTGCGAGGGACGGTCACTTTGGCACTCTGCCAGATACTTCTCATCTGCAGGATGTTCCTCGGCCGAGAACTCCGCCCACCACTCACGATGACGCGTACGCAATTCGTGCAGGGCGTTCTGCTCAATGCCTCCCGTGCGGCGGAAGGTCTCCCATAGCGTGAGCAGATGATATTCGGGCGACTTGGTCGAAACGTCAAACATTGCCGCCTCCAAACACTCCCAATCCTCCAACGCCACATAGCAGAAGGCGAGCATCGTCATCGCCTCGGTGCGGTCCTCCTCGTCAAGTTCGACCAACTGCTCCCAAAGCGTTGCGGCGGTCTCCACCTCGCCAATCGAGAGGTGGTCGGTAGCCGAGAGATAGAGTAACTCCATTGCGGCACGCGACTCGCGGTCGTTCCAGTCGAGGGTGTATTGCTCCTCCTCGTCAAGGGCGTTGAGAATCTGCTCCACACCCTCCAAACGAGCCTCGCACGCTGCCTCCCACTCGCCGTCGTACTCCAAGTCGTGCGAGTGCTGCAATATGTTGTCGAAGCCTCCGCCTACGATGTGCCAAAGGCCCGTAGGTTGCGGTTTAAGCGATATTTTTCTTGGCATTTCGGGCAAATTTTAATATTAATACACTAAAAACAAGCGTTGTTACACCGCCGCAAAAATATGCAAAAGTTGTGGGGCCCATACCGAAGAACTGGTTGGAAACGAACATAAAACTCAGGCACACATAGGTCATAAAAATTGCGGGGAACAGTGCCAGCCAGAAGTTGCGTTTGTGCTGCTTCAGATAGACGACAATCATCCACAAGGTGAAGACACTGAGTGTCTGATTAGCCCACGCAAAGTATCGCCAGATAACATCGAAATCGATGAATGTCATAACGATACCAATGGCGAAGAGAGGAACAGCGATTGCCAGACGCTTGGCGATTGAACGCTGCTCGATATTGAAGATGTCGGCAACGATAAGTCGTGCCGAGCGGTATGCCGTATCGCCCGATGTGATGGGGGCTGCAACAACACCCAGCATAGCGAGGAAGCCGCCAAAAATACCGAGTGT
Source organism: Rikenellaceae bacterium (assembly GCA_015060015.1). GTDB lineage: Bacteria > Bacteroidota > Bacteroidia > Bacteroidales > Rikenellaceae > Alistipes. The sequence goes on along the minus strand of SUZG01000011.1, from coordinate 11,478 downwards.
AGAGGTTGAAATGTGATTTACAGCCCACGCAGCATCGTTGCCATGCTCGGCCAAGGCTGCGATAAGACCATCTGTGCCATGGAAGAATGCCGTAGCCACACCTGCCCAGATAAGTGCGATAACCGACTCGGAGATCATTGAGCCGTAGAAAATCATTCGGCACTCCTTCTCGTTATTCAGGCAGCGTGCCATCAGTGGCGACTGCGTAGCGTGGAAGCCCGAAATAGCACCGCACGCAATGGTTATGAAGAGAGTCGGCACTATGGGCAGCTTCTCAGGGTTGGGCTGGAAGTTACGCCAATTATCAAGCGTCAGCTCCGGTATTGAGTAGTCGCCGATGAGTATCACCGCCAGCAGTCCGAATGCCATAAATAGCAGAGCAGCACCGAACAGCGGATAAATCTTACCAATCAGTTTATCGACGGGCAGCATTGTCGCGATGAAATAATATACCACGATAATACCCATCCACCCCCAATAGCCGATATCAGGTATCATACCGTGCAGAAGGCTCGCCGGAGAACGCATAAATACCACACCTACGAGTATAAGCAGGAAGATGGTAAATACGCGGATAAACTGCTGTACGCCCTTGCCCAGATATTTACCGATGACTTCGGGAAGGCTCAAACCATTATGCCTTACAAGAATGAATCCCGATACAAAGTCGTGCATAGCACCCAGAAATATACCGCCCAGAGTAATCCAGACAAAAGCTACGGGTCCAAAGCAGGCTCCCATAATAGCACCAAAGATAGGGCCTACGCCCGCAATGTTCAAAAGCTGGATGAGAAACGTACGCCAGCGGGGCATAGGCAGATAATCTACGCCGTCGTAGAGTGTTTCAGAAGGCACTTTCGCTTTGGCATCCACACCACAAACCTTCTCCAGATAGCGACCGTAGATGAAATATGCCGCAACGAGTAACGATAGACAGATGATAAAGGTTACCATATCATTAGTTTTTGATTAGTATTCCGTTTTGTAGGACATAGTCCACTGCGAATTTACTAAAAAAATCACATAGTAGTAACTTTTTTTTCTTTCTACTTGTATCATCTTGCGAAATATTTACGATATTTGCAGTCGCAAAACGGGTTCCCGAAACCCTGTTGCCGCAATAGCTCAGTTGGTAGAGCGTTTCACTCGTAATGAAAAGGTCACGGGTTCAAGTCCCGTTTGCGGCTCTGATAATCAGATGGTTACAAAAGTGACCATCTTTTTTTATGCTCGAAAATAAGTGGTTTTAGGGCAAGGTGTGTTACCATTTGTGTTACCATTTTTGGAGTAATGGACACGAAGGCGAGTGTCTGCACAATTTTGTAACTCTATGAGTATCAGGATTACTCCGTTTTGTCGTCAGGAACGAATTTCAAAAGACAAGACTACAATTATCTATTTGCGTTTTACCATAAATCGCAAAAGTCGCTATGTAAGCACTGGAATACGCATTCCCGTTGCGGAATGGGATTTCGATGAGCAGATGCCAAAAGCCTCGTCGCAGCATATCAAATGCGAGCTGTTTGAGAAGATAAATTTTTATCAGAAGCAGATTAAACGGTTGGAAGCTTTGGATATAAAAGTTACGCTTGATACTCTGTTACCCAATGAGATAGTAACGGTTGGGAGTTTGATATCAGATGGATTAAATCAAACAATTAATCAACTGAAAAGTGCGGGTAAATTCAGTTCGGCAGCGAGATGTAAGGTCGTTTTGACACATCTGCAAAGGCTTGGAATAGCGAATATGCGTTTTGATGAGATGTCTGTTGGCGATATACAAAAATATGAATCTGCATTGCGAAGTTGGGGATACAAGCCAAACTCGATTGCTACTATGATAAGCGTCTTTAAGGCGGCTTATAATAAGGCTCTTGCACGCAAAGCATTTGTTTGCCGAGAGAATCCATTTCTTAACTACAATATCGGCAGGTTAAAAGAGCCAACGCGAAAACGAGCCATACTTAAAGAGGATATTCATAGGTTGATGAATGCCCCATTACCTCTGACACACTCTCCATATACTGAGTTATCAAGGGATTTGTTCCTGTTTTCATACTTCTCGGCAGGGATGAATTTTAGAGATATTGCAATGCTGCGATGTGCTGATTATGCTGCTGGTCGAATATTTTATAGTCGCAAGAAGACAGGTAAGATGATGAGTTGCCGTGTCTTGCCGCAAGCTCAAGAGATTATGGATAAATATTGTCGAGAGGGCAAAGCCGAGGAGGATTATATCTTCCCGATACTTGACAAAAATATTCACATAACACCATTGCAGAAAAGCAATCGATTGAATAAAGTTTTGAGACACATAAACCGTGAACTGAAAGGGTGGGGTAAGCGTTTGGGGTTAAAATTCCCCTTGACAACCTATGTTGCTCGCCATACATACGCCACGGTTTTGAAGCGGTCAGGGGTGAATATTGCACTGATTTCGGAATCTCTCGGGCATTCCGATATATCAACCACTCAAATCTACTTGGACTCGTTCGAGAACTCGCAGATCGACGAAGCGATGAAGAACCTGCTGTAACAAAAATGGGGCTACCCGAAAAACGGATAGCCCCTCAATGAAGATTAAAATTATTAAGAACGGGAGTGTCGTATCATCAGTTAGTTAAGTGAATATATTGGCTCTTGATACTTCTCCCAAAGGTTGCGATAGAATGGCTCTACGCCATATGCTTTTACCGATGCATATGCAATTTTCCCTTCGTATACTATATGTTGAGCCGTGCATTGAACATCAATGTTGTGCTCTTTGCAATATGTTGTGAAACTCTCGGTTGCCGCCAACTCTTCTACCATTGTTTGATAGTGAGAGAAGAATAGTTCGGTGCTTGAGTAGATGTTCTGGAGGCTGTAACAGAGTAACTCGTGCTTTTCGTCTGAACTCTGCAGATAGGATGGGATGTCTGTTGCACGAGCTGCCATCATAACTACTGCCCAAAATGAATTGCACCAATCTACAGTACCTTCTCCTACTTTTTTAGCACTGAGTATCATTGCTCCGACGGTATTATCCTCTCCATCTACATACTCGGTCATCATAGCATCCACATTTGGGTCAGAGTCTAACTCAATCTCTATTACCACTCCGTGCGAGGTTGTTACTTTGTTCTCGTCTGACGCATTACTTTTGTTCGTCGCTCTTGAGGCCTTGGCCTTCATTTTATGTTTTGACATCTCTGCCATATTATATATTCTACTCCGCCTTTACGGAGGGCATTTAGTTAGGTGGAGAGGATGCCAACCCTTTCCGACGACAAAGATAATACATAAAAAAGTGAAAATTTGCAATACCTTGTGTGTTAATTGGTTAGTAACTTTCTTTATAAATTTACTACCCTAAAAATATTCTTGGCAACATGTGCGAGGAATGGGTTTATTCTTATACGCGTTTAGAATTCCTCGTAAAGAATCATCAGACTCCAAGAATGACTTGTTGTCCGTCCAACCATAAAGGTACATTATACGGGAGAATAAAAGCATTCTGTTTAGAGAAGCATTTGGCAATTTATGGGGATGTATGAGATGCCACTTTGTATCCAGATAGTCAAAGGTGTATTCATACAACTGTACCGCCCACTTTATGTGGTATGACATACTAAGTTGAAGCAACCCTCCAGAAAATGGTGTGTCGTACCCTAATGCTTGACTATATGTATTTTCGTAGCCATGATATAACATTCGAAGAATCGCCTTCTTGCCTACTTCTGAGATGCGAACACTCTTTTTACCAATCTTTATTGCAATATTCACATCTTCTAATTTGCACTTGCTGAGTTGAGCTATGAGTTGCTTGGAGAATACAACTTCTGATGATTCATCGACTAAAAGGCCTTTGGAGAGATGGCAGAATACATAATCGTAAATAAACAACAATAGAAGCCAAAATTTGTCTACATCTAACCCAAAGGACTTAATGCTTTTTATAATTTTTATGTTGTTTAAGTAATCTTCTTTGGTAAATTCTTGTTTGATGTCGCCACGCATATAACGACCCCAGAAATCCAAACATACGGAGTGCCATTGATTATCGTCATCATATCCAGGTAGCCCATAGAATTTGTAAGTTAGTATTGATACATATTGGAACCAGCCGAGCTTATCTGCAATATTGAACGATTCCATTTTATCCATCTCCTTCAACTCCGATTCAAGTGGTATTACATTGTTCTCCATACTGACATTTTTCTTCAAATTTAGCGAAAAATAATGAGGGAAAACAATTTTGTTCTCAAAATAATTATCCGTACCTTTGTAACAGCAAATCAAAGATAGTCCGCCAAGTCTGGCGGCTAAGTTTCGAAGATGATATAAGCGTGGGTGCGATGCTCAAAAGTGTCATATGACAATAGCAGAAAATGCTAAAAACTGTCATATATATAGAATACCTACCTTATTATAATTACCTATAACATAGTTTTGTACGATGTACTACAACCCGTTAGATGGGCTTCGCTTTGCAACACGCAAAGAGGCCAAAAGACATTATGGCGTATCACGATTTCGCAGGTTGTTACGCCTAAAAGAGATTTTATTCACCCATAACTACATTGCAAACGATGAGTTACATTACAATTCCCAAACAGATTAAAGAGATTGAGAGTAACAGCAAGCCGATTGACGCTTTCGTGTGAGCCACATTGCGGAGTTGCTCTGATTATAAAAATGGCATCAGCCACGCAGGTATAGAAAAATTAGTCAAGCTGACAGGCGTTAAGTATCGCACCATACAACGCAGCATTCATCGACTGGAGGGGGCACACTTACTCAAAATAGAGTCTCGCTTTGTAGATGAAAATATCCGCTACAACTCCTATGACACCAATTTGCGTATGCGGAATTATTTTATGCTGGACAGGAAGTTTTTCCAGCAGGGATACACTCCAAAGATAGCAGGTTTTATCTTGTTGCTAAAATGTATCTGCGTAAATGGTAAAAACACGATTGGCTGAAATAAGAGGCAAATAGCCGATGGACTTAGAATATCTCGCAATACAGTGTCGAGTTTGCTTGATGAGTGCATACAACGCGGCATTGTGGAGAAAGATGAGTGAGGATATAACCTTACGGGAGATTACTTTATCAACGATTCGTTACGAGAACGAGATAAAGATATATTTGCCGAGTTGGAGAAATTTTGTGAGGATAAAGGCTCAACGCTACGACCATATAAGAGTAAAAATCGTATGGCATTGGATCTTATTGGTGCTGCATATCGACCATTGGAAGATTATCGAGAAAATCCGCATCTTGATTTGCGGCACAATCTTGAACAGCAATGCCCGACGCTTCCCAAAGAGGTCTCTGTCGAGTATTTTCTAAAACCGTTGCGATTGCAGCACTACTATGATAAATACCAGCAGAATCAGAATCAGAAGCCAGCTATTGCAACAGCATACTCCTTCTAACACGAAGCCCAGCAGAGAAAATCTGTTGGGCTTTTTATTTGGGTTAAATAATTCGGAGAATATGCCTCGAATCGTTCCTCCTATTAAATATCTATAGGCAAACTTCAATATCAAATTTGCCTCAGACAGCCTATTTCTTGCCGACATCGGCAAACTTTTCGAGAAATATATTCTGCGGAGTAACAGCTACTCCACAAAACCCCCCTCCCCATAGGTTGATTGTGAAGTGTATTCAAACAAGATGATTGGTGGAGATTTTATATAATCCCACTAAAGCTTACAACTAATGGTTAGATATATTATGTTTAACAATCTAAATTATTTTGTATTATGCAGTTACGACAATCAATGCGCCGAGCAGCAAAGATGCGTTTGGCGTTGGCTGGTGCAAGTGGCAGCGGCAAAACCTATTCTTCACTTCTCATAGCCTATGGTATGACGGGCGACTGGTCGAAGATTGCAGTTATTGACTCCGAGAATTGCTCTGCCGACCTCTATGCCCATTTGGGCGGTTATCAAGTCCTCACACTCGACAATTTTGCTCCTGAAACCTACATCGAGGCTATCTCGATTTGCGAGCAAGCAGGAGCTGAGGTAATCATCATCGACAGCATCTCTCATTGTTGGGATTATTTGCTGGATTATCACGCTAACCTGCAAGGCAACTCATTTGCCAATTGGGCAAAGGTCACACCTCGACAGAACGCCTTTATTCAGCGTATCCTCACCTCCTCGGCTCATATCATCTGCACGATGCGTTCAAAGCAGGATTATGTTCTCTCGGATAAGAACGGCAAGATGGTGCCCGAAAAGGTGGGATTAAAGGCCGTACAACGTGATAATGTCGATTATGAGTTTACGGCAGTATTGGATATAGCGATGAATCATAAAGCCACGACCTCCAAGGATAGAACGGGACTCTTTACTGGAAGACCCGAATTTATGATTACACCCCAAGTGGGTCAGGCAATACTGCGTTGGTGTAATCTCTCGACAAATCCCGAAAATGTTCAACCTCAAAACGCAACAAACTATGTACAGCACAGCTCTGCAGCCTAACGCCGATTTTTCGGCAGGCTTAACCGTATGGAATGATATAGCCAGAGAACAAGTAGCAGAGAGCCGAGTTATTCCTCTCTCTACGAACACAACTTATCACTCTCGTCACTTTATCGAGGCTAATACCAAGCCCGTAGATATAGAGCATCTGCGAGAAGATTGCATCGTTCCCGTATTCTCAAAAGATAATGAACTGACAATCTCGCATCAGGCGTTTATCGAAACGATATTGGGTGCTGCGTATCGTATTTTCCCAAATGAGGCAATAGATACGCCCGACATCGTAGCATCGCATATCATCAAGGGAAGAATCCCCGAAGCGATACATAAACCCGCTTCGCAACTCTTGGATAGCGACAAGACGATCTACTACGAACGCATGGCATTCTGCTTCGAGATACCTACCATATATGAGGATATAGCGGGCAATCGGCTAAACCTCTCGATTGGTGGCGTAAGAGCCTATAATCACGAAAATCTCTATTCGCGTAAAACTATGGAGCGATTCAAGATATTTATCGGCTTCAAGAATTTGGTATGCTGTAATCTATGTGTTTCGACCGACGGTCTGCTCTCCGATATGCGAGTTATGAGTGTGCAGCAACTCTTCGAGGGTGCATTGCAACTATTTCAGCAATACGATGCACAGAAGCATCTGACGGCTATGAGCCAACTGCAAGGCCTTTCACTCTCGGAGCATCAGTTTGCACAGCTCATTGGCAAGACTCGCTTATATCAGTATCTGCCAGCAACGGAGAAGAAGCTACTACCCGCAATGGAGTTTACCGACAGCCATATAAATGCAATTGCAAGAGCATACTATGCCGACGAGAATTTCTCTCGCACGGAGGGCGCTGACGAAATAGACCTATGGCGAGTATATAACCTCTTCACAGGAGCAAATAAATCGAGCTATATCGACACCTTCCTCGATCGTTCACTCAATGCTACCGAACTCGTTTCGGGTATCGGTCAAGCATTGCAAGGCGAGAGCAATTACAGGTGGTTTATAGAGTAGATTTTTCGATAAATCACGCCTTGTTTTTGAGGGTTATTTAGCTCTGCTTTCATTCTCTCACATCCAACGGACAGACTTGCTTTGGCGGCCCTAAAAAAGCCCGTTTTAGGCAGGTCTGTCCCGCGGATATAAACCCTGATTCGGTGTAATCCTTACATTCTATTACCTCGTATAAAACATGAATCCGCAACTTTGCAAGTAGTTGAAATACCAAACATTAAAATATATAGTACAAATCATTTTGTATGCTGATAATCAGTAATATATTTATATTTCGGACATTGACCGCAGCAAACAACTCCCCAACCTATAAAAAACAAAATTACAACTCAATAGTGCTTGCTCTTGCATAAGAAATTTCTTTGCACGAACTTTGTCTATAATATTTTGCAACAACCTTGAAAAAAGTCGTGTCGGCATATTGCGTTTCCCAAATATGTTATCTAACTTTGTAGGTGATATATTAAAATTTACGGAAGCGTAAGTTTATTCTCGGATAGTGAACGTAGGAAATTCATTGGAACATAGAGAATAAGCGTCCGCACTTCTCGTCATATCTATATGATATGGCGCGGGGTTGTTGCTTATTTGAATGTTCGGGCACTCCTACGGCCTACTATCCTCAGATAAGACTCCAGCCCTGCGCTTTCTTTTTTACTACTAACCGCTATCTTCGGGCTGAGAGGTAGGAAAACACATATGCATTATGCAAGTTATGCACCTTCAAAATTTTCAGATTCATCGGACAAATGGGACTATAACCCATTATTCAGGAGATTTAGTTAATGCAGTAGATTGTTTTAAGGTGGTATTTTCTGTTAATGCAGGAGGTGGAGGCATGGTCGCCTATAACACGGAGAATGGAGAGCTCTATCATATTGTATCCGTCAATAATGTTGGGAATTTCGACTTATCTACCTGGCAAAATGGAGATGATATTGAAATATATCCTATTGCAATTAATGAAGGTAATGGAGTAATGTTAGGATAAGATATATTATGGCTACACTGAAACGAACATTCCATCCTGTTGGACATGGAGCATTCTATACTGAACGATTTTATGATAACTTGGGCAATAATATCGCTAATATTGTCTTTGATTGTGGATGTTTTGAAACGGCAAAAGCTGGAGTATCTCCAGAAGCGTTCCAACAACGAATAAACGATATTATTACAAGCTGTTTTAATAAAGGAGATAAAATAGATGCATTATTTGTATCCCATTTCCATCAAGACCATATTAATGGGATAAACAAGTTAATGGAACATTGCGATGTTAAAAGAATATTTATACCAAAATTAACGCCACAGATTGTACTTGAAGCGTATTTGGGGAATGCTATGCATTATGAGGATATTGATACGATAGAAGATTTTCTTCACATATGTCAAGATAAAGAAAAAACGACACAAATCGGCGAATTTAATTTTGACGAAAATGTGCGGTTTGAGGTCTTAGATATTAGCACCGTTAAGGCATATATGGATTCTCCATCAATCATAACTTTAATTGAAAATAATTGGCAATTTATACCATTTAATTCGAAGAATAAAAAAGGTGAGATTGTTGAAGCTATCAAGCTGGATGAGCGTTTCGCTGATATATGGGAAGATGATGAAACTATTGACATTGATAAACTATCAACTGTCATACAAGATATTGGGATTGAAGAATGCAAAAAAATATACCAATCGGTATATGGAGAAAAACATAACTCGTATTCAATGACATTGTACTCTGGTGTAGATTGTGGTGAACGATGTTGTTTGCCTGCATGCTTACATATACTTGAGGAGTATACAAATAAAATGTGTACAATTAATTGCTTGTATACAGGAGATTATGAGGCGTCTGATGGATTCGCTTCTCTCCAAAAATTTTATTCATATTTTTGGAATAACATTGGCCTTATACAAGTACCACATCATGGCTCTGAAAAAAATCTTAATAATGGGTTATACTCACTTGAAAAGATATGCATTATATCAGCAGGAGAAACTGATAAATATGGACACCCTGACGATGCTACGCTTGATGTTATTTGGAAGAATAAGTGCCTCCCAATAATTATAACAGAGAACCCGAAAACAAAACAACAATTTATTTATAACCTATAATTATTTTGTTTATGTCCGTACTTATCATACATCCAGACCTTGAATGTAAAGTATATGTTGATACCGAATTACACGGATTAGCAAAAGCTGATGATGATTACAATATTTCGCTTAGCAGAGGTGCTTATTGGGTGGAGTGCGTGAGTGCGGAAAATTCCGCCGACCGCACCGATTTCGATTTCCGAACTGATGGCTTGGAACATACCGAACATCGAGATATAGCCTTAAAGCCTATTCGATATAAACGCCTTATTTCTCAATATGACTCTGTCGGCGAATTTTGCTGTGGTTTTGCAGAAGTAACTAAAAATGGGGAGTCGATAGGTTATATTAACCGCAACGGAGACATTGTATATGATCATACAACTTTTGACGAAGTATTACCGTTTGGGCGTAACACCATATGTGTTAAGAAGAAGTGTTTGTGGGGAATATTCCATTCATCTGGTAAGTATATTGTTATTCCTCAATATAGTTTGATCAAGCCTACGGAACATGAGATTGCTATATTTTGCAGTGAGAATAAATATGGTCTAATTAGTTCAAATTCGGATATTATTATTGATGCGAAATATTCAAGGATTGACAAAATCGATGGTGTGAATCTTTTTTGCGGTGTAAACAATTGCAAATGCTGTTTGTTGGATCTTGAGGGCAATAAGTTAACACCTCTTAAATACTCATTTATAGGTACATTTTATAATGGACTAGCAAGGGTAAATGTAGGAGACAGAAGTTTGCCATATAAGCCATATCAGGATAAAGAAGAACCTAAATGCGGGAAATGGGGATTTATAGATGAGAATGGTAAAGAAGTTATTCCTTGCATATATGATTATGTGTATGACTTTAATCATAATACAGCAAGCGTTAATATTGGAGGTAGATATGATAGCAATTATAACATCCCTAGGGTCGGAGGAAAATGGGGATGGATCAATAAATTGGGTGAATATCTTATTTATCCTAAGTATGATTGTATCTCTAGGAATGAGCTAACAACGATAGTAGGCATAAATGGTTTTTGGGAGAATAAATTCTCTGATGAGTTTATTAATGCAATTTGGGGTATTGTTGACAAAGATGGACAAGAAGTAATCCCTTGTAAATATACATATATCAAACCCTTGCATAATGGATTAATGAAAGTTTGCTTGAATAAAAAATATGGAGTTATAGATTGTAATGACAAAGTTGTTATTCCATTAAAATATGATGATGTTAATCATTTTCAAGGCAACTTAATAAAAGTTCAAATTGAGAGAAAATATGGGTGTATAGATATCACAACAGATAAGGAGGTTATTCCATGTATATATGATTGGGTTAAAACTTTTAATGATAGTCTTCTTGCCGTTGAATCAGATGGTAAATGGGGATTAATTGATCAATCTGGACAAATAATTGTCCCATTAAAATATGATGCATTGGATTGTGTGAATACAGATGTGGTGCAAATAGCACAAGTTAAACTTTACGACGAATGGGGGCTGCTCGATAAAAATGGACAAGAAATCACACCTTGCATATATGAAGAAATGAATCATATTTATAAGGTTGGATTAACGAAAGTACGGAAAGGTCGTAAATATGGTTTATTGGATGAAATGGGTAAGGATATAATCCCTTGTGAATACGATTCTTTGGAATTTGATTTTTATTACCATTTCATCAAAGTAATATCTGGACATAAGTATGGGCTCTTTGATATATCAGGCAAAGAGATAATTAAATGTGGCGAATTCAACTTGCAAATGCAATCGAATTCTAATTTGTTAATATTGAATTAAATTTCTCATTTGGTGTGAGATAACCAAGCCTCTTTCTGGGTCTGTTGTTCAACTTGTTCTCAACCCAGGA
>SUZG01000003.1 GCA_015060015.1 Rikenellaceae bacterium | reverse complement strand
AGGCCATCGTCGCCAAGTTGGTGGAACTCGGCATCGCCCAAGACCGCCTCACCGCCGTGGGCAAGGGTCAGAACAGCCCTATCGCCGACAACAATACCGATGAAGGCCGTGCGAAGAACCGCCGTGTGGAGTTTGTAAAGAAGTGATTGCAGAGTGAAACTTGCTTCGACTATGCCGAACGCCGCCGATGAATTGAGAAACAGTTTGTAAAAAAAGTAACATTATGAAAAAGATAATCATTACCCTTTTCGCCCTGGCGATGATGCTTCCCGCCAAGGCCCAGATGACCCCTGAAGCCGTGATGGGCATGACGCCTGATTTGCCAACTACGGCCGCCCTTCTCAATTACTGGAAAAGTAGTAACGACCCGTTTGCTAATGAATATCCCAATTCAGACCTCTTGAACGAGTTCATGGAAGCCTGGAATGCTGCCAATGACCAGATTCAAGACATGCAGGAAAAGACCCTCGCACCAGGCATGAAGAAAAATGCGATGGCCGGATTAGTTGCCGGAACAAACAAAACGGCAGGCGAGGTTGCCAATATGAGCGAGGCGGAGGCAAAAGCCCTGGCCATGTCCACCATGAAAGGACGCCTGTCCAGCATGGGACTCAGTCAGGCCGATTTTGCAAAACTTCAGCGAAGCGACCTATCGGATGAAGAGGCCAAGGCGATGGCCAGCAAAGTAATGGCCAAACAAACGGGTGGTCTCACCGCAAAGGACATCGAGGCCATGTCCCACATGACCGACGAAGAGCGTGCCGCCTTCATGCAGGAATCCGGCCTGGGCGCATCCATGACCGCCAAGATGAATGCCGACAAAGGCAAACGCGCCTCGTCCCAGAAGCAGTATCAGCTGGCTACGGAATTGATTTCTCTTGGTCAAAAGGAGCATAGCCTCCAGCAGAAGGCCAGCGGGATGATTGAATCGGCCAAGAAGGAAGGCGTGGCTTTGTTTGACCGAAAGTACCGGAAGGCAGATGAGCAGCACCGCGAAGAAATACACCGGGCTGCGGTGGAACAGGAAAATGCTATTGGCGAAGCGGCGTTTAAAGCCGCCCTGGCGCGCCTGAATGCAGCCCAATCTGCGTGGTTCAATAACATGAGCCGTTTCTACGCAGAGTACATCCCCATGTACCGCGATGCCGTGGCCGGTGCCATGGACTGCTGCCGCGCCGAGTTGCTCCCCGTCAAAAGGCAGCATAAGGAGGTGATGGAACAGCTCTACGCCCTTACCCAAAGTGCAGAATACGCACTCTCCGACTCCGTCCCCTTTGAAGCTTCATACTTGTACTTTGAGCTCTCCAAAAAAATTACGGAATTCGAGCTGGAAGATGAACTGTATAAAGAATAGCAGCATTAAAAAAGTATTCGCAATCATCGCCGTGGCAGCTATGATGCTTAAAACGGTTTTATAATTTATGACCAAGATATCCATTCGATTTTATAATGACCGAGAGGATTAAACCAAACAACTCGTGAGCAATACTCACGAGTTGTTTTGTCTTTGAGGCGTTTTGTGGTTTGACTCAGCGGCTCTAAAAGCAATAAACCGGCTGTGGGGTGGAAAAATGTGTCGAAAAGTGAAAACCATTGCTTTTTGGTGGGGAATTTCGCTATTTGCGAAAAAATGCGTATCTTTACCCGAATTTATACATCTAAATAATGTTAGTAGAGATTATTTCAAAATATTTGCAGTCAAACAAGCGTTTGGTTGTCCCTAATCTTGGTGCTTTTATCGTTAAAACGACCGAGAACAAGATTCTCTTCTCCAACCTGATGAAGGGCGATGATGGCGTGCTGCGTCGTCTGCTCGTGGAGAATGGTATCAAGGAGTTGGAGGCGGCGGGTCTTATCGACCGTTTCGTCTTTGAGATAAACTACCGCCTGCAAAACGAGGGCGAGTGTGCTATCGGAGGGCTTGGTCGTCTGGTGGCGAAGAGCAATGGAGCGGTGGTGTTTGAGTACAATCCATCGGCAAGCGGTGCCAACCTTGAAGGAGATATGCCTGCTCGCAAGGCTGCCGAGAAAACGGCCACACAGCCCGAGTCAGAGCCTGTCAAGGAGGATGTTAAGCCCGCAGAGGAGTCGGAATCAGCTCCCGAAGCGAAGCATCAGGAGGCTGGCGGTGAGGTGTCACTCGCCGAAGGGCCTTTGAAGCCTCGCAGAACGGCAACGGTTGATTTCTACGGTGACAATACCGAGGCATCACGCCGCGTGCGTCCCGAAAAATACACAAAGGGTCTGCGTTACGGCAAGGGTGCGAAGGTTGTTACGGGTCGAGAGTCGGCTACGGCACGCCGTTCAAAGAATGGCGACATCATCATCAAGATTGCCATTCTGGTTGCTCTGCTGGCTATTGCAGCGTTGCTGTACGGCCTTTATAACGATTGGCGTGCGGGTAAGATATTCTCGGACGATACTCCCGTAATCGACAACAGCGAGATATATGAGGAGATTCCACAGAGTGCCGAGGAGGGTATCCGCAACCCCGATTTAGATTATCTTACACCTAAAAATTAGGAGTTTATGGCTATGAATCCAACAATACAAAATATCAAGCAGCGTTATGGCATCATCGGCAATAGCGAGGCGATGAATCACGCGTTGGATATTGCGTTGCGTGTTGCCCCGACCGATTTGTCGGTGCTTATTACCGGCGAGAGTGGTGTGGGCAAGGAGTACTTTCCCCGTATCATACACGATAATTCGGCACGCAAGCACGCCAAGTATATTGCCGTAAACTGCGGAGCCATTCCGGAGGGTACTATCGACTCGGAGCTGTTCGGTCACGAGAAGGGCTCATTTACGGGTGCTACGGAGGCTCGCAAGGGCTATTTTGAGGAGGCTGACGGCGGAACGATATTTCTCGACGAGGTAGGCGAGTTGCCGTTGGAGACGCAGGTCAAGCTGCTGCGAGTGTTGCAGTCGGGTGAGTTTATCCGTGTCGGCTCGGCACGCGTGCAGAAGACCAATGTGCGAGTTGTGGCAGCAACAAATAACGACCTGCTGAAATCTATCGAACAGGGCCGTTTCCGTGAAGATTTGTATTACCGCCTGAATACTGTGCCTATCTCTGTGCCGGCGTTGCGTGAACGCAAGGAGGATATTCCGTTGCTGTTCCGTAAGTTTGCTGCCGATGTAGCCGTGCAGTATAAGATGCCGGCCATTCAGCTCGATGACGAGGCACGCACGATGTTGCAAAATTACTATTGGCGAGGCAATGTGCGTCAGTTGAAGAATGTTGCGGAACGCATATCGGCGTTGGAGGAGAGTCGCACGATTACTGCCGGTGTGCTGTCGCGATATCTGACACCGCAACATAGCTCCGCACCTGCTATGCACGGCGGTACGATGGGGGGCGAAGAGTTCGCTACCGAGAGGGAGTTGCTCTATAAAATTTTGTTCGATATGCGTAGCGATATCAACGATTTGAAGCGTATGTTGAGTGACCTGATGCGAGGCACACAGCCTGTGACTCCGACTCCCACGCAAGGCGAGGTGTTTGGCCTGTTGCCTTCAAGCAGTGGGCGAGATGAGGTAGTTGATTATGCTGAAAGTGAAGAGGTTGTCGAGATGCCGCATCGCGAACTTACGAAAGCCGATATCCAGCGTGAGCAGGTCTTGAAGGCGTTGCGAAATCATAACGGTTGCCGTCGCGATGCCGCACGCGAACTCTTTATGTCGGAGAGAACTCTCTATCGCCGCATAAAGGATTTGGGTATTACTGATGACGAGATTTAGAAACTGGTTTTTATGAAAAAGATATTTCATCACATTTTTGCAGTAGCGTTATTGTTGAGTAGCGTGCTCTTCTCGGGTTGTATCTTTATGACGGGAGGCTACTCTCTGTCGGGTGCAAGTATCCCCGATGCTGCCAAGACATTCAGCGTTGCTTACTTCCCCAATAATGCACCTATGGTGTCACCCACGTTGAGTACTACATTCGTTGAGGCGTTGAAGGATAAGTTCTCGCGTCAGACCAAATTGCAGCTGGTTGATGAGGGTGGCGATTTTGCTTTTGAAGGCGAGATTGTGGGCTACTCATCGGTTACAGCTTCGGTGTCGAGTGATGACTATGCGTTGCTGAATAGATTGACTATCACTGTGAAGGTCAATTTTACCAATGTGGTTAATCCCGATGACTCGTTCAATCAGACCTTTAAGGCTTATGCCGACTATGACTCTACGACGCTTCTTACCGATATCCAATCGGAGCTGGATGCAGAGATTGTCGAACAACTTGTTCACGATATATACCAGGCTGCGGCCTCTAATTGGTAATCCAAACTATTGACAGAGAGGATGGACAGCAGAGTATCGAAGGCCGAGGAGCAGGTCGTGGTAGTGGGTAGTGACGAGGTGGCGGCGTTGCTCGTGTCGCATCGTTGGGGTAGTGATGCAGCGACGGATGCCGAAAATCTTCGTCCGGAGCTTGTTGAGTTGTGCCAATGCCCCGTTTTGCAGAAAAAAGAGATTGATATTGAAAGATTGACACAAATCACTTCGGATGATATTATTGATAGGTTCCTCAGTAAGGATAATTTGCGGGTGGTTGTTGATGAAAGTGCTGATTATGAAGACGTTGTGATTTCTGCTGAGCTGGACGATGAGGACGATTTGGTCAGCGAGGAACTGGCGGAAGTCTATCTGATGCAGGGACTTAAAGAGGAGGCAAAAGCAACTTATCGCAAATTAAGTTTGCTAAATCCCGAAAAAAGTATTTACTTTGCAGAACTTATTGCGAAAATTGAAAGTAATAATCAAAAATAGTATAGAATTATGTTATATTCAATTTGTATCGGATTGATTTTGGTGGCAAGCATCCTGCTTATTTTGGCAGTGTTGGTGCAGAGCCCCAAGAGTGGTATGGCTGCTAACTTTGGTGCAGCAAATCAGGTTATGGGTGTGCGTGACTCAGCAAACGCTTTGGAGAAGATTACTTGGTGGTTGGCCGGTATCATCTTGGTGTTGAGTCTTGTTGCAACTATCTCAATGGAGAACGAGGTGACTTCTGGAGCTAATGCTCTTCAGCAGGACGCTGATGCGTTGTTGGAGAAGGTCGCTACCGAGGAGGTTGCAATGCCACAGGCAGAGATTCCTGCCGAGGGCGAGGCTGTTGAGGCTGAGGCTCCCGCAGCTGAGTAATTTTACCATCCATCAAAACGCAAAGGGCTTCCCAATCGGGAGGCCCTTTGTTTTTGTCTTTTCGTTGGACTGACCCACTACATTGTAAAGGTGAGTCCGAGGAAGTATGTTCGTGGCATCGTCGGACCGAAGATGTATACCGAGTCGCGGTTAGGGCCGTAGTCGATGTCGTTCTGGAAACTGTCAAAGATATTCTTCACGCCACCGTTCAACTCCAGCGATATTGACTGCGTAAGCTCGAAACGATAGGCCAGACGCAAACCGAAATCCCAGAATGAAGGAGTCTCCTCGGTGCGGTTCTGCTCAATCCATCCGGCATTGTGCTGTACGAGCATAGGGCCGGAGAATGTACCAAACACCGAAGCCTTGAATTTGTCGGTTATGTAACCAATGGCGTTGAGATAGCCGTAGTGGTCGGGCGTGCGGAACATTCTGCGTTCTCCCTCCACATCGTCGGCCCATACCTCCGGCTCGTTGTAGTGGCTACGCTGGAAGGTGTAGCCTGCCTGCACCTCAAAGATGTCGGGGATACCCAATTTAAGCTCCGCTGTCACACCTCTTACCTTTGCACCCGATGCGTTATAACGCGTCTGGATAATGTAGCCGGCTTCGTTCTCTCCCGTGCGGGCGAGTGCGAATACATCGTCAAGAATGGTGTAGAAACCCTCCACGAGGAGGTTGGCCTGCAAGCGACCGAAGTTGTGATAGAGGTCGGCCGACGCACTGAAACTGTGAGAATACTCCGGCTTGAGGTTGGGGTCAAGCTCAATGATTGATGACTGGTTGTTTACGGCGTCAATATGAAGGTCCTCGTCAAAAGCCTGCGGAGCACGATAGCCACTTGAATAGCTCAAACGCAGACCGATATCCTCTATGGGGCTGTATCGGATGTTTGCTCTGGGCGAGAATATCATATTGTTCATCATATTGTGCTTGTCAAGGCGACCTCCGATGACAAGATTTACCTTCTCACTCTGCCACTCGTTCTGTACAAATACACCTGCCGTACGCACCGTCTGTGCGATGGAACGGTCGAAGCCTATCGAGTGGTCGTTCAGGTCGTTGTAGGTGTATTCAAAGCCCGCTGTAAGCGTTGCCGGCATAAACAGACACTTGTTGAATTTGTAGTTGTATTGTGCTCCGGCGACAAAGGTCACATCGTGCGTCTCACCATAGGCGTTGGGGTCTTTGCCCGTGCCGTAGTAGCTGTCGCGAGAGATGCCCTGCATTGAAGTATGGATGTTGAACGAGTGACGATGGTTGGGCGAAAGATACTGGAAGTTGAGGCTTCCGCCATCAATCTTATGCTTCACATCCTCGGCAATCTCGGCCATATGCGGTGGCAGATTTATGTTGTCGCCACCTCGGCGTGCCTCGCTTATGTGGTGATACTCGGCTGTAAGTTTTGAGTATGTTGAGGTCTTGTAGTATCCACGAAAACCTACGGTCTCCGACTTCATCATCGTAATATCCGTAAAGCCGTCGTCGTTGCGGTCATAGGCGTCGCGGTCCTTGACCATACCAAAGATATATACGCCCGCACGATTGTCATCCGACACAAACGAGCCGTTGAGTGAGGTGTTGAACTCTGTGTCGCCACTCTCCATAATATTGGTTGTGTGTGAGGCGGTCAATGAGTTACGCAGAGGCTCCTTTGTGATGATGTTCACTACGCCGCCAATGGCATTTGATCCGAACAGGGCAGAGCCACCTCCGCGTATGACCTCCACGCGTTCAATCATCGCTACGGGCAACTGCTCCACGCCATACACTCCTGCGAGAGAGCTGAAAATTGGATTTGAGTCGAGCAGAATTTGCGAATATTGACCCTCCAAACCATTAATACGAAGCTGTACAGCTCCGCAGTTACCGCAGGTGTTCTCTATACGCAGACCCGGCTGAAAACGCATCGACTCGGCGAGGTTGCTCGATGCTGTGTTCTCGAAAAGCTTCGCCGATGCAACATTCACGATTGTAGCGGTGCTCTTCTTGTTGTTCTCGTTGCGTGTAGCCGATACCACGACAGCGTCCATCGACAGCACCTTCTCGTGCAGGACGAAGTTGAGTTCTATGCTCTTGTTGCGTATGATTTCAACCTCCATTTCGGCACTCTCGTAACCGATAACCTCGGCTATGATTGTGTGCTTGCCTATTGGCAGATTTTTCAGGAAGAAGTGACCCGAAGCGTCGGCAACGGTCCCGAGAGTTGTGCCTTTGACCGATATGGTAACAAAGGGAATATGCTCGTTTGACTTGGCGTCAATGATGTGTCCGTGTATGTTGGCATCGCTGTAACGGCGAGGCTCCATATTATTAATAGGTGTGTTGTCCGAGCTGTTGTCGGTCAGCGAGGTAGCATAGACGTTGCTACCCAATATGATGGCTGCGGCCATCAATACAAAATTTTTGATAGTCATTATTATTTAAGTTATGGTTATACATTCACAGGCGATGAGTCCGAAAATGATGACGCACCGCATTGGATATGCCTTCGGATGAAGGCCGACAGATGGAATGTTAAGCCATAACGGGAGGGGCACGCAGCGAGCAGTAGGGTGTGTCGCTGCTACACAATGCACATACGGCCGTCTGATAGAAAATCTCAACAGACGGGATGTATGCCGTGAGTGTGCTGCTGAAACTAAATTCTTCGCTATTGAAAGACGATAGCTGATGAATTATGTTGAACTGCTGTGCAGAGTGATTATGAGTCGGTGCCTCGGTCGAACCCGAATAGAAGTGCGAGTGATAGACCTTTACACCGTTGATTTCGTGCTTGTGAGGGAACAGGTAGATATTACCAAAATATAACAGGAAAATGAGTAGCAGCGTGCCTGCTACAGCGATTTTGTCGTTATATTTATTGATAGTTTTTCCCATTTTGCACAGGCAAAGATATTATAAAAAATATTAAAAACAAAAAAATCTTGTAACTCTGCTGATATGACAATTCTCTGAAATGTTATAGCAGCAGGGTAGTGACAAACAAAAAATCCTCCCTTTGTGAGAGAGGATTTTTCGTATTTAACGGGCTCGTAATGTTGCCGAACCGCTGTTCAGTCCTTGTTCAGGCCTTACTCGTAGCGGCCACTCTTCAAGCGGTCCACCTCCTCGTTTGTGAGGAAACGCCAGGCGCCTCGTTTGAGGTTTTTCTTGGTGATGCCGGCGTAATATACGCGGTCAAGCTTCTGCACCGTGTAGCCCAGATGTTCGAATATACGTCGTACGATACGGTTACGGCCAGAGTGAATCTCAATGCCAATCTCCTTCTTCGTATCGCCTACATAGGCCACCTCGTCGGCATAAATCTCGCCATCCTCCAACTCTATACCCTCGGTCATCTTCTCCATGTCGGCCTTTGTGAGTGGCTTGTCGAGAGTCACCTGATATATCTTCTTCTTCTCGTGTGAGGGGTGCGTGAGCTGACGCGTCACGTCGCCGTCGTTAGTGAAGAGCAGCAGACCAAGACTGTTCTTATCCAGACGACCTACGGGGTAGATACGTTCCGTGCAGGCGTTCTTCACCAACTCCATAACGGTCTTGTCGGCGTGTGGGTCCTCCAGCGATGTTACATAACCCTTGGGCTTGTTCAAAACCAGATAGACCTTCTTCTCGCCCTGCACCTTCGAGTCGTTGAACTTTATCTCGTCAGAGGGCATAACCTTCGTGCCAAGCTCCGTAACGATGACGCCATTTACGGTAACCAGACCGGCTGTAATGAAGTCGTCAGCCTCACGGCGAGAGCAGAGTCCCGACTGTGCGAGGAACTTGTTCAGACGAACAGCACCGAGCTGCTTTGAACTATATTTTGGATACGAATAGGGGCGTTCATTGTTTGAGCCTCGCTTGCCACGACCACGATTGTCAGACTTCAAGCCCGACTTTGCTCCAAATCTCTTCTCTGTATTGCCCAACTTCTTGCCTTTGTCGCCAAATGGCTTGCTGCCGCCGTTGCTGCGTGTTGAAGTGCCACGCTGACCTCTCTCGGTGCGAGCACCATAGCGAGGCTTCTCCTCGCTGAATGAACCCTCCTCGCGGAATGCGGGGCGGTTGTCGGCTGTGAAGTTAGGGTTGAACGATGCTCGGCGAGTCTCGTTTGTGCGACGGCCATTGCTTGCGGAACGGCCCTCTGCTGACTGTCTGCCGCGACCCTCTGCTGACTGTCTGCCGCGACCCTCTGCTGACTGTCGGCCACGACCTTGACGCCCCTCGTTATCGGCCTCACGGCGAGGGCGGGGAGTGTGCTCTGCACTCTCGGCTGCCGATGTGCGGGTACGCTTGTCACGCGAGAAACGCGACAGAGCCGATGCAGAGTCTTGATTAATCTTTTTCATCTTACTTTTATAATTAAAAACTGTGATTATTCACTTCGTGGGGCAAAGGTACAAGATTTTTCTCAACTTATACACCATTTTTGGCCTAAAAAACATTCTGTGCTATTCTTGTGAACAAAAGCACGAGATAATTCGTATATTTGTGCCAACAAAAGGTTGGCTGATGAGAATGAATCGTGAAATATTGCGTATAGCCTTGCCCAATATCATCTCGAATATCACGGTGCCGATTATGGGTATAGCCGGAACGATGATAGCGGGGCATCTGGGCGACTCGGTGACGACGATAGGCTCGCTGGCTATTGGCGTTTCAATCTTCAACTTTATATATTGGAACTGCTCGTTTATCCGTATGGGTACAAGTGGCATTACGGCACAGGCATTTGGTGCGGGCGATAATCGTACCACAACGCTTATGCTGCTGCGTGCTGTGCTGGTGTCGGTAGTGATTGGCTTGCTGGTGCTGCTGTTGCAGAAGCCGCTGGGGTGGGGTGCTTTGAAGGTTATGAATGGCGGCGATATGGTCGCCGACTACTTCTTTGCCCGCGTGTGGGCTGTGCCTGCGGGCGTACTGCTCTTTGGCCTTAACGGCTGGCTTACGGGTATGCAGAATGCCATTATTCCGATGATTGTGGCCATTGCAGTCAATGTCATTCACGTTGTATGTAGTATCTTCCTCGCCTTTGACTTCGGTATGGGCATCACGGGTATCGCCTACGCCTCGGTTATTGCTCAATGGGTTGGTGTCGCCGTTACGGGAGCCATTACCCTCATCTACTATCGCAAGGGCTTTGTCAAGGTGTCGTGGCGTGAGGTTGTCGATATGCAGTCGATGAAGGAGTTCTTCCTTATCAACCGCGATATCATCATCCGCACACTCTGCATCGTGGCGACCTATACATTCTTTACCGCCGCCTCGGCACGAATGGGTGACGATACTATTCTGGCGGTAAATACCATTCTGTTGCAGTTGTTTACCCTCTTCTCATATATGAACGACGGCTTTGCCTATTCGGCAGAGGCTCTTACGGGCCGCTTTATCGGTGCTCGAGATGGCGTGTCGCTGCGTGACTGCATCAAGAAGTGTCTGCTGTGGGGGTTGGCAGTAAGTGTAATATATGTGGGCGTCTATGTCGGTTGGTGGCGTGAGTTGCTGTCGCTGTTCCTGGATAGCGGTGCGGGCGATACGGAGAAGATTCTGGAGTATGCCGGCCGATATATAGGCTGGATTATAGCCATTCCGCTGGCGGCCTCTATGCCATTTATTATGGATGGTATTATGGTCGGAGCCACGCAGTCGCGTATTATGCGTGATTCGATGATTTATGCCACTATCGCCTATTTTGGCATATTCTATTTGCTGAATCCCGTTATCGGGAACAACGCCTTGTGGCTGGCTTTCTCGTCGTATATGTTCCTGCGAGGTGTGCTGCAATACTTTATGTCGCACCGCTTGAAGATGATTTATCAGCAGGCCGAGGCGTAGTGCGGGGCGAGATAGGTTGGAATACGAGATGGTCTGGAACAAAAAATGAGGTCGGAGGATTTTCCTGCCGACCTCTCTTCATTATTCAAGGGGTACGCCTTAAATAATCAAAACAAACAAATAACAACCCTGACACCTTGTTATGCTACCGGTTGCCACTTTGAACGGCAAAACCGAAAATCGTCGTCGAAACACTCCTCATCACCTACTTGGGCTACCGAGTGCTCGCCCGTCTCAATGTCGCTTAACTCCTCTTGCAACGAGTCAAACAGCAGAGTCGTAACGCCGAACTGTGCCAGAATCTGCGAGGTGGCACACTCGCTGTCGGCTATAATATCGCGAAGAATATGAGCTGTCGAAATCTCTCCTTTGGCGAGAGTCTGCTCGGTAAGGTCTCTTCGGTAAGCGATTAAAAACTCCTCCGGAGAGAGTTGCTCATATTGTGGCTGGTGTGCAATATGCTCCCTTATACGGCGTGGCAAATCCCGCAGCGTCTCGCGTGAGAGCCTCGCCGAGAGGATATGCAGAGCCATAGAACTCTCCTCTTCCAATAGTATTATGGCTAAATGGTCGCGGTATGAGTGCTGGATATACTCTTTGCTCAGGTCAAATGCGGCACGGATTAGCAATCTATCCGTCAGTTTTGAAATCTTATTTCCCATATAGTCAAAAAATAGTTGTTTTCGCTATACTAACGCTGCCCATTGCCGGTATATTGTGCAATGCAGAAAAAAGTTGAGGCCACCTCGGAGAAAGAGGCGGCCTCACTATGAAAAAATGTGTCAGATTAACACTTGTTGGTCATAATCGATAGAATGTAAGCATCGGTGGTGTTCATACCGTCGCGACCAATCGTCGTAAGGTTACGAATAGACTTGTCGACATCGTCATCTATGATTCCCTCCAACTTCGATACGCAACGATGCTCCATCGCAAGCATAGCCGACAATACCGCCGTAGATACGCCACTGGCGAGTTTCAATGCACAGCTCGGCTTTGCTCCGTCGCAAATCATACCCGTAAGGTTGGCAATCATATTCTTTATTGCCATAGCCACCTCCTCGTAACCGCCACCCATCAGGTATGTGATACCGCACGACGAGCCTGCCGCTGCCACCACGCAACCGCACAGAGCTGAAAGACGACCCAGACTCTGCTTGATGTAGATTACCGTCAGGTGGCTCAATGTCAAGGCACGAATCATTTGCTCCTGCGAAGCTCCGCACTCCTCGCCATAGACCACGATGGGCAGGGTAGCCGTGATACCCTGATTACCGCTACCGGAGTTGCTCATCACAGGCACCATAGCACCTCCCATTCGTGCATCGCACGCTGCGGCGGTGTAGGATATAATGCGTGAGAAAATCGTATCGCCAACGATTGACTTCTCTCTGTCGCCTCGCAAAGTGCGACCCAGCGAATGGCCGTACTCGTTAGTGAAAGCACTCTCGGCAGCCGCCTTGTTCAGCCGTCTTGATTCGAGTATGAACTCTATCTCCTCGACGGGTGTCGTTGTGGCAAACTCATACACATCGGCAAGTGTCAGTTCGTCGCCCTCGTCACTCTCGTCAAGTGCCTTTGCCTGACGCTTGTCAAGGAGGATGTTGTCGTTCAGAGCCTTATAGACTATGTTGGTGTGTCCGCCGGAGATGATGGCCGTGGCACGCTTGTCGCCATATATGGCAACCGCCTCAATATGCAGCTTATCCACATCGCCCGTAGCCAAATCAATCGATATTCGCTTCTCGTCGATATACAGCTTGCACTTCTCGACCGCCTCCTGATTGGCATCTTTCAATACCTCCAACTCGTACTCCGAACGGCCGACCATAGCACCAAGAGCAATGGCGATGGGCAGGCCTATCATACCCGTTCCGGGAATACCGACGCCCATAGCATTTTTCAGGATGTTGGCACTCAGCTTTACCTCAATAGCATCGGGCATCGTTTCCCCGCTACATCCTGCTACTTCGCAGGCGTGTGCCACACATAGAGCAACCGCAACGGGCTCGGTGCAACCGATTGCCGGAACTACCTCTCGCTTAATCAGAGCAATTATCTGCTCGCGTTTTGCCGATGGAAACATAATCTTTTGGTTTGGGTGTTAATAATCTTTATTGTGTTATTTGATTTCAAGAGCCATACGACAAAGTGGCTCGCCGGCATTGTTGCGGAACTCAAAACAGTGTCTGCTCTCCTCCTCTTTGTGTAGCAATGATAGCGTGTCGCCATAGAGAGCCTCCTTCATAAAGTTGAGGTCCATTCGTATTGCGTTTAGCTTTTCAAGAGTCTCGATAGGAAGACTATCTGCTGCAAAATCTATGTAACGCATAGTGTTCATATGGCGGTTGAAATCGATGTCGCTATATGCTACGAGGTGTGTCGCAATAACCTCTGCATC
Organism: Rikenellaceae bacterium; assembly: GCA_015060015.1. Lineage (GTDB taxonomy): Bacteria > Bacteroidota > Bacteroidia > Bacteroidales > Rikenellaceae > Alistipes. The sequence goes on along the minus strand of SUZG01000003.1, from coordinate 168,945 downwards.
CACACCCGTAAGACGTTTTGGGCCCTCACAGGGTGATGGAGCATCGACGATTGTTCCATCATGTACCTTTGCCAGCGTGTTCATATCAAGCGGCAGGCGAGTCTTGAAATCGAGCATGCACCAATGCGATACGGCACGCCCGAACTCATTGCCTTCGTTGTCCGTAAGCGTGAAGTTACGCGTCGAGATGAGGCGGTTGTAGCCTCCAATCCATGTGTGAAGCGTGAAACTTTCATACTCGTCGGGCATACGGTCCAGTTCCAGACACATACGCGACAAAACCCAGCCATAGTTGTTCTCGGCGAGGGCATCAATACCAAAACCTCGGCGGTGGGCATCCTTGCCGGCAGCGTGCAGCACAAGGTTAAACATCGAAGAGACAGATGCACGCGAAGTAAAATCTACACTTTCGGGCTCTATCGTATATTTGAAAATGCTCTTTTCTGCCATAAAAATCACATTATATCATATATATTGAGCAAATGTAGTAAAAAAAGATGAAAGAGCAAAAAGCAGAGGGAAAAGAGTTTGTCGGATAATTTGGTGCATTGGTCAAAGAATTTTGAATTTTAGGACTCTTCATTCTGAATTAATCATTACCTTTGCGTATTATATTTTCATTATGGCAAAACCTTTGGCAGAACGTCTGCGTCCGCAGACAATTGAGGAGTATATCGGCCAGACACATCTGGTCGGCGAGAATGGTGTGTTCCGTAAGTTTCTGGAGACGGGGAATGTTCCCTCGTTTATTTTGTGGGGCCCTCCGGGGGTCGGCAAAACTACTCTCGCCAAGTTGGTTGCAGGCCACCTGAAACGCCCCTTCTATACCTTGTCGGCCGTTACGTCGGGTGTGAAGGAGGTGCGTGAGGTGATTGAGTCGGCACGCCGTCAAAGCCTGTTCAATCAGTCGGCGGCATTTCTCTTTATCGATGAGATTCACCGCTTCAACAAGAGCCAGCAGGACTCGCTGCTGGGTGCAGTCGAGCAGGGCGTTGTTACGCTTATAGGAGCCACAACCGAGAATCCCTCGTTTGAGGTTATCTCGCCGTTGCTGAGCCGCTGTCAGGTCTATATCCTGAAACCGATGAACGATGACGAACTATCGATTCTGCTCAATCGGGCCATTACGACCGATGAGGAGCTTAAATGTCGCAATGTGAAGGTTGTCGAGACGGCTGCATTATTCGCCTTTTCGGGAGGTGATGCTCGCAAGTTGCTCAATATATTGGATATTATTGCCGGAGCTGCCGATGGCGATATAACCATTACTGACGATTTCGTAACAGAGTGCCTGCAACAGAATATTGCCCTCTACGACAAGAATGGCGAGCAGCACTACGATGTAATCTCTGCCTTCATCAAGTCAGTCAGAGGCAGTGACCCCAATGCTGCTATCTATTATCTTGCCCGTATGCTTGCAGGAGGCGAGGAGCCGCGATTTATCGCACGTCGTCTGGTGATATTGGCATCCGAAGATATCGGTCTGGCTAATCCCAACGCCTTGCTGCTGGCCAACGCCTGCTTCGATACGGTGCATAAGATAGGAATGCCCGAGGCACGCATTACGCTTGCCGAGACGACAATCTATCTCGCAACGAGCCCCAAGAGCAACTCGGCCTATATGGCTATAAACAAGGCTTTGGAGTTTGTGTCGCACGATACGACCAATCGACCTGTGCCGTTGCATCTGCGTAATGCTCCGACCAAGTTGATGAGTGAGGCGGGTTATGGCAAGGATTATAAGTATGCTCACGACTTTGCCGGCAACTTCGTACAGCAGGAGTTTATGCCCGACACACTTGTCGGCAAGCGTTTCTATGAGCCCAATGTGCAGAATGCCGCCGAGGTGAAGATTGCCGAAAGAATGAAACAGTTGTGGGGCGAAAAATATAGCAAATAGAGTGAAAAAGTTTTTACCACATATCATATCTCTGCTCACGGTGCTGATTATGGCTGTGCCGGCGTGGGGTAGTGTAGCGGAGCAGAAACATACGCTGGTTTATGCTGTCGATGGTTGCGACTCTCTGCGTCTGGACCGCTATGTGGCGGCGGTTGAGGGTAAGCGACCTTGTGTGATGTTCCTCTTCGGAGGAGGCTTCGTAGGTGGTACTCGCGATAGTCAGGATGATATCCCATATTTCGATTTCCTGCTCGGTGAGGGCTTCGATGTTGTGTCGATTGACTATCGTCTGGGCATGAAGGGTATCGAATCTCCCGGTATGTTTGATTTCTTCGGAGCTATGGAGAACTCTGTAAATATGGCTGTTGAGGATCTGTTCCGTGCCACGAGGTTTGTTGTAGAACACGCCGAAGAGTGGCAGATTGATACGGAAAATATCGTCATCAGCGGGTCAAGTGCCGGAGCCATTGCCGTCTTGCAGGGTGAGTATGTCGCATCGAATGCTATGCCGATGAGTGAGATTCTGTCCGAGGGTTTTCGCTATGCGGGTGTGATGTCGTTCGCCGGTGCGGTCTATTCGTTGTCGGGAGCTCCCGACTGGCCGCGAGATGCAGCTCCGATGTTGCTCTTTCACGGTACGGCAGACCGTCAGGTGCCCTACAATAAAGTGGCTCTGCTGGGGTGTGGAATGTATGGCTCAAAGTATATCGCCCGCAAGTTGCAGCGTGCCGGTGCACCATACTGGTTCTACTCGGTTGAATATGAGACGCACGCAATGGCAGGCAAGCCGATGCACGAAAACCACGCCGAGATAATGCTCTTTCTGGAGGAGTTTGTCTTGAAGCGTCGCCACTTGCAGCGTACAACACACGTTGTGGATGAAGCGGTGGAGAAGTGTCGTACGTTCTTCCTGCCGACCGACTATATCAATTCCAACTATTAGAAATTGTTAGAAAATTTCATCCGTCATAAGCAATGAAACGCATAGGTGTAATATCCGATACTCACGGTACGTTTGATGAACAACTGCGTCAATTTCTGAAAGATGTTGATGAAATATGGCACGCCGGCGACTTCGGCTCGCTGGCTCTGGCCGACGAGATAGCTGCGTTCAAGCCGTTGAAATGTGTCTATGGCAATATCGATGGCGGTGTTATGCGACGCGTCTATGACGAGTTTAACTGCTTTGAGTGCGAAGGTAAGCGGGTGCTGATAACCCATATCGGCGGCTATCCACGCCACTACTCGCCCAAGGCTGTTCGTATGATACAGACCGCCAAACCCGATATTTTTGTAGCGGGACATTCGCATATTCTGAAAGTCATCTTTGACCCCGTATATCAGTTGCTGCATATCAATCCGGGTGCGGCGGGTGCTTATGGTTTCCATAGTGTGCGTACGGCAATACGCTTTACCATCGATGGTGACGATATCCGCGATATGGAGATTGGAGAGTGGCCCCGCAGACGATAATCTTTCTAAAAAATCGTTGCTGCACTGCAACTTGGAGAGGCTGATGAGTGATATGTAGTTCTGTGTCACGCGATACACGATAAAAAGAAAAGCGGTTGAAATTCAACCGCTTTTTTGTTGCCTGCTACAATATGTTTGGTATAAATCTCACATCGCAGCCGCCGTCAGGAAAATGATCTACCGCAATAAGGTCAAACTCGACCTCTCCCACCAGCCGGTGCTGTGCAAGGTAGGCTGCGGCAGCACGTCGCAGGGCGGACTCCTTCGCCGGCGTTATGGTCTGTTCGGGCGTGAGCATAGAGCCGGCACGACGCGTCTTGACCTCCACAATATGAATCATACCGAGCCTCTCCGCTACGATATCGAGTTCATAGCGTCCGCAACGCCAATTGCGATCGTGTAGCAGATAGCCGTTATCCCTTAGCCAGCCGACAGCTACATCTTCGCCTTGACGCCCTGTGAGGGCTTTGTCATTGTAGGGCATAATGCTTTGTTAATTACAACAGGAATGAGAGATCGTCGCCGGCCTTAACCTCGAAAATATCGACACCCTTCTTGAAGATTCTCATCGGACGAGGGCCTATAAGCTCCATCTTGCCCTCGTGCAGGTGCAGCATACATCCCTCACGAAGACCTACCACCCAGCGACGAGGGTTAGCCTCGATATACTCCAAGATACGCTGCTCACGAGTCTCGCCTGCGTGACCCTCGGGGTTGGCATCAAGATAATGGGGATTAATCTGGAACTTAACCGCACCGATAGCCTTGAATGACTCCGGCTCTACGATAGGCATATCGTTTGTTGTGCAGATGGTGGGGCAGCTGACATTGCTACCTGCCGACCAGCCTACATAGGGCGTACCATCCTTAATCTTGCGAAGTATAGCCTTCATCAAGCCCTGCTCCTGCATCTTCTTCGTAAGAGCAAAGGTGTTGCCGCCACCGACGCAGATGGCCTCCGCCTCGCGAATCATCTTGCGGGGGTCCTTGGCACGATGCACCGAACGTACCTTCACACCAATCTCGTTGAAGCGAGCCTGTACTTTGGCCTCGTAAGCGGCATACGAAAATGTAACGGCAGCGTAGGGGACAAAAACTACCTCCTTGACGCCTTGCAGGAACTTACCAATCTGCTCAATGGGATATTTCAGATATTCCTCTCCGGCATTGGTAGAGTTTGAAATGAGTAAAAGGTTCATAATCAATTGGTTTATAGTGTTTTAATAATAATATTACCTATGGGCGTAGTAAAATTTTTCATTTCCAATGCCAAAATTAATAAAAAAGTGTTATTTTTGCACTGCGATATGCTTAAAAAAGATTGAAACCAATCAATAATAAATTTGTTTAACTAAAAAAGTAAAATTATGTCAGAGATTCAGTCAAAGGTTGTTGAGATTATCGTTGACAAGTTGGGCGTTAAGGCCGAGGAGGTAGTACCCGAAGCAAGTTTCACTGCTCATTTGGGTGCAGATTCACTCGACACTGTTGAGTTGATTATGGAGTTTGAGAAGGCTTTCGACATTCAGATTCCTGATGAGGACGCAGAGAAGATCGCTACTGTTGGTGATGCTATCTCTTACGTTGAGGCTCACAAGAAATAATTTATCGTATAGATAGAGTCGCAGCGAGGTAGGGTATGACGTTGTGCATATTGGTTGCCGAAAACTCGTATTCCTGCTTTGCGTGTGATATCAAAAATTATGACCGGTCCTGCTTTCTCGAATCTTTGCGAGGAGAGATTGTGCAACTATCCGGTGTGAGTGGAACAACAACGTTCTACGAAGAGAGTTAGGGCTATGTCGGAGGATACAACTCCTTCGATTTAGCCCTGTTTTTTGTTGTTTATTGTCGCCTTGGACTTATTTTTCCAATATGACAACTTCGATACTTTGCCGTAGGGGGTTGTGATATCTTTGGGTCGGGTGGCAACGGTTGTTATTTACACGACAAAATATTTACCACGTTGATAGATTTTATTCTTCGTCCTTTTCGTCGTAATTTCGGCAAGGATAAGCGGTTTTATGCCGCTATTGATGATATGTTCGGGTTTATTCCGAATAACATAGAACTATATAAGGTCGCCCTTATTCATAAGTCGGCATCTGTGGCAACGGAGGAGGGCCGACAGCTTAACAATGAACGCTTGGAGTATCTGGGAGATGCTGTGATAGAGAGTGTTACATCCGATTATCTCTTTATTGAGTTCCCCGATAAGGATGAGGGCTTCCTGACGCAGCTGCGTTCAAAGATGGTGTCGCGTCAGACGCTGAACGACGTTGCAAAGCGTATCGGTCTGGATGATTATGTCATCTCGCACACATCGAATAATGTGTCGCAGAAACATATCTACGGCGATGCTTTTGAGGCTATGATGGGAGCTATCTACCTCGATCAGGGCTATGACTTTGTAAATCGTCTGCTGATTAACAAGATCTTTGTTGATTACATCAAGGTTGATGATTTGACCGAGGCAGAGACCGACTTCAAGAGCCGCCTGATAGAGTGGTGCCAGAAGAATCATCACACGATACGCTTCTCGACCCATAATGATAGGTATTTTTCATCTACGCACCCCTCGTTTTACAGTAAGGTGCTGATTGATAATATCGAGGTTGGCTATGGTGTCGGCGACTCAAAGAAGGAGGCCGAGCAGCGTGCCGCTTCGTCGGTTGCTCACGGAGTAAGCGATGACGACTGCACCAAACTGATGGATAAGCTCGATGTGTTGGAAGCCCAGCAGTTGAGGTTGTCGGGTGATGCGGCTATGCCAAAACAGGTAGTCGAAAAGCCTAAAAAGAGCCAGCCGCAACGCAGAAATGAGGCCGTAGAGAATGATGTTAAACCTGCCGAAGTAAAGGTTGAGGTTGCAGAGGTTGCTTCCGCTGAAAAAGAGGTGGTTGCAACGGAGGAGAAAGCCGAAAAAGTGGCCAAGCCTCGCGGAAATCGTTCTCGTAAAAACAGTGCTCCCGCAGTAGCGAATGAGGCGACAGCAGAGACGCCCGCTGCTGCAAAAACGGAGAGAAAAAGAAAGCCGAAAGCACCTGCCAAAAGTGTTGCAGAGGTAATGGAAAATGAGGTTGAGAAAGGCGTTGAAGATAACACTCCATCCAAAGGCAATGGTGAGTCGAATGACGGTGCTGAAAATGTAGCTCCGCAGAAGAGCACCAAGAGAGTTCGACGCAGTCGCAATGCAAGGCCTGCAAAGTCGGATAAAGAGGTGGTAAAAGAGCCCGCAACGGAGGGTGTGACGGAAACCGCGACAGAGGGTGTAAAAGAGGGTGCGACAGAGGATGCAAAAGAGGGCACGAAAAGACCCGCAAGGAGAAGAGCAAAGAGCTCTGCAAACTCTGCGAAAAAGGATAATATCGTAAAGACAGATGAAAAATCTGCATAATAAATTGATGTCGAGAGGTGTTGCAAGCCTTGATGACAGGGAGCTGCTGGCACTGATGGTGGAGGCGGCCGATGAGAGGCGTTCTCCGCTGGCGGTGGCCGATGCTCTGCTGTCGGAGTATGGCTCGCTGGCTAATATCTCGCACGCCGAAATCTCGCGTCTGCGAATGTCCGAGGGGCTGGGCTTGAAGCGTGCCGAGAGGTTGGTTGTGGCGGCGGAGATAGGGCGTAGAGTGGGTGCTGCAACCTCTCAAAATGTTGAGAGTATCTCCTCGGATGGCGATGTTGCAAGGGTTATGCGACCGCTGTTCGATGGGTTGAAGCACGAGGAGTGCTGGGTGTTGTATCTCACCTCGTCAAATCGCCTGATTGAACGCCAGCGAGTAAGTCAGGGTGGTGTGCAGGCTACCGTAGTGGATCATCGTCTGGTCGTGAAGCGTGCCCTGGAACTGCTGGCTACGAATATCATCCTTACGCATAATCACCCGTCGGGTGCTGCCGAGCCGAGTGGTGCGGATCGGACTCTCACACAGCGTGTTAAAGATGCAGCGGCACTGTTTGATATCAATCTGCTCGACCACGTTATCATCTCGTCGGAGGGCAGTTACTCGTTCCGCAAGAGTGGTCTGTTGTAGCTAACAAGTGTTTAACGTCATTCTGAGCAAAACTTGTTTTTGCGTGAGAATCTCTGATGTAATAGACTCTCACGGTCGCTAATGCTCCCTCAGAGTGACGAAAGAGGCGTAAGAATCTATTCCGTTCCAAAAGGAGAGTAGGTCATTATAGCGAAAAAACATCTGAAAATTACTATCGTCGGGGTGCAAACCTCGGCGATTTTTTTATCAAAAACATTGCGTGTATATTGTGTGGTATGTAAATTATTACTAACTTTGTAGAAAATAATAATAATAAAAATAAAAATAAAAATAAAAAGTAATTGCCTATGGGTATATAAAAAGCGTAAAACGAATTTAGCATACTCGCACATAGTGTGGGTGTGAATAATATATAGAAGCATTAACTTTACATTCTTGCTGTTGAAACTTCGACAATTTCAAAATGTGGCAAAAGAAGTGAAGTCGATGCTCACGCGTATGCGTGGGCTTCACTTTGTTTTTGTGCCACAGGTAGTCGAAGACCTCAACAGCAAATTCAAAGTTTTGTCCCACGCTTTTATATTTTTGATATTTATTGTTTCGTCGCGGGACACGGCAATTAAAATTGAGAATCAAATGAAGAAATTGAATTTTGGCGTATTAGTTACGCTTTTAGCACTGATTGCAGTGTTCGCTGATTTTGAAGCGTATGGACAATTAACAAAGAAAGAGCAGAAAGCCTTGAAAAAACAAGAACTTACTGAAAAAAGAGAAGCTCTTGAGAGAGAAGGAAAACCTTCTCCTATTACAATATCATTTGATAGTGAGCCGCAAGGGGCAAAAGTGGTGGTTGATGGAAAGGTTATTGGTGTAACGCCAGTAACGGCACGTATTCCAATTAACTATAAAGAACCTACCGGTGTATATGCCAATAGAGCATATTTGTCAAAATTACAGGAAGAAAACGAAATTTCTGTTAAATTTTTGAAGAATGGATATGTTACAGGTGAAGAGAAAGTTGCCCCAGATGTTACGTATGAATTTATCCCTAGAATAGCATATTATAACAAATATACTTGGCCAAATGGTGTCTTTCACGTGTTTGAAAAAGATCCTTATGCAGTTGTGGACTCAGAATCAAATGATCCAGATAATACAATTCCAGAGGGAGAATCTCAAAAGGCGGTATCACGCGATAATCCGGGTCAAACAGCATTAGAGAGAACTATTATCCGTTGGTATTTTGAATCAGAACCGCAGGGTGCTCGTGTCTATTGGCGAGTTATTTCAAGTGTTCCTGATCAGGTGAAACCAACAAATGAGTCGTGGTTGGGATATACTCCATTTGAGGAAACTAGATCATTCAATATTTTGGGTTTGACTTACGAAAATTCACGCGATGTTCAGATTGAAATCAAGGTACGTCGTGATGGATATCTGGACCAAACAAAGCGATTCAATGTTCGACAGGCAATTGATCAGATGGAAATCAGTTCATTCTTCGATATGATAAAGAAAGAGGAGTAACAAAAAATCTTCAAAAAATACTATCGTCGGGGTGCAAACCTCGGCGATTTTTTTATCTATGATAAAATCTACTGAAAAATAGGTGCAAAATTGTGTTATAAAACGGGCAAAAATTCGTATCTTTGTCGGTTGGACAAAAAAGCCCGAATTTTAGGACAATAATAAAACAAAAAATATAGAAATTATGACACAAGAGGAGTTGTTCAAAAAGTTGATTGCACACTGCAAGGAGTATGGTTTTATCTTCCCTTCAAGTGAGATTTACGACGGTCTGGGTGCCGTTTATGATTATGGCCAGAATGGCGTTGAGTTGAAGAACAATATCAAGCGTTACTGGTGGGATTCGATGGTTAAGCTCAACGAGAATATCGTGGGTATCGATGCCGCTATCTTTATGCACCCCAAAACCTGGGAGGCATCGGGCCACGTGGCTGCCTTCAACGACCCGTTGATTGACAACAAGGATTCAAAGAAGCGTTACCGTGCCGATGTCCTGATTGAGGACTGGATGGCAAAGCAGGACGAGAAGATTCAGAAGGAGGTCGATAAGGCAAAGAAGCGTTTCGGTGATGCTTTCGACGAGGCACAGTATCGTGCTACATCGCCTCGCGTTCTGGAGATTGCTGCCAAGCGTGATGCCGTTCATACTCGCTTTGCCGAGGCTTTGAACGATAACAACTTGGAGGAGTTGAAGCAGATTATCCTCGACTGCGAGATTGTTTGCCCCATCTCGGGTACTCGCAACTGGACCGATGTGCGTCAGTTCAACCTTATGTTCTCTACGCAGATGGGCTCAACAGCCGAGGGTGCCAACACTATCTATCTCCGTCCCGAGACTGCACAGGGTATCTTCGTGAACTATCTGAATGTGCAGAAGACCGGCCGTATGAAGTTGCCTTTCGGTATCGCACAGATTGGTAAGGCGTTCCGTAACGAGATTGTGGCTCGTCAGTTCATCTTCCGTATGCGTGAGTTCGAGCAGATGGAGATGCAGTTCTTCGTGCAGCCCGGTACAGAGATGGAGTGGTGGAACAAGTGGAAGAATACCCGTATGGCTTGGCACCGTGCTTTGGGCTTTGGCGACGAGAACTATCGTTTCCACGACCACGACAAGCTGGCTCACTATGCCAATGCCGCTACCGATGTGGAGTATAACTTCCCATTCGGCTTCAAGGAGGTTGAGGGTATTCACTCGCGTACCGATTTCGATTTGGGCCGTCATCAGGAGTTCTCGGGCAAGAAGATTCAGTACTTCGATGCTGAACGTGGCGAGAGCTATGTTCCCTATGTTGTCGAGACCTCTATCGGTGTGGATCGTATGTTCTTGCAGATTATGTCGGCAGCCTACACCGAGGAGAAGCTGGAAAATGGCGAGGAGCGCGTAGTATTGCGTATCCCTGCCGCTTTGGCTCCTACGAAGGTGGCCGTTATGCCTTTGGTTAAGAAGGACGGTCTGCCGGAGTTGGCTCGCCAGATTATCGACGACTTGAAGTATGACTATGTGGTGGCTTACGACGAGAAGGACTCTATCGGTAAGCGTTACCGCCGTCAGGATGCTGTGGGTACTCCGTTCTGCGTGACCGTTGACCACCAGACTTTGGAGGACGGCACTGTTACGGTTCGTCATCGCGACACTATGCAGCAGGAACGTATCAAGATTGAGGCTCTGCGTGCAATGGTTGATGATGCTGTATCGTTCCGCAAGCTCTTCCAGAAGATTCAGGCGTAGGCATTGGAAATTCAAAATTCAGAATTCAAAATTCAAAATTAGGAATTAACCCGATGCAAGGTCGGCTTTTCAGCCTTCGCACATCGATAATTCAAATAAATTTGATTGCCCTCGGTTTGTCGTCGGTTCAAAATTGTTTAATTGATTTTGGGTAGAATTTTAGCCATAGATTACGGTAGAAAACGCACGGGGTTGGCAGTGACCGACCCCCTGCGAATTATTGCCGGTGCGTTGGCTACGGTAGAAACCAAGCAATTAGAGAGGTGGCTTGCAGACTATTTTAAGGAAAACGACGTTGATATTATAGTCCTGGGCAAACCATCGCAGATGGACGGCTCTCCTTCGGAGACTATGCGTTATATAGAGCCTTTGGCCGGCCGTTTGCGTAATGCTTATCCTGACAAGCGGGTGGTGCTGTATGACGAGAGGTTTACCTCGGTTCTGGCACATCGCACGATGTTGGAGAGTGGTATAGGCAAGATGGCACGCCGCGACAAGGCTCTGGTCGATAGAATATCGGCGACGATTATTTTGCAGTCGTTTATGGAGTCTGTGGAGATGACAAAATTGTAAAAGTTAGATAGTTATGATATATCCAATAGTTATTTACGGCTCGCAGGTGCTGCGAAACAAGTCGGTGGATATCACTCCCGATTATCCCGACTTGAAGAAGCTGATTGACGATATGTTCCTGACGCTTGACGAGGCTTCGGGCGTGGGCCTGGCGGCTCCGCAGATTGGCAAAAATATACGCCTCTTTATTGTCGATTGTACGCCGTGGGCTGATGATGACCCTTCGCTTGCCGACTATAAGAAGGTATTCATCAATGCCGAGATTTACGAACGTTCCGAGGAGACCGACCTCTTCAACGAGGGCTGCTTGTCGCTGCCCGGTCTGCACGAGGATGTGCGTCGTCCGGTGGCAATCCGTATGCGTTGGCTTGATGAAAACTTCGTGGAGCATGATGAGGAGATAGATGGCCTGCCGGCTCGCGTCATCCAGCACGAGTACGACCACTTGGAGGGTCAGGTCTTTACCGATAGGCTCTCGCCGTTGCGTCGCAACCTGTTGAAGGGCAAGATGACAAAGCTTGCAAACGGAAAGTATCGTTGTGCATATAAAACCAAATAGTTGAGATGATTTTCGATATTACAAAAGATATTAAGTATATAGGTGTCGATGACCATGATATCGACCTCTTTGAGAGCCAATATATTGTACCCAACGGCATATCGTATAACTCGTATGTTATCATTGACGAGAAAATCGCCATAATGGATACGGTCGATAAGCGCAAGGGCGAGGAGTGGCTCGGAAATTTGGCCGAGGTGCTTGGCTCTCGTCAGCCCGACTATCTTGTCGTACATCACCTTGAGCCCGACCATTCGGGAACTATCGCCGAGGTTATGGCAAAGTATCCCGAGTTGAAGATTGTCGCTTCGGCCAAGGCGTTGCAGATGATGCCGCAGTTCTTCGTTGAGGATAACTTCGAGGGTCGCACAATCGCCGTCAAGGAGGGTGACACACTCTCTCTGGGCGAGCATACGCTGTCATTCTTTATGGCTCCGATGGTGCATTGGCCCGAGGTTATGGTGTCGTATGATGCTGCGGATAAGGTCTTGTTCTCGGCTGACGGCTTCGGTAAGTTCGGGGCGTTGAGTCACGACGAGGACTGGGCGTGTGAGGCTCGTCGTTACTACTTCAATATCTGCGGAAAGTATGGTCAGATGGTGCAGGCTCTTTTGAAAAAGGCTGCGACGCTTGACATTGAATCTATCTGCCCGTTGCACGGCCCCGTGTTGAAGGAGAATTTGGGCTATTATATCGGCCTTTATGATACTTGGAGCAGGTATCAGGTGGAGACCGAGGGCGTGTTTATAGCCTTCGCCTCTATTCACGGCAATACAGCCGAGGTGGCCCATAAGATGAAGGAGATACTTTTGGCAAAGGGTGCAAAGAAGGTGTCGGTGGCCGATTTGAGCCGAGACGATATGGCCGAGGCTGTTGAGGATGCCTTCCGTATGGGAACGTTGGTTGTGGCTGCTGCGTCGTATGATGCCGATGTATTCCCGCCAATGCACGACTTCCTGCATCACTTGAAGTTGAAGGCCTATCAGAAGCGTCGTGTCGGAATCATTGAGAATGGCTCGTGGGTACCGACGGCGGGTCGTGTGATGCACACTATGCTCGAAACGATGAAGGGTGTGGAGATTGTTGAGCCTATGGTTACTATCCGTTCACGAATGAAGGATAGTGATATTCCGGCTTTGGAGGCTCTGGCCGATGCGTTGTTGGCATAATAAGATTAGCGATACGAAAAGACCCTCGTCTGCGATAGGCGAGGGTCTTTTTGTGTTATTCGGTTACGCATCAGTGGGTTATCACTACTTTGTCAGTGCGTTGTTTAGTGCGTAGCCTTGTACCATGCAGTCTCGGCATATTCGGTGCGATATTTTCCTGACGGAAGCGATGTTGCAAGACCGCTGTACGCTTCGGTGTTAATCTGATGATTACCTTCGTGGGGTGATAGACCTGTGTAGAAGTAGTTGAGTGTATATTTGCTGGGGACACTCTTCGCAAGTTGGGCGTTAAAGGCCTCCTTTACCTCACCCTCGGGGCATACGGCGTTGATATACTGGCCGAAATCGTAATAGAGATGTGGGCTCAGACCATCGTAATATTGCAACGTCTTCTCCTCTACCTCTGCCTGCGGGGTCTCGTTCAATGCCGCCTTTGTGGCCGCAGCCAAAGCCTCCAACTGCGAATTATCTACAAGCGACACCGAGCCTGAACGGTTGCCATGAACCTTATAATAATGGTTGTACGCCTCGCATACGCCATCAAGGTTGAATGATGCTCCATTGTCGCCCAGCAGATGCGGAATAACGGTTTTGTAGGGGAATCCTACGCCCATAATCTCCGACACGCTGGCAATGGCATACTCCGAGCAGTTACGCAGGTCGTACAGGGTCTCAACATTTGCCATAAGGCAAGCGTCATAGATTATGTATTTGAACTTCTGCTGTGTCGCTTCAAGAGCATCGGCCAAGTCCCATATATCAAAGAAGTTGGAGTGTCCTGTAGAATATGAGCCATAGAAAGGGTACCCCTCGCCCAGGAAACGGGTCACAAGAGCTCCGGGTGCAACCTGCCAGTATGGGGCAGCCGAGCCACCGTCAATGCCGGCTATGCATCTTGTCCAGTTCTCGGCATCGATAGGTATCCAGCCTCGGCTGTGAGAGCCGATTACAAGACCGTAACTCGGTGCAGGAGCCAGCTCCATCATTTTGTTCAGATAAGCCGTTACATTCTCTGCGGGCATCGCTGCCGGAGTGTTGTATGTCGCCAACGTATCCTTCACGCACTCTCCGTCGCCATATTTTAGCTCAAAGATATGTGCTACGCTTCGCGATTTCTGCTTATAGACGATAACTCGTGGTCGTGATCTCTTGCCATACAATGCTCCGCCCTTTTTTGACAACTCTTTCAGGGCCTCCTCCGCTGATGTGAGATTGCCTGCAAACTCCTGATTAAGCGTTGTGCCTACAAAGTAGAACATCAGGGTATGTGATGTTGTTATCTCTTGTGGAGGCGTTGGAGTGTCTTGTCCGGGCAGGGGGAATGGATACTCCGGTTTCTCTTTGTCGCACGCCGTTGTGAGGCACAATGCAGTCGCTGCAAATAGCGTAAGTGTATATCTAAACAAGTTCTTCATTTTTGTTAAGTTCGTTAAAGCTTATTTATATTCGCGTGGCTTCAAGCCGTTAAATTGCCATGTTCGTTTCTTCTTGAATGTTACCTCCTCGGGTTTGTTGCGATATATGCGGCTGTAATCGAAGTAGAAGCCGCGTACCTTCTTGCCGTCGGGCATCTTGCGTGGTGCTACGAGGGGTATATACTCCACCTTGCGGCTGATAATCTCGGCTCGCTTGCTTGCAAGTCCCATAGACGATACTACATCGGTGGCGTGCGAGAACATAATGATATGCATCGGATATTTCTCGCCACGACCGTCGCCTGACGACTTTATGGTCTCCATAATGCCGTGAAGGTGGTAAAAATATGCCTCCTCCCTCTTTTTGTCACCCATCTGCCCGTATGCAAATACCAGCATATTGAGTATGGTCGGGCTGAACGGGTCGAGTATCATCGCTTCGTTGCAGAGTGATATGATGTAGGCCAACTCCTTGCTGTCGGGCGACTCGGTGTTGATGGTCGGTAATGACGAGTAGAGCTGGTCAAAGGCGTTGTTTATAGCTGTGGGGCGGTAGTCATCCTGATAGGCAAAACCATAGTAGAGATAGTGGTACTCCTCTTCGGTGAGGCGTTCCAGATTGTTGTAACGCACCATAAGAGAGGTGTAGTAGTAGGGCGAAGATGAGTCCATCGTCTTGCGAAGTATATCATCCTCGTCGGGAATCTTTGCCCACGATGTCGCCGCCGTAAAGGTTAGCAAAAGTATAAATAAGAGTCGTTTCATACGTTTTTTTTATTTGTAAAACGCGGCGTTTAGCATAAATCGTATTCGCGAATCAATCTTTCCAGCTTCTTCATCAGCTGGTCGGTGGCAGGAACAAGCGGCAGTCGCAACTCGTTCTCGATAAGACCGAGTAACTTCAACGCCGTCTTGACGCCTGTGGGGTTACCCTGCTCAAAGAGGGCACATACAGCCTCGTGCAGTGGCTCATAGGCCTCCTCGGCACGGTCAAACAGCCCTTGGTTGCACAACTCGACAACGCGTGTAAAGCACTTCGGGAAGGCATCGGCTGCAACCGAGATAACACCGTCGCCACCCTTGCGGATAACATCTATCGTCAAACCATCATCACCCGACAGCGTGAGAAAATCTTTCGGGGCATTCTTTATAATCTGCTCTATCTGGTCAATCTTGCCCGACGCCTCCTTTACAGCAATGATGTTGGGGCAGTCCGCTGCAAGACGGCAAGTTGTCTCGGCGGTCATATTGACACCCGTACGACCCGGCACATTATAGAGTATTATCGGGCGGGGTGATGACTCGGCAATAGCCTTGTAGTGCAGATAAAGTCCCTCTTGAGATGGCTTGTTATAATATGGTGTAACACAAAGCAATGCTTCAACGCCTTCCAAGTCCATTTTGCTGATATGCTCAATCACCGCCTTGGTGTTGTTGCCACCGGCTCCCACAACCAACGGCACGCGGGAAGCAATCTTCTCGCGAGTGAAACGTATGATTTCACGCTTCTCCTCCTCGGTGAGTGTGGGTGTCTCTGCCGTTGTGCCGAGGGCTACGATATAATCCACACCGCCCTCAATCACATAGTCAATCATCTTACCCAAAGCCTCCCAGTCGCAACTTTGGTCGCCCTTGAATGGTGTTATCATTGCGACACCTACGCCGCAGAGATTGTGCTTTTTCATATATTTATTATATATAAATGAGTGTTCGTTTATCGTCATCTTCTAAAACAGAGTCCCCTGAATGGGTGCTTGCGGAGTGGCTTCGCTTTTGGCCTCACTGCCGGCGAGACTCTCCGCTGCCGGCTCCCTGCTTCCTGTTTCGTCTGTATTGCTATCCAATGGCTCGGCATCGGCTATCATCGCCATAAAATCATCCTCCGAGATGATCTTTATGCCGAGCTTTGTCGCCTTCTGCAACTTCGCCGGACCTATCTTGTCGCCGGCCAGCAGATACGATGTGTTGGCCGATACGGCTGCAAGGTTTTTACCTCCGTGAGCCTCAATCAGTGCCTTTAACTCGTCGCGTGAGTGGTTGGCGAACGAGCCTGAAATAACGAAGTTCAGACCCTCCAGAACGGCCGAAGCTCGGTCTGTCTGCTCTGCTTCGAACTGTAAGCCTGCCGCCGTCAGACGCTGAATGATTGCGAGGTTACTCTCGTCGGCAAAGTACTCCAAAATGGCATCTGCTATCTTGTCACCAACTTCCTCGGCCTCCATCAACTCGTCGCGTGAGGCCGACATCACAGCATCTATCGAACGGAAATGAGCCGCCAGATATTTTGCTGTCGTCTCGCCTACGAAGCGTATGCCCAGAGCAAAGAGTACGCGGTGGAACGGTACCTGCAATGAACGGGCTATGCTCTGCATAATATTATCTGCCGACTTCTCGCCCAGACGGGGCAGTGCGACAATCTGCTCTGATTGCAGGTCGTAGATGTCTGCGATATTCTCTATCAGCCCATTCTCAAAGAGCAGCTCTACGGTCTCCTCGCCGAGGCTCTCGATGTTCATCGCCTTGCGGCGTATGAAGTGAATGATACGGCCCAGAATCTGCGGACGGCAGTGGCTCTGGTTGGGGCAGTAGTGCTTCGCCTCGCCCTCATAACGTACCAGCTCGGCACCGCACTCCGGACAATGGGTGATATATCGCAGCGGCTCGCTGTCGGCATTGCGTTCCGATAGCTCCACGCCTGTAATCTTCGGAATAATCTCGCCACCTTTCTCGACATAGACCATATCGCCTTCACGCAGGTCGAGGGCTGCTATCTGGTCGGCATTGTGCAGCGTGGCACGCTTGACTGTCGTGCCGGCCAACAATACCGGTTCGAGGTTGGCTACGGGTGTTATGGCACCCGTACGTCCCACCTGATAGGTCACTTTCAGCAGGCGGGTGAGTGCCTGCTCGGCCTTGAACTTATAGGCTACGGCCCACTTCGGAGCCTTCGATGTAAAGCCCAATGCTCGGCGGTCGGCGTTGCGATTGACCTTTATGACGATGCCATCGGTGGGGAAGGGTAATGCCTTGCGTTCGGTATCCCAATATGCGATGAACTGCTCAATCTCCTGACGGTTGTGGCAGATGCGTGCCGCGTCCGAAATCTTAAAGCCCCAGCGGCGTGCTGCTTCCAGATTCTCCCAATGCGAATCAAACGGCAGGTCGCGGCCTGCAATCTGATACAGCGTGCAGTCCAGACCTCGCTTGGCTACCACTTGTGACTGTTGCTGTTTGAGTGTGCCGGCTGCGGCATTGCGTGGATTTGCAAATGGCGGCTCGCCTGCCTGCTCGCGTTCTGCGTTCAGACGGTCAAACGAAGAGTAGGGCATAAGTATCTCGCCGCGAATCTCAAAGAAATCGGGGTAGTCGCCCGTGAGTGACAGAGGCACGCTGCGTATGGTGCGTACGTTTGCTGTCACATCATCACCTCGTGTGCCGTCGCCACGCGTTACGGCTCGCAGCAAAGCTCCATTCTCGTAGGTCAGCGATATGGCCGTACCATCAAACTTCAACTCGCATACATACTCCACCTCTCCGACCTCCTTCTCTACGCGGTCTATCCACTCGCCCAACTCCTCTATCGAGTAGGTGTTGGAGAGTGAGAGCATAGGGAAGGTGTGCTCCACCGACTTAAAATCGTTCGTGAGGTCACTACCCACACGCATCGTGGGTGAGTTGGGGTCGTAAAACTCGGGATGTGCAGCCTCCAAATCCTGCAATTGACGCAACAACGTGTCGAACTCGTAGTCAGAGACTACGGGCGAATTCTCAACGTAATATTTGTGGTTGTAATCGTTGAGAAGGTTACGTAATTCGGTTATTTGCTGCTCAATGCTCGTCATAAAGGGTAATTTTCAGCGTAAAGGTACACAATTTGTTTGTAACACGGGCAAAAAACAAAAAAAATGCAAAAAAAAATGAAAGAATTGTTGTTGTATGTAAATTTTGCTTATACTTGCAGAAAATTTTGAAAGATATGACACAGAATAGTACCAAGAAAAGATTAGTTGCAAGTTTTAACAACCTGTCGCCCGAACTGCAAGAGGAGATTAAGGCCTTCTATCCGAAAGGCTTTGCCGAGGTTATGACCCGTTTCGATAAGCCCAATGGCGACTTCTTCTATTATGTTCCCTTCGAGACCGAAGATACCTCGTATCTTGTGAAGATTGATGTTAAGATTGACGATAAGGCCGAGGAGGCTGTCGAGGAGGATTACTACGGCGATGATGAGTTGAAGGGTGCCGACGAGATTCAGGACGATAGTTCTATGGACGACGATGATATGTAAAAATCGATTTGCGAGATATTTGGGCGGTTGGGATTTCCCGACCGCTTTTTTTTGTTTCTTTCGGAAAAGTTTTGTATATTCGTGTTGCGAAACAACCAAAATTTATTAAAAATAAATATAACAATGAAACTGAAAAATATCTTGATGAATTGTTTGCGGCTTGGTAAAATGGTCGCACTTATAGGTTGTTTTGCTTTGCAAGCGAGTTGCGAGGACAATGTTGATTGCGTAGCAAATGCCGAGTGGATTTATTGCAATCAATCATCTTCAAAAATAACTATATTGCTTGGTAGGGGAAATTTTAGTTGGGAACATACTAAAATCGAGATAGACTCAGGTTGCAATTATTCCTTTTTTGAGGAGGGCTCTTCCCCTTTTAGGAATTTTGATGCTTGGGATTATGTGCCATTATATGGTCTGCATGGTGCAACCATTATAGTGGGAGAGCAGAGTTATTGGGTTAATCCCGATGAGGGTATAGCCGACATTAAAAATTATGAGGTTCAAAGGTTGAATAGAACTCTTTTCCGATTTACCTATACTTTCACCGACGAGATTTTGGAACAACTGAAACTACAAAGTGAGTAATCAAACTCAATATGGCGGTTGGGATTTCCCGACCGCTTTTTTTGTTTCGGATAGGAAAAAAAGAGAGAGCAAAGAATTTTCATCTTTGCTCTTTTCTCTTTATATCAGCGTCATACCGGCCCTGCGACACTCCTCCCGCATATTGTCGGGCCAGATGCTTGATTGTGTCTCGCCAACATGGGCCTTATGCAGCAGAATCATACACAGACGGCTCTGCCCTATACCGCCGCCAATAGATTGAGGCAGTGAGCCTTCCAGCAGTCGGCGGTGGAAATATAGTTCTCTCCTATCCTCCTTGCCACTCTCTGCGAGCTGGCGTTCCAAAGCCTCCTTATCGACACGAATACCCATCGACGAGAGTTCAATCGAACAGCCCAGAATGGGATACCATATCAGAAGGTCGCCATTCAGGCCTGCCAGTCCTGTCGAGGGCGATACGGTCGAGTAGTCGTCGTAGTCGGGGGCACGGTTGTCGTGCTTCTCACCATTGCTCAAACAGCACCCTATGCCGATGATAAAGACCGCCCCATACTCCTTGCAGATGGCATCCTCGCGTTCTTTGGCCGAGAGTGTGGGATAGCGTTGCAACAACTCCTCGGCGTGGATAAAGGTGATGTTCTCGGGCAGGAAGGGTTTAATCTGCGGATAGGTCTCGCAGATATGGAACTCGGTACGCAGAATTGCTCCGTAGATGCGTTTTACTATATCCTTCAGAAACTCCACTGTGCGGCACTCTGTACTCATTACACGTTCCCAATCCCACTGGTCCACATATAGTGAGTGAAGATTGTCCAGCTCCTCGTCGGCACGGATGGCATTCATATCGGTAATGATGCCGTAGCCTTTGCTGACGGAGTAGTCGGCAAGGGTCACACGCTTCCACTTCGCCAGTGAGTGAACTACCTCGGCCGAAGCGTCGCCCATATCCTTTATGGGGAATGTTACGGGGCGTTCCACGCCACTCAAATCGTCGTTCATGCCCAGACCCTTCAAAACGAAAAGCGGTGCTGTGACTCTACGCAGACGCAGTTCGGTAGATAGATGCGAGAGGAAAAAGTCCTTGATATCCTTAATCGCTATCTCGGTCTGTTGAAGGCTGAGTGCTGCCTTGTATGCGGGTGGAATTAAAAGTTTGCTCATAGTTTTCAGTGGGTTTCTCATTAACCAACGGCAAATATAGCGAAAATATGATATTTTCATACCTGACACGGGTCATTTCGCCACATTTTTGAGAGTTTGATAACCTGTTGATAAATTTTACCAACAAGCCGATAGCGGTTGAAAAAAAAGATGTACCTTTGAGTGCAAAAAATGTCTTTTGCGTTAATTTTTGAAATATAACAATGAAGAAGATTGATGTTGTTCTCGGTTTGCAGTGGGGTGACGAAGGTAAGGGTAAAGTAGTAGATGTCCTTACACCCAATTATAAAGTTGTTGCTCGTTTTCAGGGCGGTCCTAATGCGGGACACTCGCTGCACTTCGGGGATAAGAGTTTTGTGCTTCGCACAGTGCCTTCGGGTATCTTCCGCGAGGGTTCAATGAATATTATAGGTAACGGCGTGGTGGTTGATCCCGTAAGCCTTACCGAGGAGTTGCGTAATATCTCGGAGCAGGGCATACCCGTGAAGGAGAAGATGCTCATCTCGAAGAAGGCACATGTCATTCTGCCTACACACCGTATGCTCGACGCTGCGAGTGAGGCGGCAAAGGGCAAGTCAAAGATTGGCTCTACGTTGAAGGGTATCGGCCCGACTTATATGGATAAGACAGGTCGTAACGGCTTGCGTTTCGGCGATGTGCTGGCTCCCGATTTCATCGACCGCTACAACCGCCTCAAAGCAAAGCACGTCGCAATGCTTGCACAGTATGAGGGCTTCGAATATGATATCACCGAGTACGAGGCAGAGTGGTTCAAGGGTATAGAGTATCTTCGTGACTTCAAGTTTGTGGATAGCGAGCACGAGGTGAATAAATTCATCGAGCAAGATGTCGCAATACTTGCCGAGGGAGCACAGGGCTCTATGCTTGATGTCGATTTTGGAACATATCCGTTTGTTACATCGTCTAACACCGTTTGTGCAGGTGTCTGCACCGGTTTGGGTGTCGCGCCCACGAAGATTGGCGATGTGTATGGTATCTTCAAGGCGTACTGCACACGCGTAGGCAGTGGCCCATTCCCCACAGAGTTGTTTGACGAGGTGGGCGAGGAGTTGCGTCGCATAGGCCACGAGTTCGGAGCAGTTACAGGCCGTCCCCGCCGTTGCGGCTGGCTGGATTTGGTTGCGTTGAAGTATGCTGTGATGGTGGATGGCGTGACGGGCCTTATTATGATGAAGTCGGATGTTATGAACGACTTCGATAAAGTGAAGGTCGCTACGGCATACAAGATTAACGGCGAGGTGGTAGAGCACTTCCCTTACGAGGTCAATGATGATGTGGAGCCGGTTTATACCGAGTTCAAGGGCTGGAAGTGCGATATCTGCAAGGTACGCCGTTATGAGGATTTCCCCGCCGAGTTCAAGGCTTATGTTGAGTTTATCGAGCAGCAGACAGGTGTCCCTGTGAAGATAATCTCTGTTGGCCCTGACCGCGAGGAGACCATCCTTAGATAGAAAAATAGATGACGAGATGCACTTGTTGCGTTTGCGAGTGTGAGAATATCCGAAAATATCCATTATGTCGCGATAATAGGTGTTTTCGAATATTTTCCGCTTGCATTATATGCTAAAAGTTGCATCTCTTTCGTATAAATTATGGTGGCTTGTAGTCGCGACACGTCGCTGAATTGTAAATCAAATTTGAGATGAATAAGAAATTAAGAATCGTTGTATTGGCCAAGCAGGTGCCCGACACCCGTAATGTGGGTAAGGATGCAATGACGCCCGAAGGTACGGTAAATCGTGCTGCGTTACCTGCTATATTCAATCCCGAAGATTTGAATGCCTTGGAGTTGGCTCTGCGTCTGAAAGATAATGCGGAGGGCTCTACGGTACATATTCTCACTATGGGTCCCCAGCGTGCCGCTGATATTATTCGCGATGCTATGTTTCGTGGTGCCGACGGAGGCTACCTCCTGACCGATCGCAAGTTTGCCGGTTCGGATACACTTGCCACCTCTTATGCACTGTCGTGTGCATTGAGAGAGATAGGTGCCGATATTATTGTCGCGGGTCGTCAGGCTATCGACGGCGATACGGCACAGGTAGGTCCGCAGGTTGCCGAGAAGCTGGGCCTGCCACAGATTACCTATGCCGAAGAGGTTGTTGAGGTCAAGAGTGATACTATCGTCGTGCGTCGTCGTCTGGAACGAGGCGTGGAGACGGTCGAGTCGCCTATGCCCGTAGTCATTACCGTCAATGCTTCGGCTGCGGCGGTGCGTCCGCAGAATGCACGCCTTGTGATGAAGTACAAACACGCGATGATTCCATCGGAGAAGGCGGCGAAGGAGGGTACTCTCTCGGCAGAGCTCTTCGAGCAACGTGACTATTTGAAGATTGTCGAGCTTACGGCTGCCGATATCGTGTGCGATGAGGAGCAGCTGGGTCTGAATGGCTCGCCTACGAAGGTCAAGAAGATTGAGAATGTGGTATTCCAGGCCAAGGAGGCGAAACGTCTGACATCTTCGGATGAGGATATAAATGAACTTATGGTTGAACTTATAGCGGGGCATACGCTTGGATAAAAAAGAGGAGATATGAATAACATATTTGTATATATTGAACTCGAAGAGGGCGTAGTTGCCGATGTGAGTTTGGAACTCTTGACCAAAGGTCGTGAGTTGGCTAATAAGTTGGGCGTGAGGCTGGAAGCCGTTCTTCTGGGCCACAATGTTTCAGGCGTAGAGAAGATTTTGGCAGAGTATGGTGCCGATACAGTGTGGTGTGCCGATGATGAGGTGTTTGCTCCATTCCGCACGCTGCCACATACCTCGGTTTTGTGCGGTTTGATTAAGGCCGAGCAGCCGCAGATTGTTCTGTTTGGTGCAACGCCTGTCGGACGCGATTTTGCTCCGCGAGTATCGTCGGCTCTGCATAGTGGCCTTACGGCCGACTGTACGCAGTTGGAGATAGGCCCTCATAAAGACGCCAAGACGGGTAAGGAGTACGAGAACCTGTTGTATCAGATTCGTCCTGCTTTTGGCGGAAATATCATCGCTACGATTGTCAATCCCGACTGCCGTCCGCAGATGGCTACGGTGCGTGAGGGTGTGATGCGTAAGGAGCCTGTTGCCGAGCCAAAGGCGGCAGAGGTTAAACCTATCGCGTGGAAGGAGTATCTGAAGCCGGAGGATTTGGCCGTTACGATTATCGACCGTCAGATTGAGAGCCGCAAGATTGACATTAAGGGTGCCAATATCATCGTTGCCGGAGGCTATGGTATGGGCTCAAAGGAGGGCTTTAAGCTCTGCTACGACCTTGCCGAGGTGCTTGGTGGCGAGGTGGGTGCTTCGCGAGCTGCTGTGGATGCAGGTTTCTGTGAGCATGAACGCCAGATTGGTCAGACCGGAGTTACTGTCCGCCCGAAACTCTATATCGCTTGCGGTATTTCGGGACAGATTCAGCATACGGCAGGTATGGAAGAGTCGGCTATGATAATCTCTATCAATACCGATGCCAACGCACCTATCAACAAGATTGCCGACTATGCCATTACGGGCAAGGTCGAGGAGGTAATCCCCAAGATGATTAAGTATTACAAGCAAAACTCAAAGTAAGATGGCTAATTTCTTTTTAGATAATAAGGATTTGCAGTACCACCTTGAGCATCCTATGATGCAGAAGATAGTGGAGCTGAAAGAGAGGGGTTTCTCGGACAAGGAACTCTACGACAATGCGCCTCACAACTTTGAGGATGCTATGGATAACTACCGCCGTGTGATGGAGATTACGGGCGGTGTGTGTGGTGATGTGATTGCACCCAATGCCGAGGGTGTCGATAAGGAGGGCCCTCGAGTAGTGAATGATAGGGTGGAGTACGCTTCGGGTACGGTTGAGAATATGAAGGCGGTGAATGCTGCCGGTCTGGATGGCCTGACTCTGCCTCGCCGATTTGGCGGCTTGAACTTCCCGCTTATCTGCTTCGTTATGGCTAACGAGATGGTTGCTCGTGCCGATGCAAGCTTCGAGAATATCTGGGGCTTGCAGGATTGTGCCGAGACACTGAATGAGTTTGCTTCGGAGGAGCAGAAGATGAAGTATCTGACTTGGGTGTGTCAGGGTGCTACCTGTGCTATGGACCTCACCGAGCCCGATGCCGGCTCGGATTTAGGTGCTGTGCAATTGAAGGCCACTTGGTCGGAGGAACGTCAAACTTGGTTGCTCAATGGTGTGAAGCGTTTCATCACCAATGGCGATGGCGATGTGTCGTTGGTGCTGGCCCGAACAGAGGAGGGTACAACCGATGCACGCGGTCTGTCGATGCTCGTTTATGACAAGCGTAATGGCGGTATGAAGGTACGCCGCATTGAGAATAAGTTGGGTATCAAGGGCTCGCCTACTTGTGAGTTGGTCTTTACCGATGCCCCTGCCTCTCTGGTGGGCGATAGGAAGATGGGCCTTATCAAGTATGTTATGTCGTTGATGAACGCTGCCCGTTTGGGTATTGGTGCACAGTCGGTGGGACTCTGCGAGGCGGCATATCGTGAGGCGTTGGCCTATGCTCATTCGCGTCAGCAGTTCGGTAAGGATATCATCCAGTTTCCGGCTATTAAGGAGATGCTGTCAAATATGCGTGCCAAGTTGCACGGTGCTCGTGCCCTGCTCTATGAGACAAGCCGTTTTGTGGAGATTTACAAGCAATATACCCATATCTCGCACGAGAGGTCATTGGAGGGCGAGGAACGTCAGGAGATGAAGTTCTATAACCGTCTGGCCGACGCTTTTACTCCTTTGGTTAAGCTCTTCTCGTCGGAGTATGCCAATTCGCTGGCCTATGATGCCATTCAGATTCACGGTGGCTCGGGCTTTATGAAGGATTACCCCTGCGAGAGATTGTATCGCGATGCCCGTATTATGAATATCTATGAGGGTACTTCGCAGTTGCAGGTTGTGGCGGCTATCAATGGCGTTACGAAGGGTACTTTTATGGAGCAGATTGCACGCTACGAGCAGGAGGAGTATGCCGAGGCTATGCAGCCTGTTGTGGAGAGAATGAAGGCTCTTCGTCAGAGGGTTGAGGCTATGGTTGCGAGGGTTGAGGAGATAAATAAGGAGTGCCCGCAGTTCAAGGATTTCCACTCTCGTCGCTTGGTGGAGAGTGTGGGACACATCATCATCACCTATCTGCTGGCTCGTCAGGCGAAGGATTTGGCCGAGTATGGCTCTGATGCACGACTCTTCGCAAAACTCGCCGAGAGTTATGTTGCTTCGGCCGAGTGTTATATCGCAGGCTCTACGGCCGACGATGTGGCACTTATCTCGGAGGTTGAACAGCAATATTAGCCGAGAGCAGAGATTAAAGATTAAAGAGCAAAGATTTTTTTCTTTGCTCTTTTTTGTGCTTGGTGAAATAATTGTTAAATTTGTTGGAGTGTATATCGATTTAGATGCAATGGTTGCGTAACATATTGTTGCTGGTCGTGATGACGACAATCATTTCGTGCGGTAATGCCCGCAAACGAGGTGACCACTCTTCGGTGGGTGGTGCTGACGCGGCGAGATATGCCCTTCGTGCACCGCAAGCACCTCCTGCACTGCAAGACGAGGCTGCCGTTGCCTATCTGCGTGATAATTGGTGGCGGGAGTTCGATTTTGGCGACACCCTGCAACTCCAACAAATCGACAAAGGCGAGTTTGCCCGCTTCTTTGCCCGCTACACGATGCTCGTGCCGGCCGATAGTGCCGATAGCTATATGTCGGAGCTGATGCAGAAGGCCTCTCAATCAAAACCTATGTTTGACTACTTTATGCTTATCGCCGAAGGTGTGCTGCATGACCCGAATTCCGATTTTCGTGACGATGAGAAGTATATCCCCGTATTGGAGGCTGCCTTGCAGAGTAACTATCTGGATGAATACGAGAAGGCTCCTTATCGCTACGACCTGAGTATCGCAAGCCAGAACAGAGTGGGGCAGGTAGCGAATGATTTTGCCTATACGACGGCCGATGGTCGTACCTCTCGCCTTTATGAGTTGGGTGCGGAACATATACTTATATTTATAAGCAACCCCGGCTGCGGAATGTGTGGCGATGTAAAGACGCAACTGCTCTCTTCGCCTGTGGTAACCGACAGGGTGGCACGCGGAAAATTGAAAGTGCTTGTAATCTATCCCGACGAGGATTTGGCTGCGTGGCGTGATGGCTTGGGCGATTATCCCTCGCAGTGGATTAATGCCTACGATAAGGGCGGCGTGATTACGCGTGATAATCTTTACGATTTGAGGGCTATACCGGCACTCTATCTGCTCGATGCCGAGAAGCGTGTTATAGCGAAAGATTGTACCAATGTAGGACTTATAGAGAAACTTGTCGCTGATTCTCAATAATTATAAGCAGTGTTTATGGTTATATAAAATTTTGTGATTGGAAAATGTTGCAAAGGGGCTTGTGTGTATGCTATCTTTGCAATAGAAAAATAAAACAAAAGATTTATAAACAATAAAAAGATTTAAGATTATGGCAAAGAAATTTCGTTGTACGGTATGTGGTTATATCCACGAGGGTGATGCAGCTCCTGAGAAGTGTCCACTTTGCAAGGTAGGTGCAGAGAAGTTTGTAGAGGTTGAGGAGAAGTCTGGCGACTTGCAGTTTGCAACAGTTCACCAGTTGGGTGATGGTCGTGGTGCCAGCGAGGAGCTTTGGGCAGGTTTGCAGGAGCACTTTATGGGCGAGTGTACCGAGGTAGGTATGTACTTGGCTATGAGCCGTCAGGCAGACCGCGAGGGCTATCCCGAGATTGCAGAGGCTTACAAGCGTTACGCTTGGGAGGAGGCAGAGCACGCTTCGAAGCTTGCAGAGCTCATTGGTGAGGTTGTATGGGATACCAAGACCAATCTTTATAAGAGAATGAATGCCGAGGAGGGCGCTTGCGAGGATAAGTTCCGTCTGGCTCGCATGGCGAAGGAGCAGAATCTCGATGCTGTTCACGATACAGTTCACGAGATGGCAAAGGACGAGGCTCGTCATGGAGCCGGTTTCCAGGGCTTGTATAAGCGTTACTTCGGCGATAAGTAATAGTGTCTTTGGTTTATACGCGGGGTTGTTCTTTCGGGAACAGCCCTTTTTTCTTGCCCGCAAACAGATGTGCCTAAAATAGCTCGGCGTCAGGCGTAGGGCAGAGATTGACTATGCCAAGTCGCTGCTTGATGGCTCGTTTGATGGTGTATGCCGTACCTCCTTTCGGCTGATGGTTCCACCACGCCACAACAAAAGATGAGTTATCCACTAAAAAATCGTTACGGCGGCGATAGGCGGCTTTGCTGTACTCCTCACTCAGGATGACAACCTCGTCGGCGGACTCTGTGATGGCGTTGTATCGTTCTAAATCAACGTCATTAAATCGCTTGTGGAAATCGGCAAATGGCACTGCTGCGACAAGTTCAATGTCGTCGTGCTGCTCTTTCAAACGCATAACGGCCTCGCCGGCTGCGAGGTCAAATCCCCACGCCATACCCGTCAGAAAACGACGAAATCCCTGCTCGTAGAGCTTCTGTAACAACTCTTGCAGAGGCTTTTCGGCCTCACCGCAGTAGGTGCGATGGCCGGTAAAGGCAACCGTTATATCTTTTTTCTCACTCATCACAAGGCAAAGTTACCCATCTGGCTCGTATTTTGCAACACTCACCGATGAATTCAATAAAATTAGTTATTATGAAAAACACTGGTATTTGCAGCCTCGTATCATTCATCGGAGGCGTTTTGGTCGGTTCTATTACAGCTATGCTCACAACTCCGCAGTCAGGTTCTGAACTTCGCGACAAGATTCGTGACTATGTAGAGCAGGAGAGTGAGAAGATTCGTTGCCATTGCAACGATAAGTAGTCGCAAGCTAATCGATAGAGAGCTATGGATAACTTCAACCCACAACCCCGCAAGGTGCTTATGCCGATAGTTTTGTTCGTGACAACCATTGTCATTGCACTTATTATGCTGGTCGTGGCACTTGTGGTCTGGGTTGCAGAGCTTGTGCAGTCTGGCTCTATTGCGGCACTCATCGTAGGGGGTATGTTTATGTTTTTCTCGCTGATTATCTACCTGATAACGGCTCGCAAGTC
The DNA here is from genome assembly GCA_015060015.1 of Rikenellaceae bacterium. Classification (GTDB taxonomy): domain Bacteria; phylum Bacteroidota; class Bacteroidia; order Bacteroidales; family Rikenellaceae; genus Alistipes. The sequence goes on along the minus strand of SUZG01000003.1, from coordinate 140,521 downwards.
GATAGAGTATCTACAAAATCGCCTTGAAACAATCTACGATGTTGCCTATGCGGCTCGTAGGGGATACCGCACAACTGTTATGTTGTTGAAGAGTATCTTCCGCATCTGATGCTGCAAAAAGAGTGACAGTCGCCACACTTGTAACGGGTGTGGCGTTTTGTCGTATAATATAGTCAAAAAAAACGGAATTATATAGTTTAGTGTTGTACCTAAAAAATGTATTGAGATTCTCACGCATTTGTTTTTTCCGTCACTCTGAGGGAGGCTTGCCGACCGTGAGAGTCTAAAAACAAATGCTCAGAATGACGTTTAACAACACTAAACTATATAATTCCGAAAAAAAAGCCCGGACTTTGCAGTTCGGGCTCTCTCTTTATAATCGAAAATCTTACCAGTTCAAAATCTTCTTGAAGTCGTAAGCCTCGGGGTTTGGAACGTAAGCCTTGGCAGCCTCGTAATCCTCCTCGGTGATGTAGTGGAGAAGGTTGTTGATAACCTGCTGAATCTTGTCTGACTCGATATTTACCAAACGTGGAGGAATCTTGCCTGTTGTGGGGTCCTGCAAATCCTTCAAGTAGAGAGGCGATACGAAACCATCCTGTGAGATATAGACCATACAGCCGGTCTTGCCCTCCGAGAAGAGCTTGTAAACACCCATACCCAACTCCGAGCAATATACCAAATCGTAAGCGATAGGAGTCTGGCAGCGTACCTCGTAACCAATCTCAACGGGGCGTGACTTAACCTTGATACCCAAAGCCTTCAACTTGTTCTCCAACAACTCGTTGAAGATGTTAGCCTTCGATACCTTACCCAACTCAGGGTGACCGTGGTCGTCGTATGTGAAGTGGATACCGGAGTTGCGAATCTCCTCGTCTGACAAGGCGTGGAATACACCCTCCGAAATCATAGCAACACCATACTCGATGCCCATAATCTTACGCTTGATGATAGATGAAACCACAAGGTTTACAATCTTCTCAACGGTAATCTCTGCCTTGTTGAACATCTCGGGGATAACAATCATAGGGTAGTGGCAAGCCGAGCCGATACCGAATGCGAGGTGACCGGCTGAACGACCCATAGCCGCTACAACAAACCAGTTAGCCGATGTGCGTGCATCGTTATATACGGCACGGCCGATAACGGTACCTCCCTCCTTTGCTGACTGGTAGCCGAAAGTAGGCGAGCCTGCGGGCAACGGAAGGTCATTGTCGATAGTCTTGGGAACGTGGATGTTAGCAATAGGATACTGCTTTGCCTCCAAGAACTTCGCAATGCGGTTTGCTGTTGAAGCGGTGTCATCACCACCAACAGTTACCAGCAACTTGATGTTGTTGTCCTGGAAGAATGAGAGGTTGAAGTTCTCCTCGAAATCCTTGTCAGTGGGCTTGAAACGGCTCATAGTAAGGTAAGAGCCACCCATATTGAAAATCATATCAGCCTTAACGAAGTCCAAATCCTCGTGACGGGGATTTGCATTGAAAAGACCTGAATAACCATAGTGCAAACCGATTACACGATAACCCTTTGCAAGGAATGTCTTGGCAACAGAGCCAACAACGGTGTTCATACCGGGAGCCGGTCCTCCACCTGTAAGAATAGCAATAGCCTCTTTCATAGTGTTTTATTTATTTAATGAGTTAATAATTTTCAAAACTTCGCAAAGTTAATAAAAAATATAAATATTTTCGACTTAATTCCGATTTTTAATCGGATTTATATAGTTTGGTGTTGTCGTTCAAAAAAGGTATTGAGATTCTCACGCATTTGTTTTTCCGTCACTCTGAGGGAGGCTTGCCGACCGTGAGAGTCTTTTATTGTGTCGAGGGTATCTCTCTCTTTACCACCTTTTGGTGTCAAAAGGTGGAGCCAAAACCACTGCGAGATAACTTTTTGGGAATAACCCACTTACCTCGGTAAAACAGACGCATAGCGATTTTACTTCGTGAAAATTTCTCTGTTTTTTAACCCTCAGTAAGTGGCTTATCCTTATTCCAAAAAGTCATCAGTCGCAGAGAGTTTTCACATACGCCCATACTTGTAACAGTGTAACACCGTAACAGGTGTGTTACGGTGTTACGCTGTTACGTTGTTACGTTGTTACGTTGTTACGTTGTTACGTTGTTACGTTGTTACGCCCCAAAATAAATGTTAATAACTTTGTTGATAAATTTTTTAACTCAATCGAGTATCAAAGTTCAATTTTTGTATTATATTTGCAGCGAAATTATTTCCTAACTGTAAAACCAAATATAATACTATGATTGAAAATTATGACTTGGCAGAAAACTCTGCCAGCGAGGGCTATGCACCCTCATCGACCAACGGGCAAGCCTGTAACAATGCCGATAACTCGCAGTCGTATAGTCCATTAGACAATCTTACCGACGAAGAGATTGAGGCGGCTATCGACTTCGAAGAGCAGCGTCTGGCCTCGCAAGGCTTTCAACCCTCCGCCCTCGAAGAACGCCCATACGAGGCAGCGTCGGTGTCACACGAGGCAAAGTCACACCAAGAACACATTGACCTACTCACAAGTCAAATGATTGAACCTTTTACGGTCACTGCCGACTTGGAGTTACCCGAGGTAAAGCCCGTAGTGTCGCTTGACGATGCGGTCTTATGCTCCGAGGGCAACATCTCGGCCGTAGTGGGCGAGGCCAAGAGCAAAAAGACCTTTCTATGTACAGCCATAGTAGGCTCTTTAATTACGGCCAATAGCGATAGTCGTTTTGGCATAAAGCGTAATTTTTGCCGCGTACTATGGATAGACACCGAGCAGTCATTGGAACATATACAAAAGGTTTTGTTCCGCTTAAATGTACTGGGAGAGTGGCAAGCCCGCTTCCCAAACCCTCTGATACGCACGCTGTCGGTACGCTCCGAAAGCCCCTTGCAGCGTCTTGACTTGGTAGAAGCGGCCATCAGGACACATAAACCTAAATTGATAGTTATAGATGGTATTAGTGACCTGATGTCGAACAGCAACAACTTGGAGGCAAGTGAGGCTCTGGTGTCGTTGCTGCTGACTTGGTCCACCAACTATAAGTGTCATATTATGAATGTATTACATACAAATCCTAATAGTGACAAGGCACGAGGCCACTTGGGCTCTACGCTTATGCGCAAGGCCGAGACGGTAGCCTTTGTGCATAGGGTTGGCGAGAAGTCGATAGTCGAGCCGCAGTACTGCCGCAACAAGCCCTTCGAACGCTTCGCCTTTTGGGTCGAAGATGCCGAAGCCTACTGTCAGGACGAGGAGGCCGTAGGCTTGGGTGTGCCTATGCCGTGCGATATGCCTGCCGAAAGCGAGAGTAAAGAGGACGACTGCGTGCGTATTTTGCGTGAGGAGTTCGGAGGCTGTGCCGAGCGTAAGTTGCTCAGACACAAGGTCGAAGAGAGGTTAGGTGTCACACGCAACTATGCGAGTATGAAGATTTCGCGCGCCATCGACCGTCACCTACTCATCGCCGAGAACGAGTTGGTTATGATAGCGAAAGACCGCACAGTGGGCGTAACAGTGTAACACCGTAACAGCGTAACAAGGGTGTTACAACTGTTACACTGTTACAACTGTTACGAATAGTTAATTAAAGAATACACCTCCAATATCTTGTCACACATTGCGGCCCACGAAAAACGCTTGCGTTCCTCCGCAAAGCCATCTTTCAGGCGTGCGAGCATATCGCCCTCATAGATGCGTTGCAACGACTCCTTTATCGCCTCCACCGTAGGCTCGCAGACGATGCCCACCTTGCCGTCGGGAACAATCTCCGGAAGACCTCCCACACGCGTCACAATCATCGGCAGAGAGAAGTTATAGGCAATCTGCGTTACGCCACTCTGCGTAGCAGTACGATAGGGTAGCGTCAGACAATCGGCTGCCGAGAAGTAGTAACGCACATCCTCGTCGGCGATGAAGTGGTCGTGCAGTACGATATCCTGTTGCAGACCCAACTCCTCGATGAGTGAGAGGTATTTCTCGCGTGAAGAGTAGAACTCGCCTGCTATGAGCAGTTTACGCCCCGCAGGACGCCACTCTGCCCACGCACGAAGCAATAAGTCCAAACCCTTGTAATCGCGTATGAGGCCGAAAAAGAGTGTGTAGTCGTACTCCTTGTCAAGACCCAACTTGCTGCACGCCTCCTCACGCGGAGCAGCCTCGCCGAAGTTCTCAAACATAGGGTGTGGCGAGAAGAGCATCGGAGCAGACGAGTATGCCTTCAACTCCTCGTGTACCTGCTCCGACATATAGACAAAACCATCCACTGCACCTAAGTAGTAATGGTTGCAGGGCTTGTCTATTATGTGGTGTTCGTGTGGTTCTACATTGTCAATCTGGCACAATACCTTCGTGTGACCGTTCTGTCGTGCTATGCGTGCTATCGTGCCGAAGCAGGGGGCCATAAAGGGTGTCCAGTACTTCATCAGCACGATGTCGGGAGACTCGCGTTTCAGGCGGCGACCCACCTTTATCCAGTTCAGCGGGTTTGTGGTATTTACCAGCCGTTCGATTACAAGGTCGTCGGGCTTGGGGGTGTCGGTGAATTGAGTTTTGCCGGGGAATAGTAGCGACGGGTACTGCACCGTGAAGGTGTAAATCTTCACCTCGTGGCCTCGCGACTGATACTCGCGTGCCATAGTCTGCATAATGGATGCTAAACCACCTCTGTATGGGTGTGCAGGGCCTAAAATCACTATCTTCATAGCCGACTATTTTTGAAATTTCATCGTAAAGTTACGGAGCCATCGCATAGGAGCTCCGCCGAGGCATTGGCAGATGGGGATAAAGAGTCGGAACCACCAGTCGGGCACCTTGCATCGCTGACCTCTCCACAGTCCATTCAAGCCTCGCCTTGCACAGCTCTCGGGACTCATCAGGATACCTGTTTTCAGTCCGAAGCGTTGCAACTTTGGCGACAGACCATAGAGGTCGGTGGCTATGCCCGCAGGGCAGATGGCTGTAACCTTGACACCCTTGTCGCGTACCTCCTTCGAAAAGGCCACCGAGAAACTTTTCAGGTAGGCCTTGCTGGCACTATACAGCGACAGACCCGGGTAGGGCATCCATATCGAGTATGACGACATATTGAGTATGTGTCCTCCGCCTCGGCTAATCATATCGTCAGCGTAGAGGCGGCACAGATGCGTTGCTGTGATGGCGTGTAGCGTGATTATGCGGTCGATGCGTTGCGGTGGGGTGTTCAGAATGTCGCAGAACGAGAATATGCCGGCGTTGTTAATCAGTACATCCACCTTTATACCCTCACTCTCGGTCCACGCAAACATCTCCTCGGCAGCCGTCGGCGTAGCCAAGTCTTTGGTGAGGTGTTTGATCCACACTTCGGGGTGTGAGGTACGCACCTCGTCGGCTGTGGCCGATAACTCCTCCTCGGTCGAGGCTACCATCACCACATTATAACCCAAGTCGGCCAGACGCAGGGCATAGCAACGGCCAATACCCTTTGATGCTCCCGTTACGAGAGCCGTCTTTGAACCCTTTACTACCTCTCCTCGTCGCATCTCTACTTTATTTTACGCAGCTCTCGCCACAACCTGTCGGGAATATGCTCCTTGCAGTTGTGGCAACATATCATCTTGTCGGAGTACATACGGGCGATGCAGTAGTCGCGATGGTCACAACCCGCCTTGGTTGAGAGGTCGCCCTCACGCAGCTTGTTGATAAAGGCAGGGTCGTTAATTAGGGCACGGGCCATCTGTAACATCTCAAATCCCTCGTCCAGCACCTTCTCGATACCCTCACGCGATACCAAACCGCCGACATATACTAACGGACCCTTCAACTCCTTGCGGAACTTCTTTGCATTTTCCAGGAAGAAGCACTCCTCAAAGTCGTAATCCTTAATCATCCACTGCCCAAAGAGTGAGACTACAATCTTCTGCAACCACTCATTCCAGCCCATATAATAGCCCATAGTCTTTGTCGGGATACGGCCACGCATAACGGCCATAGGCGAACGCGACACAAAGCCCGAAGAGAGTACTATGCCATGAACGCCAAATGACTCTATCTGCTTGGCAATCTCGATAGATTCGGGTATCTGGATACCGCTGCGGAAGCCGTCCTCCATATTATGCTTGACCAGAACGGCCATATTGTGGCGTGCAGCCTGCTCCATAACCTCCTCCAAGCACATATTCATAAAACGCATACGGTTTTGGAGTGAGCCGCCAAACTCGTCACGACGACGGTTGGTCCAGGGCGAGAGGAACTGCGAAATCAGATAGCCGTGACCGGCGTGTACCTCCACCGAGTCAAAGCCTGCATTGTGGGCCGTGACGACAGCTCGTCCGAAGTCTTTGGCAAACTCCTTCAACTCCGCGGGTTTCAGTCGGCGGTGGAAGGTGGGCGAGTAGAGGTTAAAACCATTCGATGCCGACACGGGGAAGCAACCTGCGGTGCTCCAGTGTGTCATATTGCCGCAGTGGCCTATCTGAATACCTACGGCAGCACCCTCCTTGTGAACAGCGTCTGTAATATCACGCAGTGCCGGGATGATTTCATCACGCAACCACAACTGCGAGTTGAACGATATACCGCTGCGGTTTACCGAGGCATAGGCCAATGTAGTCATACCCACACCTCCGCGAGCCACGCTGACGTGGTAATCTTTGAGGTCTTGCGTAGGTGCAAAATCTTTACCCATAGACTCAAATGCAGCCGAACGAATCACGCGGTTACGAAGAGTTACGGGGCCCATCTTGTAGGGCGTAAAGAGCAATGAATCTTTGATTTCTGCCATATTTCTTTTGATTGTTTTTCTCAACGATATTTCTCTCCGAGATAAATGGTCTAATAAATAAACGGAATAATCCTTTTTCGCCCAAGCGATGTGAACTCCTCGCCAAACTCCTTTTCGTAGCGTTTATACAGCGATGCTGAACGCGGTGCGAGGTTGGCAAAGGTCCATAACACAAAGACAACACCTGCCCACGACCACGATGCTATGGCAAAGCCTGTCCACTCAACCAACTCGCCGAAATAGTTTGCCGATGAGACGTAGCGGAACATACCGCCTTTGGGGATATAATGCTTGGTGTCGCCAGGCTTGCGTAGGTGGCGTATGATATAGTCTGCCTGCCAGTTTATGAACATACCGGCAAGGAAAACGGCGATGCCTATGTAAATAAACGGCTTGGCAAACCAGTTGTCGTAATAACCTTCGGGTGCGAAGTAGAATATCCAGCCACCCTGCATGCATGCATTCAGCGTGTTGAACAACATACCCATCAGGACAATGCCCAATGGCATCTTCGACTTGCCTCGCATCAGCAATGGGAAGATAAACGAACGCTGGAAGTAGTGCAGCTGGAACATTGCGAGCAGAACGAGTGGCACTGCATCCCACATTCTGTCGGACATAGCCCACAATACCCACATCATCACAAAGACGGGAGATTCCATCAATACCCAGCCCACCTTGTTGGGTACGGGAGGCCCATAGCGACGGTCAAAGAGGTAGCCGTAACCGGCTTCAAAGAATTGCAGTGCAAGGAATACGAACACCGCCACGATAGCCATCGTGATAAGAAATGTATTGTAGAATTGCAGTGTGAAAATACTCTCCATCTCTCTGTTGGTTAATAAAACATACAAAGTTATACTTTGTAATTCAAAATTCAAAATTCAGGGCACAAAAGATAGAGGGTTTGGGACGTTTGGGATATATAAAGAGTTTAGGGAATTTAGAGAGTTTATGAGATTTAGGGAGTTTCTCCTTTGCTCTTACAGCACCTTCTCGTAGGCCAGACGGCGGGACTCTATTACGACATCACCGCAATAGGTATAACCGAGTGAAGCGACCAGACCCTGCATAATCCTGTTGTCGGGGTGGGTGTCGATACGCATACTCTCGGCACTCTCTGCGGCCATAGCCTCGGCAGCCTGCACGAACTGCTTGGCGAAACCCATGCCGACAAAAATCTCCGATACGCATAGCCGGTGTATAACGGCATAGCGGGGTGCTGTGGTGTCGCTTTTGGTGAGCCACTCTCCGCCGGTAAGGTCGTCGTAGGCCCTCTCTCCCGTAAATATAACAGCTCCGTAGGCGAGTATCTCGTTGCCGAGTGACAGTACCATTCCCACGCCATTATTTACGTCATTCTCGACGCTTTGTCGGTTGGGGTATCCTCGTTGCCATTGGTCGATACCGGCCTTGTGCAGGCGTTGTGAGGCGTAAGATACAATCTCCGCTATGCGGTCAATGTCGGCGTGTGTGGCTTTGCGAAAAATCATAATCGGCAAGTTGTTTATGTGGTGGGGTAATCGGTTAAATTCAAAAAAAAATCAAACTCTGCCCCCGAAGTTAAACCATAAAACTAAAAAAGGGCAAACCCTGAAAGTCTGCCCTTGTGGTTGAGCTACTCGGATTCGAACCAAGAATAACAGAACCAAAATCTGCTGTGTTACCATTACACCATAGCTCAATCGTTGCTCGTAAGCGGTGCAAAGGTAAGTAAATAAATTCAAAATTCAAAATTCAACCGACGCACGAAGCAAGAGCAGAGGGCAAATTTATTTGCACTATGCCTTGCAAGAAGGAGGAAAAGCCGATTTCATATCGGGTTAAAATTCCATTACAATTTTGCAAGGAAGCGTTCTCTATCGACCACAAAGCGTGTGTGTTCGCCCTCGCCGATTGTGCCGGCCTCGTCCCACGCCCTGACCTCGAAACGCAGACGGCGACCATCCACCTCCACAAGGCGAGCCGATGCGGTAATCGTCGCACCCATCTTCGATGCCTTGATGTGTGAGGTCTGCATAGCCGTTCCCACAGTTGTTGAGCCCTCGGGCAGGGCGGCGGCGACAGCCTTCATTGCGGCGTTCTCCATCAGTGCAACCATTGCGGGTGTCGCAAATACTTTCATATCGCCCGAGCCAAGTGTAAGGGCTGTATTTGCGTCGGTTACTATAATGCTGCTTTCTGCTGTTAATCCTATCTCCAACATATTTATTTATAGTTTATTAATGCTTGTTTTATAAAGTGTTGCTTTAATTCTATTTTTCCCTCTTTTCACGCTTGGGAAACCAGCCTCTCTCCACGCGTCGGCGTTGCTCGAAAAGCTCGCCGATAGACCAGAGTGACGATGCACCCCATACGGCCAGAAGCGTTGAAACCAAGATGTTCTCAATCATCAGAGAGGCGGCTATCGCAACCACACCCATCAGTGCAAATATCCACCATATACGCACTCCGAAATAGTATTCGCCCTTGATTACCAGCGGATGAAAAAGACCGATGATAAGAAACGTGGCGACGCCGATGATAAGTCCTGTAAAATACATAGTCGTTGTTTAATTTGATGCAAATATAACAAAATTACAGCCATATAGCGGTGCAAATCACAAAGATTTTATATCTTTGCACTCGCTTGCGGGCAGAGTGGATTTGCCCGTGGCGTAAATATCAGGAAAATATAACACGAAATACAATGTTTGAGAATTTATCAGAGAAATTAGAACGATCGTTCAAAATCCTTAAAGGTGAGGGCAAGATTACCGAGATTAATGTTGCCGAGACCTTGAAAGAGATTCGTCGTGCTTTGATTGATGCCGATGTCAATTACAAGGTGGCGAAGTCATTCACCGACGAGGTGAAGCAGAAGGCGTTGGGACAGAGTGTCCTGACGGCGGTGAAGCCCGGCGAGATGCTGACCAAGATTGTGCGTGATGAGCTGGCCGAGTTGATGGGCGGCACGGCTACCGACATCAAGTTGGAGGGCAACCCCGCAGTTGTGCTTATTGCAGGTTTGCAGGGTTCGGGTAAGACCACCTTCTCGGGTAAGTTAGCATCGCTGTTGAAGACGAAGAATCACCGCAAGGTGTTGTTGGTTGCGGGTGATGTCTATCGTCCTGCGGCTATCGACCAGTTGAAGGTTCTGGGCGAGCAGATTGGCGTCGAGGTATATACCGAGGAGGGTAATATGAACCCTGTGGAGATTGCCCAGAATGCTATAAAGTATGCACGCGAGCAGTCATATAACGTGGTTATCGTCGATACGGCGGGTCGTCTGGCTGTGGATGAGGCGATGATGGTTGAGATTACAGCCATCAAGGCGGCGGTACAGCCCAGCGAGACTCTGTTCGTAGTGGATGCTATGACGGGTCAGGATGCTGTGAATACCGCCAAGGAGTTCAACGACAGACTTGACTTCGATGGCGTGGTACTCACCAAGTTGGACGGTGATACACGCGGTGGTGCTGCTATCTCTATTCGTTCGGTTGTGAACAAGCCTTTGAAGTTTATTTCGAGTGGCGAGAAGATGGATGCCTTGCAGGTGTTCCACCCCGAACGTATGGCCAACCGAATACTCGGTATGGGTGATGTCATCTCGCTTGTGGAAAGGGCACAGGAGCAGTACGACGAGAAGAAGGCTCGCGAGTTGAAGAAGAAATTGGTTAAGAACCAGTTTAACTTCAACGACTTCCTTGATCAGATACAGCAGATTAAGAAGATGGGTAATCTGAAAGATATCGCCTCGATGATACCCGGTATGGGTAAGGCGTTGAAGGATATCGATATCCCCGATGATGCCTTCAAGCAGACCGAGGCAATCATTGGCTCGATGACACCTGCCGAGAGGGAGAATCCCGAGATTATCAATGTTCGTCGCAGGGAACGTATCGCCAAGGGTAGTGGTACTACTCTGGCCGATGTAAATCGCCTGTTGAAGCAGTTCGAGCAGACCCGCAAGATGATGAAGACCGTAGCGGGCGGCGGCTTGAAGATGCCTATGGGCCGCGGTGGTTTCCGCAGATAAGAATAGATAGATTAAATAAAGTAAAGCAGCAGCCAATTTAATAGACTGCTGCTTTTGTTTTTCGTCACTCTGAGGAGCATAGCGACGTGAGAGTCTAAAAAACAAATGCTCGGAATGACGCTACACGCCTAAACTATATAATTTCGAAATTATATTCACTATCTCCAATCTACGGGTGTATGGTCGGTACGTCTTACCTCTATACCGTAAGGGCTCTTTACGAGATAAACCGAAAACAGAGAACTTACCAGATATATTTTATTGCTTGTCTGTTCTTGGAGAGTTTCGTGCTTTTTTGCATCTTCCACGATATACTCAAAGAAACCATCTCGTTCTGCAATATTGTCGATGTAGATATAGAATCTGTAATAGGGGTAATAATCATCTCCACTCTTCTTGCAACGATATTGCATATTTCCAATAGGGTATCCAAAAAATACCTTATCAGACTCGGGGATAAGTATCTCAATCTCTTTCCAACCTACATTCTCTTTTAATTCGTGTTCTATCTTATTGGTTTTTATGTGCTTCTTGATTCCTTTGGAAGACCATCCGGCATTAAAAAAGAAAGGATGTGCTACAGAATAAAATATATTTATCTCATTGGGAGAGTCACTGCGTTTGAACTCTTTGTTGTATCGATATGATACTATTCTGTTTTGTTCCTCTCGGCCCTCATAGTATCGCTCTGTTGAAGTCCATACATATTGTTTTGCTATTGGGTCAGTATGTAAAAGATTTAAGTTCTCTACGTGTGTAACTTGCTTCTCTCTCTTTATACCTTGTATTCCTTTTTTTATCCAGTTGCCCTGAGCATCAAACTCATTCATATCATAGATTGTCTCTTTTGTCTTGGGAATATCATCGATATACTCAATTCTGGTCATTGTGACTTTGGGAAACTCTTTGTAATCATAAGCATAGATGAGTTTTTCTCCTCCAATTATAATGGTGCGTTTGCGGACACGCATATCTTCGGTGTACTCAATAAGAGTCTTGTCGGAGTCGGTGGTTACCTCAATAGGGTAGCCGTCACTATCTCTCGTTATGTCGTATGCACTATATTGAGAAAGATATGATGACTCCTCCTTGACCAGACTACCGTCCTCGGCAAAGAATATACGTCCATCCTCATACTCAATATACTTGACATTGCCATTGGGGGCGTTGAACATCGCCGCGTCGTGGTACTTCTGTTGTGCTACGGTAGTGCTGCACAGAATGGTCATAATAAAAATAAAAAATACTCTCTTCATAGCAATTAAATTAGAAGTTATACAAATTTATTCTTATACAAAGTTAAGAAATATTCCCGAAAAATCACTATCTTCGCAAAGATTGAGAATTATATAACCTTATAAATATTAAATACTATGAAAAAACTTATCGTTTGTGCTGCTCTGTTCTTCGCCGGTGCGATGACGGCTGCGGCACAGAATAACAATGGAGGTATCGATGCCGAGATGCTCTCGCGTATCAGTCAGAGCTATACCGGCTCTGCCGAGCAGCGTGCCGTGAAGAATGCTCTGGCATCGAACTCTATCGCTACTTTGGCTATTAATGCCGACAATCTTGCTATGTGCGATACTCACTTCTCGCATCGCGTAAAGACCAAGGGCATCACCGACCAGAAGTCATCGGGTCGCTGCTGGTTGTTTACAGGCCTTAATGTCCTGCGTGCCAAGATGATTGAGAAGTATGACCTTCCGCAGATGGAGTTCTCGCAGAACTATAACTCGTTCTACGACCAGTTGGAGAAGGCTAACCTTTTCTTGCAGTCCATTATCGATACTCGCAAATTGCCACTCTCGGACCGTAAGGTTGATTGGCTGCTGCGTAACCCCATAGGTGACGGCGGACAGTTTACGGGCGTATCAAACCTTATTATGAAGTACGGCGTCGTACCCAAGGAGGCTATGCCCGAGACCTTCCAGTCGAATTCTACATCGCAGATGGCTATGATTTTGAAACTCAAACTGCGTGAGTGGGCGTTGGAGTTGCGTGAGTTGAAGCCCGAAAAGGCTATGCAACGCAAGGAGGAGATGCTCGCGGAGGTGTATCGCATTCTGGTAGAGTGTCTGGGCGTTCCTCCGACAGAGTTCGAGTGGGCTCGCTACAATACAAAGGGCGAGCTGGTGAGCCGCAAGACCTACACTCCGAAGAGCTTCTACGAGGAGTATATTGGCGAGGATTTGGAGCAGAACTATGTGATGATTATGAACGACCCCTCACGCGAGTATGGTAAGGTCTATGAAATTGACCTCGACCGCCACGTCTATGACGGTGAGAACTGGCTCTACATCAACCTCCCGATAGAGAAGGTCAAGGAGTTGGCCATTGCCTCAATCAAGGATAATACGGCGATGTACTTCTCTTGTGATGTGGGTAAGTTTATGGATCGCAAGAAGGGTACTTTAGATGTTGCCAACTTCGACTATGCGTCGCTGTTCGGCACATCGTTCCCGATGGATAAGAAGCAGCGTATTCAGACCTATGCCAGCGGCTCGTCGCACGCTATGACGCTTATCGCCGTAGATTTGGACGATGAGGGCAAGGCTCGCAAGTGGATGGTCGAGAACAGCTGGGGACCGGCATCGGGCTATCAGGGTAACCTTATTATGACCGACGAGTGGTTCGAGGAGTATATGTTCCGCGTGGTGGTGGAGAAGAAGTATGTTCCCGAGGATGTCTTGAAGCTGTTGGAGATGGAGCCTGTTATGCTTCCCGCCTGGGATCCTATGTTTGCTCCCGAAGAGTAGAGAGAATTCACTTTCTCTTTTCTCGGTTTAGAAAACTATTAAAAAACCAAATATATGAAACTGAAAAATCAGATTGTTATGGCAGCAATGGCTGTTTTGGCGTGCGGATGTGGTAGCGAAAAATCTGCAAACCCGCTATTCAATGACTTTGATACCCCTTATGGCATTGCCCCGTTTGAGGAGATTACAATTGATGATTTCCGCGAGGGTATGTTGCGTGGTATGGAGGAGCAGAAGGCCGAGATTGAGGCTATCGTGAACAACCCCGAGGCTCCTACCTTCGAGAATACTATCGTAGCGTTGGACGAGTGTGGCTCGCTGCTGCGTAAGGTGCGTAGTACGTTCTCTCCGCTGTCGAGCAGCAACTCTACCGAGGAGATTCGTGCCTTGCAGAAGGAGATGTCGCCTATCTCATCTGCTCACAGCGACGATATAAACCTCAATCCCGCACTCTTTGCCCGCGTGAAGGCGGTCTATGAGCAGCGTGAGTCGCTGGGCCTTACAAAGGAGCAGCAGACTCTGTTGGAGAACAGCTACAAGCGTTTTGTGCGTAGCGGTGCCGAGCTTAATGACGAGCAGAAGGCAAAGCTGCGTGAGCTTAATCAGGAGCTCTCGATGTTGCAGCTTACCTTCACACAGAACCTCCGTCAGGAGACCAACAACACCTTCGTTGTGGCTAACTCACTCGACGAGTTGAAGGGTCTGCCACAGGCGAATATCGACGCTGCGGCGAAGATGGCAGCCGAGAATGGTCAGGAGGGTAAGTGGATGTTCAATATGCAGCGTCCGAGTTGTAATCCTGTGTTGCAGTACTGCGAGAACCGCGAACTCCGCGAGAAGGTCTATAAGGCCTACTACAATCGCGGTAATCAGGATAACGAGTACGACAACAAGGCTATATGTGCAAAGATTGTCGCACTGCGTATCGAGAAGGCACAGCTGATGGGCTATGAGAACTATGCCCAGATGGCTCTTGAAGACCGTATGGCCAATAGTCCCGAGGCGGTGTATGAGTTGCTTGACGCTGTGTGGGAGCCCGCTGTGAAGAAGGCCAAGGAGGAGATTGACGACATCCGCAAGGAGATTCGCAAGGAGGGTAAATCGTTCGAGCCTGAGGGTTGGGACTTTATGTACTATCAGGATAAGGCCAAGCAGGCGAAGTATGCCGTTGATGAGCAGGAGTTGCGTTCTTACCTCGAAATAGGCAATGTGATGCAGGGCGTGTTCTATGTAGCCGAGAAGCTCTATGGCCTCACTTTCAAGGAGATTACAGCCGATGTACCTTCGTATGAGCCTACGGCAAAGGCTTATGAGGTTATCGACCGCGACGGTAAGCTGCTGGCGATATTTTACAGCGATAACTTCCCGCGTGACGGTAAGGGTGCAGGTGCATGGTGCACCTCGTTCCGTGGCCAGCGTTACGAGAATGGCGAGAGGGTTATCCCTGTTGTTGTGAACTGCTGCAATATGGCTACTCCCAACAGCGAGGGCTACGCCTTGTTGAGCATCGACAATGTGGGTACTATTTTCCACGAGTTTGGTCACGCCCTGCATAACTTTATGCGTGATGTGCATTATGGCGGCGTGAGTGGTGTGGAACGCGACTTCGTGGAACTCCCCTCGCAGATTAACGAGCATTGGGCATTTGAGCCGGAGGTGCTGGCTGTCTATGCCAAGCACTACAAGACGGGCGAAGTTATTCCTATGGAGCTTGTCGAGAAGATTGTTGAGAGCTCGAAGTATGGTCAGGGCTTTGCAACGGTTGAGTATATCGCCGCATCACTCAGCGATATGGACCTTCATGTTCTGACAGAGGCTCCTGCCGACCTTAATGTTATGGACTTCGAGGCCGAGAAACTCGCTGCACGCGGTATCCCGCAGCAGATTTTGCCTCGCTACCGTATGACCAATTTCAGCCATACTATGGGTGGTGGTTACAGTGCCGGCTATTACAGCTATATGTGGGCCGAGGTGCTTGACGCCGACGCTTTTGAGGCCTTTGCCGAGACGGGCGATATCTTCAATCAGGAGGTTGCCGACAAGTTCCGTCGCTATGTCCTCACGCCGGGCGGTATCGATGACGGTATGACTATGTATAAGGCGTTCCGTGGCCGTGAGCCGCAGATTGATGCGTTGCTTCGTGCAAGAGGCTTATAAAAGAATTCAAAATTCAAAATTAAGAATTCAACCGACGCACGAAGCAAGTGCAGAGGCAAATTTATTTGCACTATGCCTTGCAAGAAGGAGGAAAAGCCGACCTTGTGTCGGGTTAAAATTCAACGGAATTATATCTTTTAGGCTTGTAACGTTATTCTGAGCATTTGTTTTTAGACTCTCACGGTCGGCAAGCCTCCCTCAGAGTGACGAAAAACAAATGCGTGAGAATCTTTTTTTAGCAACAAGCCTAAAATGGATAAATCCGTTCAAAATTACGATTAAGCCGTAGAGAGAGGCTGCTTGCAGACTATGTTGTTGCGGAGAGCTAAAAGACCGCAAAGCGGGATTAAAGATAAAAGATAAGAAAAAGAGCAAAGACCTAAATCTTTGCTCTTTTTTTGTTGTATTAGGGAGTGGTTAGAACATCTTTACCAACTCCTCGTTGGTGTAGGCGTCGGCTCCGTAGCAGGTCTTCAAGTAGGCCAGGCCGCTTACATAGTCCTCCTCGGTGAATGAGTCGGTAGCCTGCTTTGCCACTACAACATCGTAACCCAAGCAGTAGGCATCAGCCGATGTGTGACGCACGCACATATGGGTATGCAAGCCTGTCATTACGACAGTCTTTACGCCCAGCTCTTTGAGCAGGATGTCAAGGTCGGTCTGGAAGAAACCACTGTAACGACGCTTGGGAACAACGTAGTCCTTGTCCGAGAGTTTCAACTCGGGAATAACCTCTGCACCCTCGGTGCCTACGATGGCGTGGTCGCCCCAGAGCTCACACTCGCGGTCGATACCGGCACGGTGGGCATCGTTGCAGAAGATTACGGGAACACCCGCAGCACGAGCCGCATCCAGCAGTTCGGCAGTAGCGGGAACGATAGCTTTACCTCGGTCGCAAGTCAATGCACCGGTTACAAAGTCGTTGAGCATATCAACAACTAAAATAGCGGGTTTTTCTAACTTTTTCATAATTGTACTTATTAGTAAATAGATTGGTCAATGTGTAAAAAAAAAGACTACCGCACAAACGCAGTAGTCCGTAGTTCTCTTAATACTCCTCCTCGTTAAAGAAGAAGTCATCCTTTGAGGGGTAGTCGGGCCAGATGTCCTCGATTGACTCGTAGATGTCGCCCTCGTCCTCAATCTCCTGTAAGTTTTCCAAGACCTCCAAAGGCGAGCCTGAACGAATGGCGTAGTCGATAAGCTCCTCTTTTGTTGCTGGCCATGGTGCATCTTCAAGCTTCGATGCCAACTCTAATGTCCAATACATAATTATATAGTTTTTAAGTTATTTCCTATAATTGGCCGCAAAGATATATGTTGTAATTCAAAATTCAAAATTCAGCATTCAAAATTATTCTGCTTGTATATGACAACAATTGTGCTGAATGTAAAAAAGTGTAAATGTGACAAATACTTTTTGATATTCTATATATAATCAGATATCAGCTCTCTACGGTATCCACAAAATCTCCTCGGTGTGGGTAATCATTGTTACCGTACGTCCAAGTAGATAGAGATAGTCCGACAGGCGGTTGAGGTATGCCAGAACATCGTCCGAGAGGTCGTGCTGCTGCGATACCACAAGGGCCATACGTTCGGCACGGCGGCATACGGTGCGGCAGACGTGGCACATAGATATTCTCTCGTCGCCACCCGGAATGGTGAACTTTGTAATGGCTGGCAGCTTTGCCTGCATAGCGTCAATAGCCTGCTCCAAAGTGGTGGTTGGCTCAATGCCGAGGGGTGCAACCTTATCCTCGCCGTCACGGCCTACGGCCAGCAGTGCCTCTACGGTCATCAGGTGCGACTCCACCTTACGCAGCATCGAGGTATGCTCATCGAAGCGGTCATCATCGGCGAGTTTGTCGGCCAGCAAGGCTATGAATGCCACCAGCTCGTCCACTGTGCCATACGCCTCGACGCGTACATCTGTCTTGAATACTCTCTCTCCACCGATGAGTGAAGTCAGGCCTTTGTCGCCCTGCTTGGTATATACTTTCATAGTTTGAATATTTGTTTAGGTAAGTAGTTGTTGAAGAGTAGAAGGTAGCCTCTGTTGTCGATGCTGGTGCAGCGATGTTGTGCCACCAAAGCCTCGCACGCCTTGTGTCGTGGGGCATCGTAGGTGGGTGCCATAATGCAGAGTGTAGAGCCACTCTGCGTTGCTTTTTCGGCCATTATAGCGAGTTTGTCAGGCTCAATCTCTATGGTGGTTATGACCATATCTACACCGCTGAAATCCTCTCTTTTGGGGTCTATTTCAAATGTGGTGTAGTTGCAGTGGTGCAGCAGGTTTTGTAACTGTATGCAGCGGCGGCGGGGTATGCCAAGCGAAGATAGAGCCTCGTATAATGACCTGTCGTCGGACTTTAACTCGCGGCACATAAAGACCTGCCTTACAATGTTATATACAAATGGCGAGTGAACGCCGTGACCACGCCAGTAACGTGCACGCTTGATATTTGAGGGAATATTCCTCAAACCATACAAGCGTCGTTTTATGTTGCGTCCCGTGATTTTCATCTCGCCCTGTGTGTTGTTTCTTGCGTTATTTGTGCTACTTCTTTAACTGACCTGCCAAACGACCCGTCGAGAAGGCTATCTGCAAGTTGTAGCCACCCGTGTTGGCGTCGATGTCGAGTACCTCGCCGGCGAAGTAGAGTCCCTTGACTTTCAGCGACTCCATAGTGTATTTGTTCACCTCGTCGCAGCGTACGCCACCAGCCGTCACCACAGCATACTCAAAGGGTGCATAGTCGGTGATGGGGAATACAAAGCCTTTCAAAACCTTTACCAGACGGGTAATCTCCGCGTCGGTGACTTTGCGTATGTAGTTCTTTGAGTGTACGTCCAGCTCGTGAGCAATGGGTATAACCAAATGCTTCGGCACCAACTTACGCAACAACTCCGAGAAGAACTCGTCGGGTTGCATCTCGGCAATCTCTCGCTTGATGCGTTCGGTGAGTATCTCTTCGGTGAGGGCGGGCTTGCAATCGATAACCAGCTTCACGCGTTTCTCGTCGATAAGGGCATCCACCGCATCACGGCTCACACGCAATGCCACAGCACCCTCTATGCCTCGGTCCGAGAAGCTTATCTCGCCGAACTCCTCCTGACGCAGCTCGTCGTCGATGTATAGCTTGGCATTGATGTTTTTCAGCAGCAGACCATTGAGGAACTTCGCCTGCGGATGCGAGGTGCGTAGTGGGGTGAGTGAGGGGCGTACCGCCTCGACGGTGTGGCCCACCTGGTCGGCAAAGATGTAACCGTCGCCCGTAGAGCCTGTGCCCGGGTAGCTTACGCCGCCCGTAGCGATGATGACATTAGCAGCCTCCTCCTTGCGTTTGAAGCCTCGCTTGTTGATATACTCCACGCCATAGACCTTACCCCCGAGGGTGAGAATCTCGCAGACGCGGGTGTTGAACATAAACTCCACGCCATTGTCCTTGCAGTAGTCCTCCAACGCATTGGCTATGTCCCACGCCTTGCCGCTGTGGGGGAATACACGCTGACCTCGTTCAATGTCGAGCTTCACACCCAAACGTTCAAAAAAGCGTATCGTAGCTTTGTTGTTGAACTCGGCAAAAGCCACATCAAAGAAGTCGGCATTGGTGCGTATCGCCTCCTTGAACTCCTCGGCGGGGCGTGCGTTTGTGAGGTTGCAACGGCCCTTGCCCGAGATGCGGATTTTGCGTCCTGCCTTCTCCATTTTCTCCATTAGCAACACCTGCTTTCCTGCTCGTGCTGCTGTTGCGGCTGCCATAAGTCCCGCTGCTCCTGCTCCTATAACTATCAGGTCGTACATTGTCTGTGGGGTTAAATTTTCTACAAATGTACAAAATTGTAGTTAGATTATGACCAACTTACAGCGATAAAGAGCACTTTTAATGCAAATTTCTTACCTTTGTGTGAAAATTGTCACTGTTTTGATATTGATTTTAGGATGAAGAAGATGGTCTTTCCGACTTGTGGCGTATGCTCGCAAGCGATAGTTGTGGAGCTGACCGATGCGAATGTGGTCAGCAAGGTGGAGTTTATAGGTGGCTGTCAGGGTAATACGCAGGGCGTGGCGGCATTGGCTGCGGGTATGCGTGCCGAGGAGGTCATATCTCGCCTCGAAGGTATCAATTGCGGTCGCAAGGGTACTTCGTGTCCCGACCAGCTGGCAAAGGCTCTGCGTAAGATAATGGAACAGTAGGCTATGAAGAAGATAAAGAATCCGTGGGTGGGGGAGCCTGCCTATCACTGCTACGGCTGTGACCCGAACAACGAGTCGGGCTTGAAGATGGAGTTTTATGAGGATGGTGACGATGTGGTGTGCCATTGGCATCCACGCGTAACTTTCGAGAGCTGGCATAACACGCTGCACGGCGGCATACAGGCGGTGCTGGTGGATGAGATAGCCAGCTGGGTGATATTCCGCAAGTTCCAGACGAGTGGCGTTACATCACACTTGGAGATGCGTTATAAAAAACAGGTGGTTATCGACCAGGAACATATCACGCTTCGTGCCCGTGTTGCGAGGCAGCGTCGCCAGGTGATAGATATTGATGTGGAGCTCTTCGATGCAGAGGGAGAGCTGTGCTCGCAGGGGCATTGTATCTATTTCCTTACGCCCAAGCAGCGAGCCCGCGACGAGTTCGGCTTCCGCGAGTTTGAACTGGAAGAGTAGGGGGCAAAAATTCAAAATTACGAGGGGTAAACCCTCGTTTCCTCCTCGCGGCTCGGCAAAGTGTGCAAGCACCCTCTGCCCTCGCTCCGCAGCGTCGGTTCAAAATTCAAAATTTGCCTCTGCACTTGCTTCGTGCGTCAGTTGGATTAAACAAGAGGTCCGATACCTGATTGGCATCGGACCTCTTTGTCTTTTCTTGCGGGCGGATAACTATTTCTGTAACTGTGAGTTATCGGCAACAACCATATTCTTGTCGATACGCAAGGTAACATTGCTGTCCACCTCAATAAGGATGGTAGGCTCGCCCTGCTTAACCTCCTTTACGGTGCCATAGATACCACCGGCGGTGATAATCTTATCGCCCTTCTTCAATCCGTCACGGAACTTTGCCATCTCCTTACGACGCTTTGACTCGGGACGCCACATAAAGAAGTACATCACGGCAATCATCAAAAGCATCATAATCCAGAAACCACCCATACCGGGCTGCTGTGCAGCAGCTGCATCTGCTTGAAGTAAATTCATCATAGTAAATATTCTTTTAAGTTATTAATTGTCCTGTCTGTGCCACCTCGCCCCTTTGAGGCCGTAGCCGTTGGCAAAGGTAAGCATTATTCCCCAATATGCAAGCCTACTCGACCTCCGCATCTATGTATATTTTCAGCGGAGTGGCCTTTTCGGCGAAATAAAACTCCATAAGTTTCATTTGCCAGCCCAGCTGACCCTGCGAGTCGAACTCTATGGTGATGTCGCAGGATGATGAGGGTGCTATGGGCTGACGCAGATATTGTGCCGTGGTGCAACCGCACGAGGTGGCCTCGCGTATGATGACCACAGGCTTCTCACTGCCATTGTGCAGGCGTATGGTCTTGGCTATAATCTCGCCCTGACGCATACGGCCCAGCTGTAATGTGTCGCTTATGCCCGCCTCGAAAGCCTCCTCGGTGAGGGTTATCTCCCGGTCGGCTATATGGGTGGTTTTCTGCGGAGTGTTACCCCCACAACCACACAATATCACGGCGGCAAGCGTTGTTGCCCAGAGCCAAAGCCTTGCCATTAGAGTAAGCCTCGTCCACTCTTCTTAATCTTACCCTCGGCGTTGAGTGCTGCCACGATGCGGTCGAGGATACCATTGATGAAGTTGCTGCTACCCGGGGTAGAGTAGAACTTCGATATCTCGATATACTCGTCCAGCGTAACCTTCACGGGTATAGAGCTGAACGCCGTAAGCTCGGTGATGGCCAACGCAAGGATTATGTTATCCATAAAGGCTATGCGTTCAACATCCCAGTTGCTGGTGTATTTCTCGATGAGTGCGACGCTATCTTCAAAGCCGAGTGCGGCCTTGGTGAACAGCTCCTTGGCAAAGAGAAGGTCATCCTCACTCTTGAACTTCTCCACAACCTTGACCTCCTCGTGTGAGGCACGCATATTCGACAGCGTGCGTTCCACCATAATAAGGGCGAAGCCGAGGTCGTCGTTCCAGAGGATAGACTGCTCGTCCAATACCTCCTCCAGAAGCTCTGACTCCTCCAACTCGTGGGTGTAGAAGTCGTGTACCAGAGCCAAATCCTCACGGAAAGAGTGCTCCTCCGAGAGCATATACTTCTGGTAGTAGTCACTCTGCTCCAACTGCGAGTAGAGGGTCTTTATAAGCTCCGGTGATTGTGACCACGAGAGCTTCTTGGCAGCCACATAGTCATTCACCGAGTCGCTGTTGGCGATGAGTGCTATGACGCTGTTATCTACAAATTTACGGTTGGGATTGAGGTCCTCGAAGGTGGGTAGCTTCTTCTGCTTGGCCATCTCCTGACGGCTCTCGGCATAGCGTGCAACCTCCACGATGAGTGACAACATCTGAAAATAGAGGTCGTAGGTCTTGTCGATAGATGCGACAAGAGTCTTCTCTGATGCTGCCAACGAATCTGACTCAGATTTGATGTGAGCATACAAGGCTTTCATAGCCTTTATTCGGAGCAATCTTCTGCTAATCATATTCAAATGAACTTTTACGGCGGCAAAGATACGATAAAAAGATGAAAGAGCAAAGAGCAAAGATGAAAATTGCGAGTAAGCGAGAGCAGAGGGAACTTGTTCCCTCTGCCGAGCGGGAGCAATTAAAAGCCTGCATAGCAGGGTTAAAATTGCGAGTAAGCATATACAGAGGGAACCTGTTCACTATGCCGAGCGGGAGCAATTAAAAACCTGCGTAGCAGGGTTAAAATTGCGAGTAAGCCATATGCAGAGGGAACTTGTTCACTATGTCTTCGCTTGCAGAGTTGCTCTTGTCCTCTTGTCGTTTTCCGCTTTTTTGCTTATCTTTGCAAGTCTAATACATTATTATAATGAAAGTAGGAAAACGTCAGACCTTGAAAGTCAATCGCATATCCGATTTTGGCCTCTATCTCGCAGACGAGGAGGGGGCAGAGGTGCTGTTGCCCAACCGCTATGTGTCGCTGGAAAATACCGTTGGCGACGAGATAGATGTCTTTGTATATCACGACTCGGAGGATAGGTTGGTCGCCACAACCGAGCAGCCTCTCATTATGGAGGGTCAGGCTGCTGCGTTGAAGGTGGTCGATAAGAGTATTCACGGTGCCTTCCTCGACTGGGGTCTGGCGGGTAAGGATTTGTTCCTGCCCAACCGCAACCAGCAGGGTGGTGTCATCGCCGGGCGTAAGGTTGTGGTGTGGATGTATATCGACAACATTACGGGCCGTTGCGTAGCCACGCAGAAGCTCAAAGCCTTTATAGACAACGACATCATCACCGTAGAGCCGCGTCAGAAGGTCGATGTGCTGGTCGCCTCGGAGAGTCCTATCGGCTATCGCGTCATCATCAACTCACGCCATTGGGGTATGATTTACAAGAATCAGCTCTTCCGCCCGATAGCCATAGGCGAGAGAGTGGAGGGCTATGTGCGTCGCATTACGGAGGATAACCGCATCGACATCACGTTGCAGCGTGACGGTTATAGTGGCGTGTCGGACTCGGCCGATGTTTTGGTGCGATTGATGCAGCAGAATGGCGGCGTGCTGCCCATAGGCGATAACTCCTCACCCGAAGAGGTGCATCGTCTGACGCAGATGAGCAAGAAGGTCTTCAAGCGTGCCGTAGGTGTGCTGATGAAGCGTGGCGATATTGTGGCAGAGCCTACACAGATTAAGTTGAAGTAACTATGGCGAAGATTCACACAGCCGAGAGAGTCTCACAGCGTGATGCCTCCGATAACTTTGTCTTTCAGCGTTCGCTGCTCGCCTATCACAAGGCGGCGGAGATAGTCTCGGGCGATGTGTTGGAGGTAGGTACGGGTATGGGCTATGGAGTGGATGTCATAGCACCCGCTGCAAGGCGTTTTGTGACCATTGACAAGAGTGTGCCGCAGGAGTTGCACCTGCCCGAAAATGCCGAGTTTAGGCAGATGGCAGTGCCACCTTTGCAGCTGCCCGATGAGGCTTTCGACTATGTGGTGTCGTTTCAGGTCATAGAGCATATCCGTCGTGATGCCGATTTTGTGCGTGAGGTGCATCGCGTGTTGCGTCGAGGAGGGCGTTTTGTGGTCTCTACGCCCAATGCTCCTATGTCGCTGACGCGTAACCCATGGCACGTGAGAGAGTATCGTGCGGAGGAGTTAAAGACCCTTTTGGAGGGTGTGTTCGACAGCGTGGAGTGTTATGGCGTGATGGGTAACGACAAGGTTATGGCCTACTATGAGAAGAACCGCGAGGGCGTGAAGCGTATCACCCGCTACGATGTGCTGGACTTGCAGCACCGCCTGCCGCGTTGGATGTTGCAGTTGCCGTATGACCTGCTCAACCGACTGAACCGTCGCTGTCTGCTCACGCAGAATGACTCGCTGACGCGTTCTATCACGATGTCGGACTACGATATAAGCCCCGTTACGGAGGATTGCTTCGACCTATACTTTATAGCCGAAAAAAGATAATATTGGCGAGAGCCTGTAAGATATAAAAACCGAAAAATGGACGAAACAGCAGTAATATGGACTTTGGTGCTTTCGGGCGTCTTGGTGGGGATAATCAACACCCTCGCAGGGGGTGGTGCGGTTATCTCGATGACGCTTTTTATGGCGTTGGGATTGCCTATCAGCGTGGCCAATGGTACCAACCGCATTGCTGTTGTGTTGCAGAATTTCACCTCGTCGCTGGCCTTCCTGCGTAAGCGTATGCTCAATGTCCGCAGTGGCGTGAAGCTCTCCATTCCTGCCGTCATAGGCAATGTGGCAGGCTCTCTCGCAGCGACACACATCAGCGACACCATCTTCACTATCTGTATGACGGTGGTAATGTCGTTCGTGCTGCTATATATGATAACCGATCAGGACCACAAGCACGTTCATATCCACGGAGGCCGTCCTCTGGATGTGCGTTGGTGGCACTATCTGTGGTTCCTGCTGCTGGGCTTCTATGGCGGATATATCTACATCGGTCTGGGCTATGTGTTGCTGGCCGTCACAATCTGGTCGATGAAGCTGGATATCATCACCGCCAATGTCGTCAAGTGCTTCATCATATTTGTCGCTACGCCCTTCTCGCTGGCTATATTTATGATTAACGGACAGGTCGATTATGTCTATGGCCTGTGGCACGGACTGGGTAATGTCATAGGTGCTTTGCTCGCCTCGCACTTTGCCCTTGTGCTGGGTGCTAAGTTTGTGAGATACTTCACACTCGCAATCCTGATTGTCTGCTTTGCCGACATCGTAGGCCTTATATCGCTTCATGATTGGTTGTACTCGCTGATGTCAATGTTTTAAGTGTTAGTGTTTTATGGCAAAGAGTGCAGAAAAGAGTATAGTCGTTACGGGTGCTCGCGTTCACAATCTCAAAAATGTGGATGTCGAGATACCTCGCTACTCGCTGGCTGTCATTACGGGCCTGTCGGGGTCGGGTAAGTCGTCGCTGGCTTTCGATACCATCTATGCCGAGGGACAGCGTCGCTATATGGAGACCCTCTCGACCTATGCACGCCAGTTTGTCGGCACTATGGAACGCCCCGATGTGGATAAGATTACGGGGTTGAGCCCTGTGGTGGCTATTGAGCAGAAGACAACCAATAAAAACCCCCGTTCTACGGTCGGTACCGTAACCGAGATAAACGACTTCCTGCGTCTGCTGTTTGCCCGTGCATCGCGTGCCTACTCGCCCATTACCGACGAGGAGATGGTACACTACACCGACGAGCAGATTTGCGACCTCATACTCAAAGGTTTTGCAGGCCGTAAGGTAGCCTTTATGGCTCCCATCGTCAAGGGCCGCAAGGGTCACTATCGCGAGCTGTTTGAGTCGCTTGCCAAGCGTGGCTATCTTTACGCCCGTATCGATGGCGAGATTGTGGAGTTCTCTTCGGGTATGAAGCTCGACCGCTACAAGGTGCATAATATCGACCTTGTTGTGGACCGTATGGTGGTGAAGGAGGAGTCTGCCGAACGTATTATGACCTCGCTGAAAGAGTCTATGCGTCAGGGTAAGGGTACGATGGCTATCTATGACTACGGAGCCGACGGTATGCGTTACTACTCGCGTCATCTGATGTGCCCATCGACGGGTGTGGCGTTCGAGGACCCTGCACCTCATACCTTCTCGTTTAACTCTCCTCAGGGAGCCTGCCCGCGATGCAGCGGTTTGGGTGTGGAGGCTGTCTTTGATGTCAAGAGAATCATTCCCGACGATAGCCGTTCCATCCGTGAGGGTGGTATCGAGCCGTTGGGTAAATATAAGAATAACAAACTCTTCGTTCAGCTGGAACTGCTTGCCCGCCGTTATGACTTCACGCTTGATGACCCCATAGCGACAATCTCGGAGGAGGGTATGAATGCCTTGCTGTATGGCGATGCAAAGCCTCTGATGGTAGATTTGTCGGAGTTCAGCTCTCTGTCGGGTCGCAGGATGATGGCGTGGGAGGGCATAGCCGAATATGTGCAGTCGGTGGATGACGAGGAGTCGAAGAAGGGTCAGAAGTGGCGTGAGCAGTTTCTGGTGTATCGTCCGTGTAGTGTCTGCGGAGGCACACGCTTGAAGAAGGAGGCTCTGCAATTTCGCATCGGAGGCAAGAATATAGCCGAGCTCTCGGCGATGTCGATAGCCGACTTTGCCGAATGGATGAGCCACGTGGAGGAGTGCTTCACCGACAAAGAGTGGCGTATAGCACAGGAGGTTGTGAAGGAGATACGCGAAAGAGTACACTTCCTGATGGCTGTGGGGCTGGGTTATCTCTCTCTCTCGCGTGCGGCCCGTTCGCTGTCGGGTGGCGAGAGCCAGCGAATACGCCTCGCTACGCAGATAGGCTCGAAGTTGGTCAATGTGCTATACATCCTCGATGAGCCGAGCATCGGACTGCATCAACGCGACAATAATCGCCTGATAAACACCTTGAAGGAGCTGCGTGATGCGGGTAACTCGGTTATCGTGGTGGAGCACGACGAGGATATGATGCGTGCCGCCGATTATATTGTCGATGTAGGCCCCAAGGCGGGTCGTCGTGGCGGTCAGATTGTCGCTACGGGTAGGATTGACGACATTATGAAGTCCGACAGCATCACTGCCGACTATCTGTGTGGTCGCCGCAGGATAGAGATTCCCGAGGCGTTACGCGAGGGTAACGGGCAGTGCATCACCATACGCGGTGCGAGGGGCAACAACCTCAAAGGCATCGATGTAGAGTTCCCGTTGGGTAAGTTCGTATGCGTTACGGGCGTGAGTGGCTCGGGTAAATCTACGCTTGTCAATGAGACTCTGCGACCCATATTGAGCCGAGTGCTGTACCGTTCGCTGGATAGACCTTTGGAGTATGACTCGGTGGAGGGCATCGAGAATATCGATAAGCTGGTCGTGGTGGACCAGTCGCCTATTGGCCGTACGCCACGCAGTAATCCTGCAACCTACTCGGGCGTCTTTGCCGATATACGCAAACTCTTTGAGCTTACACCCGATGCACAGGTGCGAGGCTTCAAGGCAGGCCGCTTCTCGTTCAATGTCAAGGGTGGCCGTTGCGAGGAGTGTCGCGGTGCGGGTGTGCAGACTATCGAGATGAACTTCCTGCCCGATGTCTATGTGCGATGCAAGGCGTGTGGAGGCCACCGCTATAACCGCGAGACCCTGGAGGTGAAGTACAAGGGCAAGAATATCGACGAGGTGCTGGGTATGACGGTCAATATCGCAGTCGATTTCTTCGCCAATATCCCGTCGATATATCAGAAGTTGAAGGCTATTCAGGATGTGGGCTTGGGTTACCTCACGTTAGGACAGCCCTGCACGACGCTGTCGGGAGGCGAGAGTCAGCGTATAAAGCTCGCTGCCGAGCTCTGCAAGAGTGATACGGGTCGCACGCTGTATATCCTCGATGAGCCTACTACGGGCCTCCATTTTGAGGATATACGCCAATTGCTGGGTGTAATCAACAAGCTGGTCGATAGGGGCAATACAGCCATCGTCATCGAACATAACCTCGATGTTATAAAGGTTGCCGACCATATCATCGACATAGGGCCCGAGGGCGGAGCCGGCGGAGGTCGTGTCATCGCCGAGGGTACGCCTCTCAAAATAGCCTCGTGTCGCGAGAGTGCCACGGGCGAGTTCCTCAAACGAATCCTGGAGAAGTAGGGTGGAGTAAGTTACAAAAATTACAGTTATTACACCCCTGTAATTTCTGTAGTTTTGTAATTTTTTATCTCTTTCTTACCACCTTTTGGTGGCAAAAGGTGGAGCCAAAACCACTGCGAGAAGTGTTGTCGGGGCATAATATGAGGTTATGCTAAAATGGATGCAAGCACTTTTTTCTATTGTAAAAAGGTCTCCATTTTTTAACGCATAACCTCACATTCTGCCTCTCTCCGCCACCACTTCGGTCGCAGAGGCTTATTTCTTTGCTCTCGTCATCCCACAATTATGCAACGATTTTGTTAGCAGATACAGACTGCCGTCTATTGCATAATTGATTGGAACACTGCTCTCGCTTACTCGCAATTTTTATCTTGGCAGGGATTTTGAAGTTGCTTCAAGCGTAAAATCTTATCGCTATGAGACAACTTTATTTTATTATTGCGTGCATCACATTATGCACATTCTGTGGGCCTTATGCGGCTATGGCTCAAAAGACGTCATCGCCGACCAAATCGACCTCTACGGCTATTCAGCATCCCATGGAGCCTACGCCCGAACGCAGGGCACATCACGAGAGGATGCACTCTATGACGCACGAGCAGCGTGTGGCACACCGTGCCGAACGTCAGGCCGAGTTCGAGAAGTATGTCGATAGCATCGTGCTGTCGCATAACTTTGAGTTTAACCCGCAGACAATACAGATAATGCCGGCGGGAGCTATGCGTTTTCTGTCAAACATCAACTATACGGTTACGCTGTGGCGTGGCACGTTGGATGTCTGCCTGCCCTATTGGGTGGGTTATACGCCGCCTTATCGTTACGTGTTGCTGAATACCGTAACTCCAAGCCTCGGTACAATACTTACCAAGCAGACCGAGGAGGGCTGGCAGGTATCGTTCAAAGTGAATCTATACGCCACCGAGGAGTATAACTTTACGTTTGATATCAACTCCAAGTATGGCGGGGCGACGCTTACCATATCCAATCTGTGGTATAACCCCGTGCAGTATTCGGGAACAATAACACGGGTCTATTAAATCACTTTTTATTAAGCCACAGAGGGTAGCCAAACCAATGGTTACCCTCTGTCCTTACATAATATAATAGTTATATGATATCGTACAACTCTGCCTCGTGACTCTGCCATAAGCAATGCTATTGCTATGAGCAGTGCTATTACTCTGCTATGAGCAGTGCAACGGCCGTAGCCGAGATACCCTCCTCGCGACCCTCGAAGCCGAGATGCTCGGTCGTGGTGGCCTTGAACGACACACATTCGAGACTTATGCCCATAACCTCTGCTACAACCTCCCGCATAGTGTCGATGTAGGGGCGTAGCTTGGGCTTTTGTGCCGCTATCGTGCAGTCTATGTTCGATATGCGGTAGCCCCTCTGCTCGACAACGTTGCATACCTCACGCAACAAGAGCTTTGAGTCTATGCCCTTGTATCGTGGGTCGGTGTCGGGAAAGAGCTTGCCTATATCTCCTGCCGCCACAGCACCAAGCAGGGCATCACACACGGCGTGCAGTGCCACATCTCCGTCGGAGTGAGCCACACAACCCTTTGTGTGCTCAATCCTTACGCCACCCAGCCACAGGGGAAGCCCCTCGGCCAGTGCGTGTACATCGTATCCAAGTCCAACTTTTATATCCATACTGCAAATATAAAGATAAAAGAGCAAAGATAAAAGATGAAAGACAACTCTTTGCTCTTTGTAACCTTATTCCACCTTCTCAATCTTGCCGATGGTCATATACCACAAATATCCTTCCACCTCGTCATAGCCCATCTGCCTCAATAACTCCATATAAAGACGCATCTTCTTAACATACTCGCCCGAAGGCTCGTTGCCGAACTTGTAATCGACAATCACGGCACGCCTGCCCTTAATCATCACGCGGTCGGGGCGGCGTGTGCCTATCGTCGAGCCACAGATGATATCCTGCTCGTTGCGGATAGAGTCCCAGCCCTCCGAAAACCACTCCTTGACGCAGTCGCGGGCAAACTCGCGGCTGATGACCTCACGCAGCTCATCACGCTGCTCGGCGTTGATACGACCCTGGGTGTGAGCCTCCTCTATGCGTCTTGTGATGTCGGCAAAGTCGGTGGCCTCGCAGAGTATTGAGTGCATCATAATACCCACCTCACGCTGTGAGGACATGCCCACAGCCTTATCCTGATAGTATCGCTGTGTAGATAGTCGCAGGTTGCCGTGCGTGGGGTTGGTGGGGTACTCCTGCATAATAATACTCTCGACCTTCTGCTCCTGCTGCTCTTTCTCCTCGTCCTTGTCGGCAAGTGAGCCATACTCCACAACGCCCTCGCTGCGTCTTGCCTCAATGCCGTAGTCCGATGCCGTAGTGTCGTTTACCGCTGCCGCAACCAGCGAGCCTATGTTTTTATCCTTGCTCGTTTGCGGGATATATATGTATAGCTCATCCTCGGCACGCGTCACAGCCACATAGAGCAGGTTTATCGCATCAACGTGGGAGTATATCTGCTCATTTAGGAAGTCCTTGGCAAATGGCGTGGCCATAATTATATCTTCTCTTCCGCTGATAGGGTAGCGACCTATGCCCTCAAAGCCCTTGATACCTGTTGTGTCTGCCCAGATGGTGGTGTCCCTGTTTTTGAACAGCTGCCACTTGCAGTAGGGTATGATGATGACCTTGTTCTGCAAGCCCTTCGCCTTATGTATGGTGAGCAGTTCGATGGCGTTCTCGCTTTTGCTTACCGAGAGACTCTCATCCTTTCCCTTCTCGTCCCAGTATTGCAGGAAGAGGGCAATATCGAAGAACTTCTTCTTGCAGAAGGTGATAATCTGCTCCTGCATAGCCTGCAAGTATGCGACATTGGTGGGGTCGTCATTCAGCGAGAAGTGCTTCACGATATGCTCAAAGGCCTCGTTTGGCGGCAGCTGGCAGATGTTGTCAAGCAGTGTAGTCTCACTCTCGCAAAGCGGCAGGTAGTGGCGGCGAGAGAGATAGTCGTTGATGACGGCCTGATATATCTTCTCGTTGCGGTTTTGCGACAGACGCAGCACCGCAATCACAAACTGACACACCGGCGAACGACCTATAATCAGCGACTCCTGCGTGCGTATGTTGAAGTCAAGTTGCTTATCCTGCTTGTAGTCGAGTAGCTGCTTGATGATGATGGGGGCATCCTTTGAGTTGCGATACAATATGGTTATGTCGCTATACTTGTAACCTCGGCCGATAGCCGACTCAATGGCCTCAATAAATGGCGATACCTT
Source organism: Rikenellaceae bacterium (assembly GCA_015060015.1). Classification (GTDB taxonomy): domain Bacteria; phylum Bacteroidota; class Bacteroidia; order Bacteroidales; family Rikenellaceae; genus Alistipes. The sequence continues at coordinate 109,265 of SUZG01000003.1, read as the reverse complement.
GTCGTACCCCTCTACGCGGATGTAACCCTCTCTGCCTTCGGTCTTTCGGGCATTCTGCGAGTGGGCTGTGTAGGCATTTTTAAGCGTGTCGTGCAGCTCCGCCTTGCACTCTTGGGTAATGTACCCACTCTCAACGGCCGACAGTAGCTTGCTGTTTAACTTCTCGTTGTGGGCCTTGACGATGCGACCAATGAGGTCGTTGTTGAAGTTCACTATGCAGGGCTTGCTTCGCCAGTTATCCTCCAATGGCTCAACCACTACATTGTCTTTACCCAACTTGTTCTGCACATCGCGTGCGAGGATACGCCAGTCGCCGCCCTGAAAACGATAGATGGACTGCTTCACATCACCTACGATAAATACCGACTCGTCGTCGTTCTCCGACATAGCCTCGCGTAACAGCGGCACGAAGTTACTCCAGTCACTCTCCGAAGTATCCTGAAACTCGTCAATCATAAACCTCTCAAAGCGGTTGCCGACCTTCTCGTAGATGAACGGGGCATCGTTGTTGTCGTCGTTGATAAACTGTGAGATGATATGCTCCGTCTCGTCAAGGACAACCGAGCCGTCTTCCCTCTGGCAATTGCACATTCTGGTATAGATGTCCTGCATAAGAGCAAATGCTCGATACTGCTTTCTGATGGTGGTTGCCATCGGCTCTATCTTGCTATACTCTTTGTATATCTCGACAATCTCGTGACCTATCTCCAGCAGCTTTGGTGCAATCTGTGCAGTTCGAGTGGTATTGGCAAACTTACCCCCGTCAAGCGATGTTTGGGCTTTTTTGCCCGGAGCTGCATACTTACCGCTGGCAGCATTTTTAATATACCCGGCCAAACCACTGCTTTTCTGATGGAAATCCTCTACGCTGGCTCCGGCATCGCCTATTAATATTACGCCCTTTTCGCCCAAAGCCTTCATCTTCGTTTCAAGAGTCTTCAAAGCGGCATTGTAGGCCTTTATAATTCCTAATAACCTCTCTCGGTCGGAAGCACCCTCGATAAGAGTGCGGTCGGAGAGCTTGAAAAAGTCTTTTCCGATGTTTTTCAGGTCGTCATTTATCTTCCAGTCACCCTTCTCATCGACCTTCTCAAAGACGTAGTCGGTAATCCACTGCTGCAACCTCTCGTCGCTTCGGGTATCCTCAATCAGGGCATCCACACTGCGTTGGAGCAGCAGGGCCTTGTCTATCTCGATGGTGGGGTTGAGATCCATACCCAGCTCCTTGAGGAACGAACGCATTATGTAGAGGAAGAATTTGTCAATCGTCATCACGTTGAAGTGAGAGTAGTCGTGCAGGATATGCTTCATAATGGCATCGGCACGGCGTATAATCTCCTCCTCGGGCAGACCCAAGTCCTTTTTCAGCATACGCATATAGTCGCTTTCGAAGGGCTTCTTTGTGATGTCACTCAACTTCTCCAAAATACGACCCTTCATCTCCTCGGTGGCCTTGTTCGTAAAGGTCACAGCGAGAATGGCCCTGTAAAGATAGGGCTTGTCCTTATAGTGTTTGACGGTGTCAAGTACAAATTTGTAGGCCAGTCGGAAGGTCTTTCCCGAGCCTGCACTGGCACTTAATACTCTTGCTCTCATATCTTGGGTTAGCGTCTGCAAATGGTTTTGAAATCACAATATTTACAACTGTTTTCGGCCTCATCAGCAGGGCACTGCCTGAATGGTACATTCGGGTTGAACAGCTCCTGAAAAACGACCCGAAGCCGCTGCTCGAAATCTTCCTTAAAGAGGGAGGTGTCAGCTGTCTGGTCGTTAATAGTCAGATAGTCCTTGAACCCCTTACTGTACATCTGCTTGATGTAATAGAGTCCGGGCTGTACCACACGCTTCTTGTTGTTCGCAATAACCATCGAGTACATCAGCGTCTGGAATACATTGTCATATTTGCCGCGACCCTCGCCCTCGAACAACTGCTCAACCTGAAAATCGGTCTTGTCTTCCTTTGCAAAATGCTTTTTGCCAGTCTTGTAATCCACTACACGCAGATTGCCGTTTGGCAGCGAGTCTATACGGTCAGCCTTGCCCGCAATATTCACCTCTCGGCCACTGCCGTCGTTCAGCGGGAAGCTATCTTCATAGGTCTCCTCAAAGCCGACAAAGGCAACACCACTCTGACGCTTGTCGTAGGGTATGATGTTGTCGCGAATCTGCTTGATGACAATGTTTTTGTTAAGCAGCAGGTCGCCCGAATACTCATCCTCGTCAATATGTCTGTTCTTCGCCAGCTCTTTGTCGATAGCCTCCGTCACAACCCTCTCAATCTTGTCGCCTTTGAGCAGACTCTCCATATCCTCGGCGGTATATTCTCTGTCCTTAAACTCTTTGTACAAAATCTCCATTGCCGAGTGGAGGATGTTACCGAACACTCTGCTGTCGATGTTGTCCTCCAACTCATCTTCCGTTGCCAGATTGGCAACCTTCTTGAAGTAGAACTTTAACGGACACACGAGATAGGGCGATAACGATGACGGATAGAGGCGTGATTTGCTCTTCGGGTCGAGATAGCGGTTCAGCTTCTCCATAACCTCGTCATCCTTCTCGACCGTAATCACCTTATTCTCCTCGGCCTTGATATCTACACCTATGTTTATCCTCCTTATGGGGTATTGTGCCTCGTAATCCAGCTGACGGATATAACGGCTGGGGTCACTCTCGCCGTTGTTGGCACAGTAGAGCATATCCACGCGTTCTGCACGCTGAATAAGACGGTAGAAGTAGTAAGCATAGACGCTTTCGTGGTCCTCGGGTGTGGGTATGCCGTATGCACGACGCAGGTTGTAGGGGATGAATGAGTTCTTGCCACTGAGCTTGCCGGGGAAGTTCTCGTCACTCATCGACATAATGATTACATTCTTGAAGTCAAGTGCTCGCGTCTCCAGAATACCCATAATCTGCAAGCCTTGCAACGGCTCTCCGCTGAATGGTATGCTGATGGAGGGCAGATGACGATACAGAAGCATCACAAAGGTCTTTATATCCAACTCTATGTCGCAAAGTTTCAGGCAGTTTGCTATCTCGCTTACGCCTGCTGATATGGCCGACAGGTAACTCGCCTTGATGGATATATCCTCGTCGTTGTTCGTGGCAATATCCACCAGAGAGTCTATAATCTCCACGATACGCCTTGCAAGGCTCTCCCAGCTGTCGGAGTATGAAAATATTTTCTGCAACAGGGGCTCCTCCTCGGCAAAGATGCTCTGCTTGACGCGTATCATATGCTCGCCAACGATGCGGTCGTAGATGGCGTTGCCCTGCTTGAAGAGCCTTATCAGGTAGGGGTGTTGCAGTACGCCCGTAACATCAACGTGATAGAAGCTCACCTCGCCCTTCGAGAGCTGTGCGTTTCTTTGCAGTGAGATAAGCCTATCGACAAACGAGTAGGCAGCGGTATTGCGAATGGGGTGTCCCATCGTGACGTTGATATTCTCGGCACACTCGTTGGGCAGAGAGTGGAGCAGAGGCATCAGCAGCTCCTCGTCCGTAAGGATGATAGCACTCTCCTTGTCGAACTTCATCTCGGGAGAAATCTCGCGTAACAGGTCGGGGATATGCTTGCATTGAGCCACATCCGACACGGTGGAGATAGCGGTAAAATTCTTGCTGATACTGTTAAAGTTGCCGTGGCTTACTTCAAGCGTAGGTTTATATCGTGAGAGGTTCTCGCTGATAAAGCGACCCGCCTCCTGATCGTGCTGCTTGGTGTAGTAGTCGTCGTGGTCCCAGAAAAACTCGCAGGTGGCGTTTGTGTGGAGGAAATCCAGCACCACTTTCTCGCACTTCGAGAGGGCGTTGAAACCCACAAATACATAGTGTCGCGAGCAGTCGGGTAGCTCCTTGCCTGATTTGATGTTGTCGGCAGCCGAACGGTATATCATTCCCTGATAGGCGATGCCGAGAGCCGAGAGCCTCTCTTTAAGCTGGTGATACACCTTGGCGAGTGAGAGCCAGATACCCAGAAAACGCTTTTTCTCATCACTCAGTGTGCTCTCCTCCGAGAAGTGGCTCCAAAACGAGTGTATGACATGACGCATCTCGGGCGTGAGGTACGATAGGTCCGATTCCAGCACTTTCAGGTCGTAGATGTTGCGGAATAGCATATCGGCATCAATCATATAGTTGTCTATAAGATTGAAATCACTCAACAGAGTCTCGCCCCAGGCATAGAATTGGTCGAAACTCTCCTCGTGAAAGGCCGAATAGATCTTGTATAACTCGCTTATGATGCGTATTTTGTTGCCTATTTTGAGGGGCGTTGCGGTGTGCATCACATCGTCCATTGACATATATTCGGGTTGCCATATCGGCCTGTTTGCCACTTTCGATATGGCCTCCGACAGGAAAAGCCTTGCTCGGCGTGTCGGCACAACGATTGTAAGCGACGAGATATCGCTGCCATAGCGGCTGTAAAGCTGTTGAGCTACTTCTGATAAAAAGGTGTTCTGCATAGAAAAACAATTTGGTCACGAAAATAGCAAAAGAAAAGCACTTTTCCAATACTATTATACCACCAAATTGTCTAAAAAATGATTTGGTTTGTCTGTCTGCTATCACTCTGCCGTTAGTCGAAAGACTGCATTCCCGACTGTGCGATGCGAATCATACGCTGATACTCGTCGGGCGAAAGCTCCATAAAGAAGTAGTGGATAGGGTCGATGCGTATGCCGTTGTAGCGTACCTCGTAGTGCAGATGCGGAGCAAGCGACAGGCCGGAGTTACCCGAACGGGCTATCACATCGCCACGCTGCACCTTCTGTCCTCGTGTCACAAGAACGCTTAAAAGGTGGCTGTATGATGTCTGGTAGCCGTTGCCGTGGTCTATGACGATGGTCTTGCCGAGTGTTGAACTCTTGTCGGAAATCTCCTTAACTGTACCGTCGGCTGTGGCAAAGATGCTTGAACCCTCTGCTACGGTATAGTCCACGCCCTGATGCGATTTCAGTGTGCGGAAGAAGGGGTTGAGTATTGTTCCGTAGCCGGCAGTGAGCAGTGTCAGCTGCTTGTTGATGACGGGCTGTATGGCCGGAATGTTATTTCCTTTACCCTCCAACGCTTCGCTTCGCGTGCGGATGGTCTCCCACGCCGACTCCACCTCGTTCATCTTCTGCTCTAATTTTGTGATGCGTTGGCTGATGTCGGTGTGCAGCTCTCGCTTCGACTTCGATATGTTCTGCTCGTGCAGAATGACTCTCTCGTCGCCCTGCTCGGTGTCGAGGTCATAAGGGTCGGTCTCAAACAGAATACGAAAGACACTCTTGTCCCTCTCGGTAATGTTGTTCATCACCATCTCCAATGAGTCGTAGCGTGCCGACATAGCGTCGTATTGCTGTTGTAACTCCTCGGTGGCCTGACGCATCTGGCGTTCGTAGGGGGTGTCAAACAACAATGAGAAGAGTATGTAGTATAGCATAATGGCACCCATCCAGGCAAATAGTCGGATGAAGTTGCGTATTATGCGTCCTCTGATGCTACGCTTCGTCTTTCGTATGTCGTTCGTTTTGCTCATTTCTCTTAATCTTGCTCCTTACGCTGTGGCCGAAGAACTATTCTTTATACCCCTGCTTATTCCGCCGTTTATTCCGCCTCGTAGGTCTCCTCCTGAATCTGATTCATAAGGCTCTTGTATGCCTCGGCCGACATATTCTTGTCGAAGTAGTTAATCGGATTTACGGGTGAATTGCGATATATCACCTCGTAGTGCAGGTGTGGGGCAGTCGAGATACCCGTATTACCCATGTCGGCAATCAGCTGACCACGCTTTATGCTGTCGCCACGCTGAACGTGGGTCTTGTTCAGGTGGGCATAGCGGGTCTTGTAGCCAAAGCCGTGATTGATAAGTATCTGCGTGCCATAGCCCGTGCGTGCTCGACTCAATATAACACTCTCGACAACACCATCTCCCGTAGCGAATACAGGGTCGCCTACGCGTCCTGCCATATCCACACCTTTGTGGAACTTCCAGCGGTGCAACTTGGGGTGCATACGATAACCGAATGCTCCAATCTTGTTTCGCAGAAGACTTCTGTCGATGGGCCATATTGCGGGAATGGCGGTGGAGAACTTCTCCTTGTCCTTTGACAAAACCTGCAACTCGTCCAGCGACTTTGACTCCAGATAGAGAGAACGTGCCAGCTGGTCCATCTCCTTCCATACCGAGGTTATCATCGGCGAGAAGTCGTTGCCTTGCAGGTGGGCGTATTTCTGCTCGGCGTAGGGTGTGTAAATGCCCTCGATTGAAAGCGTATCGGAGGAGAATAATGGTCTGTAAACCATATTGTCACGATGCCGAATCTCGTCAATCTTCCGTTGCGAAGAACGTATCCTGTTCTGCAACACCTCATATCGCAGTTCCAACTCACGCCTTTCATCCGCCAGACGGAACATTTTGGGCGTGTAGAAGAGTGACGAAAAGAGCAGGTTTATCACCGATGCGACAATAAATCCGATGAGCAGGTTTCGTATGAGACGATACGACTTTATGCGGTGCAAGACTCCTCGCTGCCCGCCGGTTGCGTCGTTATTCTGACTTTTTCGCCTCATATTATTAAAATTATTCAATTTTATGGTGCAAATTTAGCGTAAAATGTCTAATTTTGCAATCCGTTACGGAATAATAACGATAATAATAACAAAAACGATATACAATGGAATCAAACAAAATCAGACAGGCTTTTTTGGACTTCTTTGCCTCAAAGGAGCATACTATCGTGCCCTCGGCACCTATGGTAGTGAAAAATGACCCTACGTTGATGTTTACCAACGCAGGAATGAACCAGTTTAAGGATATCTTCCTGGGCAATGCACCTCGCTTTACGCCGCGTGCCGCCGATACGCAGAAGTGTCTGCGTGTGTCGGGTAAGCACAACGACTTGGAGGAGGTAGGTCACGATACCTACCACCACACAATGTTCGAGATGCTGGGTAACTGGTCTTTCGGCGACTACTTCAAAAAGGAGGCTATCTCTTGGGCGTGGGAACTTCTGACCGAGGTCTATGGCCTTGATAAGAGCCGTATGTATGCTACCGTGTTTGAGGGCTCGGAGGAGGATGGCGTGCCCTTCGATCAGGAGGCTTACGACTATTGGAAGCAGTACCTTCCCGAGGACCACATCATTCGCGGCAACAAGCACGATAACTTCTGGGAGATGGGCGAGACAGGCCCTTGCGGCCCTTGCAGCGAGATTCACTTCGACCTGCGTGACGAGGAGGAGGTTGCGAAAATCCCCGGCCGTGAGATGGTCAATATGAGCCACCCTCACGTTATCGAGATCTGGAACCTTGTCTTTATGCAGTTCAACCGCAAGGCAAATGGCGAGTTGGAGTCGCTGCCTGCAAAGCACGTCGATACGGGTATGGGCTTCGAACGCCTCTGTATGATTTTGCAGGGCAAGAAGTCAAACTACGACACCGATGTCTTCCAGCCTACCATTTCGCGTATTGCTGCTATGGCGGGTAAGAAGTATGGCGAGGATGAGAAGGCTGATGTGGCTATGCGTGTTATCGCCGACCACCTGCGTGCTATCGCATTCTCTATCGCTGACGGTCAGCTGCCGGCAAATGCCAAGGCAGGTTATGTTATCCGCCGTATCCTGCGTCGTGCCGTTCGCTATGGCTACACATATCTTGGCTTCAACGAGCCTACATTGTGCAAGCTCGTTGCAGGTCTGGCCGAGCAGTTGGGCCATCAGTTCCCCGAGCTCAAACAGCAGCAGACTCTTATCGAACGCGTAATCGAGGAGGAGGAGGCTTCATTCCTGCGTACGCTGGCTACGGGTATCAACCTTCTGGACCGCGTTATTGCCAAGGTGGGCAAGGGTGGTGTGATTGCCGGTAAGGATGCTTTTGAGCTTTACGATACTTTCGGCTTCCCCATCGACCTTACAGAGCTGATTGCTCGCGAGCAGGGCGTGGAGATTGACCTCGCAGGCTTTGAGAAGGAGTTGGAGGCACAGAAGCAGCGTTCGCGTAATGCTGCGGCACAGGATATTGACGACTGGCAGGAGCTGCTCTCAATCGATCAGAGTGAGTTTGTGGGTTACGATACACTGACTGCACCCGTTCGCATTGCACGTTACCGCCGCGTAACATCAAAGGGCAAGACCACATATCAGCTGGTGTTCGACCAGACCCCGTTCTATGGTAATTCGGGCGGTCAGATTGGCGATACGGGCTATATCGAGAGTGCCAACGAGAAGGTTAATGTCATCGCTACGGAGAAGGAGAATGGTCTTATCATCCATATCGTGGCAGAGCTGCCCGAGAAGATTGACGCAAAGTTTACCGCTGTCGTAGATGCTGCAAAGCGTCAGGCTGCGGCCAACAACCACACCGCAACCCACCTTCTGGATCAGGCGTTGCGTCAGGTGCTGGGTACTCACGTTGAGCAGAAGGGCTCTATGGTTACTCCGCAGGGCTTGCGTTTCGACTTCTCACACTTCCAGAAGGTTTCGGCCGAGGAGTTGCGTGAGGTTGAACGTATCGTCAATCGTCTGATTCGTCAGAACTATCCTTTGGAGGAGAATCGCGAGGCAACAATGGAGCAGGCAAACGCTATGGGTGCTATCGCATTGTTCGGCGAGAAGTATGGCGACAAGGTGCGTGTCGTGAAGTTCGGCGACTCGGTTGAGTTGTGTGGTGGTACTCACACCTCGGCTACGGGTACTATCGGTATGTTCAAGATTTTGAGTGAGAGTGCTATCTCGGCCGGTGTGCGTCGTATTGAGGCCGTAACAGCCGACCGTGCCGAGGAGATGCTCTACGCTTTGGAGACACAGATTCAGGGTATCTCACAGTTGGTGAACAGCCCGAAGGTGGAGGCTGCAATTACCAAGATGCTCGAAAGCAACAACGCTTTGCAGAAGGAGCTGGAGGAGTTGCACAAGCAGCAGATTGATACTTTGGTTGATAAGATTATCGCCGAACGTCCCGAGGGCGAGAAGGTGTTCCTCGTGGCTCGTCAATTTAACTTCGCAAGCAATATGTTGAAGAATTTGGCCTATGCTTTGCGTGCAAAGGCTACGAATGTGGTTATGGTCGCAGGTATTGCAGACCCCGTTAAGCCCAACCTCTCGATTGTCCTCAGCGACGATATCGTTGCGAAGGGTGTGGATGCCGGTGCTGTCATTCGCGAGGCTGCCAAGCTCTTTAACGGTGGCGGTGGTGGCCAGAAGTTCTTTGCTACGGCTGGTGGTAAGGATGTAAATGGCTTGCAGGCGGCTATTGACAAGGCTGTTGAGATTATTATGGCAAAATTAAACGAATAAAAGATATGGATAAGAAGGTTTTATTGATGATTCTTGATGGCTGGGGCATCGGTAACGGCACAAAGTCTGACGTTATCTCACAGATGCACCCCGCCTATATCTCGGCTATGACCGAGAAGTATCCTCACGCCGAGCTGCGTACCGATGGCGAGAATGTAGGTCTGCCTGATGGTCAGATGGGTAACTCGGAGGTGGGTCACCTCAATATCGGTGCCGGTAGAGTTGTCTATCAGGACTTGGTGAAGATTAACCGTGCCTGTGCCGATAACTCAATCTACGAGAACGAGGAGATTGTCAAGGCATTTGAATATGCCAAGGCAAATGGCGTGAATGTTCACTTTATGGGTCTTACATCGGACGGTGGCGTTCACTCATCTATCGAACACCTCTATAAGTTGGCGGAGATTGCAGCGAAGTACGGCATCGAGAATACCTTTGTTCACTGCTTTATGGATGGTCGCGATACCGACCCGAAGAGTGGTAAGGGCTTCATTGCCGATGTAGAGGCTGCACTTGCAGAACGTACCGGTAAGATTGCCTCAATCATTGGCCGCTACTATGCTATGGACCGCGACAAGCGTTGGGAACGTGTTAAGGTGGCTTATGATTTGCTGGTTAATGGCGTTGGTGAGGCCGCTACCGATATGGTGGAGGCTATGCAGCGTTCTTATGACGAGGGTGTTACCGACGAGTTCGTGAAGCCTATCGTTCGCATTGACGAGAATGGCGAGGTTATCGGCCGTATCAAGCCAAACGATTTGGTTATCTTCTATAACTACCGTAACGACCGTGCCAAGGAGATTACAATCGTCCTTACGCAGCAGGATATGCCCGAGGAGGGTATGCACACCATGCCGTTGTACTACTGCTGTATGACCCCTTATGACGCCAAGTTTGAGGGCTTGCACATCTTGTTCGATAAGGAGAATGTTCGCAATACAATCGGCGAGTATGTATCGTCACTCGGTCTTTCGCAGTTGCGTATTGCCGAGACCGAGAAGTATGCACACGTTACATTCTTCCTCAATGGTGGTCGCGAGGCAGAGTTCGCTAACGAGTCGCGTATTCTGGTCGCTTCGCCCAAGGTTGCTACCTATGACTTGCAGCCCGAGATGTCAGCTTACGAGGTTAAGGATAAGTTGGTGGTGGCTCTCGGCGAGCAGAAGTTCGATTTCATCTGTCTGAACTTCGCTAATGGCGATATGGTGGGCCATACAGGCGTTTATGAGGCTATCGAGAGGGCTGTGAAGGCTGTTGATGAGTGCGTGTCGGAGGTTGTTGAGGCTGCAAAGGCTAACGGCTACGAGGTTGTTATGATTGCCGACCACGGTAACGCTGATAACGCCGTAAATGAGGACGGTACTCCCAATACAGCACACTCACTCAATCCTGTGCCTATCGTGGTTGTGTCGGATAGAGTGAAGAGTGTCAAGAACGGTATCTTGGCCGATGTGGCTCCTACGGTTTTGAAGCTTATGGGCTTGGAGCAGCCAAAGGAGATGACCGGCGAGGCGTTGGTTGAGATGAAGTAGTATCTTCGCTATATAAATAAAAGTAATGCCGTTTGGACAAACCAAACGGCATTACTTTTTCTCTGCAAGATTCTCTGCAAGCGGTCGCGACCTCTTTCCTCTTTCCTCTTGCGTTCTGCCTCTTGCCCCTTTTTGCAATTGGCTACTTTTCGTATAACTTTTGCAGATTGCAATGGAGCAACTTGCCCTCATTGTCACGCAGGTGCATTCCATTGCCCTGGCAGTAGCGGAACATATTGCACTCGGCACAGATGCCCGTACGCATCCACTCGCGGTTGCGATATGGCTCGTAACGATTCTGCCATACCTCCCAGAAATCATCCTTGTAGATGTTGCCCTGATGATAGTCGGCACGGATGCTGGGGCAGGCTCCTATCGAGCCGTCAATGAGCACCGAGCCCACCGAGACGCCCGCCTGACAACGGAAGAAAAAGTCGCGGATATCGCCCTCGTAGTTACCCATAAAGCCCTCGCAGCAGTAGTTTATCCTGATGCGTTTGTCCTCCTTGCGGTTACGTTTGATAAACTCCATCAGCTGACGATGCTCTTCGCTTGAAAGTTTCAGCTCGTCATCGTTTGCTGCTCGTCCTGCGGGGAAGATAGTGAATAATCTCCACTGCTTGACACCCAGCTCTATGAGCATCTCTTTCAGCGAGTCCAGTGTCTTGATGCTGCGTCTGTTTACGCAAGTCACAACATCGAAAATAAAATCTTTCTCTGCCGCCATCAGCCTTATGGCCTCTACTGCATATTTGAAGCTGTGCTTGTTGCCACGCATAAAGTTATGCTCCTCCTCCAAACCATCAAGGCTGACCGTTGCGGTGTGCATACCCGCTGCAAGGAGTGATTTCAGCCGTCGCTGGGTCATCGCCAGTCCGTTTGTTACGATTCCCCACGGAAAACCCTTCTTGTATATTGCACGGCCACACTCCTCCAGGTCGGCACGCATCAGTGGCTCGCCACCGGTTATGACGACAAATACTTTATTAGGATTGGTCTTTGCGGCGATGTTGTCCAATACCCGCAGGAAGTCCTCCTTGGGCATATCGGGCTGCGACGCTTCTCTCTTGCAGTCGCTACCGCAGTGGCGACAGTTAAGGTTGCAACGCAACGTACACTCCCAGAACAGCTGGCGTAGCGGGTGCTCCTTGATGCGTTGCTTCTCGTTTAGCCTCCACGCCTCCAACGCTAACCTGCGACGCAGTGACAAAGGGTATTTATTCATTGTCGGCAGATTTCTTGGTCAGTCTGAAATCAACTTTGTAGTTATATACACCAATATACCAGCCATCGGCATCAGTTTTGTCCAGTACAGGCTTCAACTCTTGCAGATTGATGGTCATTTCCTCAAACTCTCCGCCATTCTCCTCGCCGTCGATATCGGAAATATGCAGATAAAGTATTGGTCGGTCTTTATACTTTTTAGTGGTGTAAAGACCATCGCTTGAACTATATACAACCTCGGGCTCTACTGTTTGGCCGATATAAGTCTGTGCCTCTACTTTGATTTGGATGCCTTCAATGGGATTGCCCTCCTCATCGGTGATGTGTCCCTTGGCCTGATAATCGGCAGTAGGAGTGCCGTACATAACAGGGAGGTCAAGTGGGTCACACGACGAAAAACCAAGCATAGCGATTACTGTCGTGAGCAACCACTGCGTCAGTTGTGATAGTTTGGTTTTCATAGTCGTAGTTGTTTTTACTTGTTTAATAGGTTGATTTATGTTATTCGTCTGCTTTATACTCTTTGAGTAGCGTGGTGTTTACGGTATAGATATATACTCCTTCATACCAACCTTCTGCCTTTGATTTGTCCAATACGGGTCTCAATTCTTGTAGATTAATGGTCTTCTCTTGGAACTCGCCGCCATTATCATCGCCGTCGATGTCGGTGAAGGTTAGCGTACCGTTGTATCCATTATACGTCCTCTCCGTCTTTTCTGATACGAATTCTCCATTTGCATCAGTTGTAAGAGTTTGTGTCTTCGGGTCAGCATCCCCATATCCCTGTCTTGCGATAACTATACGTAATCCTGCAATGGGATTGTTCTCTGTATCGGTCACACACCCTTTAACCTGATATTCGGCAATGGGTGTGCCGTACATATCATACTGTTCCTGAAATAGCTTGCAAGACGAAAAGCCGAGCAATGATATTATTGCTGATAGAATAAGTTGCGTCAGATGAGTTAGTTTGACATTCATAATAGTCACTTTGAGGTTGAAAATAGGTTTGGTACAAAAATAAAAAAAACTGCGTAAAAACAAGAATTTTCGCAGTTTTTTTAATCTCTTATTTGATTTATTTCTCCTGATAGGCCTTGATGTTCTGCACGATGCAGTCGATAAGGCGTTTCAGTGAAGCCTCTGCCGACCATGCATTGTGGGGCGAGGCTAACAGGCGATACTTATCCTTTATATTGTATAGCGGCGATTCACGCAATGGCTCGCGAGAGAATACATCGAGTGCTGCACCGCGAATTTCGCCATTGTCAAGAGCCTCGGCCAAAGCCTCCTCGTCGATGATGCCGCCGCGTGCCACATTTATAATAACAGAGGTGGGCTTCATCAACGAAAACTCCTCGCGGCCAATCAAATTTCGGGTCTTGTCGCTTAACGGACAATGTATGGATACGATGTCCGATGTTGCGAGCAGTTCGTTGAGTTCCATTCTTGGATAGGCCTCCTCACGACTGACTCCCGATGTCGAATAGTATGCGACCTTGCAACCGAAGGCCTCCGCCAGACGAGCCACCTCACGACCTATGTTACCCAGGCCGATGACGCCCCATTGCTTGCCTCTGACCTGCGATGTGGGGCGGTCGTAGTTGAACAGGTAGTCGGCAGCAGCATAACGGCCCGACTTGAAATATTCGTCATAATAGACCACCTCACGCAGGAGTGCTATGGCCGAGCCGATGGTTGTCTCGGCAACCGAATAGGTGGAGTAGCCCACAGCGTTTCTGACCTCTACGCCGTGTGCTGCGGCAGCCTCCAAATCGACATTGTTCATACCCGTAGCAGCTACGCAGATAAGGCGTAGGTCGGGTAGTGCAGCTATGGTGTTAGCGTCTAAAATCGTCTTGTTGGCGATGATGATTTCTGCACCTTTTGACCTCTCCAAAATCTGGTTGCGATGAGTGATGTCATAACCTGTGTAGTCGCCCAAAGCCTTTATGGCAGAGATGTCTGCTCCGCCAATTGAATATTCGTCTAAAAATACTATTTTCATATAGTTACGCATTAAATTCTCCAATTAATCCTCGTACCACAACCGATGCACATCCTATGCCGAACAGTGCCGGAATATAGGATATGGTACCGGTGTTTGACTTTTTATTTTGCTCTTCGCAAAGTATCATTGAACCCTCACGCACCGGCTCCGGTGAAAAGACCGCCGTAAAGCCCTTGCGGATGCCAATCTTGTGCAGTCGCTTTCGCAACATGTGAGCCAGCGGGCAGTGGTGTGTCTTTGCGATGTCGGCAATCTCCATCTTTGTCGGGTCGGTCTTTGCTCCCGCTCCCATTGAACTCACGAGAGGTATGTTGCGGTCGAGAGCCCCCTTGATAAGTGCCAGCTTTGGCGAGAGTGTATCTATCGCATCGACAATATAGTCAAAACGGTCGGAGTCGAGCAGAGAGTCGGTCTCGTCATCCTTTATAAAACGGTTTACAACGGTTAGCTCAATCTTTGGGTTTATGTCGCGTAGTCGTGCCGCCATAAGGTCGGCCTTCTGCTCGCCGATGGTGGAGTGGAGGGCTATAAGCTGACGGTTGATATTACTCTCGGATACGGAGTCGGCATCGGCTATGGTCATACGCCCGACACCCGCACGGGCAATCATCTCGGCGGCATAAGCACCTACGCCGCCCAGACCCACCACCAAAACATTGGCCTGTCGCAGCATATTCAGTTTCTCGTCGCCCAATAGCAGGGCTGTTCTCTCCAACCAGTCGTGACTCATTATTGTTATTTCTCAAAAATTGTTCTGTAATTCTCGTTTGTGGCTGTCAATAGGGCCTCTATGGTTACGCCCTTCAAATCGGCAATCTCCTCATACATCGCCTCAATTGTCCGGTCGCTTTCGTCGGTCTCAACAAATATGCGATTAAGTGGCACAATACGCAGAGCCTCGATGCTCTTTGGCGAGTGGCGGGTGCGATGGCCAAATGAGAGATAGTAACCTCGTTTAAGGGCTGTTTCTGCCTGCTCTTTTGAGCCTATAAAGCCGTGAAAAATAACGGCTTTCAGCGAATATCTCGATAAAAGGTTTAGCGTAGGTTCAAAGGCTTTTACGCAGTGCAGAATTACGGGCTTACCCAACCGCTGGGCAATCTCCAACTGACGGCGAAACAACCTCTCCTGTTGCTCTCTATCAACCTCACAGGCGAAGTCCAGACCAATCTCTCCGATGGCCTCATTCTCGGTGAATGAGCCGTACTCGTCAAGGGTGGCGATATCGACCTTTTCGGCATCCCACGGATGAAAGCCAAAGGCTCTCGGCTCGGTGTGCTCTCCGCTGAAATGGTGTGTATGTATGTTAATAAATCGCAACATTTGACTACAAATTTATGGAAAAATATGAAAAAACACCGATAATTTGAAATAATACCTTAAATAATGGTAAAAAGTGCGAAAAAAATCGTATCTTCGCGTGCGTTTTTATGTGAATATTGGACAACTGAAGAAAAGATAGAAAAACGAAATACACAAATTACACTTAATTACATCAATTTAATTACAAATTTATGTCGAAAATCATTAAACTAAGGAAAGGTCTCGACATCAATCTGCAAGGTAAGGCGGCAGAGTCGTTGGTAGAAGTACCAATGGCGGCAGAGTATGCTGTCTCTCCTTTGGATTATGAGGGCGTAACTCCGAAACTGTTGGTGAAGGTCGGCGATAAGGTAAAGGCAGGTACGCCTCTGTTCTTCGATAAGAACAACACTCGCGTACTCTATACTTCACCTGTCAGCGGTACCGTGTCGGCTGTAAATCGTGGCGAGAAGCGTAAGGTGCTTAACGTGACGGTGGCTGCCGATAAGGAGCAGGTTTCAGAGGAGTTTGCAGCTCTTGACCTCAAAAAAGCTACTCGCGATGAGGTTATCGAGATGTTGCTCAAATCAGGTTTGTGGACGATGATTATTCAGCGTCCTTATGGCATTGTGGCAAATCCTGCCGATATGCCAAAGGCAGTATTTGTATCTGCATTCGATTCAGCACCTCTGGCCCCAGATTTCAACTTTGCATTGAAGGGCGAGAAGGAGAACTTGCAGAAGGGTTTCGAGGTATTGGCCAAGTTGGCCGGTAATGCTCCCCACCTCTCTCTGCGTGCTAAATCGGAGGGTGAGATGGCATCGCTTAACGGCGTTGAGCTTCATACCTTTGCAGGTAAGCACCCCGTAGGTAATGTGGGTGTTCAGATTCATCATATCGACCCCATCAACAAGGGCGATATCGTATGGACTGTTGCTATTCAGGACGTGGCTGCAATCGGTCGCTTGTTCCTTACAGGCAAGGTTGATTTGCACAAGGTTGTCGCTTTGACAGGTAGCGAGGTTGAGAATCCACAGTACTACCGCATCATCAGCGGTGCCCCCGTTGCCTCTATCGTTAAGGGCAATGTGAAGGCACAGAAGGAGGGTGACAAGGTGCGTATCATCTCTGGTAATGTTCTTACCGGCAAGAAGGTTGCCGAGGATGGCTTTATTTCGGCTACCGCATCACAGATTACCATCATCCCCGAGGGTGATAAGTATGAGATGCTGGGCTGGATTGCTCCCCGCTTCGGTAAGTTCTCTACATCACGTTCTTACTTCTCTTGGCTCTGCCCGAAGAAGCAGTACAAACTTGATACAAACCTCAATGGTGGCCGTCGTGCATTTGTTGTAACAGGTCTTTTCGAGCAGTACTTGCCTATGGATATCTATCCCATGTATCTCTTCAAGGCCATTATCGCGAACGATATTGACAAGATGGAGAATTTGGGTATCTACGAGATCGTGGAGGAGGATGTTGCTCTTTGTGAGTTCGTCGATCCTTCAAAGACCGAGATTCAGACTCTGGTCCGCAATGGTATTAACTTAATGATTAAGGAGTGTTAATTATGGGACTGAGAAATATTGTAGATAAGATTAAGCCTACCTTCTCGGAGGGAGGTAAGCTGGGTTTCCTCGCATCTACTTTTGATGCTGTTGAGACATTCCTTTTCGTTCCCAATACCACTACACAGAAGGGTGCGCATGTACGCGACGCTATTGATATGAAGCGTACTATGTTCTTCGTGATAATTGCACTTCTCCCCGCTTTCCTGTTCGGTTGTTTCAATACAGGTCATCAGGTAGGCTTGGAGGGCTTCGCTGCTGTGTGGTACGGTTTGGTACGCGTACTTCCCATGCTGGCAGTATCGTATGTTGTAGGTTTGGGTATCGAGATTGTTTATGCACAGATTCGTAAGGAGGAGGTTGCCGAGGGTTACTTTGTAACAGGTTTCCTTATCCCTATGATTATGCCTGTGAGCACTCCTCTGTGGATGGTTGCTCTGGGTGTTGCCTTCGCTGTTATCTTCGGTAAGGAGGTATTCGGTGGTACAGGTATGAACATCTTCAACCCCGCATTGGTTGCTCGTGCATTTGTGTTCTTCGCTTTCACTCCCCAGATGTCAGGTGAGAAGGTTTGGTATTCTGATTGGACTATGATGGGTGCACAGGTTGATGGCGTATCGGGTGCTACCGCTTTGGAGCAGCTCTCTACAACAGGTCAGATGCAGTGGAGTGCTATGGACGCATTCCTGGGCTTTATCCCCGGTTCGTTCGGTGAGACCTCTACATTGTGCATCTTGCTGGGTGGTTTGTTCCTGCTCTTTACAGGTATCGCTTCTTGGCGTACTATGCTTTCGGTGTTTGCCGGTGGCTTGGCGTTTGGTTATCTGTTCCAGCTGTGTGGTGTAGGCGAGTGGGCAAATGTTCCCGCTTATTACCATGTCTTGGTAGGTGGTTTCGCTTTCGGTGCTGTCTTTATGGCTACTGACCCCGTTACCTCTGCACAGACAAATGCCGGTAAGTATATTGTCGGCTTTATGACCGGTGCGTTGGCTGTGTTGGTTCGCGTTGTGAACCCCGCATATCCCGAGGGTATGATGCTCGCAATCTTGTTTATGAACGCTTTGGCTCCTACCGTTGATTACTTCGTTGTAGAGGCTAACATCAAGCGTAGAAAGAATCGTGTTAAACTTGCAAAATAAGAGGAGAGTATGGGAAAATTTAATGTAAATAGCAACGCATATATCATCATCTACTCGGTAGTGATGGTAGTTATTGTGGCTGTTCTTTTGGCTGTGACTTCACTCTCATTGCAGGAACGTCAGGACGAGAATGAACTCAATGAGAAGAAGCAGCAAATCGTGAAGGCTTTGGGTGAGGATCCCTTGACCACAGCCTATGCCGATGTTGTTGCAGAGGCTTTGATGCTCGATAAGAATGGTCAGAAAATTGAGGGTAAGACCGATGCCGATATCTTCAAGGCCTTGCGTGACTTGACTGCTTCATTCGAGGCTGGCGAGTTCCCCGTATTCAAGGCTGCGAATGGCTGTGTTGTAATTCCTGTGTATGGTGCAGGTCTTTGGGGCCCTATCTGGGGTTATATCGCTCTGGAGCCCGATATGAATACCGTTAAGGGTATCGTAATGGACCATAAGGGCGAGACTCCGGGTCTGGGTGCCGAGATTACCACATCAAAAGTACAGGATTCGTTTAAGGGTAAGACTATCTTCGAGGGTAGCGAGTTTGTATCTGTTGCAATGCGTAAGGGTGGTGCTACAAACAACCACGAGGTAGATGCTATCTCTGGTGGTACCAAGACTTGTGACGGCGTTACAGCTATGATTAAGACCAGCATCGAGGGTTATCTTCCTTATTTGAACGCTAATATGTCTAACAATTCGGAGGCCGCCGAGGAGGTTGCTGCCGAGAACTTAAACGAGCAGGAGAATGAGTAATTGGAAAAATTTAACAGGACCGCTGAGCTCAAATAACCCTGTTATCGTTCAGATTCTGGGTATCTGCTCGGCTTTGGCGGTAACCGTCAAGATGGAGCCCGCATTGGTTATGGGCCTCTCGGTTATTGTCGTTACAGCATTCGCCAACCTTGTGATGTCGTTGTTGCGTAATGGTATTCCTTCACGCATCCGTATCATCGTTCAGTTGGTCGTAATCGCTGCATTGGTAATCTTGGTAGACCAGTTCTTGAAGGCATTTGTTTACGATGTGTCGAAGCAGTTGTCGGTATATGTTGGTCTTATCATTACAAACTGTATTATTATGGGCCGTGTGGAGGCCTATGCTTTGGGTAACAAGCCTTGGGATTCATTCCTCGATGGTATTGGTAACGGTTTGGGTTATGCAGCAATTTTGCTGATTGTGGCCTTCTTCCGTGAGTTGTTCGGCTCTGGTAGCCTCTTCGGCATTCAGCTTATCCCCGAGAGCTGGTACATCGCAAATGGCGGTTTCTACTCAAATGTAGGTATTATGCTCTTCCCGCCTATGGCTCTTATTATTGTGGGCACAATCATTTGGGTTCACCGTTCGTTTAACAAGGATTTGCAGGAAAAATAGGAGGTAGAATATGGAAACATTGAATCTTTTTGTTCGTTCGATTTTTATCGACAATATGGTATTCGCCTTCTTCTTCGGTATGTGTTCTTACATCGCCGTGTCGAAGAGCGTAAAGACTGCTTTGGGCTTGGGTGCTGCCGTTACATTCGTGATGGTTATGACCGTTCCCTTGAACTACCTTTTGAACGAGTATGTATTGGCTCCCAATGCTTTGGTAGAGGGTGTTGATTTGACATTCTTGACATTCATCGTCTTTATCGCCGTTATTGCATCTTTCGTGCAGTTGGTAGAGATGGTTGTCGAGAAGTTCTCTCCTTCACTCTATAATCAGTTGGGAATCTTCCTTCCTTTGATTGCTGTGAACTGTGCTATTATGGGTGGTTCACTCTTTATGCAGCAGAAGGTCGTTGCCGGCGAGATTGATGGCCTGTGGCAGAGCATCGTTTATGGTGCTGGTTCTGGTCTTGGCTGGTGGTTGGCTATCGTTATGATGGCTGCAATTCGTGAACGTTTGCAGTACTCTCATATCCCCGCTGGCTTGAAGGGCCCCGGTATCGCCTTCATCATCACCGGTTTGATGGGTATCGCCTTTATGATTTTCTCTGGAATTAAGTTGTAACCTTTAATAAGAGATTAAGAAATGGATTTAATGACAATTGTAGTTGCGATAGTTGCCTTTCTTGTGGTGACACTGCTTTTGGTGGCGTTGCTTCTCTTTGCAAAGGCAAAACTTACAACATCAGGAGATGTTACTATCGACATTAATGACGGCAAAAAAGTATTGACCGTTGCCGGTGGCTCTACACTTCTTAACACGCTTACAGCAGAGGGTATCTTCCTCCCTTCGGCGTGTGGTGGTAAGGGTGCCTGCGGTCAGTGCAAGTGCCAGGTATTAGAGGGTGGCGGTGAGATTCTTCCCACCGAGACCGGCTTCTTTAACCGTAAGCAGATTCAGCAGAAGTGGCGTCTGGGTTGCCAGGTGAAGGTTAAGGAGAATATGAAAATTCAGGTTCCCGCATCAGTTCTTTCTATCAAGAAGTGGGAGTGCGAGGTTGTGTCAAACCACAATGTGGCTACCTTTATCAAGGAGTTCGTTGTTAAGTTGCCCGAGGGCGAGGATTTGAACTTCCGTAGTGGTGGTTATATCCAGATTGACGTGCCTGCAATCACTGTTGATTACAAGGATATCGATGTAGATCCCGAGTACCGCGAGGATTGGGAGAAGATGCACGTCTTCGATTTGAAGATGGTCAATCCCGAGCCACAGGTGCGTGCTTACTCTTGTGCGACATATCCTGCCGAGGGTAACGTTATCAAGCTCAATGTTCGTATTGCTACTCCTCCGTTTGACCGTGCTACGGGTGGCTTTATGAATGTTAATCCGGGTGTATGTTCATCATATATCTACTCTTTGAAGCCGGGTGATAAGATTACTATCTCTGGCCCTTACGGAGAGTTCTTCCTGCCCGATAACCTGCCCGATACACAGGAGTTGGTATTTATCGGTGGTGGTGCAGGTATGGCTCCTATGCGTAGCCACTTGATGCACCTGTTCAAGACCGAGAAGACCAAGCGTCCCGTTACCTTCTGGTATGGTGCTCGTTCGTTGAAGGAGGCCTTCTACTTGGAGGATTTCGCTGCTATCGAGAAGGAGTTCCCCAACTTCAAGTTCCACTTGGCTTTGGACCGTCCCGACCCCGCAGCTGATGCCGCAGGTGTAGAGTATAAGGTTGGTTTCGTACACAATGTGCTGTATGAGAACTATTTGAAGAACCACGACGAGCCCGAGGGCTGCATCTACCTGATGTGTGGACCTCCGATGATGGCATCGGCAGTGGTAAATATGCTCGATAGCCTTGGCGTTCCTGCCGAGAATATCTTGTTCGATAACTTCGGAGCATAATATACCTTATATATTAATAGTGCAAGACCTCGCTTTGGGCGGGGTTTTGCTTTTTTTAGACATTACAGGTTGTGAGTTTGAATATTTCTCTATATATTTGTCTTTGGAAACGAGGGGTATATCTCGTAGAACGGGAAATATTTATTAACTCAAAATTATAATTTTATGGGATTTTTGAAAGAGTTTAAGGCTTTTGCCTTGAAGGGTAATGTGATGGATATGGCTGTCGGTGTTATCATCGGTGGTGCATTCGGTAAGATTGTGACTTCGTTGGTGAATGATGTTATTATGCCTCCCATCGGTTTGGTTGTCGGTGGCGTGGATTTCAGCGAATTGAAGGCCATACTCAAACCCGAGGTGTTGAACGATGCGGGTGAGGTGGTTACCGCAGCCGTAACGTGGAACTATGGTGCATTTATCCAGCAGGTGGTGGACTTCGCTATTCTTGCATTGTGTGTGTTTATGATGATTAAGGTTATGAACAAACTTGCAAAGAAGAAGGAAGAGGAGGCTCCCGCACCAGCACCAGCTCCCGAGCCAGAGCCAACAAAGGAGGAGGTATTGCTCACCGAGATTCGCGACCTTTTGAAGGAGAAGAAATAATCGGGAAACAATACAACTTCTACAAAAGAGGGCTGTCGCAACGTACTTGTTGGACAGCCCATTTTTATTGCCCGAAGGATAAATAAGAGGATTTATTTCGCCTCTTGCAGAATCTGCTGCAACAGTTCGGGAGAGTCTGTTGTGATGAAATCTACGCCGTTGTCAATCATCATACGCATATCCTCGGCCTTATTGACCGTCCAGACGTTCACCGTCAGACCGAAGAAATGAGCCTCGCTAATCCACTGCGGATTCTTTACAAATACATTGATGTTATAATCCAGACCATCGATGCCCATATCGTGCAACTCTTCGGGCGAGAGGTCGCCATTCAGATAAGCCACATCAGCCTTCGGAGCCAGTCGTGCCAACTCGCGGCAGATATGCAGGCTGAATGCGATATATTCGGTCTGCTGCTCCACATCAGCGGCCTTGACAGCCTCCAAAACCCTCTTAACAACGAAGTTCTCCCTCTCGGGTGTTGCGTGCGACTTGATTTCGAGGATAAGTTTTACGTTGGGATTCTGCTTGCCCAACTCCAAATATTCGGCCAGCGTGGGAATCTGCTCGCCGTTGGGCAGGGCATAGGCACGAGCCTCGTCAAAGGTCACATTCTGCACATTCTCAATCTCGCCGTGTCGTGGGCCGTGAACTACAATAAGCTGGTCGTCAGCGGTCATATTTACGTCAAACTCCGAGCCATATACGCCTATGGCCTGTGATGCTCGCAGGGCTGCAAGTGAGTTCTGTGTAGAGCCTTCGGTGTCCCAATATCCGCGATGGGCAATGACACGCGTGCCTTGTGGCTCGGGCGGAGTAGTGCGGCTGAAAAAGTAGTACATCGAGCCGATGAGCAGGAGGAGCAAGCCTCCGTAGAGTAGAATTTTCTTAATAGACATCTTCTTATTGTTTTTTGAGTTATTCTTCTTCGTTTAGCTTCTCTCCGATGATGCGTGCTGCCGAGGCGACATACTCCACGCAGGGACGCTTCTTATAGTATTCGGCTGTTCTCTCCGAGGGCGTCGGGTTGTCCTTCTGCTGCGTAAGGCCGAGCAGTTCGCGGCAGACAATGGCACCATTTTCGGCTCGGAACTTTTCAGCCAGCTCCTGCACGGTTGCATAGCATAGCTTCTTGTTTGCAGAGTCGTTAGGCTCGCTGTTTGGGGCAATCTGGCCGGCACACATAGTCATTCCACTGACGGCACCGCATACCTCGCGTAAGCGACCCATTCCACCTCCGAAGGGTGCTGCAATCTTGGCAGCTGTCTGCTTGTCCATATCGGCAATATCGCAGTAGGCAATAAATACCGCTTGGGCACAATTGTAACCACTTGTAAATAGTTCACGGGCAAGGGCTACGCGTTCTTCTATGTTTACTTTCATCTGTTTTGGAGTTAAATACTATGCAAAAATAAGATTATTTTGCAATAATTATTATCTTTGTAGGGAATAAATCTGCGTGTGAATCAGATTCTTGTTCAACTGATTTTGACAAAACCGTTATATTATGAAAAAGTTATTGAAGATTACCTCTATCGTCGTAGTACTGATAGTGGTGCTGTTGCTGGTGTTGCCTATGGCATTCAAGGGCAAGATTGAGGCAATAGTAAAGCAGGAGGGTAATAAGATGCTCAATGCCCAATTTGATTTCAAAGGCCTCGATATTAGTCTGTTGCGTCATTTTCCACAGGCATCGGTTACGCTTGAAGATTTCTGGTTGAAGGGCGTTGATGAGTTCGAGAACGACACTTTGGTATATGCCAAAGAGCTGACAGCTGCCGTTAATGTTATGTCATTGTTTGGCGACAGCGGTTTTGAGGTGTCGAAGATTGTGGTAGATGATACCCGTCTGCACGCGATTGTTCTCGAAGATGGCAAGCCTAACTGGGATGTTATGAAGGCTGCAGACGTGGCCGAGCAAGCCGTCGAGGAGCAGGCCGAGGAGGATAGCGGTGAGCCTTCGTCATTTAAGATTCAGTTAAAGAGATTGGCAGTAAATAACCTCGATGTGGTCTATGATGACCGACAGGGTGGTATGTATGCCGAAGTGCTGGACTTTGATGCTTCGTGTGCGGGTAACTTCGCAAGCGAGAGCACAACATTGCGTCTGGCTGCCGAGACCCCGTCGCTGACATTCCGTATGGGCGGTGTGCCATTCCTGAATAAGGCGGAGATTGAGGCCGATATGGATGTTGCTGCCGACTTTGTGAATAGTAAATTTACGCTGAATGAAAATAAGATTCGCCTGAATGCTATCGAGGCTGCGGTTGATGGCTGGGTGGCGATGATAGAAAATGGTATGGATATGGATTTGACGCTTATCTCTAACGAGATTGGCTTCAAGGAGATACTGTCGCTTATACCAGCTATCTACACCAAGGATTTTGCCGGCTTGCGTGCCGATGGTGTGGCTACGCTTAATGCAAGTGCCAAAGGCCGAATGGAGGGCGAAACGCTGCCTGCCTTTGATGTCGCATTGAATGTGAAGAACGCAATGTTCCGCTATCCTTCATTGCCGGCGGGCGTGGATAATATCAATGTTGCGGCAACGGTGAAGAACCCGGGCGGCACGATGGATGCTACGGTTGTAAATATCAATCCGTTCAGTTTTGTGCTGGCCGGTAATCCGTTCAGTGTGGTTGCCAATATAACTACACCTATAAGCGACCTTGCGTTTGATGTAGCGGCAAAGGGTAAGCTCGATTTGGGCAAGATTAAGGATGTCTATCCTATCGAGGATATGAATCTCAACGGTCTTGTAAATGCTGACTTGGGCGTTAAAGGACGTATGTCGTATATCGATAAGTCGCAGTACGATTTGGTTCAGGCGTCGGGTAGTGTGACGCTTGATGATATGGCTGTGCAATTGAAAGATATCCCCGATGTACTTATCAAACACTCTGTTCTGGCATTCAATCCTCGTTATGTAGAGTTGAGCAAGACGACTGTTAATATCGGTGAGAACGACATTACGTTGGATAGCCGTTTTGAGAATTATCTGGGTTTCGTGTTCAAGGGCACAACATTGAAAGGAACTCTGAATGTAAGCAGCAGCCGTATGAATCTGAACGACTTTTTAGGTGGCGACAGCTCTGCCGAGGAGGAGCCTGCGGAGGAGGTTGCCGAGCAGACCGAGCCCGCGCCATTGGAGGATGTTGTTCGCGTGCCTGACAATATCGACTTCCGTATGCAGACATCATTCAAGGAGGTGCTGTTCAACAAGATGTCATTTACCGATTTTAATGGTTTGTTGGTAATAAAGAATAGCAAGATAGATATGCAGAACCTCTCGTTGAAGACAATGGGCGGTAGTGTGGTAGTCAATGGCTCTTATGCTACACCGACGGGTCAGTATCCATCATTGAATGCAGGCTTTGCACTTAATGAGATAGGTTTTGCACAGGCGTATAACGATCTGGATATTATCCGCAAGCTGGCTCCTATCTTCTCCGGTCTTACGGGCCATTTTTCGGGTACTATACGTGTTGATACGAAGTTAGACGCCAATATGGATCCTGTGATTAATACATTTAACGCTTACGGAGCCCTGGCAACAAAAGATTTAAGCCTTCGAAATATGCCGTTCCTCGATCAGATTGCTGACATTGTGAAGAAGCCTTCGTTGAAAAATACAAAGGTTAAGGATCTTAATATCGATTTTACGGTTGATAAGGGTCGAGTACACACCAAACCGTTTACATTGAAGGTAGAGGATTATGTGATGGTCTTGTCGGGCAGTACGGGCCTTGATCAGACAATTGATTATCGCGGAACAATCACTATTCCTGACTCTGCGGGTAAGGTGGCGAAGTTAGGTACGGTAGATATGACTATCGGTGGCACATTCAAGTCGCCGAAGGTGGGTATCGATATGGAGTCATTGGCGAAGAAGGCTGCGTCAAACGCTTTGCAGGAACTCGGAAATAAGTTGTTGGGCGGCAAGAAGCAGGAGCCGTCGGCCGAGGGTGGCGACGCTTCAACTGCAACGGAAGCGGGTGATGCTGCCGAGGAGACGCCTCAAACCGAGCAGGAGAAGAAAGTGGAGGATGTTAAGAAGTTGGTGAACGTTGCAAAGGGCCTTTTCAAGAAGAATAACTAATCCTCGTTCACAAAGTTTAAGTAGGGCAGATGTCGTTAGGCGTCTGCCTTTTTTTTTTCTGTTGGTGCGTCGGTCGGTTGGCTGGTTTTTTGTCGGCTTGATAGAGTCGAGAGAAGTGTAACCTATTTCAAAAGAAAACGCCCACCGATTTCTCGGCAGGCGTTTGATAGAATGTCGGAAGTGAAACTATTCAACTATTACCAGCTTAGCATCAGCGGCAACGGTATCACCCTCCTGAACAAGAATCTGTTTAACCGTACCGGCGTAATCGGTTGAGATGTTGTTCTCCATCTTCATAGCTTCCAGAATGACAACATCCTGACCAACGGCTACCTTATCGCCAACCTTAACCAAGATTGAGATTACGCGACCCGGAAGTGGAGCATTCACTGCGTTACCTGTAACAGCTGTTGATGCGGCCTTCTCAACTACAACCTCTGACTCCTTGACAATCTCAATCAGAACAGCGTTTGCAGCGACTGTATCGCCCTCTTTTACAAATATCTGCTTAACAACACCTGAATAATCGCTTGAGATGTTGTTCTCCATCTTCATAGCCTCCAGAATAGCGATATCCTGACCAGCCTTCACCTTGTCGCCCACCTTAACCAAAAGTGAGATAACACGACCCGGCAGCGGAGCACATACTGTATCACCTGTGATAGGTGTTGCAGCAGCCTTCTCCTCCTTAACCTCTGCGGCCTTTGGAGCCTTTGCAGCCTCTGATGCCTCATAAGCTGCCTTCTTCTCGTTTGTGAGGAAGGTCTTGGCAACCAATGGGAACAACTCGAGCAGGAGAACCTCCTTCTCGTTAGCAGCCAACTTCACGCCACCAGCCTCCGGCAACTCGGGGTTGGGCTGCATCTTATACTTCGATGTGTCGTAAGGAGTCTCCTCGCGTACGCCGCAAATCTTGAAGCGGAACTCCGGATCAACAGCCTTCGGAGTGTGGCCATACTCACCCTTCACGAGGCTCACGAACTGTGAACTCTTATTGGTGTACATAGCACGACCGGCCTTCTCGTCCATAGCACAGTTTACCGCCTGTGCACCTACAATCTGCGATGTAGGAGTTACAAGGGGTGGCAAACCTGCATCCATACGAACCGAAGGAATCAGCTCCATAGCACGCGGAAGGATATCCTCTGCTTTGAGCTGCTTGAGCTGTGCAACCATGTTTGAGTACATACCACCGGGAATCTCGGCCTTCTGTACCAACTCATTGGGAGCGGGGAATCCGAAGTAAGCCTCAATCTTCTGGCTTGCATCGAGCAATGCTGCAAAGTTCTCTGCCTTGGCAGCCTCGACAGCCTTGTCGAAGAGAGCCTCTACCTCTGCGGGGAGAGTATCGGTCAAAGGATTAAATGCCTTTGGTGCGGGCTTCTCGGCTCCAAATACCGAAATCTCCAACTCCTTGCGGATATCTTTAAGGAAAGTGTTGATCTTTGCAACAGCCTCCATATTAGCCTGCAACTCAACGCCCATCTTCTTGCAGAATAGATATACCAGCTCAATAGCGGGAGCACCTGTGCCACCACCAAACCACCAGCAGTTGGTATCAACCACATCAACACCGGCTGCGATAGCGGCATATACCGATGCCAGACCATAGCCCGGAGTACAGTGTGTGTGGAAATCGATAGGTACATTTACATTCTTCTTCAACTGCTTGATAAGAGCACTTACTCGCTGGGGAGGAATAAGGCCTGACATATCCTTGATGGTAATCATATCAGCACCAAGAGCTGCCATCTGCTTTGCCTTGTCGATGAAATAAGCATCGGTGAAGATAGGCTGCTGTGCTTTCTTGCCCAAAAGCTTCTGGAAGAACGAGGGCTGTGGATACTTGGGATCTACGGTATAGCAGATTGCACAGTCGGCAATACCGCCATACTGCTTAACATACTTGATAGTCGATTTTACGTTATCAACGTCGTTCAACGCATCGAAGATACGCATAATACCCAAGCCACTCTCGATGGCATTACGGCAGAAACCGTCGATAATCTCGTCAGTGTAGGGGGCGTAACCAAAGAGGTTACGACCGCGTGAGAGAGCTGTCAATTTTGACACATCGCCTACGGCTTTGTGAATTGTTTCAAGGCGTGTCCAAGGATTTTCGCCCAAATAACGCATTACAGAGTCGGGTACTGCACCGCCCCAAACCTCCATAGCGAAGAAACCTGCGTCTTTGTAATAGGGAAGACAGCGGTTGATCTGCTCTTGTGTCATACGAGTAGCAAATGATGACTGCTGACCATCGCGAAGAGTCAGATCTCTGATTTTTAATACTTTTGCCATAGTGTATTTAAGTTGTTAAGTGTGTAAAGTTCTTTAATTTTGTGTAGTCGGCTATATTGCTTACTACAACCTACAAAGATAAGAAATATATCCGATTTTGCAACTTTTTTGAGGCTAATTGTTATCTTTGCGGCGTAAAAAAGTAAAAAATGTCATCTCTCGTCGTAATATTGACAATATTAGCCTATCTGCTGGTGGTTTTTTGCGTGGCTTATCTGTCGGGACGACGTTCCGACAATGCTGCCTTCTTTACGGGCAATCGCACCACTTCGTGGTATATGGCTACGCTGGCTATGATAGGTGCGGCAATGTCGGGTGTGACATTTATCTCGGTGCCGGGCTCGGTAGCTACCGACTCGATGACCTATATGCAGATGGTCGCAGGCTTTACACTCGGCCAAATAATTGTGGCTTTTCTGCTTGTGCCGCTGTTTTATCGTCTGGGTATTGTTTCGCTTTACGAATATTTGGATAAGCGTTTCGGTATTACTACACACCGTACGGGTGCAGGCTGTTTCCTTATTGCCAAGATAATCTCAGCCTCACTGAAAATATATGTCGTGTGTGCTGTGATGCAGTTGCTCGTTTTTGATGCCATTGGTATCCCATTTGGGGCGACGGCTGTTTTGACGATGCTTTTTGTGTGGCTCTATACCCGCAGGGGCGGAGTGAAGGTTCTTATTCCGACCGATGCTATTCAGTCGGTTTGCCTTGTCGGTAGTGTGG
Source organism: Rikenellaceae bacterium (assembly GCA_015060015.1). Taxonomy (GTDB): domain Bacteria; phylum Bacteroidota; class Bacteroidia; order Bacteroidales; family Rikenellaceae; genus Alistipes. The sequence goes on along the minus strand of SUZG01000003.1, from coordinate 80,210 downwards.
TGGTGTGTGTTGTCTATCTTGCCCGGAGTATGAATCTCGGCTCTGCCGGTGAGCTGTATGACGCTGTCGTAACGTCGCCATATTCGCAGATGTGGCAATTTGACGATGCCGCCTCGCCCCGTTATTTCTGGAAGATGTTTTTTGGCGGCGTGTTGTGCCTTGTTGCTATGACGGGCCTCGATCAGGATATGATGCAACGCAATATGAGCTGCCGTACGGTGCGGGACTCGCAGATAAATATAGTGCTTACGGCTCTGTGTCAGATTGGCGTTATTCTGCTGCTGCTCGTCTTGGGTGTGCTGTTATATCGTTATGCAGAGTTAGCCGGCTTGCAGATGCCTCTGCGTGGTGATGATATCTTCCCTTATGTCGCTGTGCAGGGAGGCTTGCCGCAGGTGGTTGGCGTGATGTTCGTGCTGGGGCTTGTGTCAAGTACTTATTCAGCTGCCGGCTCGGCTCTTACATCGCTTACGACATCCTTTACAATCGATATTTTAGGATCTGCACGCGGCGATGAGGGTGCGGTGAGTCGTCGCCGTCAGCGAGTGCACGCCGCAATGGCTGTGGTTGTGGCTTCGTTGGTCGTTGTGCTGAACTATCTCTGCAACGATAGCGTGATAAATGTCGTCTTTAAGGTCGCGGGTTACACCTATGGCCCTATATTGGGTCTGTTTCTCTTTGGTATGATAACGAAACGTAAGGTGCGTGAGTGCCTTGTCCCTTTTGTAGTCATCCTCTCGCCGTTGATGGGTGGCTTGTTGCAGTGGCTTGTGACTATGCACTACAACTATCATATAGGTTTCGAGCTGCTCGGATATAACGCATTGCTTACCATTATTGGCTTGTGGATCATCTCACGCCGTAAGACTGTCGCCACTAACCCCGAAATTGAGTAAAATATGAAGATTTCAAACCATACATTCCGCACCGCAGCAATGCCTCTGGGTATGCTTATCGGAGCATTGCTCTGCCGTGAGATGGCGTGGGCCGAGGCTGTTACCGATGGCTGGCTGACGCCTATGTTCATCGCCTCGATGCTCTTCGTTACCTTCTGCAAGGTCGATGCCCGCAAGATTCGTTTCTCGTGGCTGCATCTGTGGCTGTTGCTGTTTCAGGTAGTGGGTAGTTTTGCTGTCTATTATGCTCTGTCGTGGGCCGATGTTGTGGTGGCACAGGGAGGAATGATTTGCGTGCTGGCTCCAGTGGCTATGGGTGCTGTGGTTATTGGCGGTATGCTGGGGGCTAATCTGGAAACTATGGCGGCGTATAGCCTGCTGTGTAATATCTTTATCGCCTTTTTCGCACCGTTTATGCTCTCGACCTATGGCAATGGCCTATGTACTATGTTGCAGATTCTGCAACGCGTAGCACCTATGCTTATCCTGCCTTTCGTGGCGGGGCAGTTGTGTCGTTTGACGATGCCGAAGGTGAGTGGCTGGGTGGCCAACCATAGCCAGATTTCGTTCTATATATGGCTCTTGTCGCTTATAGTGATTATCGGTCGCACGACCTGCTTCCTGATTGACCACGGCGAGAATAGGGTGGTGCAGATAGTATTGGCCGCAGTGGCGTTGGCGATATGTCTGTCGCAGTTTGTTGTTGGGCGTTACCTTGGTCGTCGCTATGGCGATGAGGTGGCGGGAGGTCAGTCGTTAGGACAAAAGAATACCGTTTTGGCGGTGTGGCTCTCACAGTCGTTCCTCGACCCCATATCGTGTGTTGCACCTACTGCATATATCGTATGGCAGAATATTGTGAACTCCTACCAGCTATATTTGAAGGGCAAGGAGGAGAAATAAATTCAAAATTCAAAATTAGAATTTCATTTATGTCTGTCTTGTTGAACTATTGAGTGATAATCTATGGCAAAGAAGATTGAAAAGACAAATGCGGCACGCCTGCTCGACAAGGCGAAGATTGTCTATGAACTTATTCCTTATACGGTTGATGAGAATAACCTCGCAGCCACTCATGTCGCCGAGGAGTTGGGCGAGGATATCGCTACGGTCTTTAAAACTCTTATCTTGTGTGGCGATAGGAATGGCTATTTGGTGTGTGTTGTGCCGGGCGACTATGAGGTTGATTTGAAGCTTGCCGCCAAGGTGTCGGGCAACAAGAAGGTCGAGATGCTGCCGATGAAAGAGTTGCTTCCCATGACGGGCTACATTCGCGGCGGTTGCTCGCCAATAGGTATGAAAAAGCGTTTTCCGACCTATATCCACGAGAGTTGCTTGCAGCACGATTATATCTACATTAGTGCCGGCGTGCGTGGCTTACAGATACGCATTGCCCCGGCCGATTTAATCGCATTTATTGGAGCAGAAGTTGCCGATATCAGCCACCCGATGGGGTAAGATAAAAGAGCAAAGAGGAAAGAGCAAAGATAATTCTAAATACCTTAAACTCACTAATCTCCTTAAAATAAATACCCCTCGGCTGTTGCGGCCGAGAGGTATTTCCAATTAAGATTCTCCTATTTTCTGTTCTCCTTGACGAGTTTTACGATAAGCCATACTACGGCCACCACAAACGCTATCATTAGCGCAAAAACAATCAATTCTAATGCTGCAAGTTTTAACATAATTATAAAAGTTTAATGGTTAATAATGTAATAGTTTATTTATTGCTGTTGTTTACTCTCTAAAAAGTCTTGATGCTGTCGCTTGATAACCTCCCGAATCGACGGTATGTCCACATTGTCATACTTTTCCATCATCTGCTTTTTCATCGCCTTTTAATCCTTGCCAAGCTGCTCTTTCATCTGGCCTCCGTCATCAAGATACTTAATACTGCGAAGGATTTGCTTTATATAACGCTGTTCATCTTTCTTCCCTTTGTCTGTAAATAATATTTGAAATCTAATAATAGGCCTATCTTGCTTACAAATATAAAGGGTTATACAATAGCTGTATTTTGCTACTTTGGAGGATAGAGTAACTTCTCTTATAAATACTACATCGGCATTATTCTTCTTTGCAATCCTATCCGGCAGATGCCTCGCACCTTTCAACTGCGAAATATCCTTATCAGGGGAATAGAAATTCCAATAATCACAACCGGGGTAGCTTACCTCGCACTCCCCATCGTACGATAAGAAATAATAGTATGTGCGTAGATTATAAAATGGATATGGATATATACTCTTTTGGTCTATGGGGTGAACATCATAAAAAAACTTGGGCATGCAGAATTCAACAAACTCATTTTGCCGAATATCATCCACAAATCTCAAAAATGTTTCAGAGGGCGACAGTACATTCTTTATCACTATTTTATCTCGAGAATCTTCGAACGATTCCGTCTTGTGCTGCGCTATGGATGTTGAGATTACTCCCAATGTAATAACCACAACAAATATTCTAACGATTAACCGACTTTTCATAGCTTATACTACAACTTATTAAATTCGGCACTCAATTTTAGAAATTTCTTCTCGTTATTAGCACAAAAACAATCAATTCTAATCCTGCAAGTTCTAACATAATTGTAAAGTTTAATGGCTGATAATTGTAATAGTTGATTTATTGCTGTTGTTTACTCTCCAAAAAGTCTTGATGCTGTCGCTTGATAACCTCCCGAATCGACGGTATGTCCACATTGTCATACTCTTCCATCATCTGATTTTTCATCGCCTTGTAATCCTTGCCAAGCTGCTCGGCTGAACGCTTAATCACCTCATAATACTTCAACGGAATATTATGCTCCTCGAAATACTCTTTGTCGGCCGTGAGAGATGTGTTCTCGTTTTCATCGACTGCAATTTGAGTAAACATCAACTCCTGAAAAGCATCAGCTAATTCAGTGTTGTGCATACACTCGTTGTTAAATACAGCACTCTGCAACTGAAGCTCCTTCTCGCTGAGTTTGTAGAGTGTAAAAGCCAACAAAATAGCCAAAACGGCTGTCGTAATCTTAAAAATGTGTTTCATAATTGGATTTATTTTAGTTGAGTTTTTCCCTGTTTCTCTTTGCCGTTTTCATAGTACGCTTCACCTGCCTGTCGCGCAGTTTCGGATTGCGGTCATATTTTGTCAGTCGTTCCAATTTTTTCGCCAGACGCTTCATATATTGCTCAATGCTAACGGCATAAGTCGGATATATCTGGCCGTCTGCTCCGCTGTAATAGCGCTCATTGTATGGCTTCGGGAACCCTTTGAGCCCCGGTGATTTCTTGCGGTTGATTGTGATAGAATCCGAGACGACAATATTCACAGGCTTGCAGTCGCGTGCGAAATATTTAGCACCATCGAGAAGATCAATCGTCTCGATATAGCCCTGATAATCAATAACCCATTCATCATCGGTGGTCTTAAATAATCTCGAATCAATCCACGCGCCCTGTGATTGACACCCCTTCTCGGGCTCTTGCGAATTCTTGTATAAAACGCACATCTCCACCTTTTCATTGGGCCAAACAGGAGGGTTAAATTCATCGTAAAAACTAAATGTTATCTCGTCTTCGGGGCAGTTGCCATACAATGGTTTAATAATTTTTGCCTTCGTCAAAAAGTGATTTCTTGTAAATGTCAATTCCACAAACGGCAGAGTGTGGTCTATGGTATCTTGTGAAAATGTACCTTCGGTCACGAGTTCTGGGTTCTCCACTTCGCCAATGAATACCAGCCAATCTTGCCTGATGTTTTGTTGATTTTGAGCACGACCTCTGGTAGTGTTGGTGGTTTGGGTTTGCGCTTGTGCCGAATAGGAGCAAGCCACGGTAGCCAGAATGGCTACTGCAATTTTTAGAATCTGTTTCATAATCGTATTAGTTAATTGTTAAGGTATCGCAAATATAATATTTTCAAAGTAATAAATCAAATCCAAAGAGATTTATTTGTCGGATATTATTGAAATATTTGGTTAAACGAAAAATTATACATACATTTGCACCACCAAAAACGGGAGCTATTCCGATTTGGTAGCGTTGATCCTGTAGCTCAGTCGGTAGAGCACAACACTTTTAATGTTGGGGTCCCGGGTTCGAGCCCCGGCGGGATCACGGAGGGGAGACCCTTGAACGACAGCCGAAGCAAAAATGCTTCGGTTGTTTTGTTTTGTATAGTGTGGTCGTGTGCAAGCACCCGTCACCCTCTCCAAATCAAAACCCTGCTTTGCAGGGCTGTCGTTCTTCGCAATCCCGTCAGGCATTTTATTGAGGGTTGCGGGAATAAAAAGATATTTATTTTTCAAAGGTATTCCCGCTTCACCAAAACTTGGTTTTGGCGGTCGAGCCCCGGCGGGATCACGGAGGGGAGACCCTTGAACGACAGCCGAAGCAAAAATGCTTCGGTTGTTTTGTTATGCAGTCAAAGTGAGTGTAAACTCGCCTATATATGCCACAAAAAAAAAGAGGAGCCGTAGTTGCTCCTCTTTGTGTTGGTGAAAGCATCTTTATTTGAAGATGCCGCCAATCAGGATACCCTTATAGGTGCCAACAAGAGTCTTTGCCATCACGAATGTACTATCCTCCTTGAGGTTGGGGACATTCGCCTCGGCAATAGCCATCAGTTCGTTGGCATCGAACATCACTCGCAACTGACCATCCTTCTTCGAAACGAGTGTCGTGAAGATAGCCTTGCGGGTCTTGTCCTCGACGGTGACGATAAGTGTGCCTGTCGGTTGAATGTATGAGTATCTTGCCAAAACACTCTTACCGCTGGTGGTAAATACCAGTGTGCCATCGTTGTTGATATGCAACTTATCCTTTCCTGCTTCAAGACCTGCCTGTGCGGTAAGTGTGGGAATCTGCGTCTTTGCCGATGCAATAGCCACCGATGCCAATGGGTCGTCGCCCGTATATTCCATATCAAGTTGCTCGAATGTCCACTCGCCAATAAGTTCCTTCTCGGTGGGGTATGAGGGCTTCGGAGCCTCCTCCTTCGGCTTCTCCGAAGTAGATGTCAGGGCACTGCTCAGACTCTTTAACATATCACCCAGCGATTGAGCTTGTGTAGTGGCACATAAAAGAGTTGCCACCAATACTAAAATTACTCGTTTCATAGCTATTTGGTAAATTCAAATCCTAACTTTATGCTGTCGTATTTCTGGACAATGGCCATAAGAGGAGCCAGCTTGGCTGACTTTGAGCCGAGTGACACCAATATATTGACTAACTTATCCACCGGGAAGACAATCTGCAACTTATCGCCGTTCATATGCACATAGGCGGGAATAGAGCCGAGGTTGAGCAGGCCTTTGCCGTAGTTCAGCTGCAACTGCGATGTCTCGGCGTTGAATGTATATGTGCCCGACAAAGTGCGGCTGCCGAATGTTGAAGTGAATGTGCCGTCAGTGTTGAACGTAAAAGCACAAGAGCCCTGTCTGATGCCCACCTTCTGGTAGTATGTCGCCAGCTTCTTCTGGATTGATGTCGTTACGGCCGAAGCAGCCAACTCTGTTGCTACATCCTCTGACGATAGCTTAATGCCGGGCTGGTAGTAGTTCCATGTGCCAATCATTCGTGCTGCGGTGAGCTTTCCACCGGCAATCTCCTCAATGGCAGATGAGGCAACGCCTTTCAGTGCATCCACCCATTTTTGGGCCGATATCTGGTGGCAGCAGAGAAAGAGAGCCACTGCGAGTAAAATTATACGTTTCATATCTCTTCTTTATTTAAGTTAATCCAATCTATTCCAGCTCCTCGCACTCCTTAATCCACAGGGCTGCCGAAGCATCCGACGGCATACGCCAATCGGCACGGGCTGTCAGTGATATTGTGCCAACCTTCGGGCCATCTGGCATTGCCGAACGCTTGAACTGCTGGGCAAAGAAACGACGGAAGAAGGTACGCATCCAATAGAGTATCGTCGCGTGGTCGTACTTATCTTCAAACGCCTGATCGGCCAAAAATAGTATCTTGGCGGGCGAAAATCCCATCTTGACGAAGTTGTAGAGGAAGAAGTCGTGCAGTTCGTATGGGCCAACCAAATCCTCGGTTTTCTGGCTTATCTGACCATTCTCGTCGGCGGGCAACAGCTCGGGGCTGACGGGTGTATTCACCACATCGTAGAGAGCCTCTTTTGCCTTGCCCTCTGCGAAGTTATCGGCATACCATCCAACCAAATGGCGAATGATAGTTTTAGGCACCGATGCATTGACTCCATACATCGACATATGGTCGCCGTTATAGGTAGCCCAGCCGAGAGCCAGCTCACTCATATCGCCTGTGCCGATAACAAGACCTCCCTCCATATTGGCTACATCCATCAAAATCTGCGTACGTTCGCGTGCTTGTGCATTCTCGTAGGTGACTGAACGGTCGCCATCGGGCAGACCTATGTCGGCAAAATGCTGACGGCAAGCCGCCGTGATAGATATCTCGCGAGAGGTGATACCCAGCTCCTTCATAAGCGTCAGGGCGTTATTGTAGGTGCGGTCGGTAGTGCCAAAGCCCGGCATTGTGATACCGATGATATTCTTCCTGTCAAGCCCTAACTTATCGTAGGCATTGACCGTCACGAGCAGGGCAAGAGTAGAATCCAAACCGCCCGATATGCCTATGACAGCACTCTTGCACTTCGTATGTACAAGACGTTTCGCCAGTCCGAGAGTCTGGATAGAGAATATCTCCTCACAGCGTTTGTTTTTCTCTCTGTCGCTGCTCGGCACAAAGGGCATTGCGTCTATCTTGCGGTCAAGTTTAATCGTCTGAGCAAGCTCCATTTCAATCTTGTTAATCACATAGTCGGGTGTGGGGTAGTCCGAGGTGTAGGTATTGCTGCGGATGCGGCTGTTTTGCAGAGCTTCGATATCGACATCGGCAACAATCAGCCTCTCGCCGATCTCAAAACGCTTGCCTATGGCCAGCATAGAGCCATCTTCGGCGATAAATGAGTTGCCGGCAAAAACCACATCAGCAGAAGACTCGCCGAAGCCTGACGATACATATACATAGGCTGTATGCGTACGCATAGAGTGCTGACTGACGATATGACGCAGCGTGTCGTGCTTGCCGATGATTTCGGGCGATGCCGAGAGGTTGAAGATGACCTTCGCACCGCTTAATGCCTGCTGTGTTGATGGTGGTGAAGGCGTCCATACATCCTCGCAAATCTCCACGCCGAAGCGTATGCCATTCAGCTCAAAGAGCTGGTCGCGACCGAAGAATGCTCCTCTGTCGGCGAAGTTTTCAAGGAATACTGACTCTATATCACGGCCCGATGCGAACCATCTATCTTCCGAAAACTCGCTGTAATTGGGAGTGTAACACTTTGGTACAAGTCCTACAATCTCGCCCTGTGCCACAACGGCTGCACAGTTGTAAATAGCGTTACCTACCATTACAGGCAGACCGACAATGGCGATGATGGGAATATTCATCGTCGCATCGGCAATCTTTCCTAACGATGACTCTGCGTGTTGCAACAATGTCGGATGTAGGAACAAATCGCCACAGGTGTAAGATGTGATAGACAACTCCGGAAACGCAATGATATGTATGCCACGGTCGGCAGCCTTCAGTATATTGTCAATTATATGAGTTGTGTTAAAGTCGCAGTCCGCCACATTTAATGAGGGGATGCACGCCGCAACTTTTAGGTATCCGTACTTATTCATTTTGTGATAGTTGTGCAGTTTTAACTAAATCGTTACTTTGCCCATAGTTGAGCAAGGTTAATTATTACATTCACAGCCTTCTGCATTGTCTGCAACGAGCAGTATTCAAACTTGCCGTGGAAGTTCATTCCGCCTGCAAAGATGTTGGGACAGGGCAGACCCATAAACGACAGACGAGCACCGTCCGTACCGCCGCGAATTGGCTTGACGATAGGCTCCACATCGGCCATCTTCATAGCCTCCAACGCCTTGTCGATGACGTGCGGATGTGGCTCTACCATCTTACGCATATTGTAATATTGGTCTTTGAGAGTCAAGGTCAGCACCTCCTTACCGTAACGCTTCTGCAACAGATCAACGCAGCTCCAGATAAATACCTTCTTCTCCTCAAACTTCTCGCTGTCGTGGTCGCGAATAATGTAGCTTATCTTGGCACTCTCCACCGAGCCGTTGATGCCAATGCAGTGGTAAAAACCTTCATATCCGTCGGTGTATTCGGGACGCTGATTGGCTGGCAGCAGGGCATTGAGCTCGCAAGCAACCTGCAAGGCGTTAATCATCTTGTTCTTTGCATAACCCGGGTGTACGTTGCGGCCCTGAATCTCTATGACAGCCGATGCAGCGTTGAAATTCTCATACTCCAGCTCGCCCTCAAAACTGCCGTCCATCGTATAGGCAAAGTCAGCCCCAAAGGCCTTGACATCGAAGTAATCTACGCCACGACCAATCTCCTCGTCGGGTGTGAAGCCAAGACGAATCTTGCCGTGCTTGATTTCGGGGTGCGACATCAGATACTCCGCAGCGGTCATTATCTCGGCACAGCCGGCCTTGTCGTCAGCACCCAGAAGAGTTGTTCCGTCGGTATGGATTATGGTGTGTCCCTTGAAGCGCGTGAGTTCCGGAAAATCCTTTACCAGCATCGTAAGACTGCCATTGAGCTGAATATCGCCACCGTCGTAATCCTCAATAACGTGAGGCTTGATATCTTTGCCACTCATATCGGGGGCGGTATCGACGTGCGAGATAAAGCCTATCACTGGAGCATTCTCGCATCCCTCCGATGCGGGGATAGTTCCCATAGCGTAACCGTATTTATCAACCGTAACCTCTGTCATTCCGAGGCTTCGCATCTCGTCGGCCAGATAGTTGAGCAGAACGAGCTGCTTGTCGGTTGAAGGGAATGTTGTGCTGTTTTCGTCCGACTGCGTGTCGAATGAAACATATTTCAAGAATCTCTCTTTCAGTTCCATATCTATAATATTTATTTCGTTAATTTTACTCCTCTTTCTTTGCTCGCATTGTGTGCCAAGCCATATATACTGCAATCAGAATATACATCACAAGACCGAGCCATTCGGCACCCTTCGATGCTGCCCAGTCGGTCATATACCACTCTGCTCCGGCAAACTTCAATACTGCCGAGATAACACCCATCAAAGCACCTCCTGCAATAAAGCCCGAAGCGATAAGAGTACCTCTGTCGAAACGTGCCTTATTCAGAGCCTCGTCCTTTGAACGGCTCGATACAAACCATGCAATCAAACCACCGACAACCAGCGGTGCGTTGAGATACATAGGGATAAACATACCCAAAGAGAATGCCAATGCAGGTACGCCAATGGCAGTGAGTACCAATGCCAAGACAGCACCCATAAAATATAGAATCCATGGGGTAGAGCCACCCGTCATCAAAGGCTGAATAACGGCCGCCATAGCATTTGCCTGTGGTGCTACGAGTGCATTCTCGCCTGTAAAGCCGTATGTGTCGTTCAAAACGAGCATCACGCCCGCAACGGTAGCTGCCGATACAACCGTACCGAGGAATTTCCAGCCCTCCTGCTTGCGAGGTGTCGTTCCGAGCCAGTAACCGATTTTAAGGTCTGTAATAAAGCCTCCGGCCATCGATAGAGCAGTACATACCACGCCTCCGATAATCAACGCGGCGGTCATTCCAGCTGTTCCGTTAAGGCCGATGCTTACCAATACCAACGAGCTCAAAATAAGCGTCATAAGGGTCATCCCCGATACGGGGTTAGAGCCTACAATGGCAATGGCGTTGGCCGCAACCGTAGTGAAAAGGAATGCGATGACGAAGACAATCAACAATGCGATAATGCTCTGCATAGCATTGCCCAGCAAACCGAAGTGGAAGAAGACAAGGGTTGTAATCAACGCTGCAATGAGTATCGATAGGATAGTCTTCATCGGTAAATCACGCTGTGTGCGTTCAACTATAGTCGCCTTGCCACCCTTCTTGTTCGTAAGTTCGCTTACAGCAAGTCCGACAGCCTGACGAATGATACCCGCCTGACGGATAATACCAATCAAACCGGCCATAGCAATACCGCCGATACCGATTGGACGACCATAGTCAGTAAAGATGGACTCCGGTGTAAGTGCCGCTGCATCAGGCATAACCGAGCCTATGAGTGGCACGATTAAGAACCACACGAGGCACGAGCCGGCGGTGATGATAACTGCGTATTTAAGGCCGATGATGTATCCCAGACCCAAAACTGCCGCACCTGTGTTTATAGAAAATACCACCTTGAACTTATCGGCACACATCGCACCAAAAGCACAGATACGGGTGGAAACAACCTCTGTCCATGCTCCAAAGGTGCTGATTGCAAAGTCGTAAAGACCACCTATCAGACCGGCAACGGCAAGCAGCTTCGCCTGATTGCCACCTTTCTCGCCCGAAACGAGTACCTCGGTTGTGGCGGTTGCCTCGGGGAAGGGGTATTTGCCGTGCATCTCCTTGACGAAATATTTTCTGAAAGGTATAAGCAGAACGATACCCAATACGCCACCAAGCAATGAAGATAGAAATATCTGATAGAACTGTGCTTCAAGTCCCAGAATGTAGAGTGCCGGCAGAGTGAAGATTGCTCCAGCGACAATCACGCCCGAAGATGCTCCAATTGACTGGATAATAACATTTTGTCCGAGCATATTCTTCTTGCCGAGAGCCGTACCCATACCCACAGCGATAATGGCAATGGGAATGGCTGCTTCGAAGACCTGTCCAACCTTTAAGCCGAGGAAGGCTGCGGCCGCCGAAAAAATCACAGCCATCAACACACCCATACCGACAGAGTAGGGCGTTACCTCTGCCGGAGTTGTATCGGCCGGCATCAGAGGCTTGTACTCCTCGCCCGCCTTCAATTCACGATAGGCGTTGTCGGGGAGTGAAATGTTTTGTTTTTTCTCTTCCATAATATCCATAATAGTTATTTTTTTGTCATTTATTTCGTTTGTAAAGAGGTTTAGATAAACTCCTCGCCTCGGTCAAATTTTACGTCGTCAATATATTTTTTGATACTCTGTTCCTCGCTACGAGGGCATATCATCAAGACATCGTCGGTATCGACCACTATGTAATCACGCAAACCATTTACGATGGCAATCTTATTGTCTGGTACAGAGATGATTGTGCTACGGGTGTTATAGGTATAACAACCTTTGCTGGACTTTGTGTTTGCGTAGGCATCTTTCTGTGAAAGCTGATACATCGAGCCCCACGTTCCTACATCACTCCAACCGAAATCGCCGCAACGAATATATACATTGTCTGCCTTTTCCATAATGCCGTAATCAATTGATATTGACTTACATTCAGTAAAAGCCTGCTCTATTGCACTCTGTTCGTCGGCTGTGCCTAAACTTGCTTGAATAGCAGAAAACAGAGCATGGTGCTCCGGCAGATGTTTCTCAAAGGCCTTTATAATATTTTTGACACTCCAGATGAATATGCCGGAATTCCAGAAAAACTCTCCACACTCAACAAATGTTTGAGCCAGCTCGAGGTTAGGCTTCTCGGTGAAGCACTTCACACGACTGATACTCTCGTTGTTCGATTTCTGGATATATCCGTAGCCTGTCTCGGGACGGCTCGGCTTTATTCCGACTGTCATCAAAGCATCGTTCTCATAGGCAAAGGTCAAGCACTCCTTTACGATATTGTGAAACTCCTTTTCGCCAAGTATGAGGTGGTCAGCCGGCGTTACAATCATCTCTGCATCAGGGTTTGACTTCTGCAACGAATATGCTGCGTAAGCGATGCAGGGTGCGGTGTTGCGGCCTATTGGCTCGCATAAGATTTGAGAGTCATTCAGTTCCGGGAGATGCTCTTTAACCAAATCTTTGTATCGGCGATTGGATACGACGATGAAGTTTTCGACCGGCACAAGTGGCAGGAACCTCTCAAAGGTTGCTCTGATGAACGACTTGCCGGTGCCGAGTATATCCAAAAACTGTTTAGGCTTTGCCTGGCGGCTTATGGGCCAGAAGCGAGTCCCGACACCGCCTGCCATAATGATACAATATGTGTTATTTTTCATACCTTAATTAAAAAGATTCTTTAAGAATTACACAAAGATAAAAAATAATTCGTATCTTTGCCAATTATTATAAGTAATAATTGCATAAAAGATGAAGATAAGACTCTTTACGATACCCAATATGCTCACTCTGGGCAATCTGTTGTGTGGCTCGGCAGCGGTAGTGGCGTTGCTTCTACATTCGGATTATGAGTTGGCCTTCTGGTTGATGATAGCCTCAGCTGTGTGTGACTTTTTTGACGGCTTTGCTGCCCGTCTGTTGAAGAGTACCTCTCCGCTTGGAGTCCAGCTCGATTCTCTTGCCGATATGGTGTCGTTTGGACTGGTTCCTTCGATAGCACTTTTCTGTGTATATGAAGCTTTGCCTCAAATGTTCGATATTGCTGATAGTGTGGCAGAAATAATGCGTTACCTAACGTTTATTATAGTTGCATTTTCGGCTCTGCGTCTGGCCAAATTCAATATCGATGATACGCAGCACACAGAGTTCTGCGGATTGCCTACGCCTGCCAATGGATTGTTCTGCTTGTCAATTGCGATGCTTGCCGCATCTGGCGATTTGGCACTCTCTCGCGAGGTGTTACTCCTCGTAGCTGTGATTATGGCAGTGCTTTTGATTTCGCCGATAAGGATGTTTGCGTTGAAGTTCAAAGGCTTCGGCTGGAAGGGTAACGAGATTCGTTACATATTCCTTTTGGCGTGCGTGGCTATTATTGCGGTGCTTACGCGTATGGCTGTTCCGGCGATTATCGGACTTTACATTGCAATTTCGACAATCCGCTGGTGCGTAAATCGTAAAATAAACGAGGTGAAATAGGGTAGAAACAGAGAAGAAATAATGATGAAAAAGTTGTTGCACATAGCGTTTTTGTTGGCAATGTCGTTTATGATGTTGCCTGCGGATGCATTTGCACAGCTTGATGCATCGAAACTCGCACGAGCCCAGCGTAACGGTCAAAATACGTCTCTCGGAGGCGTGAATCCCTATGAAGACCCGGCGATGAATGGCGAACAGGGCGAAGGTGAGGACTCTACACAGGTTCAGCGTATCCGCAAACCTTTGGAGTCTTACTATTTTGACGACTCTATCCGTTCGCTGCCCAACTTTATGTGGACGGTGGATCGAGATATGAACGATGTGGAGATTGCTCCGCTGGATACTACATTGATGAACTGGCGAATTGACTATCCCTATTTCGTCAATGGGCTGGGCGATATGACAATGGGCGGTTTGGGCCAATCAACATTGCCTTTCAACTATTTTGAACGCCCCAACTCTCCCGATTTCAAATTCTCGCAACCATACGACACGTATACCTATCGTATGGAGAATGTGCCGTTTTATAACTCAAAGACGCCATACCTCAATATGACCTATTTAGAGTCGGGTCAGAAACGCTATCGTGAGGAGCATTTTGAAATTACAACGGCTCATAATGCATCGCCCTCTACGGGCTTCAATGTGAATTACAAGGCTCGTGGTACGCGTGGTCTGTATGATTGGCAGAGCACAAAGAATCATAACCTTTCGGTGGCGTTTAACCATACGGGCAAGCGATACTCAGTACACGCGGCCTATGTGCATAATAAAATCAGCCAGCGTGAGAATGGTGGTGCAGTGGGTTTGTGGGCTGTTGCCGATACAACTTTTGAGCATCCGTCGGGTGTGCCGATGAAATTGGCGGAGGCACAGGCCGAGAATGTATATCGCAACAACCTCTTCTTCATCAAGCAGGCCTATGCGATTCCGTTTGTTCCCGTAACCGATTATGACTTCTCGGTGGCAAACCTGCCGGCGGTCTATGTCGGTCATATCTTTGAATATAACTCTTGGACGAAACTTTATACCGACAAGCGTGCTACATATACCGATGAACGCGGCGAAATAGATGATAAAGGTAACTATAAGGCTGTCGAGAAGGAGTATTACGAAAATTGGTATATCTCACCCACAACGACACGCGACTCAATTCGTGAGAGGGTCGTGTCGAACAGAGTGTTTGTCGAGGCACAACCCTGGGATAGAAATGGTGCTGTGGGCCGCTTGGGCGGTGGTGTAGGTCTCGATTTGCACTATTATTCGCAATTCGATTTCTCGTCTTATCTGGCGGGCAAATATAAAGTTGATAAACGCACTTCGTGGTATGCCTATGGTGCCATAAGTGGAAAAATCAGAAGAGCCGTAGATTGGGGTGCTGACGTAAAGTACTACCCATCAGAATATAGAGGCGGAGATTTGTCGTTAAATGGTCATCTGACCCTGACGGCACGTTTTCGCGGTCATCCCGTTATCTTGTCAGGCCGATTCTCGCAGACGCGACTATCGCCATCGTATTGGCAGGAGAACCTATTCTCGAACCACTATGTGTGGTCCAACTCCTTCAAGAAGGAGGATGAAACTCGTATAGAAGTATCGTTAAAGATTCCTTCGTGGGCTTTAGAGTTCGGTGCTTGGCAGGGCGTGGTATCCAATAAGATTTACAACGGAGCCAACAGCCTTCCTGCACAGGAGTCGTCGGCGATAAGTCTTACAAGTTTGTATGCTCGTAAAGATTTCCGCATAGGCGGACTTCATCTTGACCACAGGGTATTGTTGCAATGGAGCACAAATCAAGAGGTCATCCCCGTACCATTATGCAGTGCGTACTTATCTTACTACTATGAGTTTTGGGTAGAGAAGAAGCACGTTCTGCGTATGCAGATCGGTATCGATGGGCGTTATAACACTGCGTTCCACGCACCATCGTATAATCCGGCTCTGTCAGCTTTCTATAATCAGCGTGATTATAAGGTCGGCGGCTATCCCTATCTGGATGCCTACATTACGGCCAAGTGGAAGCGAATGCGTATTTTCTTGAAATACCAGCACGCCAATATGGGCCTCTTTGGCAATGGCGAGTATATGACACTTGCGGGATATCCACAGAATCCCGGAATGTTTAAGTGGGGTGTTTCTTGGGGATTCTATGATTAGTGTGTTGTATTGTGCGGTATAAGCTGCCCGCAAAACAAACTTATATGTCGAAGAAGAGACTTGTTTTAACGATTATTCTTTTGGTGTCTGCCTCATTCTGGGGCTCTGATGGCTTTGGAGAGAGATTGGCGTATGATGTTGCCGACAAAGAGATTAACGCTGCCATCACCGAGGACACCGTAGTAGAAACCGCGGCAGAGGCGTCGCCATATACTATTTCAGAGTTTGATGGTGTTATGCGTCGCATTGGCGAGGAGGAGGGACAGGATTGGCTCCTTTTGAGTGCCATAGCATATAGCGAGTCCCGATTTCAGGAGGATCTTGTGTCGCGTCGTGGTGCAATAGGACTGATGCAGATTATGCCTATTGTGGGAAAGCAGTTTAATGTGGCGAAGGAGGATATTGCCGACACGGAGACCAATATCCGTTTAGCCGGAAAGCTCCTTTCGAAGATTGAGAGCACATTGAAACTTGCACCTTCTACATCGCAGAGTGATCGTTTAAGTATTATTCTTGCCTGTTATAATGGCGGTATCGGCCACGTGTCGGATGCTCGTCGTTTGGCACGAAGCAATGGAGAGGATTACAACTCGTGGAGTGTTGTATCCCACTATCTCCAACAAAAGGCCAACCCTGAGATTTACGAGAGTGAGGTAGTCCGTTATGGTAAATTTACGGGTAGCAAGCAAACCGAGGCTTATGTCCGCGAGGTGATGAAACGATACGAGATGTATCGTCGTATAGCACAGGGTGCGTAACATCCTTTGCCAACCCATAAGCAGCTATCAATGTGTGATGGCTGCTTTTTTAAGAAAAACCCAAATAAAAAGATACTGATTATGATTAAAAAAACACTTTTCCTGTTGTGTGCTATGCTCCTCTCGGCCGTTGGCATAGCTGCTGCTGCCGAGCCGGAGAGCAAGGGACAAACCATCTCTGTTGTAGATTTCGGAGCCAAGCCCGACGATGGCAAGGATGACACCCGTGCATTGCGTCGTGCTGCGGAGTATTGCCGCGAGAATGCCGGTACGACACTCTATATGCCCGCCGGAGTGTATCGTCTGCGTGATGCCGAGGCAGAACGCTTGGAGCAGGAGGTTATGTCGGGAAAGATGGGGCAGAATCCCGAGGGAACTATCTTCAAGCCATACTACCCCTATGTCCGCGGTCTGGACTTTGAGGGTAGTGTTTCAACAACGATAGACGCACGCGGAGCTGTGCTTATGTGCGAGGGCTGGATGGAACCTCTCTCTATTGTCGGCAGTCAGGATTTTACGGTGCGTGGTCTTACTATTGATTATAAGCGTAAGCCCTTCTCGGAGGGTAGAGTATGTGCTATTGACGAGAAGACCTTTACCGTACAGTTCGGTCCTGAACGCACTTTGACTATGGATACTCCATTCCCCCGAGTTATGTTGTGGGATAACAAGATTAGCGGAATCTATCGTTCTCCCTTCTACTTTGCCCGTCAGGAGGTATTGGAGGGTAACAAGGTGGTATTCAAGGGTAAGCTTCCGGAATATATGATGGATGCTCCCGTTGCAACGCCTCACTCATTCCACTTCCGACCCGCTATTTTGGTGTGGCGTTCAACAAACACCACGATTGAGAATGTAACCATCCATTCGCAGTGCGGTATGGGTATCGTGGGCTTCGATAGCCGCGATGTAACCATCAAGGGCTTGAATATCATCCCTTCGGAGGGTTATACCTTCTCAACCAATACCGATGCTACACACTTCGCCTGCTGCGAGGGTACAATCTCGTTTGACGGTTGTATGTTCCGCGGTCAGGGCGACGACGCAACCAATGTGCATGGCTATTATCACGACATCGCCTCTGTGGAGGATGGCTGGGCGACCCTTACATTGAAGGCTCCTACCTATACTCATATTCAGGTGGCTGATGTTCCTCGCGTGGGCGACAAGATGGAGATTGTGAAGATTTCTACTTTGGAGGTTGTCGGCGAGGCCGAGGTTGTGGATGTTCAGCACGAAGCTCCACAGGTGGATGTAAAGGTGCGTCTTAACTGCGACCTCCCGGAGAAGTTCGAGGAGTACTACCTTTTTAATGTAACAAAGCTGCCACGTCTGGAGTTCCGTCGTTCTACGGTTTGGGGCAACCTTGCACGCTGTGTATTGGCAAAGACCCGTGGCGTTGTTATTGAGGATAATATCTTCCGAGGCAGTACCGGTACAGCTATCCACGTCGGTGCGGAGTCAGTCTGGAAGGAGGGTACTCACGCCAAGGATCTGGTTATCCAGCGTAATGTGATGGTGAATTGTGGCTTGGGTGCAGGTTGCCAGTATGGTGCAGCGGGTATTGCGGTTGTGATTGGCACACCCGACACCGAGGGTACAACCCTGCACGATGGCGTGAAGATTATTGATAACACAATCATTGGTACGGGCGACACCACAACCTGCGGTATCTCTGTTCGCAATGCAAAGAATATCGAGGTGTTGCGTAACAGGGTTGAAGGTTGTGGTCTGACACTTGAAACACGCAGTGTTGAGAATCTGGTAGTGGAGTAGTTGCCTACCTACTATAAACAATAAATGCGGAGTATTTGCTCCGCATTTTTTTTGTCTATTGGACCCGATACGAGAAAAAGAATTGTAAGGCTTTGAACGGCGAAGATGAAATATGGGGGACTCGACCGCCGATAGGCGAAGAGCCGATACCTTTAAGCGCAGGCTGAGCCGAGCAATATATATAATTTTATCGGCTCAACCCCTACAATATTTCGAGATTCGCTATGCAGAAGCGGAGAATAAGCAGATACATCGTCGATGTTTTTGGTGGGGGATAGAACTGCGAGTTTACTCGCAAGGACTATAACCCAACAAAAAAAGACAATCTCGAAAGATTGTCTTCTGCTTATTCTTAAACAAACTTTGCGGTGCGTAGGGGACTCGAACCCCTGACCCCGTGCGTGACAGGCACGTATTCTAACCAGCTGAACTAACGCACCATTGCTGATTGCGAGTGCAAATATAATACAAAAAATGTAAATCGCAATCAATTGTAGAAAAAATATTATTCAAAAAACGAAAATTGTACACTACCGTAACTTTTCGTTTTAGTAAATCGCGGATGCTCGCTGAAATTTTGTGATTTGGAGTGCTCGAAGATGAGTATGCCACCCTCGCGTAGCAAGTTATTTGCGAATACCAACTCTATAACCTGCTCGCTACCTTCAAGGTCGTAGGGAGCATCGGAGAATATAAGGTCAAACTGCTTTGCACAATTTTTCAAATAGAGGAACACATTCGCCTTCGTAGGGTGTATAGCCTTCAAGCCAAAGCCTTGAGCAGTGGTGCGGATAAAGTTGTAATGCACAGCATTGATTTCAACCGATGTGACCGATGCCGCACCGCGTGACGCAAACTCATAGCTTATGGAGCCAGTGCCGGCAAACAGATCCAGCACCTCCAAACCCTCGAAGTCGAGCATATTGCCCAGTACATTAAACAGGTTCTCCTTGGCGAAGTCTGTCGTGGGACGAGCTCGCAGATTCTTGGGAGGGGTAATAGTGCGACCTCCGCAACTACCGCTGATAATTCTCATTCTATACCTTATATTAATAGTGCTACAAAAAAGAGGCTGCCACTTTTTGTTGGACAGCCTCTAAATCTACGTCAAGCGTGATTACTCACCCCAGTTACCAGCCTCGTTGTTGCTACCCTCCATAGAACCGAACTTCAAGCCTGCGTACTGACCGAAGTTATTTACACGGTCGTCGATAAGGTTGATGATGTTCTGACGGTACTCAATAGTGTCGAGGTAAGCCTTGTAAGGAGCACGGCACTCTACAACGGGCAATACCATTGTTGAACCAGTAGCAGCCTCACCTGCCTCCAGGATAAACTCAACGGTGTTGTTTGTGAAAGGAATGTAACGCAAGTTGTGTACATCCTCTGCTGTGAACTTACGAGGGTTGAAGATAGTGTCGATAACGTGGATATAGTAAGTCTCAACGTTCTTCTTCTTCAAACGCTTCAATCTTGCCATTGCAACAGAGTCATCCTCATCCACCAGCTTACGTTCCATCTGCAAAGAGTCATGAAGGATGAAGTGAGCCAAAGTGTCGAAGTTGTCAGTAAACTTCTTGTACTTGCTCTTGTAAGCACGCTCTGCTGTACGAATGTCCTTCAACTTCTCGATAACAACTGCATTACGCTCTTTGAGCTGCTTCTCAAAACTCAATGGTTGTGCAATAAGCGATGCAATCCACCATATCAAGGCAATGATTACAATGCCAAGAATAATTTGTACTGCTTTTTTCATTTTGTGTTATTAGTTATTTGTTATTAATTTTGTATCCAAACTTAACTAAAATTACGAAACGGATGCTTAAAACCCATATCGCAGGCCAAATTTACGCAAAATTCTCTTTTGAAGCAACTTTTAGCCAGAAAAAAGTTGTAGAAAAGTTATCTGATTGGTTAATTTCGCCAAATTACTCCTCTATATTCGTATTAAACGGCTATGCGGGTACCGGAAAGACGACTCTTGTGGCTGCTGTTGTTGCCGTATTGAAAGATTTGGGAATCAAGAGTGTTCTGCTGGCACCGACAGGTCGTGCGGCAAAGGTGTTGTCGCACTATTCAGGACAAACGGCCCGCACAATTCACAAACATATATATCGTGAGAGAACAAATGCCGATTACGAATCGAAATTTTCGCTTGATATCAATAAAGACAAGGGTGCGGTGTTTATCGTGGATGAGGCATCAATGCTCTCGGACAGGGCGGGCGATGGCCAGATTTTCGGCAGTGGCTCACTGTTGGAAGATCTTGTAAAATATGTTCGCAGCGGCAAGGAGTGCCGTCTGCTTTTGGTCGGCGATGATGCCCAGCTGCCACCCGTGGGTGCAGATTACAGCCCGGCGTTGGATGAGTCGGTTATGCAGGGTTATGGCGATGTGGTCTATGCCTCGATGGATGATGTGGTACGACAGAGTGCCGAGTCGGGTATATTGTTCAACGCCACGATGTTGAGATGCATGCTGGAGAATGGCCTCTACGAAGTGCCGCAGTTTGATATGCAACACCCCGATTTTGAGGCTATCAGCGGTGTGGATATATTGGAAAGGTTGCAGGACGCCTACGACAGATATGGTCGCGAAGAGGTCATCGTGGTTACCCGTTCCAACAAGCGTGCAAATCGCTTCAATGAGGGTATTCGCCGCTATAATCTCTCGGCCGAGGAGGCTATCGAGAGTGGAGATATGCTGATGGTGGTGAAGAATAACTATCACTACACCGAAAGAATAAAGGATTGTCCGATGAGTTTTATTGCCAATGGCGATATTGCACTACTGAAAAAGATTCGTCGTTTTGAGGATTTCTACGGCTTCCACTTCGCCGAGGCGGTGCTGTCGTTTGCCGACTACGACGATATGGAGATAGAGTGCAAGATTCTGCTTGACACCATCTCATCGGAGTCGCCATCATTGACACAGGAGGAGAGCCGCAAACTGTTTGACGAGGTGGAAAAAGACTACCTTGATGTAAAGAGTAAGATAAAGCGTTTCAGAGAGATACGTGAGAATCCGCACTATAACGCCGTGCAGGTGAAATTCGCCTATGCGGTTACCTGTCACAAGGCACAGGGCGGCCAGTGGCGGGTCGTGTTCATCGATAAATGTCTCTTTGGCGATGAGCCTATGAGTCGCGATATGTTGCGTTGGCTATATACCGCCATAACCCGTGCTACCGACAAGGTCTATTTGGTGAATTTTGACGAGAGATTTTTTTGATATTCTCGGTCAAAAAGCTATCTTTGTCTATTAATTTTTTTAATGATGGCAGAAGAGAAGAAAAAGAAAGAGACTCCTTTGATGGAGCAATACAATAAGGTCAAGGCACAGCACCCTGATGCGATATTGCTATTTCGCATGGGTGACTTTTATGAAACATTCGGTGCCGATGCCATCAAAACAAGCTCTATATTGGGCATAACCCTTACACGCCGGGCAAATGGCTCTGCCTCGCATGTGGAGTTGGCAGGCTTCCCGCATCACGCCATTGACTCATATCTGCCTAAATTGGTGAGAGCAGGCGAGAGAGTTGCCATTTGTGAGCAGTTGGAGGATCCCAAAACTGTCAAGGGTAATCAGATTGTCAAGCGTGGTGTGATTGAATTAGTCACTCCGGGGGTGGTGCTGGGCGACAATATCCTGCCCAACAAGGAGAATTCATTCCTCGCAGCCATATATTTCGGAAGCAAGGAGACGGGCGTGGCTTTTCTGGATGTATCTACAGGTGAGTTCTTTACAGCCGAGGGCGATGACAAATATATCGACAAGCTCATGTCGAGCTTTGCTCCCAAGGAGGTGCTCTATCAGCGAGGCTATGAGGATCGCTTTGAGTCGGCTTTCGGCAATCGCTACTATACCTATCGATTGGAGGAGTGGGTATTCTCGGCGGATATCAACTATGACAAGTTGTGCAAGCAGTTCGGCACAAAGACCCTCAAAGGCTTCGGTATTGAGAAACTGCGTTCAGGCATAGCTGCTGCGGGAGCTATTCTCTACTATCTGGAATTCACCGAGCACCGTCAGGTGGGGCATATCAACTCTATCTCGCGAATTGACAAGAACGAATTTGTCTGGATTGATAAGTTTACAATCCGCAACCTTGAACTCTTCTCTTCGAATGGCTCGCAGGATAAATGCTCGTTTGCCGATGTTATTGACCGCACATTGACGTCGATGGGTGGCAGATTGCTGAAACGCTGGATTGCTATGCCGCTGGTGGATGTCGAGGCTATTCGCCGCCGTCAGGATGTGGTTGAGAAGTTCGCTACGGATGCCGATTTCAGTGCTGCTCTGCGTGAACATATCTCGCTGGTGGGCGATCTGGAACG
The DNA here is from genome assembly GCA_015060015.1 of Rikenellaceae bacterium. Lineage (GTDB taxonomy): Bacteria > Bacteroidota > Bacteroidia > Bacteroidales > Rikenellaceae > Alistipes. The sequence goes on along the minus strand of SUZG01000003.1, from coordinate 57,463 downwards.
CCTCTCGGCCCGTATTGCTGCGGGTCGCGTGCTGCCTCGTGAGCTGGTGCAGTTGAAAAACTCTCTTACGGCAACCGAAACGCTTAAAGCTCTGTTGGAGTCGTCGGACGATGACCGTATGCACGAACTTGCTGCCGAGATTAATCCTCTGACCGAGGTGCGTGACCGCCTTGCACGCGAGATTTTCCCCGATCCGGCTAATAACAATATCGCCAAGGGCGGCATCATAGCCGATGGCGTATCTTCGGAGCTTGACGACCTGCGTCGCATAGCACTTCACGGCAAGGATGTGTTGCAGATGATTCAGCAGCGTGAGAGTGAGGCTACGGGCATCCCGTCGCTGAAAATCAGTTATAACAATGTCTTTGGTTACTATATTGAGGTACGCAATACTCACAAGGATAAGGTCCCCGAGAGTTGGATTCGCAAGCAGACGCTTACGGCTGCTGAACGATATATTACCGAGGAGTTGAAGGAGTATGAGGAGAAGATTCTCGGAGCACAGGATAGAATACTCGCTATCGAGCAGGAACTCTATACCTCTCTTGTGCAATACATTGCCGAACACTTAAAGCCCATTCTGCGTGATGCAGCCGCCATCGCCCGCATCGACTGTCTGCAATCGTTTGCCCGTATGGCGTGCGAGTGCCGTTATGTGCGTCCCGTGCTGGATAATGGCGATGTGATTGATATCCGCGATGGCCGTCATCCCGTCATAGAGCATCTTATGGCGGTAGGCGAGGAGTATATCCCCAACGATGTGCTGCTGAACAACACCGACCAGCAGATTATGATGATTACGGGCCCCAATATGTCGGGTAAGTCGGCTCTGCTGCGTCAGACAGCCCTCATTATCCTTATGGCACAGATGGGCTCATTCGTGCCGGCATCATCGGCTCATATAGGCATTGTGGATAAGATTTTTACCCGCGTGGGTGCTTCGGACAATATCTCGCAGGGCGAATCTACGTTTATGGTCGAGATGCTGGAGTCGGCAAGTATTCTGAACAACATCTCCAACCGTAGCCTTATCCTTCTGGACGAGATTGGTCGCGGCACAAGCACCTACGACGGTATATCTATCGCTTGGGCGATGGTGGAGTATATACATAACTATCCTTCGGGGCACGCCAAGACTCTCTTTGCGACGCACTACCACGAGCTGAATGAGATGGAGCAATTGTTCCCCCGCATCAAGAACTATCACGTCTCGGTGAAGGAGGTGGATAAGACGATTGTATTCCTTCGCAAGCTGGCCCGTGGCGGCACAGAACACTCCTTCGGTATCCACGTTGCCCGTATGGCGGGTATGCCGCAGAGTATCGTAAAGCGAGCAACGGAGATTTTGGGTAATCTGGAAACGGTCTATGGCAATAACGATGTGGCAGCCGGAGTCGCTACACCGCAACGCAAGCGTCGCGGTCAGCCTTCGTCAAAGCAGGTGGCCGATGTGGCGGGGCAGGGTAGTCTGCAACTCTCGATGTTCCAGCTTGACGACCCCGTATTGATTCAGATACGCGACCAGATCAAGGGTCTTGATATCAATTCTCTCACTCCGCTTGAAGCACTCAATAAACTCAACGAGATAAAGAAGATTACGGGAATATAATTTTTTGCCCAAAATGTTTGCATTTCTGGGGGGGGTATTACCTTTGTATTCATAATACTTTAATCCAAAGAAGATATGAAGAAGTTAATTTTAGCGTTTGTGCTGTTTGCGGCGACATTTGTTGCTTGCAACACTACTCCAACCGATTATTATGAAATCGTAGGAGAGGTCAAGGGCGTAGAAGATGGTGTCCCTGTTGAACTATTTCGCGTTAGTGGCGACGTTGGGCAGGGTATTGCTATCGACACAATTACTAACGGGCAATTCTATTTTCGCGTAACCCCTGAATCGGCAGAGAAAGAGAGATTGCATTTTATATGTTTAGGGGATGACTTCCCTATGATGGGCGTCAATATCTGGGCATCTGCCGGCGATAAGATTCGCGTAAAAGGCGACAATAATCTCTCATACACATGGCGAGTGAAAGGCCCAGCCGAGGAGATTGCATCGTGGCAGGCGTATATCCAGAACTCTCGCGATTTGTATGACGATATGCAACGCATAAGCATTGAACATAACTATTTGTTGAATCAGCGTCAGCAACCCGATGCTGATATGCAGCAACTTAAAGCCCGATACGATAGCTTAAACAATGTTGAAAGCCAGCTTATGGTGGATATTCATAAGCGAGATTTGGAATTGATAAAGCGTCGCAAGATGGATATTGTCGGAATGGAAAAGATATCGGAGATGGCTATGATGTGTCATTATTATGCTGATAGTTATCCTTTGCGTGATGCTGTTGTGGAGGCGTTCAATTCACTCAGCGAAGAGTGGTTGCAGCACCCTGAAGCAGATGTTATACGAGCATCACTCTTTCCGCCCCGACAGGCTGAAATTGGCCAACCTCTGATTGATGGCGAACTCTATGATTTGGATGGCAACAAGCATACGCTTGGCGAACTGAAAGGAGAATATATTCTGATTGATATATGGAGTAGAGGTTGTGGGCCTTGCATTGCGGCGTTTCCCGAAATGAAACAGATTGCCGAAAAATACAAAGGTCGCTTGCAGGTGGTCAGCATTACCTCGGATGTAGATTCCGGTTGGCGTAAAGCAGCGGAGCATCACCCGATGACATGGAATAATTGGAGTGACGGCAAAGCAGAAGCGGGAATATGCGCCAGCTATTTTCGAGGTGCTATCCCGTGCTACACGCTTATATCTCCCGACGGCATCGTTCTTGACCAGTGGGAAGGTTATGGCGAGGGTTCTCTCCTGCAAAAGATGGCAGAGCATATTAAGTAGAGGATAACCTATCCGAAAAACAAAGGGCGAGAATCTGTCTTCTCGCCCTTATATTTTGCTCTTGCCGAGAGCCTATTTTGCGTCAATCAGCGAACGAATGTTCTGAATCAACATCCTTACCGCAACCGAGTTGAAACCACCCTCGGGGATGATAACATCGGCATACTTCTTCGACGGCTCGACAAACTCCTCGTGCATAGGCTTGACGGTTGTGATATACTGCTCAATAACCGACTCCATACTGCGGCCTCTGTCCTTAACGTCACGCAACACGCGGCGAGCCAGACGAACATCGGCATCGGTATCGACATAGACCTTTATATCCATCAAGTCACGTAACTCCTTATTCTCGAAGATGAGAATGCCATCAACGATAACCACCTTTGAAGGCATCACCGTAACGGTCTCGCTTGTACGATTATGCTCAACAAACGAATATACGGGGTGCTCGATGGGGAGATTGTTCTTCAACGATTTGATATGTTCCACGAGCATCTCGGTATCAAAAGCCTGCGGATGGTCATAGTTAAGGCGTGTGCGTTCTTCATAGGTTAGCTCCGAACGTTCCTTGTAATAGAAGTCGTGACACAACATAGTCACATCCTCGCCGAGAAAAGCCTCTTGCAATTTGCTGACAAGCGTACTCTTACCCGAGCCGCTACCACCTGCTACGCCAATTACTGTTACCTTCATAATCTTGGGTGTTAAAGTATAATAAAAAAGGGCTGCCAATTGCTGACAGCCCAAAGATAATCGTTCCTACGCATCAATATTTGCATAGTGTGCGTTCTTCTCAATAAACTCGCGGCGGGGAGGAACCTCATCGCCCATCAACATCGAGAATATACGGTCAGCCTCGGCTGCATTCTCGATATTGACCTGACGCAGGATACGAGTCTCGGGATTCATTGTGGTATCCCACAGCTGCTGTGCATTCATCTCACCAAGACCTTTGTATCGCTGAATGTGCACTCCCTTCGTACCCATCTCCTCGACAATCTGGTCGCGTTCCTCCTCGGTCCAGCAGTAACGTTCTGCGTTACCCTTCTTAACGAGGTAGAGGGGTGGGGTAGCGATGTAGATGTGGCCATTCTCGATAAGCTCCTTCATCTTGCGGAAGAAGAATGTAAGCATCAATGTTGCAATGTGAGCACCATCGACATCGGCATCGGTCATAATGATAATCTTATTATAACGCAGCTTCTCCATATCGAGAGCCATGCTATCCTCGGCAGTGCCACGCTTAACGCCCAGGGCGATAAACATATTCTTGATCTCCTCGTTCTCCCACATACGGTGCTCCTGTGCCTTCTCCACGTTAAGAATCTTACCACGCAGAGGCATAATAGCCTGGAAGTTACGGTCGCGGCCCTGCTTTGCTGTACCACCCGCAGAATCTCCCTCGACGAAGAAAATCTCGGCGATAGAACGGTCGCGGCTTGAACAGTCAGCCAGCTTACCCGGCAGGCCGGCACCCGAAAGAACCGTCTTACGCTGCACAGCCTCGCGAGCATTACGAGCCGCATGACGAGCCGTAGCGGCCAGGATAACCTTCTGAACGATAGCCTTTGCATCCTTTGGATGCTCCTCCAGATAGATTGACAGAGCTGCCGACACAGCACCATTTACCGCAGCGGCAACCTCATCATTACCCAGCTTGGTCTTGGTCTGTCCCTCGAACTGTGGCTCGGCAACCTTAACCGAGATAACAGCTGTAAGACCCTCGCGGAAGTCCTCGCCATTAATCTCAAATTTCAACTTCGCCAACATACCAGACTCCTCGGCATACTTCTTCAAAGTACGGGTCAAGGCGGTACGGAAACCTGTCAGGTGAGTACCACCCTCGATGGTGTTGATGTTATTGACGTATGAGTGAACGTTCTCCGAATATGAGTTGTTGTACTGCATAGCAACCTCTACGGGAACACCGTTCTTCTCTGTATCGATATAGATAATATTCTCAACGATAGTCTCGCCACGAGTAGAGTCAAGATACTTGACGAACTCCATCAAACCATCCTTCGAGTAGAACTCCTCGCGAGGCGACTCGCCATTCTCATCGGTGGTACGCTTGTCGGTCAATGCGAGGTGGATGCCCTTGTTAAGGAATGCCAGCTCACGCAAACGGTTTGCCAAAGTCTCGTACTTGTACTCTGTGGTGTGTGTGAAGATTGTATTATCGGGCTTGAAAGTGATGGTAGTACCTCTATCTTCGCAGTCGCCTACAATCTCCATCTGTGACGTAGGAACACCCTTGCTGTAAGACTGACGATAGATCTTGCCACCACGATGAATCTCGGCAACGAGAAGGGTAGAGAGTGCATTCACACACGACACACCCACACCGTGCAAACCTCCAGACACCTTGTAGCTTCCCTTGTCAAACTTACCTCCGGCGTGGAGTACGGTCAAAACGACCTCCAAAGCCGACTTTCCCTCCTTCTCGTGGTAGTCGGTAGGAATACCTCGACCGTTGTCCTTTACGGTAATTGAGTTATCTTCGTTGATGACAACCTCGATATGAGAGCAGTATCCTGCCAGCGCCTCGTCGATAGAGTTATCCACAACCTCATATACGAGGTGATGCAGACCCTTCTCGCCAATGTCGCCGATATACATCGCCGGACGCTTACGCACAGCCTCCAAACCCTCCAATACCTGAATGTTGGACGCTGAATACTCCTCTTCCTGTCTCTTCACAATCTCTTGTTCTGTGCTCATATAATGCTATAAATTTCGTTCAAAATTTGCTTCTTGCCGAATATGGCGATTAAATCGTACAAAAATAGTATTTTTTATTCTTTTTTCCAAATACAAATCTATGATTTGTTGTAATAAATCGACTATTCTTCGGCAAAACTTTTTTCAACGTCAATTTCGCGGATTTTACCCTTCGAAAATAGCAGTGTCCGGGCCGGATATTGCTCTATGAGGGCGGTGTTGTGGGTGGACATAATGATAGCACATCCCTTTGCCGTAATCTCCTGAAACAGACGCATAATACCATCGGCTGTAACGGGGTCAAGGTTACCCGTAGGCTCATCGGCCAGCAACAGGCGTGGCGAATTTACCAAGGCTCGTGCAATGGTCAGACGCTGCTGCTCGCCACCCGACAGTTCGAATGGCATTTTATAGGCTTTATTTTCCAATCCTACGATTCGCAAAACCTCGTCTATGCGATGACGTATATCGACATCTTTCTTCCAGCCAGTGGCCTTCATTACGTCGTACAGATTGAGGAATACATTTCTGTCGTCAAGCAGTTGATAATCTTGAAAAACGATACCCATACGACGACGCAGGTAGGGTATGTCGCGGCGATGAATTTTTCTCAAATCGATGCCTGCAACACAGCCTTCTCCTTCCAGAAGTGGCACCTCTGCATAGAGTGTTTTGAGTAGCGTACTCTTGCCGCTTCCGACACGACCTATGAAATATACCATCTCGCCCTCACGCACCGAGAGATTTACATCCGACAAGACAAGTTCGTCGTCGGCTTTAATCTTGCGGGAACGGCCGTCAGTGTGATATATGGCCACATCTTTGAGCTCTACAACATTGCGTTTTGTCTCCATATAAAGAGTTTTAATCCAAACATACAAATATACTAATATTTATATTAAAAGCGGCTTAAAAGCTGCGAAAAATCGCAAATAGAGATAAAAAAAGTGCCTGACAACATCTTGCCAGACACTCTTTGGTAATAAGAATCTGTTTGAATTTTATTTTGAGATTATTTGAGGTCTAACTCTTTTAATAAAATTCAAAACAGATTCTTAAATCGCGACTATTTCAATACTATACGCTTTTCGGGTGTGGATAACTTGCGATAAAGATTAGGCGTATATCCTGTCACACGCTTGAACGTCGTATAGAAATGCTCCGTTGATTTGAATCCCAACGAGAAGGCTATCTCCTTGATAGACTCCTGCGTATTGGCCAGCAGATACTGTGCGTGACGCAGCTTCACGAGCATAAAGTATTTTGCGGGCGGATGACCCGTATAGTCGCGGAATATCTTACGGAACCACGAGTAGCTGATATTGAGCTGGTCAGCGAGCTGCTCCAGATCGATGTTCTGCAAGACGTGCTCCTGCATAATAGCCTTCGCCTGCTCGATAATCTCGTCAAGACGGTCGGTGGCAACAGAGTCGTTGCGTACGGTGAAGTTCACCATACCAAGCATATGCAGCACCATACCGCACAACAACTGCTGTGCTGCGGGACGGTCGGTGGCTGCTACGTCGATAGCGTGTTGATAGAGGTTTACCAATTCGCGATTAAGGCCGATGTTAAAGACGGTCTCATCCTTGTCAAACATCATATCAATAGCTCTCTCTGCCATCTTGCCGTTGAAGCCGATGAAATATTCGGTCCAGCCAATCTCACGCACGGGTTTGTAGGTGTGCCACTCACCCGGACGCAGAAGGATAACCGAACCCTTCATAACCTCGTGATTACCTCCGGCATTTGAAAAGACACCCTTGCCATTAACTATATAGAGCAACTGATATTCTCGCAGAACACGACCTCGCGAAGGGTTAAACATATACCCAACGGGGTGGTCGGCAGACGGATAATCCGAATCGGGGGCAATCGTCTGCATTCCGGCGGTACTTACAGTGCATCCATATAGTTCATCGACCTTATTGGGGATAAGGTAATGAAAACGAGCATCGGGGTTTTGATTTCCGTTCATTATTGTATTTTTCAATTCTACACTTGTGTTAATCGACACAAGCAGGTTATTAACTTATTTGGGCAGGTTAAAAGCTTTTGTCATCTCCTGCATCTGTGCCAGCGACATTCCGTCAGGCTCATAACCCATACACTTGGCGTTGATATAGATTTGAGCCGACTTATTCAGCACGTCCACCTGGTCAAATGCCTCCATAATATCGCATCCTACGGCACATACACCGTGCTTCTCCCACAATGTTACGTCATAGTCGTCCAGCTGTGCCAGAGTAGCCTCTGCCAGCTTCTGCGACCCTGGCAACTCGTAGCGTACAATTCCCAGACCACGCGGACAAAATGCCTTTGTTTCGGGAATCATACTCCACAATAGGTTTGTCAGCACATCCTTCTCCAGGAACTTGTCGGTATGCGACATTGCAACGAGCTCAATGGGATGAGTGTGCAATGCTGCCTTATAATTAACGCCCTTGCCGAGCAGATAATTGTGCATAGCGAGGTGCGAAGGCAACTCCGATGTAGGTTTTACGGGATTGTCGGCAATAATCTCATAGTGAGCACAATCATCCGTTATGCGAATCAATGAGCCATTCTCCATAGGACGGCGAGCCAAATCACGCATACGCTTGTTTGTACCCTTGCAGAAGAAGTAACAACCCTTCAGGTGGGGCAGGGCAGTACCCATAGCCACCTTCTCGGCAATGGCCGGCATCTGACGAATCTCGTCGTCGATATGCTCGGTTACATTGACCGTAATATTTCCACCATTACGTTCAGCCCATCCCTTTTGCCACAAATATCCGGCAACTTCAGCCACCTGCTCAACCTCGTAAGCCAGTGCGGGACGGCCATCAAGTACAGATTTCATCTCTTTAATTATTTTAACAATTCAGGAAGGAACGAACTCAATACCAGAATACAGATACCTGTAATAAGCACCGCAATAGTCTTCTTTGAGCAACCCTTCCACTCTTTGAGTATGATACCCCAAACGTTAGCAAAAGTAACATTGAGAGCCATCAGGATACAGAATGACAGGGTCATCAGCGTTGGCGACTCCGTAAGGAATCCCTTGCCAAGGCTCAATCCGAAGAACTGGCTGTACCACAAGGCACCGGCCAACGCACAGAACAGAGCATTGTTAAGCCACAGGCTGCCCTTGCCATAGTCGCTGAAGCTCTTGTTCTTTGCATTCTGATAGAGACAATAGACTGCGTTTGTCAGGAAACCACCGATTGTTACAAGCAGTGTGGCGGGCAGGGTCTTGAACATATCGGGCGTAAGATCGCCGAAGTTGATATCCTTACCGAACTCCAAACCTACATTAAAACAGCCACTCATAACGCCAGCCAACAATGCGATAGCGATGCCCTTCGGAAAGTTGAAATCCTTTACGGCAGCCTTCTTCTCCTCCTCGGGCAGAGAGTTCGCCTTCATCATACCGGCAACGCCGATAATGGCGATACCCAGCAGAGTCACAACCACACCTGAAATAACAGAGAAGGTAAGCGACTCCAACGCATTGATTTCCGGGAAGAAAGCATTAAGCAACACGGGGCCGAGAATAGTACCGCCTGCAGCACATGTTCCGAGTGCGATACTCTGACCGAGAGCAACGCCCAGATAACGCATCGAAAGGCCGAAGGTCAAGCCTCCCACACCCCACAATACGCCAAAGAGTATTGTCATCCATACATTGAAACTGTTTGCCGAAGTGAACAGCTCCATAAGGCTGTGACCTGCGGGAACAGCCAGCAAAGCACCCAGAATAGGGAACACCAGCCACGCAAAGACACCCTGAATAAGCCAATACGACTCCCAGCTCCAACTCTTTATCTTATTGATAGGTACATAACTACTTGACTGGCAGAATGCACCTATGGCAATAATCAGCAAACCGATTAAAATATCCATAATACAGACTATTCGTAAGCAATTTCATACAACTTGGCAATATCCTCTACCGATGTGGGGCGAGGGTTGCCACCGGTACATACATCGTTGAATGCAGCAACGGCCAAAGCGGGGATATCCTCCTTCTTCACGCCAATCTCGCAGAGGTGCTGCGGAATACCGATGCTGAGAGAGAGTGAACGCACTGCATCAATAGCAGCCTTAACGCCCTCATCAACACTCATACCCTCGGTATTGACGCCCATAGCCTTGGCGATATCCAGATACTTTGCACGCGATGGAGAGTCGGCGTTATACTCCATAATGTATGGCAAAAGCAGGGCATTAGCCACACCATGAGGAGTGTCGTAGAATGCTCCCAATGGGTGAGCCATCGAGTGAACGATACCCAAGCCTACGTTTGAGAAGCCCATACCTGCGATATACTGTGCCTCGGCCATACCTGAACGAGCAACCTCGTCCTTGCCATTCTCAACAGCATTTTTCAAATGCTTTGCGATAAGCTCAATGGCCTTATACTCAAACATATCACTCATTGTCCATGCACCCGGAGTGATGAAGCTCTCGATAGCGTGAGTAAGTGCATCCATACCCGTTGCGGCAGTGAGTCCCTTTGGCATAGAGTACATCAACTCGCAGTCGATAATTGAGCACATAGGAATATCGTTAGGATCGACACATACCATCTTCTTCTTTGCCTCCTCGTCGGTGATAACATAGTTGATAGTCACCTCGGCAGCAGTGCCTGCTGTTGTGGGGATAGCAAATGTAGGTACGGCACGATGCTTTGTAGGAGCAACGCCCTCCAACGACTTTACATCAGCAAATTCGGGGTTATTTACGATAATACCCACAGCCTTCGCAGTGTCGATTGACGAGCCGCCACCAAGTGCGATGATAAAGTCGGCACCCGAAGCCTTGTAAGCCTCGACACCACGCTGAACATTACCGATAGTGGGGTTAGCCTTCACATCGCTGTAAATCTCGTAAGGAATGCCTGCACCCTTCAAAACCTCCTCAATCTTCTCGGCTACACCGAACTTAATCAAATCCTTATCAGTTACGAAGAAAGCCTTCTTGAAGCCTCTCTTGGCTACCTCGTCAGCAATCACTGAACGGCAGCCTGCACCGAAATACGATGTCTCGTTAAGAACTATACGATACATAATTAGCAGCGTTTAGATGTTACTTCATTCTCATACTTCTGAATGTCGGCGATAAACTCCTCACCTACGGGAACATTGTTACGCAGGCAGAACATATCCCAAACTGCGTTCCAAGGAAGTGACTTGCACTCCTCCAGCAAAGCCAGACGTTCGAAGCCCTGACCATTAGCCTCATACTCGCGGAGAGTCTTCAAAGGCTCCAGCAAAGCCTGCAACAAGCACTTCTGTGTAGCACGAGCACCAATTACATAAGCACCGATGCGGTTGATAGAAGCATCGAAATAATCCAAACCGATATGTACCTTATTCAAAGCATCGCAGCGAACGATCTCCTTTGTGAGGTCCAGTGTCTCGTCATTGATGATTGTTACATGATCTGAGTCCCAGCGTACTGGACGGCTTACATGAAGCATTACTTCGGGCGTAAAGAGCAACAACGATGACATCTTGTCAGCGATAGACTCTGTGGGGTGGAAGTGACCTGTGTCGAGAGTTACAATCTTATTATTCTGTGCTGCATAAGCGATATAGAAATCGTTGCTGCCGACAGTGTAGCTCTCCAAACCGATACCGAATACCTTTGACTCAACGCAGTCCTTCATGTTATCGTACTTCTGCTCCAAAATCTCGTCCAAAGACTTCTTCAGGATAGCACGATACTGCATACGATTAACAGTGATATCCTTCGAACCATCGTGTACCCAGATGTTCAGGATAGCGGGGTCGCCCTGACGACGTCCCATCTCCTCGGCGATAGCACGGCAACGCTTTGTATGCTCAACCCAGAACTTGCGGATATCCTCCTTGGGGCTTGCCAAAGTGAGGTCCTCTGACTTGGGATGAGAGAATGATGTAGAGTTGAAGTCGAGCTTCATACCCTGCTCGGCAGCCCACTGCATCCAGCTCTCGAAGTGCTTGGGCTCCAGCTGGTCACGATCAACGATACCTGTCTCGCGGAAGTCAGCATAGCTTGCGTGAAGGCTCAAACGGTGCTTGCCGGGAATGAGAGATGTTGCCATCTCGATATCCTGACGCAACTCCTCGATATTACGGGCACGACCGGGGTAGTTACCCGTTGTCTGAATACCGCCAGTCAAAGCTCCGGCATCCTCAAAACCCTTGACGTCATCTGCCTGCCAGCAGTGTAATGACAACTGAACCTTCTGCAAGGTCTCCAATGCAGCATCTACATCAACACCGATAGCCGCATAGCGCTCTTTGGCCAACTCATAGGCCTTTTCAATAATCTCCTTTTTCATAGTTGTAGTTTATTTAATTTACATATTTATATATATCTTCAAATATTTTGCGTATGCTGCATCCCACACAGCGGAATCCTGTGCTGCGAAGCACTGCTTTTCGTCAAGCGACTCGCGAATCATACGACGCATATCGCCAATGGAATCTACTACGCCTGCCCACTTGGCCTGCATCATAACATTACCGATAGCGGTAGATTCCGACGAGCCGGTCTCAACGGGAATACCGATTGCGTTTGCAGTAAATTGATTAAGCGTATTGTTTCTCGCACCGCCACCAATCACATAAAGACGATTGATTGCTACGGGCGATAACTCTCGCAACATCGACACAACCTGACGATAACGCAATGCCAGCGACTCAAATATGCAACGTGTATATTGGCCGATACTCTCGGGTACGGGCTGCGATGTGGCACGACAATAAGCTGCAATAGCCTCTGTCATAGAGGCAGGATTGGCAAAGCAGGGTGCATCGGGGTTAATAAGCGAACGGAATGGCTCGGCAGCCTCCGCCTCGGCGATAAGCGTGGGGTAATCCATCTCCGGCCACTCGGCTCGACAGCGTTCCAGAAGCCACATACCGCAGATATTCTTCAAAACGCGGATAGTACCCTCAATACCTCCCTCATTTGTAAAGTTCATTGCAAAACTCTCCTCCGAGATGATAGGTTCCTTTGACTCAATACCCATCAGCGACCACGTTCCCGAACTCAAATAGGCATACTCCTCGTCGGCAGCAGGTACGGCCGCAACAGCAGAACCTGTGTCATGGCTGGCAACAGCAACGACGGGAATCTCTCCCAGACCGGTAAGACGCTGCACCTCCTTTGTCAGCACACCAATCTGCTCGCCCGGCTGAATCATACGACCGAAATGCTCCGGCGTAAGACCCAGAACATTCAAAATGTCGGCATCCCACTGCTTTGTGCGAGGGTCAATCATCTGTGCCGTTGAAGCGATGGTGTATTCGGTTACCTTCTCGCCTGTCAGAAGGTAAGCCAACGCATCGGGAATAAACAGAATCTTATCAGCCGCCTCCAATGCAGAACAACCATTACGACGCAATGTGTCGAACTGGAAGACCGAATTGAAGTTCATAATCTGAATACCGGTCTTCTGATACAACTTCTCACGGGGCATCTTCTCGAAGAACTTCTCGGGAGCACCTACCGTATGGGGGTCGCGATAGCAATAGGGCAGACGCAGCAAACCGCCATCCTTGCCGAAGAAGGCAAAATCGACGCCCCAGGTATCGATACCGACAGACTCAATCTTAACGCCTCGTTCGGCTATTTTTGACAAGCCTTTGATAACTGATTGATATATAGCGGGCAGATCCCAGTAGAAATGCCCCTGCATCTCGATAATCGGGTCGGGGAAACGATATATCTCCTCCAAAGCGATTTTGCCATCAGAAATGGTTGATAGAATGACACGGCCGCTGGTGGCTCCTAAATCGACCGCTGCGAAATGAGTTGTAGCCATTACGTAATAGGGTTATTATTTTCTTTGGTAACAAAGTTACAAACTTATTTTATAGTAATTATTGGCGTTTATGATTTAATTACTTATTATTTTGATTTAGATTTTTTTTAATAATTTGACTTTATGGGTGTAGAAATGTGGTAAAAATATCGAAAAACGGACAATTTTACTATTTGTTTTGATATTAAAATTATCGAAAATGACCTAATGTCAAATAAAAAAGTAAATCCTCTTTTTCTGCCATTTTTTGGTTTATTTTAAGGATTATTTCATCTCCTAAAATGGCACTGTGTGATGTCCTGTGAGAAATATGTTTTCGTGCTGAAAGCGGTGACTTATTCGTCATTTGTCCCGATGCTTTTCAGCGAACTAAAAAATATTTGCGATTTTCCGCTATTGAACAGAAAAGTTTTTTATCTTTGTAGTGATAAACCCGATTTTATACGAAACAAATTATACAACAATGAGAAACGACGAACAGATTTTCGGCCTTATCTCGGAGGAGAAGGCTCGTCAGATGCATGGCATAGAGTTGATTGCGTCTGAAAATTTTGTCAGCGACCAGGTTATGGCGGCTATGGGCTCTGTTTTGACCAACAAGTATGCCGAGGGCTATCCCGCAGCACGTTACTATGGCGGTTGCGAGGTGGTGGATAAGGTTGAAAGACTAGCCATTGAACGCCTTTGCGAGCTTTATGGTGCGGAGTATGCCAACGTACAGCCTCATTCGGGAGCACAGGCCAATATGGCGGTATTCTTCGCTGTACTGAAGCCCGGCGATACCTTTATGGGTCTTGACTTGGCTCACGGAGGTCACCTTTCACACGGCTCGCCGGTGAATATGTCGGGAAAATATTTCAACGCTATCGGCTATCAGCTCAATGAGCAGACCGGCACGGTTGATTACGAGGATATGGAACGCAAGGCAATGGAGCATAAGCCTAAACTTATTGTCGGTGGTGCTTCGGCTTACTCTCGCGAGTGGGACTACAAGCGTATGCGTGAGATTGCCGATAAGTGCGGTGCTCTGCTGATGATTGATATGGCTCACACAGCAGGCCTTATTGCTGCGGGCATTCTGGACAACCCCGTAAAGTATGCACACATAGTAACCTCTACAACCCACAAGACTCTGCGTGGCCCTCGCGGTGGTATTATTCTTATGGGTAAGGACTTCGAGAATCCTTGGGGTCTGACAACTCCGAAGGGCGTTGTGAAGATGATGTCACAGATTCTCAATTCGGCTGTGTTCCCCGGTATTCAGGGCGGTCCTCTGGAACACGTTATCGCAGCAAAGGCTGTCGCTTTCGGCGAGGCTTTGCAACCCGAATACAAGGAGTATCAGAAGCAGGTGCAGAAGAACGCCAACGCCATGGCCGAGGCCTTCGCAAAGCGTGGTTACAAGGTTGTGTCGGGCGGTACTGATAATCACCTTATGTTGATTGACCTTCGTACCAAGTTCCCCGACCTTACGGGTAAGCTGGCCGAGAAGTGTCTGGTTGCAGCCGACATCACTACCAATAAGAATATGGTACCGTTTGACTCTCGTTCTCCATTCTTGACCTCTGGTTTGCGTTTCGGTACGCCCGCAATCACAACCCGTGGCGTGAAGGAGGATAAGATGGATTATATCGTAGAACTTATCGACCGCGTATTGCAGGATCCCGAGAACGAGGAGAATATCGCCGCTGTTCGCAAGGATGTGAATGCAATGATGGCAGAGTATCCTCTGTTTGCGTGGTAGTAGGGTAATCAATCTTTGTTTTAAGCCTGTCACGCTTTCGGTGGCGGGCTTTTTTATTTTCTGTCGATATGCAAAAAAAATCTATCTTTGATAGAATTTTTCGCAAACAGCATACGTTAGCATATCGGTTTGGAGAACAATTCGTAAAAAAAATAACATAGAAGCGAAACAAAAACCGTACAAAATTCGTATTCTATGTCGATAAGGTTTAATTGCAAAATATTGCCTTTACACCATCCGAACTTTTGGAGAAATAATAAAACGTAAAAATATGCGTCAATTAAAGATTACAAAGTCTATTACAAATCGTGAGAGTGCCTCATTGGATAAATACTTGCAGGAGATTGGCAAGGAGGATCTTATCACGGTTGAGGAAGAGGTTGAATTGGCCCAGCGTATCCGCAAGGGCGATCAGGAAGCTCTCGATAAGCTGACCAAGGCTAACCTGCGTTTCGTGGTTTCAGTAGCCAAGCAGTATCAGAATCAGGGTTTGAGTCTGCCTGACCTTATCAACGAGGGTAACCTCGGACTTATCAAGGCAGCCGAGAAGTTTGATGAGACACGCGGTTTTAAGTTTATCTCTTATGCCGTATGGTGGATTCGTCAGTCTATTCTGCAAGCTCTGGCCGAGCAGTCGCGTATCGTGCGTCTTCCTCTGAATCAGGTAGGCTCATTGAATAAGATCAACAAGGCGTCACAGCGTTTCGAGCAGGAGCACGAACGTACTCCGTCGCCCGAGGAGTTGGCCAACGAACTGGAGTTGCCTCGCGAGAAGGTTACCGACACATTGCGTGTTGCAGGTCGTCATATCTCGGTAGATGCACCTTTCGCTGACGGCGAGGACAACAGCCTTCTGGATGTTTTGGTAAATACTGACTCTCCCAATGCCGACCGTGGCCTTATCAATGAGTCACTCGCAACGGAGGTGGATCGTGCTTTGGAGACCCTGACCGAGAGAGAACGCGATATCATCAAGTATTTCTTCGGCATCGGTTGCTCGGAGATGACATTGGAGGAGATTGGCGAGAAGTTCGACCTTACGCGTGAACGCGTGCGTCAGATTAAGGAGAAGGCTATCCGCCGCCTGCGTCACTCATCACGTTCAAAATTACTGAAATCATATTTGGGATAAAGAGCATTGTCTATAAACGAAAAGGTGAGGTTTTCCCTCACCTTTTTTGTTATGAAACAATAAAAAATGTAAAAATGTTTTGCTAATTCAAAATTGTTTCATACTTTTGCAACGCTTTTGAGAGCTGAATGCTGTTGTAGCTCAGTGGTAGAGCACTTCCTTGGTAAGGAAGAGGTCACGAGTTCAATCCTCGTCAACAGCTCAAAGCAAGCGTTGCCAAGATGGTGACGCTTGTTTTTTGTTAAAGCATATACTTGAACGAGTGACCTCCGAAGTCCCCCTTTGTCAAAGGGGGATTTAGAGGGAATGTAAATATAACCCTTTGGGTGCATCAGCACCCACGAGTTCAATCCTCGTCAACAGCTCAAAGAGAACAAGTATTGCCAGACGGTGACGCTTGTTTTTTTGTATTAGCATACACTTGAACTCGTGACCTCCGAAGTCCCCCTTTGTCAAAGGGGGATTTAGAGGGAATGTAAATATAACCCTTTGGGCGCATCAGCACCCACGAGTTCAATCCTCGTCAACAGCTCAAAGCAAGCGTTGCCAAGATGGTGACGCTTGTTTTTTTTGTATTAGTATATGCCTTGAACGAAAGGCCTCAAAAACTCATCCTAACTTTTCATATCCATATACCGCTTGCGAGGCGAGGGCTTCTTCGATGCGAAGCAGCTGGTTATATTTTGCCATACGATCCGAACGGCTCAGCGAACCTGTCTTTATCTGTCCGCTGTTTGTCGCAACGGCAATGTCTGCAATGGTGGTATCTTCCGTCTCGCCCGAACGATGCGATATGATGGTGGTGTAACCATTACGTTGTGCCATCTCTATTGCATCAAAGGTTTCGGTAAGCGTACCTATCTGATTGATTTTAATCAATATGGAATTTGCACACTTCTCCATAATGCCACGCGACAAAAACTCCACATTCGTCACAAACAGATCGTCGCCGACCAACTGACAACATTGCCCGATACGTTCGGTCAGTTTTTGCCAGCCCTCCCAATCGTTCTCACTCATTCCGTCCTCGATAGAGTCAATGGGGTAGCGGGATACCAACATTTCAAGGTAATCAATCTGCTCATCACGAGAGAGCCTTCGACCCGAATTGCCCTCAAAACGGGTGTAATCATAATAGTCCTTGTCGAAGTACTCCGAAGCGGCACAGTCCAATGCGATAGTAAGGTCTTTGCCTACCTCATATTCAGCCCTCTCAATAGCCTCCATTATCACACTCAAAGCATCTTCCGCCCCCTTCAATGCCGGAGCAAACCCTCCTTCGTCACCAACGGCAGTACTCAAACCTCGTTTGTGAAGCACTTTTTTCAACGAATGAAAAACCTCGGCTCCCATACGCAATCCCTCTGCAAAGGTTGAAGCACCGACAGGACGAATCATAAACTCCTGAAAGGCTATTGGCGAGTCACTGTGTGAGCCCCCATTTATGATATTCATCATTGGCACAGGCATAACATAGGTGTTAAAGCCTCCAAGATAGCGATACAGCGGCATTCGCAGTTGTGCTGCCGCAGCCTTTGCCGTAGCCATAGAGACGCCCAATATGGCATTCGCACCAAGATTGGTCTTTGAGTGCGTTCCGTCCAGTTCAACCATACGCATATCGATATTACGCTGCTCACACGCACGACAACCGAGCAGTGACGGTGCAATGATTTCGTTCACATTCTGCACCGCCTGCTTTACACCACGACCACAATAACGTCGTTTGTTGCCATCACGCAACTCCAATGCCTCATTCTCGCCCGTAGATGCTCCCGACGGCACCGAAGCACGCCCTACAATGCCTGATTCCAATACTACATCAACCTCTACGGTCGGGTTTCCTCGCGAATCCAGAATCTCGCGAGCCTTAATCTTATGAATTTTCATAATCTCTTGTTTTTATAAAACCATTTAATTTTTATTTCACATCAATCAAAAACAGTTCCATTTTTGGAATTGAAATGACCTTTGAACAAGCCACGCGGCAATAATACGGCTCTATTTTTATGGTATTTTGCCCAATAAAGTGTATTTTTGCCCCGTAAAATGTAATTCAAGCGATATGGAGAACCAATCGAAGGGAAATTTCGTGGCATTGCTGCCACTCGTTATATTCTTGGGCGTATATCTTTTAGGTGCTATACTTGCCGGCGACTTTTACCAGATGCCTATCGTTGTGGCTGCTATGATTGCCTCGATATGTGCCGTCGGTATGACTCGTAAGCGAACTCTTTCGGAGAGCATAGGAGATTATTCTCGCGGAGCCACCGATGTCAATATAATGCTGATGATATGGATATTCGTTCTGGCAGGTGCCTTCGCTGCATCAACCAAAGCTATGGGAGCCGTAGATGCCACCGTAACCCTGACACTGCAAGTCGTTCCCGAAAAATTTCTTCCTGCGGGCATCTTCATCGCAGCCTGCTTCACATCGCTATCCATAGGAACATCGGTAGGAACAATTGTGGCACTCACACCGATTGCATCAGCCGTAGCCGAGCAGACGGGATGCAGTACGCCGTGGATTGCCGCCATAGTGGTTGGTGGTGCTCTGTTTGGCGACAATATGTCGTTTATTTCGGATACGACAATCGCCGCAACACGCACGCAGGGTTGCTCTATGAGGGATAAATTCCGTACCAACTTCCTTATCGTCGCACCCGCCGCACTCATCACGCTGGCGATATACATATTCTCCAATAGTCAGGAGATAACCTATACGCATCAGGTCGCTGATACTGCGTGGTACACCATACTGCCATATCTGTTGGTCCTTGTGGCGGCGTTTCTGGGTATGAATGTCCTGCTGGTGCTCGTCTTGGGAATCTTCTCGTCGGGCATCATTGGCATTGCGTGCGGAAAACTCTCCCTTATCGGCTGGTTTACCACAATGGGCGAGGGCATAGGCTCTATGGGTGAGTTGATAATTATTACGATGATGGCGGGCGGTATGCTCGAGATGATAAGGGTGAATGGCGGCGTGGACTGGATAATCTCACGTCTCACGACCCGCATAAACTCTCGTCGCGGTGCCGAGGTGTCTATCGCCTCGCTGGTGGCTTTTGCCGATGTATGTACGGCTAACAACACCGTAGCCATCATCTCGGTTGGCCCGATTGTAAAGCAGATTGCCGAGAGATTTAACATCTCGCCCCGCCGTGCCGCCAGTGTGATGGATACTTTCTCCTGCTTTGTTCAGGGTCTGCTGCCTTATGGAGCACAGTTGCTTATGGCTGCGGGTCTGGCGGCAATATCGCCCATTGAGATTATCTCGTATCTCTATTACCCGCTGATTATGGGTCTATGTGCAATGATTGCGATTATAATTCAGCGACCACGCTACTATAAATAAAATTATTATTACATTTGTATCAGTGTAACTGATTTTTAACCTATAAATCTTAATAACTATGAAGAAAATCTTTTCTATTTTGCTATCCGTAGCTATGGTGGCTACATTGGCATCTTGCTGTGGCGAGGAGAAAAAGGAGTGCAGTGATTGCGAGAAAATTCCCGTTGCATTGCAGCTTTACAGCCTCCGCGATAATATGGCACAGGACTTCTACGGCACGATGAAGGCTGTAAAGGAGATGGGCTACGAGGGCGTTGAGTTTGCCGGTTTATATGGCAATGAGCCCGCACAGATCAAGGCGTGGTGCGACGAGCTTGGCTTGAATCCTATCTCTGCACACGTTCCCCTGACCGAGATGCTGGCCGACATTGACAAGGTTATTGCTGACTACAAGGCTATCGGTTGCGAGTATATCGTTGTTCCTCACGTGTCGGCAGAACGCCACCCCGACGGCGAGTTGTTCGCACAGATGATTGAGGAGATTCGATCAATCGGCGAGAAGGTAAAGGCTGCCGGTATGACTTTGCTCTATCACAACCACGACTTTGAGTTCAAGCTCACTCCGGAGGGCAAGATTGGTCTTGATGCTCTTTATGAGGCTGTTCCCGCCGACCTTTTGCAGACCGAGCTGGATTTGTGCTGGGTGAAGTACGCGGGTCAGTGCCCCGTAGCGTATGTGGAGAAGTATGCAGGCCGTGCTCCCGTAGTTCATTTCAAGGACTATTATGCTGCCGGTGAGCAGACCGAGGATCCATACGCATTGATTGGCGTTAATGAGGGTGAGAAGAGTGAGAATACCGCATTCGAGTTCCGTCCTTTGGGTTGTGGCGTTCAGGATATTCACGCCCTGCTGCACGCTGCGAAGAAGGCCGGTAGCAAGTGGATCGTAGTGGAGCAGGATAACCCGAGCCTCGGCAAGAGTGCTATGGAGTGCGTTGCTATGAGCATTGAGTATCTCAACACAATGTGCTGCAAGGGCGACTGCCACGAGAATAAGTGCAGCGAGGAGAAGTGTGCTGCATGCGACAAGAAAGAGAATTGCGATAAGACCCACGAGGGTTGCTGTGACAAGGCTGATTGTGATAAGCACGACAAAGAGTGCTGTGATAAGGAAGAGGAGTGCAGCAAGCACAGTGAGGGTTGCTGTGATAAGAAAGATGGTTGCCCGAAGGATGAGCAGAAGTGCGACGATCAGCACAAGACTGTTTGCGATGGCAACTGTGCCGACTGCAAGTAGTGTTGCGTTTTACTAATAAAAACAGCCTCCGAAATCGCTTCGGAGGCTTGTTTTTTTACCCTATAATCAAATCGTCGAGCTTTACCTTTGGCACATAATGAACGCCATCGCGGCGATAGTAGGTGTGTGGTTCGTCGGCCGAAATCTCAATCAACTCTATCTTCTCCTTTCCACGACCTATGGCAATGATTAGCACAGGCTCAATATTCAGACGCAGAGCCTCTTTCACAGCTTCGTGATTGAATGCCGCAATACAAATTCCGTTCAGACCTATCTCGGCAGCCTTCAACAGCATACTCTGTGCCGATATTCCCAAATCTATATCCACATAGCGGCCCGTCACATCGCTGCAAACTACAATAAAGGCATTAGGCTCCTCTCCTGCCAAAGGCAGCTTCAATTCGGGCAAAGCACCGCCAAGACGGATGTGGGGTAGCAGCTTGTGAGCCTCGTCTTTCAGCACGGGGCGAAAACGCAATACCTGCTGATTCATAGCCGAAGGCGTCTTTGTATTGACCTCTATAATGCGGCGGAGCTGATCCTCACGCACCTCATACGATGAGTCGTATCCTCTATGGCTGCGATTCTTTCGCAACAGTTTGTCAAGGGTTACGCCCCTCTTTGTCGCAGAGGTCTGACGCGAGGCCATATAATCCTCCATCTTCTTTCCCAAATAGTTATCTGCCATACAGTCTAAAACATAAATTGTTCACTCTTGACATACACCTTGAAATGCTTCACGCTACCCGGTGCTCCCTGCTCCATTCGAGGCAAGTACTGCACGCCACCAACGGTATGCTCCTCGCCCATATCAATAACCACTGCGTGTGGGAACTTATCCCCCTCGTCAGAGCTCCAATAGGTCGATTCCTGCAAGTCAAACAGTTTGTCCGCAGTGTGATTTTCGTGACTGCGAGCCTCGCTGTCGGCATAGACAACACTCCACTCCTCACGAGGCAGGCGTTCGCCGTCGCCGTCAAGCAGATATATCTCCGCCACACTTGCAATATCGTCAGCCGCGTGGGCATCCTCAAAGACAAGACACACATATCGTCCCGTAGCAGATTTGTCAAATCTGACCTCCTGCCAGCCATTGCCCGCACCAAACTCGCCGGCAAAGGAAACTCTCTCCTTGTCAAGGCTCAGATTGCGACGCCTTGCAGGATGATACTCTTGCAGTTTGTCGATAATAGGCTCTTTCAGACCCTCCACAACAGCCTTATGCGGTCCGACAACATCGAAGACTATAATCTCATTCTCGCCACGACGCAGCCAGCAACCCGGCATATAGAGTGTTTGCTGCGGGCCAATCTCCCAGAAACGGCCCAAAGCGTGGCCATTCACATATACCAAGCCCTTGCCCCAAGTAGAGAAGTCAAGGAATGTATCACTCGGATAATCGACATTGAATGTTGCACGATAATATCCCGGCAGACGCTGCGATGCTCGGTGTGATACCTCGTCTATCGGCATAAATTTCTTATCGGCATAGGTGGCATACTCGTCCTCTATGTTATACACCTCCCAGCCTTTCAAGTCATAGACAAACGGCTTGCCGTAGAGTTTTGTCTCTATCTCCACCTTCTCGGTTATGCCCTTAAAATCCTTTATGGCACGACCAAAGTTGATACGACCCATAGCCTCCACCAGAATATCGAGTTGTGAGCCCTCCTCACACGCTGGCAGAACAATCTCCTTCTCGTGATTGCGTCTATCCAGCTTGCCTATAAACTCGCCATTGAGGAATATCTGTGCGTAGTCGTGTGCGTTGCTCACGATAAGACGAGATGGAATATCAAGACGGGGCAGGGCGGTGCGATAGAGTATCGTTCCGAAGCCCTGATCGTACTGCTCCATACTCTTTATGCCGAAATCCTTTTTCGTATCGGGCAGATTCCAGAACAGCGGAGCCACATACTTGAACTCAAATTGCGGAATAGCGATGGGATTGACAAGGTCGGGCAACGAGGGCAATCGCTTGCCGCCATTATATTTCGCCAAAGTCTTGCGTAGCAGCCAATATTTAGGCGTTGGCTGTCCCGACTCGTTGATAGGGGCATCATAGTCATACGACGTTACATCGGGTGCAAAGCCCGGAGAGTTGGCACCTGCCCAGTGTCCCCAATTGGTACCTCCGTGGGTCATATAGAGGCTGAAAGATATCCCACGCGACAGCATAGCGTCAATGCCGGCCACCATAACATCAGCCGAACGCGTTTCGTGGTTGGCTCCCCACTTGTCAAACCAGCCACTCCAATACTCACTGCACATAAGCGGCGAATTGGGTCGCAGACTCTTCAAGTGAGCAAACTGCTGCTCGACATCTGCTCCAGCACCGAAGTTAATAGTCCATACCAGGTCATCAAGGCCGTTGAGTGTGAAGTTTGATGACCAGTCGCACTGGAAAAGCGTTATATTCTCGCCAAAGTGCTTGCGGATGATGTCGCGAATCTGTGACACATATCGTTTATCCTCGCCATAAGAGCCATATTCGTTCTCGACCTGCACCATAATTATCGGGCCGCCATTCTCTATAAGCAGATCCTTCACCTCGCCAGCAACAGCCTTTTCAAACCGATCGACCCTCTCGATGAAGTAATCATCCGACTCTCGCAGACGAATATCCTGCTTTTTCAGTAGCCACCACGGCAGGCCTCCCATCTCCCACTCGGCACACACATAAGGGCCGGGGCGGAGTATCACATAGAGTCCATTCTTCTGACAAAGACGGCAAAAAGCCGCCAGATCCAATTGCTCGGAGAAGTCAAAACTGTCGGGACGCTGCTCGTGTGCATTCCAAAAGACATACAGGCAGACTGCATTCATTCCCAGCGATTTGCACAATTTTATTCGCTGCTCCCAATAGGGGCGTGGTATGCGAGGATAGTGCAATTCCGCAGCCTTTATCACAAAGGGTTTGCCGTCAAGCAGAAAAGCACCGTCACCAAC
Organism: Rikenellaceae bacterium; assembly: GCA_015060015.1. Classification (GTDB taxonomy): domain Bacteria; phylum Bacteroidota; class Bacteroidia; order Bacteroidales; family Rikenellaceae; genus Alistipes. The sequence goes on along the minus strand of SUZG01000003.1, from coordinate 33,667 downwards.
TTCAAAGGTGTGCTTGCGAGTGGTTTGTGCCGATGCTGACGAGATAAGCAGTGATATGGCAAAGATTGCCGATATAGTAGCTTTCAAAAGGAAATTCATAGTAGTAATGAGTTTGTTGTTTGGCAACACAAATATACTAAAATATTACGATATATGCTCACTCAAAGAGAAAAAATCACCTCCATTACAGCAGTCCGGCCTCATAATAGACAACTATCTGCTCCAATATCTGATCCTCGTCTGCAATGCCATACTCGGTTTTAAGATTGTGACCAAACAATTTTCCTATGCCTTGCCAGAATGTTGCAACAAAGCCTCCGCGAAACTCCTTGATTATCTCAAAGGCGGTATATTCCGTTTGTCGGTCAATCAACTTTATCAGGACTCGACCCTGCGTACGCGTCATCCTCTTGGCAACTGGCGTATATTCGTCAAGAATCTCCTTATAGCAATTTTTGATATATGCTCGCTGCTCTTTCTTGCTGAGTGTCAGCAGGTGCTGCTCCATGCCCTCCATCTTCGCACGTGCCACCTGTGCCAGCGGATAGACCTTCTTGACAGCATCCACCAATCGCTGGTAGCGACGCATGTTTACGGGTTTGTTGGAGATATATACAGGCACAATACTGAAATGGTCAATCGTATCGCCTTTATAGACGCTGCTGCCCTGAAACTTCACACCACGCATACGCCGCCGCTGTGACGAAGCAGGCGTAAAGAGCATAAGCAGCAGCAATATGGTCAGCAGTGTGCGTTTCATAAACAATGCTATTTATGACAAATATACGAAAAATTCAAAACTCCACAAAAAAAAGATATCCCAACTCGGAAGTCGGGATATCGTTAAAACTACTCTTGCAAGCGACTATTTGCTCTCGGCAAAATACTTGTAGAACAAAGGAATGGTATTCACGCCCTTATCAAACTGCTCCAAACCATAGCTCTCGTTGGGAGAGTGGATTGCATCCTCCGACAGTCCGAAGCCTATAAGCAGCGACTTGATGCCCAAGATGCGTTCAAAACCACTGATGATAGGTATCGAGCCACCCGAATAGAACGGCAACGGCTTCTTGCCGAATGTATCCACAATAGCCTTCTCGGCAGCCTTGTATGCCGGCATATCGGTCGGAGCAACATAGGGAGCACCACCGTGCAGGAACTTGACCTTCACCTTAACACTCTTCGGAGCAATCGCCTTGAAGTGTTTCTCAAAGAGTTTTCCAATCTTCTTATAATCCTGATTTGGCACCAGTCGCATAGATATCTTGGCATAAGCCTTTGAAGGGATGACGGTCTTTGTTCCCTCCTCGATATAGCCACCCCAGATACCGTTCACATCCAGCGATGGACGCACGCCTGTACGTTCGATAGTGGTGTAGCCGGCCTCGCCCTCCACGTCGCCAATCTCCAACGCCTTCTTGTAATCACGCAGGCAGAACGGAGCTTTGTTGAAAGCCTTACGCTCGGCAGGTGTCAATTCGCGGACATCATCATAGAAGCCGGGGATAGTCACGCGACCATTCTCATCAACAAGCGATGCAACGAGGCGTGTGAGAACATTTGCAGGGTTTGCCACAGCACCGCCAAACAGACCTGAATGGAGGTCTTTATTTGGGCCTGTAACCTCTACCTCCATATATGTAAGGCCTCGCAGGCCGCAGGTAATGGAGGGAGTATTGAGTGAAATCATCGATGTATCGGATACCAGTATAATATCGGCCTTCAACATCTTCTTGTTCTCCTCGCAGAACTTGTAAAGGCTTGGCGAGCCAATCTCCTCCTCGCCTTCCAGCATAAACTTCACGTTGCAGGGGAGGTTATCGGTTGCACACATCGCCTCAAAGGCTTTGGCGTGCATAAAGAGCTGACCCTTGTCGTCATCGGCTCCGCGACCCCATATTCTGCCATTCTTGATAACAGGTTCAAAGGGCTCGGTATTCCACTCTGCACGAGGATCTACGGGCATAACGTCGTAGTGACCATACACCAGAACGGTCTTTGCCTTCGGGTCGATAATCTTCTCGGCATAGACAACGGGGTTACCATCGGTAGGCATAACCTCGGCACTATCAGCACCCGCCTTAACCAATGCTGCTGCCAGCCACTCGGCACAACGCACCATATCGGGCTTATGCTCCGATTGTGCACTGATTGAAGGAATACGCAACAGGTCGAACAACTCTTCAAGGAATCTATCCTTATTCTCTGCGATGTAATTGTGTACTGCTTTCATATTTTAAGTCTGTTTTTATAATTTTTTCATTCGTTCCAAACTCGTTATAGGTTGCAAAGTGAGCTAATCTCTGCGATAAAACGCTGTGCCAGAGCATCAGCCTCTGCCTGCGACTTTGCCTCGGTGTAGATGCGGATAATAGGCTCGGTGTTGGACTTTCGCAGATGCACCCAATTATCGGCAAAATCAATCTTTACACCATCTATATCATTCACATTTTCGCCGGCATAGCGACTTTTCATTTCACGCAACACCTCATCCACATTGATAGCCGGTGTGAGAGCTATTTTATTCTTCGATGCAAAGTAAGCGGGGTAGGTAGCTTTCAGCTCGGTCATCTTGCACTCTTTTGCAGCAAGCAGACTTAAAAACAGAGCCACGCCCACCAGAGCATCGCGACCATAGTGAAGCTCCGGATATATCACTCCGCCATTACCCTCGCCACCGATAACGGCTCCAACCTCCTTCATCTTCGCCACAACATTTACCTCGCCAACGGCCGAAGCAGCATACTCGCCGCCTCTGCCCACAGTAACATCACGCAGGGCACGCGAAGAGCTTAAATTCGATACCGTATTACCTATATTATGAGATAGTATATAGTCCGCAACGGCTACCAGAGTGTACTCCTCGCCAAACATCGTACCATCCTCGCATACGAGGGCAAGTCTATCAACATCGGGATCGACAACAACGCCCAAATCGGCCCCCTCGCGGCGAATGACCTCCGATATTTCAGTCAGGTTTTCGGGCAGTGGCTCGGGGTTGTGTGCGAACTCTCCATTGGGCGTACAATTCAGCTCGACAACCTCACATCCGAGCTCGCGAAGCAGGGCAGGAATTACAACTCCTCCAACCGAATTTACGGCATCGACAACGACCTTGAAATGACGCTTTTTGACGGCCTCTGTATTGACTCTTTCAAGACCTAAAACCTGCTTTATGTGAACAGGGTTAAAGTCTTCTCGCAGAATGACTTTACCAATAGCATCTATCTGTGGGAAAGCGAACTGCTCATCCTCTGCAAAAGCCAGCACTCTGCGACCCTCGGAATCATTCAAAAACTCTCCCTTTTCGTTCAATAACTTCAAGGCATTCCACTGCTTTGGATTATGCGAGGCAGTAACTATTATTCCACCGTCGGCCTTATGCGTAATCACAGCCATCTCCGTTCCGGGAGTGGTACATAATCCGACATTGATAACATCGGCTCCGCAGCCGAGCAATGTACCCTCAATAATACCTCCGACCATCTCACCCGAGAGACGAGCATCGCGACCCAAAACAATGGTAAGTTTTTTGCCGTTATGCTTCTCCTGCATAAAGCGGACATAAGCCGTAGTGAATTTCACTACATCTATCGGTGTGAGATTATCACCCTGATATCCGCCAATAGTGCCACGGATACCCGAAATAGATTTGATAAGTGCCATATATGAAATACCTAAATTGTAGTAATACCTATGTAAAAAAATGTCAATTTATTTTGTAATTCGATGTAAATATATTACTTTTATGCCACATAAAAAAGATAAACAAACAAAAAAAATAATGCAAGACAGAATTATTCCCTCTTCCGAGCTGATTATCAATGAGGATGGCTCAATTTTCCATCTTCATCTGTTGCCGGAGCAGTTAGCCGACATCGTATTGCTGGTCGGCGACCCGGGCCGCGTTGCTATGGTGGCCGACTTCTTTGACACTGTTGAGTGTCGTGTATCAAATCGCGAGTTTAATACCGTTACCGGAAGCTATAAAGGCAAGCGTATGACCGTAATGTCAACGGGTATCGGTATTGGAAATATCGACATCTCGGTTACCGAGCTGGATGCTTTGGCTAATATCGACTTTGCCACACGCAAGGTGAAGGAGCAGAAGCGACAGCTGACTCTCGTACGCCTCGGCACTTCGGGTGCTTTGCAGGCAGATATCAAGGTCGGCGACTTTGTGTTTGCCCGCACATCGGTAGGCTTCGATGGCCTTTTGAACTACTACGCAGGCCGTAACGAGGTTTGTGATTTGGATATTGAGAAGGCCTTCGTTGAGCATACGGCGTGGGATGAACTTCTCCCGAAACCATACTTCATCAACTCTGATGACTCGTTGTGGGAGCTATTCAAAGACTCTACAACCGAGGGTATAACTATCGCTGCTCCCGGATTCTATGCTCCGCAGGGTCGCTGGGTGCGTCTGCGTCCGCTGGATCCCGACTTAAACAGCAAGATTGAGTCGTTCCGCTATGGCGGTCGCCGCATAACCAACTTCGAGATGGAGAGTTCGGCTCTTGCGGGTATGGCAGCATTGATGGGACACCGTGCCACAACAATCTGCACAATCATCGCACAGCGTATCGCAAAGGATGCCTGCACCGACTACAAGCCATTCGTCAAGGAGATGATTCGTATGGCTCTGGACAAGCTCTCAACGCTATAAGGCTATAAGGACGGCACTATAACGCAAGCACACAAACAACAGGAAAATAATTATAACAAAATAGATTACAAGAGATGAAATTTACAGTATCAAGTTCTGCGTTGTTGTCATTGTTGGCAACCACAGGCAAAGTTATCAGCAACAAGAGCTCGCTTCCCATTCTGGAGAACTTCCTTATGGAGCTTAAAGATGGTCAATTGACAGTTACAACCTCTGATTTGGAGACAACACTTATAGGTTCTATCGCCGTTGATAATGTCGAGAGAGAGGGCGTCATTGCAGCCCCCGCAAAGCTGATGTTGGACTCATTGAAGGAGTTTCCGGAGATTCCTCTGGTGATTGAGGTAAATGACACTACCTGGGAGATTCAGATTACCTGGAGCAGCGGTCACCTCTCTATCCCCGGAGCAAGTGCCGTAAGCTATCCTGCAACACAGACTTTGGGTGTAGGCAGCAAGAACATCACTCTCGATGTGGATATGCTTGTGAGTGGTATCAACAAGACTATCTTCGCTACGGCTGATGACGAGTTGCGTCCCGTGATGAATGGTGTATATTTCGACTTCACGACCGATGCTTTGACCTTCGTTGCTACCGACGCACACAAGCTGGTTAAGTATGCAGCAGAGCATACTGCCAATTTTACAGCGGCGTTCATCCTGCCCAAGAAGCCCGCTAACCTGCTCAAAAACCTTCTGTTGAAGGAGGAGGAGCCTGTTGAGGTGCAATTCGATGCCAAGAATGCGACATTCCAGTTGAAGAACTTCAAGCTCGTTTGTCGTCTTATCGAGGGTAACTATCCCAACTATAACGCCGTTATTCCTGCAAGCAACCCCAACCGAGTGCTTATCGACCGTGTGGAGTTCGTAAACGGTATCAAGCGTGTGGCGGTATGTTCTAACCCCACAACAAACCTTATCCGCATGGATATTGCCAACAACAAGGTTAATCTTACAGCACAGGATATAGACTTCTCTGTATCGGCTAACGAGACCATCTCTTGCAGCTACGAGGGTCAGCCCGTAACTATCGGCTTCAAATCAACATTCCTGGTGGAGATTCTCTCTAACATTGAGACTCCTACCGTAGTGATTGAGCTGGCAGACTCTACCCGTGCCGGTGTGTTCAAGCCCGTCTACGATGACAAGCAGAGCAGCGAGACGCTTATGTTGCTTATGCCGATGATGATTAACGCATAACTGCTTTACGATGAATTTGAATCTTAAACGCCCGATTGTCTTCTTTGACCTGGAGACAACGGGCGTTGATACCACCAAGGACCGCATCATCGAGATTTCGATGATAAAGGTTATGCCCAATGGCGAGGAGATTGTCAAGACACGCCGCATAAACCCTCTGATGCACATTCCGGAGAGTGCTACGGCCATACACGGAATTACCGACGAGGATGTGAAGGATGCTCCCACCTTTGCCCAGATAGCAAAGTCGTTGAGCCAGTTCATCGAGGGGTGCGACTTCGGAGGCTTCAACTCCAACCGCTTTGATTTGCCTATGCTGGTCGAGGAGTTCCTGCGTGCCAATGTCGATGTGGATTTCAAGAGCCGCAAGTTTATCGATGTGCAGAACATCTTCCACAAGATGGAGCAGCGAACACTCGTTGCGGCCTATAAGTTCTATTGCGACAAGGAGCTCGTTGATGCTCACTCGGCAGAGGCCGATACGCGTGCCACCTACGAAGTGCTGAAAGCACAGCTCGACCGCTATCCGGAGTTGCAGAACGACATAGCATCGCTGGCGGAGTTCTCTTCTCGCGGTGAGGTTGCCGACTTTGCCGGCCGCATCTACTACGACGACAAGGGCGTTGAGGTCTTTGGCTTCGGAAAGTATAAGGGTCGCAGCGTGGCGGAGATTTTCGAGATGGAGCCGAGCTACTACTCTTGGATGATGAACGGCGATTTCCCATTGGCTACAAAGAAGGTAATCACCGAGATATACCTCAAAACGAAGAAGAGCTGAATACGATAATCTGCGAGGATTACGTTAATTTTATAGTATGAGATTGGTAAAACTTTTTTTCACGCTTATCATAGCCCTCTCTGTGACGACGGGCTATGCATCTACAATGCCTGCGGTTGAGAAGTCGCAGGTCATAGTCTTTATCAACGGCAAGAAGTTCTATGTCCATACGGTCAAGGCTGGCGACACACTCTTCTCCATTGCCGGCGAGTACAATACTACGGTCGATATCATCAGGGAGAATAACCCCAATGCTGCCGACGGCATAAAGATTGACCAGACGATAAAGATTCCCGTAAGCGAAAAAGAGAAGGCTGCAAAGAGACGCAAGAAGGACTTCATCACACACAAGGTAAAGGCGGGCGAGACGCTTTATGCCATTGCTCGTCTGTATGACATCTCGGTTGAGACGCTTCGCGAGGATAATCCCAACATCAACCCGCAGGAGCTATCGATAGGGCAGTCGTTGTGGATACGCCGTGCCGACATAGGACAATCATCGGAGCAGGAGGCACAGCAGGAGTTGCAGGAGTATGCCGACAATCTCAACAAGGTGGAGGATGACGATGCCTACATCTACCACGTCGTGCAGGCGGGCGAGACTATCTACTCGCTGTCGCGTCGCTACGGCATCACAGAGGAGGAGTTTGCTACGCTGAACGATATCTCTATGGGCTTGAAGGCGGGTGCTATGATTCGCGTTCCCAAGCCGCAGGATGCCGAAGAGGTTGCAGCGGCAGAGCAGAAGGAGGAGGGCCTGAAAGAGGGCGAGAATGTCGTTTTCCGGTCTTTGACAGCAGAACAGCCACTCAAAATAGCTCTTATGTTGCCTTTGAGTGTGGGTAATCGTCCCAATGCCAACTATGTGGAGTTCTATCAGGGTTTTCTGCTCGGCTTGGAGGAGTTGAAGAGCAGAGGTCGCGGCGAGACATCACTCACGCTGTATAATACGGCTCACGACTCTGTTCGCATCGACAGTATCGTATCGGGACAACTCTTTGAGGGGACAAACCTCATCGTAGGGCCTGTATATGAGGACGAGTTGGAACCTGTTGTTCGATATGCGGAGAGGAACTCGGTCCCCATAGTATCGCCATTGGCCAGCATCGACACTATTCAGTCGCCGGTGATTTATCAGCTGGCACCCGAGCCCGCGAAGAAGTATGATAAGATAGAGAGCCTGATAGACGGCAACAAGGAGATTTGCCTTATCTATGCCGCATCGAACGACACAGAGTTTGAGCAGGAGGTACTTGCCCGTTTGGAGGGTAAGAGCTACAATGCCTACACCTACACCTTCAACAAGGAGTCAATCTTCACGCCCCGTACAGCCTCGACACGCCGTTTGGAAGAGACTATCGACATTCTGAACACCGACAAGGATATTCTCTTTATCGTCTTTGCCAACCGCGAGACCGACGTGGACCGTATTCTCGGCACGTTTGCATCGGTGAAGGTATCCAACACAGAACGCAGTATAAAGGTGGCGGAGTATGCCGTTTTAGGCTCTTCGCGTTGGAGCCGCTTCAACAACATAGACAATACCACATTCTTCAACAACAATGTGATGATGGTATCCACCTACCACGCCAAGCGTGACAACGCTGCAGTGAGGGCCTTCGACAGCCGTTACATACGTTCCTACAAGACGCTGCCGTCGCTTTATGCCTATCGTGGTTATGATGCGGCGATAATCTTCGGTCAGGGTATGCGTGCCGACATAGATTACAGTATGCTCGACAAACGCTATACTCCGTTGCAGACGACATATAAGTTCAGTCAGGCGGCCACAGGCCAGCGATACATCAATCAGGAGTGGATGCTTATTAAGTACAACAACAACTACACCATAACCCTGCAGTAATATGGCGAGCATAAACAGCATACCCGAAAAGACCATCGAGAGGTTGAGTGAGTACCGCCGCACGCTGCTGTCGTGCCATAAGCGGGGCATCACGCATATCTTCTCGCACGTTCTGGCTGGCATTCACGGCATTACGGCTGTGCAGGTGCGTCGCGACCTGATGCTCATAGGCTTTTCCAGCGACACGAAGAAGGGTTATGACGTAAAGACTCTCATAGATTTCATCAATGGCATTCTCGACAGCGAGAGTGCAATGAATATTGCCGTTATAGGTATGGGTCATCTGGGCAGGGCTATCGCCAAATATCTCAATGGCAAGGGGCTGAAACTGCGTGTTACGGCCGCCTTTGACATTGCACCCGATAAGGTGGATTGCGACATTGACGGCATACCGTGCTACCATATGGATCGCTTTGAGGAGATTGTCGAGGCTTCGGACATAAGCATCGTGGTTATATCATCGCCCTCACGCGTGGCACCTTCGTTAGTCGTGCCGATTATCAATGCAGGTATAAAGGGCGTGCTTAACTTCACATCTACGCCGTTACACTTCCCGCAGGGCATCGCGGCAGAGAACTACGACATCACGACAATATTCGAAAAGGTAGCCTACTTTGTCAAGGAGAGTGATGATATGGGCGACAAAAATTAGTAATCCCGCATTATGCAGATATATAGAGATTTAGAGAATATACCGACGTTTCACAACGCCGTAGCCACGATGGGCTCGTTTGACGGCCTGCATAGCGGTCATCAGGAGCTGCTGCGAAGAGTATGCTCGCTGGCAGGCGAGAGGTCGGGCGAGAGTGTTGTGCTGACCTTTGAGCCACATCCGCGTTATGTGCTGGGTACGGGCGAGAGGATGCAGCTGATAACGAGCTTGGAGGAGAAGCTGTTGCTGTTGGAGCAGTTCGGCATAGACAATGTCATTATAATCCCGTTCACTACCGAGTTCAGCCAGAAGTCGCCACAGGAGTTCCTCGCCGACATAGCCCAGTGGGGCATCAAGTGTATGGTGGTAGGGTATAATCACCGCTTTGGGCATAAGAAGGAGGGTGATTACAACTACCTCGAATCGCGTGACGAGATGGAGATTTATATGGTTGAGCAACAGCAGGTTGCCCAGAGCAAGGTGAGCTCGACAATCATCCGTCAGGCCATATCGCTGGGTATGATTGAGAAGGCCACGCAGTTGCTCGCACACCCCTACATCGTCGTAGGCACTATTCAGGACGATGGCACGGTTACAGATGTGGGCCCTCATAAGCTACTGCCGCCCGAAGGTGTTTATGATGTAAGGATTGGAGATTGCACAACAACGCTGACGATAGCCTCGGCACGAGGATTGTCTTTACCGAAGGATATCACACCACGAGGTAAAGCAACAATTGAGATAATATAGCTAAACGACTGATTATATGGCTTTAATCACATACGAGCATAAGGTGCGTGTAGCCTATAAGGATACCGACCAGATGGGTATTATGCACCACTCGAACTACATTGTACTCTACGAGAAGGCTCGCACCGAGTGGCTTCGCGATATGGGGCTCACATACGCCGAGATAGAGAGGCGGGGCATTATGTCGCCCATCATTGAGGTACACTCCAAGTATCTGTGGCCGGCACTCTATGACGAGGTGCTGACCATCAGGGTCTCGCTTGACGAGATGCCTTCGGCTCGTCTGGTGATTCGCAGCGAGGTCTATAACGAGGCCGGCAGACTGATAAACCAAGGCTCCGTAACGCTTGGCTTTATGCACGCCGAGAGTCGTCGTCCGTGTCGTGCTCCGGAGTGGTTTGTATCGACTTTGGAGGAGTATATCACGAGATGTAATGTGTAAAGAGAGAGAATATGCGACAATTCAGCAGTAAAGGGTTTATCACATTGGCAATGGTGGCATACACCATCCTTGCGGCCATATACTTTGTCCAGCACTATTGCTGGGACAATATTTTCGGCATCGTCATTGCCTTGCCCACACTCTTTGCCGCCACACTCTGCTTTATGCGTCGTCGTCACGGCGGCTGGTCTATACCGCTGGCATTGGCATTCTCCACACTTGGCGACTATGCCGGTGCGGTTGATGACTTCCTGCTGCAAGTGTCGATGTTTGCCGTTGCTCACATATTCTTCATTTGCGACTTCCTGCCCAAGCGAAAATTCTCTCCGGCGAAGATAGTAGCCATCGTGGGCATAGGCGTTGCTGTTGGCTTCTATTTGAGGTTTGTCGCATCACACATCGCAGAGCCTACGTTCAGCCGAGCTATTATTATATATGGTATCATCATCTGGCTTATGGCTGCATCGGCCATACTCCAACAGCGTAGGCACAGCGGCTGGTATATCGCAGCGGCACTGCTTTTCATCTTCTCCGACGGGGTGATAGCCTACGGCTTTGTCCAAAAGCTACCTTATGCCACAGCTCTGATTATGCCCACCTACTACGCCGCACAAGCCATCTTTACGGTGCTATATATGCAGCGTAAGGAGTCATAGGGCTGACAGCTTTTCATCTTTTTTATGACACGCCGCCTCCGGTGACTGACAAAATGACACATTGCAGTCGCTGGCATAGGGTTTGTGTCTATGTCGGGAAACGAAATAAACAAAACAATATACGACTATGAAAAACGGAAAAATTGGAGTAACAACGGAGAATATCTTCCCCGTGATTAAGAAATTCCTCTACTCGGACCACGAAATCTTCCTGCGTGAGCTGGTGTCAAACGCTGTGGATGCCACGCAGAAGCTCACGACACTCTCATCGAAGGGTGAAGCAACGGGCGAGCTGGGCGATATGACCATTCACATTGCGGTAGATACCGACAAAAAGACCCTCACAATCACCGACCGAGGTATAGGTATGACCGCCGACGAGATTGAACGTTACATCAACCAGATAGCCTTCTCGGGAGCCGAGGAGTTTCTGGCCAAGTATAAGGACCAGGCTATCATCGGTCACTTCGGTCTGGGCTTCTACTCATCGTTTATGGTTGCCGACAAGGTGGAAATTTTCACCCAGTCATACAAGGAGGATGCCCCCTCGGTGCATTGGGTGTGTGACGGCTCACCGGAGTACGAGATGGAGGAGTTAGAGGAGAAGCGTCAGCGAGGTACATCCATCGTGCTGCACATCTCGGAGGAGTGCAACGAGTACTGCGAGGAGCAGAAGGTGGATGAGCTGTTGAAGAAGTATTGCCACTTCCTGCCCGTAGCCATAGCCTTCGGCAAGGTCAAGGAGTGGAAGGATGGCAAGTATGTCGCGACCGACAAGGACAACATCATCAACGACACCAACCCCTTGTGGACCCGCAAGCCCACAGACATCACCGAGGAGCAGTACAAGGCCTTTTACAGCGAGCTATACCCAATGAGTGACGAGCCGCTGTTCTATATCCATATGAATATCGACTATCCGTTCAACCTGACGGGTATCCTCTACTTCCCGAAGATTAACCAGAGCTTCGAGCTGCAGAAGAACAAGATTCAGCTCTACTGCAATCAGGTCTTCGTGACCGACCAGGTGGAGGGCATCGTGCCGGAGTATCTCACGCTGCTGCACGGCGTGATTGACTCGCCAGACATCCCGCTGAACGTATCACGCAGTTACTTGCAGAGTGACTCTAACGTGAAGAAGATTTCGGGTTACATCACCCGCAAGGTGGCTGACCGCTTGAAGGAGCTCTTTACGACTATGCGTGCGGAGTACGAGCAGAAGTGGGACGACTTGAAGGTCTTCATACAGTACGGAATACTCACCGACGAGAAGTTCGCCGAGAAGGCACAGGACTTTATGCTGCTGAAATCGACCTCCGAGAAGTACTTCACGCCCGCAGAGTATGTCGAGATGGTCAAGGCTAACCAGACCGACAAGAACGATAAAATCATACTCCTCTATGTGGATGACCCCATCGACAAGCATCCGTTTGTGGAGTCTGCCAAGGCGAAGGGCTACGATGTGCTGGAGATGAACGGCCCGCTGGATAACCACTACATCAACTACTATGAGTCGAAGAACGAAGCGGTGCGTTTCGTGCGTGTCGATAGCGACGTGATAGATAAGCTCATACAGAAGCGAGAGCAGATGTCGATGTCACTCAGCGAGGCACAGCAGGATTTGATGCGTCCCGTCTTTGAGAGTCAGATGCCGCAGGATGAGAAGATTACATACACCATATCGTTTGAGCCTATGGCCGCAGACGATGCACCTGTGGTTATCACACAGAACGAGTTTATGCGTCGTATGAAGGAGATGGCGAAGGTCAGCGGTGGCGGTATGAGCCAGTTCTATGGGCAGATGCCCGACAACTTCACTATCGCAGTGAATGGCAACCATCCTATTGTTATCGACATTCTGGGCAGCGTCGAGGCGGAGTACGGCGATAAGTTGAAGTCTATAACAAAGAAGATTGACGCCGCCGAGGCTGAGGAACGCCGCTTCGAGGAGGTTGTGAAGGATAAGAAGGAGGAGGAACTCACTGCGGAGGAGAAGACGATGCGTGAGGAGCTGTCACGAAAGGTTGTCCTGCTGCGTGACGAACGCAACACCCGCCTGCGAGAGATAGGCACACAGAACAAGCTGGTGCGTCAGATTATCGACCTTGCGTTGCTCTCGAATGGTATGCTCAAAGGCAAGATGCTCTCGGACTTCATCCAACGCAGCATCACGCTGATTGAGAAGTAACGACCGAAGCGAGGAGTTAATAGTAGGGGAGTTGGGCTTTGCCTGACTCCTTTTTTGTTGCCTGCAAGGAGTTTACAGCCGTTACACCCATGTAACGCTTGTAACTATTTAGGGAGTTTAGTGAGATTAGAGAATTTAGGGATAAATAGCCCAATACCTCCTTAAATTCACTATCTTCCCTAAATTCACTAACACATCCACCTCGCAAAGGTAACCCGCATTACTTACAATATAGATGCAACAAATAAGACGGAACCCACATTTGGACTCCGTCTTATTTATTCAGATTTTCCAATCTCTTACAGCAGGGCCTCGACCTTTGCCTTCAAGGTATCCTTGCTGGTAGCACCTACCACCTTATCGACAACCTCGCCACCCTTGATAAAGACAATGGTAGGGATGTTGCGGACGCGATACTGCGACACGATATCGTCGCAAGAATCGACATCACACTTGCCGATTACGACCTTACCCTCATACTCTGCTGCCAACTCGTCGATGATTGGGCCAACCATACGACAGGGACCACACCATTCTGCCCAGAAGTCGATAACTACGGGCTGACCAGAGGCCATCAAAGCCTCATAATTCTCGTTTGTAATTGCTAATGCCATAACTCTTAATGTTTTAATTGTTTATGATAATGAATATTTTATCTCGTTTCTATCCAAGAACTCTACCAAGTCGGTCGTCAGTGCCACCTTGTAGCGGCGTGAGTAGAGATTCACATTGACACCATTCTCGCGGCTCACAACCGACATACGCAGCAGCGTATTGCCCTTATTGGCCTTAATCTTGCCGACAAACTCCTCCAAGAAGCTATCCACAAGCTCATTCACGGGCAGTGTGATGTGCAACTCCTTAATCATATTGTCGCGTAGCTCCGCGAGCTGCACCATCGACAAAATCTTGAACTCCAACTCGGCAGGCTCACGATAAGGTCGCGGCTGCACCTTACCCTTGACCATAAGGAAATAGTCCTGATAGAGGAACGTGCGGAGGTTCTCATAATCCTTGCCAAAGAGTGAGAACTCGCGTGAGGTGCCCTCGTAGTCCTCCAACGTGAAGCGACCCCAGTTGCGACCCGTCTTCGAGGTGAGGTTCTGCACCGACGTAACAACGCCCGCAACGGCAATCTCCTGACCATTAAGCTCCTCCAAGCGGTCCAAATCTGACAGCTTGGTGCGGCACATATGGTTGAGAATCATCTTATACTCGTCCAGCGGGTGTGCCGACAGATAGAGGCCAATCATCTCTCTCTCCTTCTTCAACACCTGCAACGGATTCCACTCCTCGACAACGGGCAAGGTAGGGGGCTGAATATCAACCATACCGCCACCACCAAAGAGGCTCTGCTGGGCGTTCATCTTCTCCTGCTGCACTCGCTGACCATAGTGTACGAGCTGTTCGAGGTAGGTCGCCGCACCTGCATTGCGTAGGTCTTCGGCGAAGAACTTACAGCGAGGGAAGTCGGTAATGGAGTCAAAACCACCCGCATAGGCGATGTTCTCCATACACTTGCGGTTCACGACATTGAAATTGACACGCTGCACAAAGTCGTAGATGCTCTTGAACTCTCCGCCGCGTTCTCTCTCGTCGATGATAGCCTGCACGGCAGCCTCGCCGACACCCTTTATGGCCGCCAGACCGAAGCGTATGTCGCCCGCCTTGTTTGCCGAGAAGTTCACAACCGACTCATTCACATCGGGACCCGCAACCTTGATACCCATCTGCTTGCACTCGGTCATATAGAGTGTGATGGTCTTTATGTCGGCAAGGTTTCGGCTCAACACCGCCGCCATATACTCTGACGGATAGTTCGCCTTCAAGTAGGCCGTCTGATAGGCCACCCACGAGTAGCATGTTGCGTGCGACTTATTGAAGGCATACGAAGCGAACTTCTCCCAGTCGGCCCAAATCTTCTCCAACACCTTCGCATCGTGGCCATTGGCCTGTCCGCCTGCGATGAACTTGGGCTTCAACTCGTCCAGCTTCGACTTAATCTTCTTACCCATAGCCTTACGCAGCGTATCACTCTCGCCTCGCGTGAAGCCACCCAGCAGACGCGACAGAAGCATCACCTGCTCCTGATAGACCGTAATGCCATAGGTATCTTTCAGATACTGCTCCATAATGGGGATATCGTAGACGATAGGCTTACGGCCGTGCTTGCGGTCGATAAAGTCGGGGATGTAGTCCATCGGGCCCGGACGATAGAGGGCATTCATCGCAATCAAATCCTCGAAGGTCGAGGGCTTCAACTCACGCAGGTACTTCTGCATACCCGCCGACTCAAACTGGAACGTACCCGAGGTGCGGCCCTCGCAATAGAGCTTATAGGTCGCAGGGTCATTAATATCGATGGTGTCGATGTCGATATCTATGCCTCTTGTAGCCTTGACGTTGGCTACGGCATCCTTGATAATCGAGAGGGTCTTCAAGCCGAGGAAGTCCATCTTGATAAGTCCCGTATCCTCAATCACAGCACCCTCATACTGCGTCACGAGCATCTTCTCGCCCGTCTCCTTGTCGTCAGCGGTGCTGACAGGTACCCAGTCGGTGATGTCGTCACGACATATAATCGTACCGCAGGCGTGTACTCCCGTACCTCGCACGTTACCCTCCAACATCTTGGCATACTTGATAGTATCGTGCATTATGGGGTCAGCCGACTCCTCGGCAGCCTTCAACTCCGGCACGGCCGAGATAGCGTTTTTGAGGTTTATTTTCAGCGTTTTATCCTTGTCGTTGGGGTCCTGAATACGGTCGGGTACCAACTTACACAGGCGGTCAGACTCCGCCAGTGGCAACTTCTGCACGCGGGCAACATCCTTCAATGCCATCTTCGTCGCCATTGTGCCATAGGTGATGATGTGGGCAACCTTCTCCTTGCCATACTTCTGCGTCACCCAGTTAAGCACGCGACCGCGACCATCATCGTCGAAGTCGATGTCGATATCGGGCAGCGAGATACGGTCAGGGTTCAGGAATCTCTCAAACAGCAAATCGTACTTTATAGGGTCTATCTGCGTGATACCCAAGCAATATGCCACAGCCGAGCCGGCTGCCGAACCACGACCCGGGCCTACCGACACATCCAGCTGCTCGCGTGCCGCCGCAATGAAGTCCTGCACGATAAGGAAGTAACCCGGAAAACCCATCGTCTTCATAATATGAAGCTCGAACCTCAATCTCTCCTCGACCTCCTGCGACAGCGGGTCGCCGTAGCGTTTTCGGGCTCCTATCATCGTGAGGTGTGCCAAGTAGTCGGCCTCAAACTTAATGCGATAGAGCTTATCGTAGCCTCCCAGCTTCTCAATCTTCTTGTGGGCCTCGGCCTCCTCCATCACCACATTGCCATTCTCGTCACGCGTAAACTCGTTGAAGAGGTCCTCCTTCGAGAGGCGGGCACGATACTCCTCCTCGGTGCCGAACTCTGCCGGAATCTCAAAGTTGGGCATAATAGGGGAGTGGTCGATGGAGTAGCTCTCCACCTTGTTACATATCTCAATCGTGTTGCTCAACGCCTCGGGGATATCCTCAAATATGGCGTTCATCTCCTGACGCGTCTTCATCCACTCCTGCTTCGAGTAGAGCATTCGCTTCGGGTCGTCAAGGTCCTTGCTCGTCGAGAGGCAAATCAGACGGTCGTGAGCCTCGGCGTGCTCCTCATCCACAAAGTGAACGTCGTTGGTGCAGATGAGCTTGATGTTATGCTTCGCAGCCAACGCTATGAGCTGCTCATTCACTGCCCGCTGCTCCTTGTAGGTGTCGTGGTTGGCCCTCTCAACGGTAGCCTTATGCAGCTGCAATTCGAGGTAGTAATCCTCCTTAAAGAGGTTTTTATGCCACTGTATAGCCTCCTCCACAGCCTCCATATCGCCAGCCTGTATCTTGCGAGGTATCTCACCACCCAGACAGGCCGAGCAGCATATCAACCCCTCGTGATACTTTTCCAGCTCTGCTCGGTCGGTACGGGGACGCATATAGAAGCCCTCGGTCCACGCCTTCGAGACTATCTTTATGAGGTTGTGGTAGCCTTTGCTGTTCTTCGCTAACAATATAAGGTGATAACCACTCTGGTCGGGCTTACCCTCCTTGAAGTGCAGGCCTCGGCGAGCAACATAGACCTCGCAGCCGATTATACCCTTGAACTCCTCTTTGGGCAGGGCATCCAACTCGGCTTTCAGGCGTGCCAACTCGGTCAGTTTCTCCTCCGAAGTACTCTGCTCGGCATCCACCTCCTCTTGCAACTTGGCAATCGCCTTGCTCACCTCCTTGACCTTGTCGCGACGGGCTCCGTTCTTCTTCTTTACATAGTTCCAGAACTCCTTCACGCCAAACATATTACCGTGGTCGGTGAGTGCAATACCACGCTGACCATCGGCAATAGCCTTATCGACCAGACGTTGAATACTCGCCTGACCATCCAAAATAGAGTACTGTGAATGTACGTGAAGATGAACAAAATCCTGCATAATCTTTTTTCTCTCTTTTATCTCCATAAGTCAGAATTTTTCAGCAAAGCTACTCCGCCCGAATGTCAAATTCTGACACACTGAAATTTTTATTCCAACGCCGACATAACAATGTTCGACACCACAGCACGCGTACGCGACAGTGAGCCCGTATCGGTGGGGTGTACCCGGTTGGTCAATAGTATGACGGCCACGCCCTCGGCCGTATCTATCGCCATCGAAGTACCCGTATAACCCGTATGGCTCGCCACGCTGTCGGCAGTCATCAAATCGCCATAGCAGCCTCCCTTGTCGTATGCTGCATCCCAGCCCAGAGCCCTCGTATGCTGTCCGACATAAATCTCCGGTATCTGGAAAAACCTCTCAATGGTCTGCTCGGAATAGAGCCTTACGGGTGTCGTAAAACCCATCTTTCCCAGCACGCCCGCCATCGGCTGACGCACAACGCCTCCATTCATCAGCATCGAGGCCACAACAGCCAAATCCTCTGCCGTAGAGAAGAGCCCTGCATTACCCGACACTCCGCGGTTAATCACGCGTGCAATAGGGTCGTGTACCTCACCATAGAGCACCTTGCCGTCGGCCTGCCTCTCCGTAGGCACAATAAGCGTAGTGGCATCAAAAGGCCTCGTCGTGGCATCCAACGCGTTATACCAAGTGTTTTTCAGTCCTAACGGCTCGAATACCTCGGCCGCCGCAAAAACATCCAAGCCACACGCCGCAACCCTCTCTATTATGGCTTGCAGAACGACAAAGTTAAGACAGCTGTATCGCACCTTGTCGCCCGGACGCGAGAGTCGCTTCGACTCACAGGCGATGTAACGCACCAGCGAATCACGCAACACATCCTGCGTAGCTCCATTCTCCGTGCATTGCTGCACGAACTTCTGCACATTGATAAATGCCGGCAAACCCGATGTATGGGTCAGGAGGTGCTGAATCGTGATATCCTCACTCTCGACCACCTTCGGCTTCTTCGCAATGCGACGTTTGCTCTTTTCAGGCTCGGCAATGCTGTCCCACGCCTTGAAATCCTCTATATAGCGATTTACCTTGTCCGTAAGCCTTATCTTGCCATCCTCCACCAGACGCATAAACGCAAGGGTAGTACCCACACACTTGCTCAACGATGCAAGGTCAAAGACAGCATCCTCTGTCATCTCAACGCTATCCCTCCTGCCGTCAGCTGCGAGAACAGCACGATGACCATAGGCCTTCAAATACTCTATCTCGCCCATCGACTCGCCATCGGCCGAACGCCTCACGACACACAGCACCGCACCGGGGAACTCTCCATCGGCTATGGCCCGATAGATGGCACTGTCGGCCCTCTCCATCCGCTGCATATCAAGCCCCTCTCTATGGCCGAACATACCATTGTGCGACATAACACACAGACTCCAAACCACATAGCCCAAAGTCACTATCACAGCAAGTATGTAAAGCGTCTTTTTCATTCACTATCAATCGTTTACGCCTGCACAAAATCCATACGGCGGAAATCCATACAAATATACGATTAAAAAACAAAATATTTTGGTTTGTTCATTGCAAGTTATCAACAAAATAATTAACTTTGTTAAAGACCAAAACACAACCGTCTATGAATGAGAATAATCTGGTTGTTTTACGCGAATATGACTCGGTAAACGACGCATTATGGGATCAATCCCTCTTGGAGAGTGAGGGTATCTACTCAACTGTTCGCAATGAGATTATGTCGGCAGTATATGTTGCAAATGTGATGCCGGCACAGCTGGTTGTCCGCAAGAGTGACATCGCAAGAGCACAGGAGCTTTTGTCGGCCTATGCCGAGAGATAGGTGTACGAAGAGCCAATCTACGACTCCTGCCATATTGCCCACGCAGCCTCGGCCTGTGCATAGAGCATATCGAGGCCCGAGAGAGTGCGTGCCCCCTGCTTTGCTCCCAACTCCATAAAACGGGTCGTGGTGGGGTTATAGACAAGGTCAAAGAGATAGTGGGCTGGCGTAAGCAACGAGTAGTCCAACCTCGGAGCCTCCTCCACATTAGGATACATTCCAACGGGCGTTGTGTTGATTATGAGCTGATGTGTAGCCATCACCTCCGGCGAGATATCGTCATAGGTAAGGTTTCCTTTCGCCATATCGCGTGATACAATCTGATAGGGTATATCCCTCTCCGCAAGCACATACTGCACCGCCTGCGATGCTCCGCCCGTACCCAGCACCAGAGCTGCATCGGGGGTATATTCGCCCAATAACTTATTCAGCGACAGACGGATGCCCTCCACATCGGTATTATAGCCCACGCGGCGACCATCGGCCATAATCTTCACGCAGTTCACCGCACCAATATTACCTGCCTCCTGACTTAATTCATCGAGATAGGGGATAATCTGCTGCTTGTAGGGAATGGTCACGTTAAAACCCACCAAAGAGTCCATCGAAGAGATAAAATCCTCGACAGCCTTAATCTGCGGCAACTCATACAGCGAGTAATCATACTCGCCCGCAAGACCCTCTCTCTCAAATTTTTCAGCAAAATAACGAGCCGAGAAGGAGTGCCCCAACTTTTTACCTATAAGCCCCAGTCGCTTCATAGTCACAACAATCACAGCGGTTACAACAATTATAACGATTATATCATTTACAGCAATTTACCAATCAGCACAAACGAGCCTATCAGCAATATGGTAAATGCTATGGCCAGCAGATTGAAATATTTGTCGATAAACTGCTTTATCGGAGCTCCAAACTTCCATATAAGCCACGCAATCAGGAAGAAACGCATACCGCGTGAGATTGCCGAAGCCAGCACAAACATTCCAAAGTTGATATGGAACAGGCCACCGGCAATGGTAAAGAGCTTATAAGGCAGTGGGGTAAAGCCCGCCGTAAAGACAATCCAGAAGTTATACTTGTCATACAATGCTCCAACCTCCTCGAAGCCCTCCACCGAGAAGACATGGTTGAAGAAGAACTCCGCCAATGCGGTATATTCACCTGCGGGGGTCTGCCAGAGGAAGAAGCCAATGGCATAGCCCAGCATAGCACCTATGACAGAGCCTGCAAGGCATATTCCCGCATAACGGAATGAACGAGTCGTCACACCCAGGCACAAGGCTATAAGCAACACATCGGGCGGAATAGGAAAAAAACTCGACTCGGCAAAAGCGAGCAGAAACAGAGCAAGCCACCCCCAGCGAGAATCGCCCCACGACAGCACCCAATCATATAATCTCTTAACAATATTCATCCTCACAAAATTTATTTACAAAGATACCTCTGTTCTCTCTAATTCTAACAAAACCTAATAATACCGCGACACAAAACCGCCACCAATAACCCTGTTTTGACGATAAAAGACTACCGGTTGCCCAACAGCCGGAGCCCACGCAGGATTTTCCAGCTCAACACGAAAACCTCCCGCCACAGGCTCTACACGGCGGATAAACCCCTCGGGATTGCGACCTATGCCACGCACCATAACCGATATATCTTCGGAGTGTAAAAACTCCTCACTATCAACTATATTACACCTGCTTACTTCAAGCGTTGATTTATATAGCAACAAATTCTCTCCAACCACCAGTCTATTCCTCGCAGCATCTATCTCTACAACCGCCACGCCCGGCAACTCGCACTCAAAGCCACGCTTCTGCCCAATGGTATAGAACGCCACGCCATCGTGCCGCCCAACAACACGCCCCTCGGCATCCACCACCTCGCCCTTGCGAGCCGTCTCGGGGCAGTGCTCTTGCAGAAAATCGCGATAGGCCATACCTTGCAGAAAGCATAGCCCCATACTCTCGCGTTTGTCGGCGAAGCACTCTCTTACGTCGCTTTTCAGCATATCGCCCATAGGCGTCAGGATACGTCGCAGAACCTCCTGACTCAAACCCCAAAGATAGTATGACTGGTCTTTCGCGGCATCTCGGGCACGAGCAACATAGCACCTGTCGCCAACCCTCTCCACTTTGAAGTAGTGCCCCGTAGCGATATGCTCCACACCCAAAGCGTCAGCCTCACTCGCCAGCCACTTCCACTTAATCGCATAGTTGCATACGGTACAGGGTGCAGGCGTATGTCCTGCGGAGTAGCTATCAATAAAATAAGAGACTATCTCTTGCTTAAAAGCCTCTCTTACATCCACCACGCGATGCTCTACGCCCAGCTCCAAAGCCTTTTGGCGAGCCTTGTCTATCATCGCATCATCTCCCACCGTATCAAGCGTAACAGCCACCACACGCCAGCCCTCACGCTTTAACTTCGTGGCTGCCGTAATGCTGTCCATACCGCCACTAAAACCCAAAACCACACTCTTCTCCGCCATACGACTTCAAGATTAAGGTTTTAGCAATGGAGCAGCCTGCTTCTCCCAATCTGCTAACAACTCCAACGCTTTGATATAGCTATCCACCTGACGCGGATTTATCCAGCGATAGAAGGCCGACGGCGAATATAGCGATTGGGCTATCATCGCCGTGAGTTGGTTTCGGATAATCTCACGAGAGAGAGTAAAGCCCTCGGCATCGTACTCCACACCAACCGCCGCAGCCATAGCGACAAGCCTCTCCAGCTCGGCATCAGAGAGATTAAAATCCTTTTCAAACGACTCATACGCAGGGTAGTGCGACAGTAGTGTGTTGCGATTATCATCAAGATACGACATCACAAAGTCGCGATACAACCCTTGCGAAAGCAGCTTTATCATATAGTCGCTTACTCGCGTCGTATCGCTATGTACCACAATATCGGGTCTGATACCACCTCCGCCATAGACCGTACGCTTTGATTTCAGCGTCTTATACTTTGGCAGGGTATCCGCTGCCGAGGACTCCGTAAGACCTGCAATTCGGCTGTAATGGGCCTTGTAATAGCCCTCCTTGTCGCCCTTGGTGTAAGGTCGCTGGATAACTCGTCCCGAAGGGGTATGATAGCGTGCAATGGTCAGACGCACAGCCGAGCCATCACCCAGCCCCACCTGTCGCTGCACAAGGCCCTTGCCAAAGCTCTCTCGCCCAACGACAATGGCCCGGTCCCAATCCTGCAACGCACCCGCCACAATCTCGCTTGCCGAGGCGGAACTCTCATCTATAAGCACCACAACGCGACCCTTGAACTCGTTGTATTTATCAGCATAGAAGCTCTCCGAAGGCATTGAACGCCCCTCGGTATAGACCACCAACGAGCCTTTGGGGAGGAAGTATCCCGCCATCTCAACCGCCTGCCCGAGCAGACCGCCTCCATTGCCTCGCAAGTCGAGGATGAGCTTATCGACCTTGCCCAGCGAGGTCATCGCCTCACGAAACTCCCGCATCGTAGTATGGCCAAAGCGATTGACCTTAATGTAACCGACATCGTCAGCCGCCCGATAAGCGGCATCTATGGTCGTAATGGGTATCTTGTCACGCGTAATGGTGAAGTTCAGAGGCTCTTTCACGCCACGACGCACAACGCCGACACTCACGCGGCTTCCCTTCTCACCACGCAGCAGTGTAGGGACCTCCGTACGACTCAAACCCACAGCACTCCGCCCCTCAATCTCCACGATGCGGTCGTTAGGTCTTATGCCGACATTCTCGGCAGGGCCTCCGGCTATGGTATTTATCACAATGATAGTGTCTTGCAGCAGATTATACTCCACGCCGATACCGCTGAACTCGCCCGCAAAGGACTCCATCTCGGTCTTCATCTCCTCGGCCGTGAAGTAGTTGGAGTGAGGATCCAGCTCCGCCAGCGACGCCCTTATAGCCGACTCCACGATGGGAGCCATATCGACCTTATCGACATACGAAGCACTCAGCAGCGAATAAAAACGATTGAGCTTCTGTATCTGCTCCAAATCCTCCCTGCTGCGTTGTGCCTGGCTCGGCATTGGCCACAAAGCCAGCACCACAGCGGACAGAAATAGACAAATTCTACAAAAGCTCATCTCGATAAATATATATTTCAGACTACTCGATAACAGTAGCCACAGCGTCAAAATCAACCACGCACTGCTCGCCCGAACGCATATTCTTCACCGTAGCCTTGCGTTCTGCAAGCTCGTTTGAGCCGATAATCACCACATAGGGAATCTGACGGCGGTTGGCATACTCCATCTGCTTCTTCATCTTCGCCGCCTCGGGGTAAATCTCGGCAGCCACGCCCTTGTCACGCAGCGTGCGGATAATCTTCAACGATGCCAGCTGCTCCTCCTCGCCAAGATTTACAAATATAACCTTTGTCGAGAAGTTTACCTCCTCGGGGAAGAGGTCAAGACCCGTCATAACATCATAAATTCGGTCTGCTCCGAACGAGATACCCACACCCGATGTGTTGGGCAGGCCGAAGATACCCGTAAGGTCGTCATAACGGCCACCACCACAGATTGAGCCTATGGCATAATCCATAGCCTTAACCTCGAAGATAGCTCCTGTATAGTAGTTCAAACCGCGTGCCAGCGAGAGGTCCAACTCGATAGGGAGTTGCAGGCCGAGCTTCTCGACATAGCCGAAAATCTCCTCCATCTCCTCAATACCCTTGACACCCGTCTCCGAGCAACCGATAACCTCACGCAGCTTCGCAAGTTTCTCGGCATTTGTTCCGCAGAGTTCGAGAATGGGTTGCAGCTTGGCAATAGCCTCGGCCTCCAAGCCTCGTTCCGCAAGCTCCGCCTTGACATTGTCCAAACCAATCTTCTCCAGCTTGTCTATCGCAACCGTAATATCCATCATCTTGTCGGCGTGACCGATAGCCTCGGCAATACCGTAGAGAATCTTACGGTTGTTCATCTTCAGCGTAACATTTATCTTCAACTTGGCAAATACTCTCTCCACAATCTCGATGAGTTCCACCTCGTTGAGCAATGAACGCGAGCCGATAACATCGACATCACACTGATAGAACTCGCGATAGCGACCCTTCTGCGGACGATCGGCACGCCATACGGGCTGCACCTGATAACGTTTGAAGGGGAACGAAATCTCGTTCTGGTGCTGCACCACATAGCGGGCAAACGGAACGGTCAGATCGTAACGCAGACCCTTCTCGCAAATCTTCGATGCCTGACGCACCTGCTCATCATCAAGACCGGCAGCATAGTCGCCCGAATTGAGTATCTTAAACAACAGTTTATCACCCTCGTCGCCGTACTTGCCCAGCAGGGTAGAGAGGTTCTCCATTGAGGGTGTTTCAAGCGGAGCAAATCCGTAGGTGCGGAACACGCTCTTAATAGTGTCGAAAATGTATGTACGACGCATCATCTCTGCCGGAGAGAAGTCACGCGTACCCTTTGGAATTGATGGTTTCTGTGCCATATTTTGTTTTGTTTCTCTTTATTCGTTTTCCGTAAGTTTGCGATACTTTACACGCTTGGGGCCAACATCCAGACCCTGTGCCTTCTTCCACTCCTCATACTCCGAGTAAGAGCCCTCGTAGAATACAACCTTCGAGTCGCCCTCAAACGAGAGAATATGCGTAGCGATACGGTCGAGGAACCAGCGGTCGTGCGAGATAACCACAGCACAGCCGGCGAAGTTCTCCAAACCCTCCTCCAACGCACGCAGCGTATTCACATCGATATCGTTGGTAGGCTCGTCGAGCAGCAGGACATTTCCCTCCTCCTTCAACGCCAGAGCAAGGTGCAGGCGGTTACGTTCTCCACCCGACAACATACCGCACTTCTTCTCCTGGTCGGCACCGCTGAAATTGAAGCGACCGACATAGGCACGCGACGGAATCTGACGGTTGCCCAGAGTAATAAGGTCTGAATTCTGCGAGATAACCTCATAAACGGTCTTCTCGGGGTCGATAGACTTATGCTGCTGATCCACATACGCCAACTTGACGGTCTGACCCACGGTGAAAGTTCCCTCGGTAGGCTGCTCCAGACCCATAATCATACGGAATAGGGTAGTCTTACCCGTACCGTTAGGGCCAATCACACCCACAATACCTGCGGGTGGCAGTTTGAAGTTCAGACCCTCATACAGGATGCGGTCGCCAAAGGCCTTCTTCACATCGTTGGCCTCGATGACGATATCACCCAAGCGAGGACCGTTGGGGATAAAGATTTCGAGTTTCTCCTCCTTCTGCTTTGTATCCTCGTTCATCAACTTGTCGTAGGCCGACAGACGAGCCTTGCTCTTGGCTCTTCGGCCCGAAGGCGACATACGCACCCATTCCAACTCTCTCTCCAGGGTCTTTCTACGCTTCGACTCCTGCTTCTCCTCCATTGCCAGACGCTTGGTATTCTGATCCAGCCAGCCAGAGTAGTTGCCCTTCCAGGGGATACCCTCGCCACGGTCAAGCTCCAAAATCCAGCCGGCAACATTATCGAGGAAGTAACGGTCGTGCGTAACGGCGATAACCGTACCCTTATACTGCTGCAAGTGCTGCTCCAACCAGTCGATAGACTCGGCGTCGAGGTGGTTGGTAGGCTCGTCAAGCAGCAATACATCGGGCTGCTGCAACAGCAGACGACACAACGCCACGCGGCGACGTTCACCGCCCGACAACACCTTTACACTCTGGTCGGCATCGGGGCAACGCAAAGCGTCCATAGCACGTTCCAGCACGCTATCTAACTCCCAGCCGTTCACGTGGTCAATCTTCTCGTATAGTTCGCCCTGACGTTCGATAAGACGATTCATCTCGTCATCCGACATCGGCTCACACAACTTCACATTTATATCCTCGTACTCTTTCAGCAGGGCAACAGTCTCGGCACAGCCCTCCTCGACAACCTCCTTTACGGTCTTTGTGTCGTCCAGCTGTGGTTCCTGTTCCAAGTAACCTACTGAGTAACCCGGAGCAAACACAACCTCGCCCTGATAATTCTTGTCGATACCGGCGATAATCTTCATCAGGGTAGATTTACCCGAACCATTCAGACCGATGATACCGATTTTAGCACCATAGAAGAATGATAGGTAGATGTTGTTAAGCACTTTTTTTTGATTGGTGAAGGTCTTTGAGACGCCCACCATTGAAAAGATAATTTTCTCGTCTGCCATATAATTGTATTTACGTTATTTCATAATCTTGGCAAAATTACAAAACTAAATGCAGACTACCAACCCCAAATGGGTTTATTTGATAAATATTCATATTTATCCGCCACGACAGCCTCACTATAACTATAAAAATTAGCCACGCCACCACATCCAAATAAAAATAGTGGCAGCAATGATTTTTATTCCACATTTTTTCTATCTTTGTCCTGATGAAAACCTTTGGTGCAATACTACTGATGCTCCTGACCGCATTTACTCCGCTATACTTTGCACAGCAAAGAGCAGCGACTGCGGCTGCATCGGCCAAAGAGATTACATCTGACTCGGTAGTGCTATACAGCAGGGTACGTATCGCCGCAGCGGGCGATTTGATGCAGCATACACCTCAAATTGAAGCTGCAAAATGTGCCGACGGATACGATTACAGGCCCACATTCCGCCACGTTGCCCACCATTTTCGCAATGCCGATATTGCCATCGTAAATCTCGAAACAACACTCTCCAACGAAGGCCCATACAAAGGCTATCCCTGCTTCCGTTCTCCCCGTCAGGTAGCCGAGGCAATGAAAGATATGGGAGTGGATGTTGTGGCATTGGCAAACAACCACTGTTGCGACCACTCTTCACGCGGCATAAACTCTACGACCAGCATAATAGATTCATTAGGAATGCGACGCATTGGAGTATTTCGTGATAGCATTGATTATAAGAGCAATAACATTTGCTACCTAAACCATTGCAACATATCTTTTGCCATAGTAAACTACACCTACGGCACCAATGGTCTTCCAACGCCGAAAGGCAGGATTGTCAATCGCATTGACACTATCGCTATGGCTAGAGATTTTGCCGAAATAGCGAAGGCCGATGTCGATTGCGTCATAGCCGTCGTACACTGGGGCGAGGAGTATCAACGCAAGCCCAACTCCACACAGCTTCGCCTTGAAAAATTTATGCGACGCAATGGTGTAGATATAATTATAGGTAGCCATCCGCACGTCATCCAGCCCGCTACGTGCGACCCGAAGCAGGGCATTACTCTCTACTCGTTAGGAAATTTTGTCTCTAACCAGAGCAAACGCTACACCGATGGTGGATTGATAGCCGTAATAGATGTAACACGCATCGCCGACGAGCCTCTTCACTATTCGCTGGAACTGATTCCCGTATGGGTATGGCGACCAACATACACGCTATTACCGCCAGCAGTGGGCGACACATTAAGAATGAGTCCATCAAGCAGGGCAGCATACAACACCTTTATGCAAGATTATCGGCTTATACGATAAGGCGTTTTTATAACACTATAAATTTTTATAATCACAAAACTATTGCACACAACCTTATTTCGACTAAATTTGCATTAGAAAAAAAACAGAAATTTCAACCCTAAAAAAGAATAAAACTATGAAAAGCGTAAAAGGCACAAAGACAGAGCAGAATCTTTTGAAATCATTTGCAGGCGAGAGCCAGGCTCGTAACCGTTACACATTCTTCGCAAGCGTAGCGAAGAAGGAGGGCTTCGAGCAGATTTCAGGCGTATTTATGGAGACAGCGGAGCAGGAGAAGGAGCACGCAAAGCGATTCTTCAAGTATTTGGAGGGCGGCGACTTGGAGATTACCGCGACCTATCCTGCCGGCAAGATTGGCACAACAAGCGAGAACCTCCTGGCTGCCGCTATGGGCGAGCACGAGGAGTGGGATGTTCTCTATGCAGACTTCGCACGCGCAGCCGACGAAGAGGGCTTCGCAGAGATTGCCGAGACCTTCCGTCAGATTGCAAAGGTTGAGGCCGAGCACGAACGTCGTTACCTGAAACTCTTGGAGAGAGTAACCGAGGGTAAGGTTTTCATCCGCGACAACGAGATTTGGTGGCAGTGCCGCAACTGCGGTTATGTAATCCTCGCAAAGGAGGCTCCCATCAAGTGTCCCGCTTGTGCTCACGCACAGGCATACTTCGAGCCAAAGAAAGAGAATTATTAATACACCCTTACAACGAATTTTTCGGCCCGACCTCGTGTAGGTTGGGCTTTTTCTTTTCGTGTATTGGCTACTTGATTTTCACACTGAATTACAGCGTAGCGACCGCCTCACGCAACCTCTCCAACGCCTCACCAAGCACCTTGCGAGGCATACCTACATTCATTCGCAGATGAGCCTCGCCACCCACGCCGAACATCTCGCCATCATTCATCGCCAGACGAGCCTTGTTTACCACAAGGTCGATAAGTTCATCGTGCGTAAGGCCGAGTGCCGAGCAGTCTATCCATACGAGATACGACGCCTGCGGCTTCAACACTTTGATTGCAGGTATATATTTAGCCATAAAATCGGCTACAAAGTCGATATTACCCTCGATATATCCAATCAGCTCACGACGCCACTCATCTCCGCGATTGAAAGCCGCCTCGGTTGCTACCATAGCGAACACAGTCGGCATATCCATCTCATTGGCAGCCAGCCATGTGTAGAACTTATCTCGCAACTCGTCATTCACCACCACTGCATAGGAGCTGACCACGCCGGCAACATTGAATGTCTTTGTCGGAGCTCCAAATGTGATGCTGCAACTCGCAGCCGCCTCCGACACCGTAGCGAATGGCGTATGCACATTTCCATAAAGCGGCAAATCGCAGTGAATCTCATCTGAAATAACTATAAGATTATGTCGTACAGCCACCTCCGCCAGGCGTTGCAGCGTCGCCTTATCCCACACCAGACCGGCGGGATTGTGCGGATTGGAGAGAATAAGCATCCGACAACCATCATCTATGATGCTCTCCAAATGCTCGAAATCCATCTCGTAACCGCCATCTGGCAGCACTCGCAACGGATTACAAACCACCTCACGACCATTATGCTCCGGCACAAGGCGGAACGGATGATATACAGGAGGCTGGATAATCACCTTATCACCGGGCTTTGTAAAGCAGCTGATAGCCATACCGATACCTTTGACTACACCCGGAATATATCGCAGCCACTCGCGTTTTACCGACCACGAATGACGATTCTGCAACCAATCGACAATGCTCTGCCAATAACTATCGTAGGCAGGCGTATAACCCAGCACAGGATGCTCCAAGCGGGCTTTCAACGCCTCGATAATAAAATCGGGAGTCTCAAAATCCATATCTGCCACCCATAACGGTATCAGGTCCTCACGACCATAAAACTCCTTCAATGAGTCATATTTCAGGCAGTTGGTTCCTCGGCGGTCAATAACCTTATCAAAATCGTAAATCGTTGCCATATATCAAGCGGTTAAAAAATTCATAACATCTATACCATCAGCATAATCCCAGAGAGTAGGGTATTGAGCCCTGCCGAAATCTACTCTTCGGGGATGCTCCACACACTGCGACACGACACATTGCAGAGCATCATCCCTCTCCGCAAGCCACGCTTCAACCTCCGACAGCGAGTCGTAGCGATAGTAGTGTATGCGGCTCAACGAGTCGGGCAGCGAGAGAGATTCTATCGCCAACGCACCGCCCAAATCCTCAAACTTAACGCCGAGCATCGTCAGCAGAGCCTTATCACTCACATAATTGCCACGTTTCATTTCAAGCACCGTATCGGGGTGGGGTATCTCTCCCTGCCAATCTCGCGGCACAAATATCAACGACACATTACGGCACCCTAAACCGTTGTAGGTGTATATATCGCGGCGTAGTGCCTCCATCTGCTCCTCACCCTCGCTGCCATCGAGCACCGCCACCGAGTGACGGCTGCCGCGTATCAACGACGGGATATCGGCATAGCGTGAACGGAAATGACGTGCCGCCGCATCGCCTCCCGTGGCAATCACCATATCGACGGGCGAATGTTCAGCGTAATCTTCAATAGGAATGTCGTGGGATATATCTCGCAGTTGCTCAACCACATAACGTATCAGTACAGAGTCCTTGCCTGCAGGCTTTATCACGGCTGTATGCCCACACATAAGCACGCACAGCAGGTCAAAAAATCCCACAAGCGGAATGTTGCCGGCCATAATTACAGCCACACGACGTGACGACAACGGCATAGGGTAGTGCGATGCCCACGCACGCAGTTTCTGTTCATCGAGCATCTCGTCGCATATCGCATCTATGGCCATCAGGATATCCTCACGCGAAAACCACTCGTTGGCCTGCATAGCCATACGCAGCACCTCGTCGGTATGCTGCGACCGCCCAAACTCACGCAGACGGCGACCCAAAGCGACAAATATATCTACCATTCTATCCATTTCGCACCCATTTTGGCATTAATTTCGATAAATCACGTTCAAAGATAAGAAAAAATTTGGATTATAAGATTTTTTCTTTACCTTTGCACTCGCAATCCACGACAAGTGGGACATATTTGCGGAAATAGCTCAGTTGGTAGAGCACAACCTTGCCAAGGTTGGGGTCGCGAGTTCGAGTCTCGTTTTCCGCTCAAAATCAAAAGGTTGGCTATATGCCAGCCTTTTTGATTTTAGGATAATCGGGCTCTTACGAAGCGACCCCAAAATCTCCCCTCTCAGGGGTCGGGGGTGTAAATATAGTTCGCGAGAAATGCCTACGCGAAGCGTGGGCTCGAGTCTCGTTTTCCGCTCTCAAAACATTAAACGACAACAATTGGTTGTCGTTTTTTTGTTTTGCGAGCGGATTCTCCGCAACTATTTTTATATTCCCTCCAACTAAAAACAAAAAAGCTCAGTAAAAACTGAGCCTGATTTATTTATGGTCTTAAGCCGCTACCACCTTGCAGTGTGATAGTTTCTCCTGTAACATACGAGGCCTCATCGGAAGCAAGGAATACACATACACGACCAATATCAACTTTGGGGTCGGCGAAGTGACCCAACGGAATACCCTGAATTGTCTTTTCATATAGCTCCGGGAAATGCTCTTTCCATTGTTGCAGACTCTCGGTCATAGCAAGAGGGCAGATAACATTCACCCTTACACCATCAGGGCCCCATTCAGCCGCTGCCACACGCGACATACCTCGAATGCCCTCCTTAGCCGCAGCATACGACGCCTGTCCCAACTTGCCAAACAAACCTGCTCCCGATGCAAAATTTATCACCGAGCCTCGCGAAGCCTTCAAGTAGGGGAAACATTCGCGCATATAGAAGAATGCCGCATACAATCCAGAATAGATGGCGAGGTCGAAATCCTCCTTCGTATGCTCAACAAGCGGCAAACCAGACTTCGAGACCTGCGCATTATTCACCAGCGTATTTAGCTTGCCGAACTTCTCAATGGTCTTTGATACGACCATCTTTATAGCCTCCTCGTCGGCACCATCAGCCACCAAAGGCAACACCTCGACACCATATTTCTCCTCCAATTTCTTTTTAGCCTCGACAAGGCGTGACTCTGTTCTACCTGTAAGAACCAAGTTTGAGCCCTCCTCAGCAAACGCCTCAGCCAAGCCAAATCCGATACCTTTGCCACCTCCCGTAATCAGCGTAACATTACCATTTAATCGTTTCATAGCTATTTGTTTTAGTTATTTTTTCTTGGGTTAATCATGCGTCAAAAATAATAATTTTATGGAACAAATTATCTCCGCACAAAGAAGATATGCAAAAATGGGACAAAAAATCTACCTTTGTTTTCCACACCTTCGACTTTCAAGTAAACTTGAGCCGAGGTATAAAAAACAAGAAGATGTCTTTCGACATCTTTTTTGTTCCGATTGGGTTTGTCGGGATGACTGGATTCGAACGGCGAAGCCGAAGCGGGGCACCTTTGAAAAATATATATTTTCTGCCCCGCAACTCCCCTTTCAGGGGTCGGGGGTATAAATATAATTCGCGAGAGCAGGAGTGAGGAGAACTACACGTCAAAACACATATTCCTCTTCGTATGGAGATATTTGCTTTCCATCGCCTTCAAAGCGTGCATATTTTTCATTACAACGAATAAAGTATTGCATCCCGCTATACCAAACAATCTCTTCTTTTGGCGTGTTAAATAATAGCTCTAATGTATCTCGATGAATAAGATTAACTCCACAACGATCTTCTACAAGAAGATAATTTTGTCCAAATCGCGACAATCCTAAAAGAACAACGCCTTTCGCGTCAAATATTTGATTACTAAGAGTTTGATATGTATCAAAATATTCATCAAATGAGTCGTGATAAAATGGGCCATATTCCAAATCGTTTATATAAGAGCCCGTCCTCTCCTCGTTGGCCAACACTTGTTTTATACTATACTCTTGCGGTTCACCAACCCAGCCAATCATCATTTGGATAAAATCCTCAAAATTATTATCCTCATCAAGTTGATCCATTGCGTACTCGTCACAATACCAAGCCTCTTTGACTCCTAATGCCAGCACCAAATTAAAGACCTTATCACGGATCCAAAACCAATTGCCATCGTGCAGGAATAGCTGCACATAGTGATAAGGAATAAAAACCTCCCAAAAACCGGGGTGTAATCGCACAAGTCCTTCTGGAATATTGATTGTGACTTCAAAGCCATCGTCATCAATAGAGGTATGACAGTTATAGCTGACAGTAGAGTGAAAATGTCTGTTATATTTTGCACAAAACCATTGTCCGTACTCGGCCATTTTATAGCCATCCTTTCTGTCTTGTAAATCATTTTTTATGATTACAGTCACACACGCACCCATATCAATCTTAATTAAAGTTTGTGCAAATCAAATAAATATTTTTGACAACTCTTGACACAAGCTGTTTTTTTTATTAAGAACGGCTGGATTGGCTACTATTCAGACTTTGGTCTGCTTCGTTTAACGCCTCAAAGGTAGCCATTTATTTTCATTCACCAAGATTATAGAGCAAAAAAATACCCGAACGGTATAAATACGCATTCGGGTATCAAGTGGATTTTGTCATCAATCAGTTATCCAACTTTCTTTCCGCAATATGCTATAGTAGTAAAATTTAAGGTTAATTAATAGTTTTATCATTCGGCACACGCCCGTATGCCCCAAGATTTACCATTGTGGCTCGCTCTCTGTTATTCTCAAATAGAGGTCAGCCACCGCCGCCGCA
>SUZG01000002.1 GCA_015060015.1 Rikenellaceae bacterium | reverse complement strand
GGATTTTTCCGACTCGGCTTTCTTTTTGTGTATTGCGTAGCGAGATAGTTATGTATTATCGTATCCTGCCGAATATTCCATCATAGCCGAGTCGGAAACCAACGGCTTGAAGAGGCGGCCTGCCGCCGACTATATTGACATTCCCTCCCCTCTATCCCCTCCCTTTGGTAAAGGGAGGGGCTGTTTGCTGTAGAAGTTCGGTTTTCTCTTGAAGAGGATGGCTACCTATATTTCATATATAATGTAGTATCAATTGGTGTTATAGAGCTTAACGGCTCTGTGAAACAGAGAACGGTTGTGCAAGCCGAGGGCAGAGCAGATATGATACCTTATATTATATATGCTATGCCGAGGCGTAGCCAACCGAAGCCGTGCGTAGAATCGCGTAGCGATGCACGGCAAGTTAAGCGAATAATATTGGGGCGTATGCCCGGATAATTTGCCGTTAGAGATTCCAGTCCTCACTTTGTTCGGTGGAATGACATTAAATTGTTATGAGAAAAAATATCCCTCTATTTGAATACTATTAGAAAATAATTGTTACCTTTGTATAGATTGTCGGATAGGCAGTCTTGTATTGGTGGCATTTAGGCTATTGTTGTTTGTCAAGTAAAACGACCAAATTTATTAAGACACGAACAGACAATAGGCACATTAAATGCTCACGCCGTATGGCGTGGGTGTGCTTATGTTCGTGTGTGGGTACTTGGTCGTCCCTTCTTGACAATTGAGCAACATCCACGTTTCTTTTTTGAGTTAAACGGTTGCCATCTGTTGGCGAGGAAAACTTTTTTATTGTTTAACTTAAAACTTATTTATTATGAAAAAATTATTTTTATTATTAGCTACAAGTGCTATGTTGTTTTCGTGTACACCTCTTTATAGACAGGTCGCAACCATTCATTCTGATAATGTAGCATTATTGGACAACGGCAAGTATGCTACTAATTTAGATGAAATTTCTATAAACTATGATTTTTGGTCAGAAAATGGTGATGTTGTGTTTGAAATTCACAATAACTCAGAGAAAGATATATTTATTGATATGTCTAAATCATTTTTTATCAAAAATGGTATAGCAAATGATTATTTTCGCAATTCTTCTAGTATTATTTCGTATAATACAAATGTTTCAAAGGCATTTGGAACGATGGGTACTAATACAACATTAAAAAGTAAATTAAGTACAGCTACAACTTCATCTGGGTTTTCTACGTCTATTGAATATGCAGAAAAAAGCATAATATGTATTCCATCAAAAAGCTATAAAGTAATAGCTCAATTCACATTGACAGATGCTCCATATAGAGAGTGTGGATTTATTCGCGATCCGAGAGGTAAAGAAGTATCAATCTTTACATTCAACGAGAATAACTCTCCATTGATTTTTGAGAATAGATTAATGTTTATAATTGATAGTAAAGAGACCTTGTTAACTAATAAGTTTTACGTTTGTCAGATGCAAAATATTAATGATAAGAAATGTTTTGTATCATCAGGACGTAGTGGATGCAACGAAAATGGTATAACTATATATTCGGATATATTTAGTAGTCCTAATAAATACTATGTACATTATGCTAGGCCTTATCCTGACGAAGATAGAATTGCATCCCCAACTAATAGCAAGTCTAATAAAGCTCGACCAACAAATAGTTCTAAATTAACTGAAAAATAATATAAAGCAAACGCCCCAAGGTTATAACCTTGGGGCGTAATTATAATTATATCCCTTCCTACTTATTCATCTTGGCCCAAGAGTCTTTCAGGGTGACTGTGCGGTTGAATACCAAGTGGTCGGGGGTAGAGTCCTTATCGACATTGAAGTAGCCGATACGCTGGAACTGCAAGTAGTCGAGAGGCTTGGCGTCGGCCAGATACTGCTCGACGTAGCACTCCGTCAGCACGGTGAGTGAGTCGGGGTTAATCATCTGCTTCATAGCATCCAGAGCCTCGCAGCCCTGCTCCTTGCGGATGGCGGCCATCTCGTCACGAGGGTTCTCAACCTTCCACAAGCGGTCGTAGAGGCGTACCTCGGCCTTGATGCAGTGGTTGCAGCTCACCCAGTGAAGCGTACCCTTAACCTTGCGGTTGCTGCCCGGCATACCGGTCTTGGTGTCGGGGTCGTACTCGGCATAAACGGTAGTGACCTTGCCGTTGGCATCCTTCTCGCAGCCCGTACACTTAACGATATAGGCGTTCTTCAAGCGTACCTCCTGGCCCGGAGTCATACGGAAATACTTCTTCGGAGCATCCTCCATAAAGTCGTCGCGTTCCATCCACAGCTCACGGCTGAACTCGATAGTATGTGTGCCAGCCTCGGGGTCCTCGGGGTTATTTACGGCCTCCATAGACTCAACCTTACCCTCGGGGTAGTTGGTGATAACGAGCTTCACAGGGTCGAGAACGGCACTTACACGCGTAGCACGCTTGTTCAAGTCGTCACGCACGGCACTCTCCAGCAAAGCAAAGTCATTCAATGCGTCGTAGGTGGTATAACCAATCTTATCGACGAAGTTGCGGATAGACTCGGGTGAGTAGCCACGACGACGGAAGCCGCACAAAGTCGGCATTCGGGGGTCATCCCAACCGCTTACCAAACCCTCCTTAACCAGAATAAGCAGGTTACGCTTACTCATCAGCGTATAGTTAAGGTTCAGCTTGTTGAATTCGTACTGGCGTGGGCGGTCCTTATCCAAGTCCTTGCCACCCTTAACCCAATCGACAAACAGGTCGTACAATGGGCGGTGAGGCACAAATTCGAGGGTACACAGCGAGTGTGTCACACCCTCAAAATAGTCACTCTGACCATGTGCGAAGTCGTACATAGGATATACCTTCCACTTATCGCCCGTACGGTGGTGGGGATGGTTTACCACGCGATAGATAATCGGGTCGCGGAAGTGCATATTCGAGCTTGCCATATCAATCTTGGCACGCAAGACCATCCTGCCCTCCTCAATCTCGCCGCGATTCATCTTCTCGAACAATTCGAGGCTCTCCTCGGCGGGGCGGTTGCGATAGGGGCTCTCGATGCCTGCCTGTGTGGGTGTTCCCTTCTGTGCGGCAATCTCCTCGGCGGTCTGCTCGTCGATATAGGCCTTGCCCTCCTTGATGAGGCTGATGGCAAAGTCCCACAACTGCTGGAAGTAATCCGATGCATAATACTCGTTGCCCCACTTGAAGCCGAGCCACTGGATATCCTCCTTGATAGCCTCTACATACTCCATATCCTCTTTGGTGGGGTTGGTATCGTCAAAACGAAGATTACATACGCCACCATAGCGAGCCGCTACGCCAAAGTCCAGACATATAGCCTTGGCGTGACCAATGTGAAGGTAACCGTTAGGCTCGGGCGGGAAGCGTGTCTGCACGCGTGTTTCACCCTTCGCTATCGCCTCTTCGATAACCTCCTCGACAAAATTCAATCTCTCTTTCGGCTCTGCCGTTTCGATGTTATTCACATTCATAACTCTCGTTGTATTATATTGTTATCTTAATTATCTTCTTTTATCCAATGCGAAATCTTTGAACAATCTCACCTTCAGCTCCACCATCTGGCGTGTGCCCCAAGCCGAGCCGTCACACTGTACGGCAACAAAGGCGTTCAGGCACAGGGTGTCGTTGAAGAAGTTGTTAGAGTAACCTATGCGGGTGTCGATAACCGTCTGTGGTGCCCGACAGCAGCTCTCCCAATATGTATCCGTTCCGAAGATCGGGTTGCCGTAGTAGAGGTCGGCTCCATAGCCCTGCGGAAAGAGGGGGTTAGGAGATGCGTAGAAATATGGCATCAGCTGACTGCCCACATATAATTGCTCTTCGAGATATATGCCACACTTCTCCATCCGCAGCTGCAACATCGCACCGCCGGGGATGTGCATACCACTCTCAACGGCACGGTCACGCTGCATAGCGACAATGGCGTGCAGCTTGATGTCGAAATCAAAAAAAGCCTTGAAACGCGAGCCGATGTAGGGATTGACGATGATGTTATCGACCACGCTGCCCGAAATCTGCTCACTGCCCGCATAGTGGAATACCTGCAAGGCATAGCCTCCATACAGAGCTCCACTCTTCAATATGTCGAGGTGTCCCGCCGAGAGTATGCAGAAGCGTTCGCGGGCCTCCTTCGAGTACATACCGCACCAATCCAGAGCTAGCTCGATGTGGCCTCTCTCGCCGGCATATTGCCCCATAAAGCCGTGCAGGCGATTCTCGTAGAAACGGTTCACATCGCTAATGAAAACTTCCGAGTAGTAACCTTTCAACTCTTCGCGGTCGAAGATGCCGGCGAGGGCTTTTACCTTCGGCGTGGCGAAACGATAGTAGAGTTGTGGGCGGGCCTTTGACAGGAACTTACCCTGCTCGCCGAAGTTGGCGAAGATATCAGCACCCACCACAAACGAGTTCTTCTCACTCCATCGTAGGCCGACCTTTGGCGACAGTCGTGCTGCAAAGGTGGTCTCGGAACGACCCAGCTGTGTGCCGGTGTATTCGGTATTGTCAAAGAATGTGTCAAAGCCGACCTCCGTCAATAGTTTTACATCCTCCTGGCCGATTGCTGCAATGGGTGCAACAACGGCTAACGCAGAGATGAGTATTTGACGCAAGAGTCGTGTCATTGTGATAAACGCTAATTAATTGCATTAATTAGATGCAAAGATAATTTATTTCCGTGATTTGTGCTATATTTGTACTACATAATTATCACTCACAAATGAGAAAAATTACAAACGAAGAGCTAAACCGCCCGTCAGCAGAGGAGTTTGCTACGATGCAGCGAATACCTGTACGGGTTGTTCTGGATAATGTGCGTTCAGCACAAAATATTGGTGCGTTTTTCCGTACGTCGGACGCCTTTGCTATCGAGCATATTGCGTTGTGCGGCATTACGGCTACACCTCCGTCAAAAGATATCCATAAAACGGCACTCGGAGCCGAGCTTACGGTGGCCTGGAGCTATTACGCCTCTACGGAGGAGTGCGTTGCCGAACTGAAAAACGAGGGCTATCGCGTGCTTGCCATTGAGCAGGTCGAGGGAGCTACGATGCTCGATGAAATAGATGTTCAGCCCGATGTGAAGTATGCCTTGGTCTTCGGTAATGAGGTTGCCGGCGTTGAGCAGGCTGTTGTCGATATGTGCGATGGTGCGATAGAGATTCCGCAGGTGGGTACAAAACACTCTATAAATGTGTCGGTTGCGGGAGGCGTTGTCCTGTGGCCCTTCTTTGTGGCTCTGCGAGGCCGGTTGCCCAAATAGTGTTGCGAAGTCAAGGAAAAACGGGTAAGATTTCATTTACATATAATTTTTACCTACATTTGTGTCGTATAACAATTTAATTTCAATATAAATGTCTGTTGCTGGATCAGTCAGAGCCGTTACGACTCTGCGTTTGACCGAGATGAAGCAGCGCGGCGAGAAGATCGCGATGCTTACCACTTACGATTACTCAACCGCTAAAATCGTCGATGCTGCAGGCGTTGATGTTATTTTGGTTGGCGATTCTGCCGCAAATGTTATGGCAGGATATGAGACTACATTGCCCATTACGCTCGATATGATGATCTATCACGCCCGCTCGGTTACGCGCGGTGCGAAGCGTGCTTTGGTTGTTGTTGATCTGCCTTTCGGTACCTATCAGGGTAACTCGAAGGTCGCTTTGGACTCTGCAATCCGCATTATGAAGGAGACCGAGGCCGATGCTGTCAAGATGGAGGGCGGTGAGGAGATTCTGGAGTCTGTTCAGCGCATTTTGTCGGCCGGAATCCCCGTTATGGCGCATTTGGGCCTTACGCCGCAGTCAATTCATAAGTTTGGTACATATAATGTTCGTGCCAAGGAGGAGGCCGAGGCCGAGAAACTCCTTCGCGATGCTCATCTTTTGGAGGAGGCAGGCTGCTTTGCCGTTGTGTTGGAGAAGATTCCCGCAGCGTTGGCCGAACGTGTTACCAATGAGTTGAAGATGCCTACAATCGGTATCGGTGCAGGCAGTAAGGTCGATGGTCAGGTGTTGGTAATTCACGATATGCTGGGTATTACCAACGATTTCTCTCCTCGTTTCCTGCGTCGCTATGCCAACCTTCACGATGTTATGAGTGAGGCTATCTCGCACTATGTTGATGATGTGAAGAACGAGGACTTCCCCAACGAGAAGGAGCAATATTAAAAACAGAAAGCAATAAAAAGCATACGACTGTGCGAAAACTTGTAATCATACCCACCTACAACGAGATTGAGAATATATCTCGAATGATTGATACCGTGATGTCGCTTGCGGGCAATTTCGATATGCTCGTCATCGACGATGGCTCTCCCGACGGCACTGCCGAGGTGGTGGAACGCCGCCGCAAGGAGTTTGCTGACAGGCTCTTTCTGATTCGCCGCGTTGGCAAGTTGGGCTTGGGTACGGCTTATCTTGCCGGCTTCAAGTGGGCTTTGGAGCACGGCTATGACTATATCTTCGAGATGGATTGCGACTTCTCGCACAACCCCGACGATTTGCAGCGTCTGTATGAGGCTGCCGAGGCTGGGGCGGATGTCGTTGTCGGCTCGCGATATGTCTGCGGTGTGAATATCGTCAATTGGCCTATGTCGCGTCTGCTGATGTCATATTTCGCCTCGAAGTATGTGCGTATCGTGACGCGTATGCCGGTGCACGATGCTACGGCGGGCTTTGTCTGCTACTCGCGTCGGGCGTTGCAGACCATCGACCTCGACAGGGTGCAGATGAAGGGCTACGGCTTTCAGATTGAGATGAAATATTCGGCGTGGCGTCTGGGTTTGAAGATTCAGGAAGTGTCGATAATCTTCACCGAACGCCGTGAGGGTGCTTCCAAGATGTCGGGTGGCATCTTCGGCGAAGCCTTCTTCGGCGTGCTGAAACTTCCCTTCCGTAAAATCCGCCGGGCATAAATATTCGCAAAACATAAAAAGGTGGTCGTTTCGACTACCTTTTTTTACATCATATCCTCAAACCTCTTTTTGCCGAGGGCATAGCGGAGGATAATGGAGCCGCGGTAGATTTGGCGGGATTCGGCCTTGCGTGAGGTGCGGACTGCGTGGCGTTTCTTCGCAAGAGAACGGTGCAGACGCAGAAAA
The DNA here is from genome assembly GCA_015060015.1 of Rikenellaceae bacterium. Taxonomy (GTDB): domain Bacteria; phylum Bacteroidota; class Bacteroidia; order Bacteroidales; family Rikenellaceae; genus Alistipes. Next base: position 176,626 of record SUZG01000002.1, on the reverse strand, counting down.
TCCCGATAGGCGTGCAGCGTAGCCGAGGCAAGCGAGGGTTGTCCCTTCAAAAGATATATCAGAGCCGAGAGCATATCGGCCGCAGGGCGTGCAACAGCCACCACGCAGCGTTGCCACGCGGGGGCACACTTAAAGAGCATCGAGAGGTTGTTGCGATAGTTAAGATAGAGCTTGCGTGGCGACTCGTTTGGCAGCGTACCACCGCCCAAGTGATAGACCACTGAACGAGGCTCGCACATAACCTTATATCCCGCCAGCTGCATACGCCAGCAGAGGTCAATCTCCTCCATGTGGGCGAAGAAATCGCCATCGAAACCGCCTAACGAGTGGAACACCTCGGCACGGCAGCAGAACGCCGCACCACTTGCCCAGAAGACCTCGCGAGGGGTGTCGTACTGCCCGCAGTCCTGCTCGGTAGTCGAGAGAATGCGGCCACGGCAGAACGGGTAGCCCAGAAAATCGATAAAGCCGCCCGCAGCACCTGCGTACTCAAAGCGTGTCGGCTCGGTAAACGACAGTAGCTTGGGTGCTACGGCCGCCACCTCTTTATTCTCGTCAAGCATAGCGACGAGTGGCTCAATCCACTGCGGAGTAACCTCAATATCGGAGTTGAGCAGGACATAATAGTCGGCCTCGACCTCTTGCAACGCACGATTGTAACCTTCGGCAAAGCCGTAATTGCGGTCAAGTCGCACAATCTCCACATCGGGATAGTAATGCTCGACAAACTCCACCGAAGAGTCGGTTGAGCCGTTGTCGGCCACCACAATACGCACCTCCGCCGGCGTGTTTTGCAGAACACTCGGCAAGTATTGACGCAGGTGACCCACGCCGTTCCAGTTGAGTATGACAACAGCTGTCTGCATTATATCTCTTGGTCCAGAATCTCCTGTGGGGGCTTTTTCTTCCAACGCTTATGTGTCCACATCCATAGGCCGGGGTGGGCCATTATATCTTGCTCCAGGGCTCGGATATATCTCTCGGTTATGACATTCTCTGCAACCTGCTCAACACCATCGTAAAGGAGTGTCATACGAGCCTCATAGATGCCGGCCTTGATGCGTTTGGGCGAAAAATAATAGACCGGCAGATGATACTTCAACGCAATGGTCTCTGCTCCGTCAAAAAACGCAGTCCACTGATTCATAAAGCGAAACCACGGTTGTCCGGCTCGCGTTTTGGGGTTCTGGTCGGCGATAAGTCCGACAATCAGCGGCTGTTTCTGGTGGTTGCTGATAAAGTATCGCATAGTCTGCTGCATAGGCACCATAGCCACGCCATCGTGCTTGCGTATGCGTTTCATCAGCTCATCAACAACCCTGTTTTTGAGGGGATGATATACCGCCATTATCTCATATTCAGGCATCCCGTAACTGATGGTTGTTCCCATCTCCCAGGGGCCATAGTGGGCCGTGAGGAATACCATACTACGGCCAGAGGTCTGCTCTCTAACCTCGTCAATGCCAATGATATTGATTCTTTTAAGCAGCCCTTTTCTACCCAGACCGGCTTTGTCTATGGTGCTTATAATCTGCTCTGTAAGGTTGCGTGTGACATCGCGGCATATTTGTCGCAGCTCCTTATCACTCTTTTCGGGAAAGGCATTTCGCAGGTTGTGCATCACAACCTTGCGGCGATAGCGTATAACATAGTGCATCATAAGGTAGATGGGGTAGCCAACCACATAATGACGCACGACACGGGGCAAAAGGGCAAAGCCTCGGCACAAATACCATAGCACTTCGACCCAAAAAGCCTGCCAGTGTGTTATGTTGCTGTCGTTACTCATCGTCTGCGGACTGTTTATCTGTGGCATAGCGGTTACGCTTCTCCGCCTTTTCGGGCTTCGGAGAGCCGGCCACAACGATTACAAACTCGCCTTTGGGCTCGTGCTCGGTGAAGTACTCCAGCACCTCGCCGATAGTGCCTCTGACGGTCTGCTCAAACTTCTTTGTAAGCTCTCTTGACACCGACACGCGGCGGTCACTGCCAAACGTCTCGGCAAACTGCTCCAAGCACTTAACTACACGGAAGGGCGACTCGTAGAAGATTATGCTTCTTGACTCCTCCTTCAACTCTTCCAGTCGCTTCATACGACCCTTCTTCTGTGGCAGGAAACCCTCAAAACAGAAGCGGTCGCACGGAAATCCACTCTGCACCAGGGCAGGAATAAGAGCCGTTGCTCCGGGGAGTGTCTCTACCTCAATGCCGGCCTCTACACAGGTGCGGACAAGCAGAAATCCGGGGTCTGATATGCCCGGCGTGCCGGCGTCCGATACCAATGCAACGGTACGACCCTCGCCAATAGCCTCGGCAACCGATGCGGCGGTGGCGTGTTCGTTGAATTTGTGATGAGCATAGAGTTTTTTCTCTATTCCTAAATGTTTCAGCAAAAAGGCCGATGTGCGGGTATCCTCGGCGAGGATGAAATCAGCTTCTTTGAGTACTTTGATTGCTCGCAGAGTGATGTCGTCGAGGTTGCCTATCGGCGTGGGAACGATGTATAGCTTTGACATAAATGCTCGTTATGAGTGCTTGCGTGATAGTAGCTGCATAATGAATTTGGCTCCCTCAAGGTTGGGATTCCACTCGAAGTTCTCGGCGATATAGACCATACATCCGTCCATATCCTCCTCCGCATCCAGGTCGCTGATTGCCTGCTCGTAAGCCTCTTCATCGCCATCAAACAGGTCACGAATCATCAGGAATTTGTCGTTCAGACCTACGCCATCCGACAGTGACACAATCTTTGAGGCGGTAATCTCCTCGGCCAGAGGTGCGGGAGCCGCTATTGTGTCCGCCAGAGTCTGCGTGTTGGGTGCTATGGCATCCGCCAGCGTAATGTTTCTGTCGGCACTATCCGCTACGGTGTGCGGCGTTGTGACAGGCTCTTCTCTGACAGGCTTTTCGACCTCAATTCCGAAATCGAAAATCTTTGATATGTCAATCTCTTTCTCCTGTGCAGCGGGTTTGGTCTGGGGAGTACTTTCGGTGTCGTTGTATATCGACATCATACGGATATGCTTTGAACGCGATGGGCGTTTGGGCTCCTCCATACCAAAGAGATTACCGAAATTCTGTGCAGGCATCTCCTCTTCTGTTGCCTCCTCCTGCTTTATCTCTTCGACTACCTCTGTGGCCGCTTCCTGCTTATCCTCTACGACCTCCTCCTTCTCAAATGAAGGCTCATAGGGAGCAACCTCATCTGCGGCAGGCTCTTCGTTCTCAGTTTCTTCAACGAGGCCTATCTCGTTGTCATCTGCGGCTTTGTCGAAAACCTCCTCTTCGGGCTCTGCCTCGTCGTCAGACCCTGCTGTAACGATTGCAGTAGCTTCGTTTTCCTCGCTTCCCCTGTTCTCTTCGTTCTCTTCGTCCTCTTCGGCGAACAGGAACTCCACCTCGACATCCTTTTCTTCGCTAACCGCGTCAGTTGTCGGAATTAAGCCAATCAACGACGACTGCTCGACCTCTTCCGGAGCATCAACAGGCTCCACGCCAAAACGCAAATGCTCATATAGGGCTTTTAGTTTGTCGAGGGCCATATCGCGTTCTATGGTTGATATGTTGGTATCGTCACTCCACGATGCAACCAACTGCGAGAGTTTCGCTATCTCTGATTTTATAAAATCTACATTCATATACTTTGCAAATATTTTCCCAAAGGTAGTAATTTTTCAGCATATACTCCGTATAAAACAAAAAAATAGCCCTCGGAAAGGCTATTTTTTTTGTGAGAATTTGATATCAAACCAATGCTTCCGCCTATTTCGCCAGCTTATCGCTATAAACGGCGGCGGGAAGGTCGTGCATATTGTACTGCGAAGCCATTGAACGACCATAAGCACCGGCCGATTTAATCGAGAGCAAATCGCCTCGCTGACTCTTTTTGAGGCTGACATTCTCGTCAAATACATCGGTAGATTCGCACGCTGTGCCTACAACAGTGTATTTCTTGCATACCTCCTCCTGCGAGGTAATGTTCTCGATGTTGTGATATGAGCCGTAGAGCATCGGACGAATAAGTTCGGTCATCGAAGCATCTACGATGAGCAGGCGGCGACCCGTAGCGGTGGTTTTGTTGAACAGCACCTTTGTAATCAACTCGCCACACTCGCCCACGATGGCACGTCCAAACTCAAAATGCACCTCGCGGTCGCCGACATTCAGATACTCGTGAATTATGGCAAAGAGTGATGCGAAGTTGGGTATCGGCTCGTTCTCGGGAACGTCGTAGTTGATGCCCAGACCTCCTCCGACATCCACAATATTGAACGAGAAGCCCAGCGACTCCAGCTTCTCAACTATCGCATTGGCCTTGTTGCACATATTCTCAAAGACGTGCAACTCACGAATCTGCGAGCCGATATGAATATGGATGCCGACGATGTTGACATTTTCCAACGCCTTAATCAGCTCCACGTTCTCCAATATCTCGTCATACGAAATACCGAACTTACTGTCAGCCTGACCTGTGTCGATGCAGTGGTTGGTTTTGGGGTCGATGTCGGGATTTACACGCAGTCCGATATCTGCTTTTTTGCCTGATTCGCCCGCAATCTGATTGACAACCTGCAACTCCTCGATAGATTCGCAGTTGATAGCCAGAATACCCTGCTCGATGGCGTAGCGAATCTCCTTATCTCGCTTGCCGACACCGGCATAGACGATGCTTTTTGGCTCAAACCCCATCTCAATAGCCTTGCGTACCTCGTTGCCGCTGGCACAATCGATTCCGAGGCCATACTCCTTTATAATCGAGAGCAGGTAATCGTCGTTGTTGGCCTTTATGGCGTAGTGGACCTTGTAGTTGTATTTGTTTGACTCATAAACAACACTCTCCAATGTCTGTCGGAGAAGGTTGATGTCGTAGAGATAGAACGGAGTCTCTAAATCTTTAAGTTGTGATGCTACTTTTCTGCTGAGCATAATGTTATAAGTGAAATTTTAAGTCTTGTGTAAATGCCGCCAGAGCGGTTAAAACGCACAAAAGTATCAAATTGGAGGCTCTTTTGCAAATAAATAAGGGCCTCAATTGTTTGAGAGCCTCAAGAAATGGTTGTTTTGCATAAAAATGCAGCCTTGCTACATCAGTCCGATTGTGCGGACAAGTTCCAATGACATGTCGGCATATATCCAATACCAGAAGACGTAAACCTGCAACAATCCGGCTACGAGATTATTACCTTCAGGGTCTTTTATTGGGATGTCGATATCTCGATTCATGACAATTTCATCTGAATAAATCTTACCGAAAAAGTCACCTTCGGGAATCATATTCTTTGCATTGGGATCTACGGGAATCCAGCCATATCCGGCAAGGAAAAATTCGGCACGCACATGAGCGGTGTCGTCGGGGCGTACCATGACGACATGACGCGCCGGAATACCCTTATTGCGCAACATCGAGATAAACACCGTTGCCTGATTACCGCAGTCGCCTCCGCCTTCTTCCCATATCTTGGCCAATGGGTGCAGACCTGTGTTGGGATTAAGGTATTGCATATTTTCAGCGACATACAAGTAACAGAGCATGGCATAGTCTACAATATCGCCATCTGCCTCCTGCCATAATTGCGCGGTTACGGCTTGCATCGGCTCAAAATCGGGGTCGATAATATTTGATTTCGCGCCCGTATAGTTCTTATATACATCCGATTCGGTATCAATGTCGGGATATGAGGTTATGGCATCAAAATCGACATCTACGCTGTAATTTGTGATGTTAAATTCTTCTCTAAGAACAGGTTGGCCCGATGCCGGCACACTACTATTATCCAATATGCAACGCAAATATCGGGTTTCGTTGTCAGGTGCAGTTAGCAGCGTTCCGCCCTCGGTATTTAGCTCCTCGATATCCTGATATATATTTGAAGAAGGTGCTGGCAAAACTCCGATAAAACGATGAAATTGATTCTGGTTGTAATATAAATCAAGTTGCGTAAATACCTTTCGCTCGCTGATTTCGTTACGACGAATGATATTTTGACGCTGCTTTATGGTGAGTTCGTGATTCTTGGCTCCGTTTGAAATTATAATATGCGCTTCGCGGTCTGAAGATTGAGTGTTCTTGTCGGTAGAGAGCGTAAGGCTGTTGTCGGTATGGGTAATATGTAACCACTCGCTATCCTCTGAATCAACAACTTCGGCAGCCCACTCTAATTCGGATGTAACAGAAATAGTTGTACTACCTCCCGATGCATAAATCAAAGAGTTGTCATCTTTTAATGCCTGAACGGTCAGGTTTTCGTTTGGCGTCGGTGGTGTATCCGGAGGTGTGGGGTTGTTGTTATTTACTTCGCTATTGTCGTCGCTGCAACTTGCGGAAAATAGTATTGCTACGCAAGTGAATAGAACTAAAAATCTCTTCATGGTCAAATCTGTTAAATGTTGTTACTGTGTTGGTTGCTCAAAAGTAGAAATATTTTCGGAAAGTTACAAATAAAAAAGGCTCCCGATTGCTGGAAGCCTTAAGGAATGCTGTGCTTTGCATGAATATGCAGCTTTTCGGGCTGCTGTATGCTCTCGTAAAAGCTGTCGCAATGCTCATTTGTAGCGCTGCCGCATTACTTATTTGAACACTACCACATGCTCTCGCAATACTCTGCTCGTCGCCTGATATGCTCAAACTTGTGGTCGGGGCATCTTCTTACGATATCGGCATATTGCTTGCGTCTGCAAGTTATGTTGTTTACCAATTCCGCCTTGCGGCTGGCTATGACTTTCGGAGATATGGCGTGTCCGGCTTGGGCGGTGAGGTTATTCTCGGCTATCAACTTGTTGAAATCCTCTAACGCCTTTGTAGCCTCCTTAATGGCAGATTTGGCGTTGTAGCGATCTTCGCTAATCATGTCGTAGGCTCTGATAATCAAAATCTTTGCACCATTAAACAGCTCGCTTCGGTCGTCGGCGTAGTTAGGCAATTGCTCGAGGATGAACTCTCCCCATTCGTACTTTGCAATGGCCCTATCTATGGGGTTTATTTTACTAAGCATACCTACGCGATACTCATGATTCATACGCTCAAATGCGCGGCGATAAATCTTCACTTTGTCGCCCGAGGTTGATGCTGCCGGAGCATAATAAACACGATGATTTGAAGAGGGGTTTTCTACATTGATTTCTGAAAAATTTTCACGATTCATAATAATAAGATTTTGAAAGTTAAACAATGATTATTCTTTTGACAATCAACTCTTTGCTGAAAGTGATTGTCGGCTCAAACACGTCAAAGAACGTCCCTGCCTGCGGAGCATAAGCTCGTCGGCAAGATTGAGTGTTTGTCGTAACTTCCATCTCTGCTCGAGGCAGCGTGAATCGTGAATTTTTAAGAACCTTTGCTGCGAAAAAAAAACAACCTTGTTCAGTGTAGAACGCAACTATCCGCACAGCAGGATACAATATCTGCTATCGGGGCATTTTACTCGTAAGATTTTGTGATTTTATTCGTTGTTTGACGTTGCAAATATAGCGATTTTCTGCAATATCGCAAAATTTTGGATGAAAAATGGGCGTAAGTAAGGAAATATGCTCAAAAATAACTATTTTTGTAGGCTAACTTTTGGAGTATAATATAAACAGATATAAAATGGCTTTACAATGTGGTATAGTTGGTCTGCCCAACGTAGGTAAATCAACTCTTTTCAACTGCCTCTCAAATGCGAAGGCACAGGCAGCAAACTTCCCTTTCTGTACAATCGAGCCCAATGTGGGCGTTATTACCGTACCCGACGAACGTCTGGTGAAGCTGGCCGAGATAGATAATCCGAAGAAGGTTATCCCCACGACAATCGAGATTGTCGATATTGCCGGCTTGGTTAAGGGTGCGTCAAAGGGCGAGGGCCTCGGAAATAAGTTCTTGGGTAACATCCGTAACACCAACGCGATTATTCACGTTCTGCGTTGCTTCGAGAATGGCAACATTACTCACGTCGATGGCTCGGTGGATCCCGTACGCGATAAGGGCATCATTGACACCGAGTTGCAGTTGAAAGACCTCGAAACCGTAGAGAACAATATCGGCAAGTGCCAGAAGCAGGCTGCAGCGGGCGATAAGACCGCGAAGCGTCGCTACGAACTCTTGGTGCAGTTCAAAGAGGCTTTGGAGCAGGGTCGTTCGGCTCGTACTGTCGAGACCGATAAGGAGGAACGCAAACTGATTGCCGACCTTAATTTGCTGACCGACAAGCCGGTGCTTTATGTCTGCAATGTTGATGAAGCAAGTGCTGTATCGGGTAATGCTCATACCGAGGCTGTGAAGGCAGCTATCGCCGACGAGAATGCCGAGATGCTTATCGTGGCGGCAGCTACCGAGGCTGATATTGCCGAGTTGGAGGATTATGACGAACGTCAGATGTTCTTGCAGGATATGGGCTTGGAGGAGTCGGGTGTGGCTCGTCTTATCAAAGCGGCATACAAGTTGCTCAACCTTCAAACATTCTTCACAACGGGTGCCGATGAGAGTCGTGCGTGGACCTTCGTGAAGGGTATGAAGGCTCCGCAGACCGCCGGAATTATCCACACCGACTTTGAACGTGGTTTCATTCGTGCGGAGGTTATCAAGTACGACGACTATGTGTCACTCGGCTCTGAGAAGGCGTGTCGCGATGTCGGCAAGATTGGCATCGAGGGCAAGGAGTACATTGTACAGGATGGTGATATTATGCACTTCCTCTTCAATGTTTAATAATTGTCTTGTGGGTTATTTTGTCGTTACGCTTGTTTGCGAAATGCTCATTTACACCAAGTAAACTCCGCTTTCGCAAACTTCGCAAGCCTAAAAATAACCTCACAACCCAATCATTAAAAGGGTAGCGGGGCGAAAGGCAAACGGCCTCACAAAACAAATGTTTTTTTGAACAGAAATTTTGAACCGACGCTGCGAAGCGAGAGCAGAGGGTGCTTGCACACTTTGCCGAGTCGCGAGGAGGAAAAGCCGACCTTGTGTCGGGTTAATTTTGAACTATTCAATGTTATGAAACAGATTATTAAATTCTCGATTATCGGCGTGGCTATCATAGTCGCTGCGTGGCTTTTGGGTCGTGCCTATACCTACAAGTATCGTTCACAAGATACCATTGTCGTTACAGGCTTGGGCGAGACCGAGTTCTCGTCGGATTTGATTGTCTGGAACGGCCAAATCACATTTGAAACATTCGATGTTGCTGCGGGCTATGCACAATTGGAACGCAATAAAAAGAAGGTTTTGGAGTTTATGACCTCGCGAGGCATTGCCGAGGAGAATATCGTCTTTCGTTTTGTGAATGTCGATAAGCAGTTCGAGCCTTCATATAGTGCCAACGGTAACTATATGGGCCAGCGTTTTACGGGTTATCGTCTGAATCAGAGTTTCTCGATAGAGTCATCGGAGGTCGATAAGGTTGAGGCCGTATCGCGTGAGATTTCATCACTCATAGCACAGGGCGTGTCGATAGATGCTTATAGTCCCGATTACTACTATACGAAATTGGACGATGTGAAGCTCTCACTTATCGAACGTGCTTCAGCCGATGCCAAGGCTCGTGCCGAGAAGATTGCCGAGAATGCCGGCACATCGCTTGGTCGTGTGGCCTCTGCACGAATGGGTGTATTCCAGATTACCGGAGCAAACTCCAACGAGGAGTTCTCGGCAGGTGGCTCGTTTAATACATCTTCCCGCCAAAAGAAGGCTCGTATAACGATGCGTGTTGAGTACAGAGTGAAATAGTCCCGTAATTCAACAATTAGGAAGAATAACAGAAAAATAACAAGCCATAAACTACCAATCGAGATGGATATGTGGAGAAAAATAAAAATCGCAAATTGGGCGTTGGCTGTGGTGGCTGTTGCGTTGAGTGTTGTGGCGTGCTATCTCCCAAATGCCATCTATTGGGCGATGTGGGCGTGGACATTTGCCTTGTGGATGTTTGTTGATATAGTAGCGATACCCATAATAAATACCAACAGGCAGAAGCATAATTTGTTGGCAAACAGTCTGTTTTTTATCACCATTTCATTGGCGGTTGTTGCTAATATATGGTTGGGGAATCATTATCCTGCTACCGATGGTTTTAGTCGTGATATATTGGTCTATGCGATTTCCTATACTGTCGTTGCTTTTGTAATGGCAGGATGGTTAAAGTTGAGAGAGAAACAAAAGAGAAACAAAATAAATAAGAAACTAAAATAAAGAAAACTATGTCACAAGAGGTTAGAGTACGCTTTGCTCCGTCACCGACGGGTCCCCTGCATATGGGCGGTGTGCGTACAGCACTTTATAACTATTTGTTTGCACGCCGTCATGGCGGAAAGATGATTCTTCGTATCGAGGATACCGACTCGCAGCGTTTCGTTGAGGGTGCCGAGGAGTATATCATCGAGTCATTAAAATGGTGCGGTATCGAGATTGACGAGGGTGTAGGCGTAGGAGGTCCTCACGCACCATATCGTCAGAGTGAACGTCGCGAAATATATTTGAAGTATGCCAAGCAGTTGGTCGAGGCCGGTTGGGCATACTACGCCTTCGATACTTCGGAGGAGCTGGACGCCTTGCGTAAGGAGGCCGAGGCCAAGGGCGAGACTTTTGCCTATAACTACTCGGTACGCGAGAAGTTGCCCACATCGCTTTCACTTCCGAAGGAGGAGGTTGAGGCTCGCATAGCACGAGGCGATATCTGGGTTGTTCGCTTCAAGATGCCAGAGAATGAGATTGTCGAGATGGACGACCTGATTCGCGGTCATGTTAAGGTAAACACCTCTACTCTGGACGACAAGGTGCTTTACAAGAGTGCCGATGCTCTGCCAACCTACCACCTCGCAAACATTGTTGATGACCACTTGATGGAGATTTCGCATGTTATTCGTGGTGAGGAGTGGTTGCCTTCGTTGCCTTTGCACTATCTGCTCTATAAGGCTTTCGGCTGGCAGGATTCGCAGCCCCAGTTTGCACACCTGCCGCTTCTGTTGAAGCCTACGGGTGGCGGTAAGCTCTCGAAGCGTGATGGTGACAAGATGGGCTTTCCTGTCTTCCCCTTGTTCTGGAAGTCACCTGCTACGGGCGAGACGGCTCACGGCTATCGTGAGGACGGCTACTTTGCCGAGGCATTCGTCAATATGCTGGCTCTGCTCGGCTGGAATCCCGGTACGGAGCAGGAGTTGTTCTCGATGCAGGAGTTGATTGAGGGCTTCTCGCTTGATAGAGTATCGAAGTCGGGAGCTCGTTTCCAGCCCGACAAGGCGAAGTGGTTCAATGCCCAGTATATGCACCGCAAGACCGACGAGGAGCTGGCTGAGTTGTTCCAGCCTATCTTGAAGGAGCACGGCGTTGAGGTGTCGGATGAGTTGGCGGGCAAGGCTGCCGGCATTATGAAGGAGAGAGCAACCTTCATCACCGACCTTTGGGATTTGACATCATATTTCTTTGTTGCCCCCACCGAGTACGAGGAGAAGCAGACCAAGAAGTACTGGAAGGGCGAGAATCCCGCACGCCTGCGTGAGGTACGCGAGGTCTTGGCCTCGATTGATGACTTCTCGAAGGAGAATACCGAGGCTGTTGTCGGAGGCTGGATTCAGGAGAAGGAGTATGGTATGGGCCAGATTATGAATACGCTGCGTCTGGCATTGGTAGGAGCCGGCAAGGGCCCCGGAATGTACGACGTTACGGCATTCATCGGCAAGGAGGAGTGCTTGAAGCGTATTGATGCTATTTTGACTAACTTAAAACCCGTAGAATAATGGAAATTATGCAACACATTTGGGGATCTACCCCCGAGGGCGAGGCTATCGTTCTCTATACTATCCGCAACGCTAATGGTTGCGAGGTACAGCTCTGTAATATCGGTGCCTGCATCGTATCGGTGAAGGCTCCCGACAAGGATGGCAAGATGGACGACATCGTCTTGGGCTATAAGGATGCTATGAGCTACTTCGGTGATGGTGCAGCGAGTGGCAAGAGTGTTGGCCGCGTGGCAAACCGTATTGCGAAGGGTAAGATGACAATCGAGGGTGTGGAGTATAACCTCGAAATCAACAATGGCCCTAACCACTTGCACGGTGGTACAAAAGGCTTTGCAAATCAGCTGTGGGAGAGCCGCGTAGAGACTAATCGCGTAGTATTCTCTCGCACATCACCCGACGGCGAGCAGAACTACCCCGGCGAGTTGTATGTCGAGGCCGGCTACTATTTCAGCGACGACAACGAGTTGGAGATTACCTATATGGCCCGCACTGACAAGACTACGGCTGTAAACCTCACAAACCACGTCTATTGGAACTTGGCAGGCGAGGGTAGTGGACAGACCATTCTCGACCACGAGCTTCATCTGAACTGTTCGCAGGTGTTGGAGATGGACCCCACACAGATTCCTACGGGCGTGAAGCTCGATGTCAAGGGTACTCCGCAGGACTTTACCTCTTGGCGTAAGTTTGGCGATGATATCTTGTCAGAGTTCAATTATATGAAGGACTTCAAGGGCTACGACCACTACTTCGTACTGGACGGCTGGCAGCCCAATATTCTGGCGAAGGTCGGCGAGTTGCGTCACGTCGCTTCGGGCCGTAAGGTTGAGGTGTTGTCATCACAGGCAGGTGCTATGGTCTATACCGGCAACTGGTTGGAGGGTGGTTGCCCCGTAACCAAGTCGGGCGGTCGCTATCAGGACTATTCGGGTGTGGCTATCGAGTGCCAGAACTATCCGAATGCCGTTAATGAGCCTTCATTCCCCTCGGCTATCCTGAATCCCGGTGAGACATATTGCCAGAAGATTGTATTTAAGTTGGGCGTGATAGAGTAATGGAAGAGAAAGATTTAGAGTTGTTAAATACCTTTGCCGAGAATTTGTCAAAGGCTGTCGTTAAGCAATGTACTGACGACAAACTGCTTGATGGACAGATGCTTACGGTAGAGGAACTGAACGATAAGTGGCATACGTCGGCGGCCGAGTATATGGCTGCCGCTGTGCCGCAGATTGCCGAATATCCGCTGGCGGCCATTGCGTGGGCCTGTTATATGGGTATGGGTGCTGCTGTGCTGTGGGATAAGTCGTGGGGCGAGTATAAGGATACCGAGGATTGGTATTCGCTTATGGCTGCTCCGCGTGGCTTTGACGAGATGGACGAATATGTCGTAGAGTGTCTGGTGGGCTACTCGCTGACAAGTGCTGAGGCCGAGAAACTGGAGAATACCATCCGCAAATGTGCTTATCTTGCCGAGACTTTTATCCGCAAGGAGGGTGTTGAACCACAGAGTGTTATGGCATTCCATATCTTCGCCCGCACGGCAAAGGTCTTCTTCGAGCTGGGCGTGTCGCTGGAGTTGCATCATCGCGGCTATAAGTATGTCAAGATGAATGTCAATTTCGAGGGCGAAGCCCCGGTATCGTAGGCCGATATGCCGAGGTACTATTGCTTGATTGCGTTAATTTCTTAAAATCTTTGGATAAAAGAAATAAATACGTTATTTTTGCACCGCAATTAGGCCAATCGGCCAAATATGTGATGGTTCCGTAGCTCAGTTGGATAGAGCAACAGCCTTCTAAGCTGTGGGTCGTGGGTTCGAATCCCGCCGGAATCACGAGCGATGCAAACAAACATCATTGGCAAGCCACTCCTTTAGGGGTGGCTTTTGTAATATAAGCAGTTGTGGGTGCTTGCACACTTTCAACTGCTTATATTGTGAAAGCTATTCTGCTTTGCAGAAATTGTTAATGATGTTTGTTTATATCCGAGGACTCCAAGGAAAAGACGCAGTAAAGCGAAGCGGCTGCGTCAATCCCGCCAAAGTATGACTATTTCTCATTTGAGTGCTCTATCTTGGTGCGTAAGTCATCCAATACCTCGCCCTTATAAGCGAAATACTTAGCGCCTTGATATGCACCCGATGTGTTGCGTTTATCCTCTGGCATAAATGTTCCAACAAAAGGCGATAGCTTGTATATTCGACCATCGTACTCAACATGATCTTCGTCTGCTACACGCACCTCAATACCGGTGGGAATAAATGTTATTGTAGCGCCAATAGGAATATTGACCATGCTAAACTTAAAACGAGGCCTTTGTTTCTTTATTTTATCCTCTATTTTATCCGAACACTTGTTCTTAAATCTTGCTTCACCAAGGTAAACCTCATCTATTATAGCATCATCAAGTGTCATTGAGATATCTTTAAGAATATCTAAGGCCTTTGCAGGAGATACATTAAAGAACTCTCTATTCTGCCTAATTCTTAAATCAGTTAATCGGTCGATTGTTTTATGAATAAGTTTTTCAACTTGCTCATACTTTACCGTCTTTAATGTAGCATAAATCTCGAACGGCAATGGCACAGCCGTATTATCCAACTCCTTAGAGCGAATATCAACAGGGCGAGAACTTTTACCAATTTTAACCCAGTCCTCCTTGAAACTCGGGTTGGTGAGGATATATACATAGCCGGCTTCTTTCATAGTATTTTTGATTTGTTATACACAAAGTTATGAAAATTTTCTCACTTCACAAGTCTTTGCCTTTTGCAATCCAATTTCTTCTACTTTACTTCGCGGTCGGGGTGTTGCTTGATGAATTTTTCCCATGACGAGGAGCCTTTGGCGGCTTTTTTGCCTCCGCCGAGGCCTTTTACGCGGGCGGTGCCCATAGCCGTATTGATAGGTGTGCGGGCCGTGAAGTAGTGGCACATCGCCACAGCCATTCCGTCGGTGGCGTCCAGACGGCGAGGCGTATAGTCGAGCTTCAGCAGTCGCTTGATGATGGCTGCAACCTGCTCCTTTGATGCTGCACCCGAGCCCGCTATGGCCTGCTTGATGCGTGTCGGGGCATACTCAAACACCTCTCTGTTATGGTGCAGGGCTGCTGCCATAGCAACGCCCTGTGCACGTCCCAGTTTGAGCATACTCTGCACGTTAGCACCGAAGAAAGGCGACTCCAAGGCCACCTCGCGAGGCTGATACTCCTCTATGAGATTACACACGCGGTCGAAGATATAGCCCAGCTTGCGGTAGGGGTCATTCATCGTGTGCAGGTCGATATCGCCCATCACAACCGAACGTATGCTCTTGCCCTCAATCTCGATGATGCCGTAACCCATATAGTTCGTGCCGGGGTCGATGCCCATTATGCGGTATGTTTCATTCTGCTCCATTACGACAAAGATAATAAAAAAGTTCGGCACGCAAAAATGCCGAACTCTTTATTGATTATGTAGTGAAAATTATTTCAACAACTCCTCCATCTTGGCTTTTACCTCCTCGCCACGCAGAGAGGTTGCGATAATCTGACCTGTCGCACAGTCGATAAGGAAGTTTGCAGGGATAGAGTTTACGGCATAGTCGGCACGAGCCTGATTGTCCCAAGCCTTCAATGCACTGACGTGCAACCACGCGAGCTCCTTCTCCTTGATGGCGTTCAACCAAGCCTCCTCTGTGCGGTCAAACGATACGCCATAAATCTCAAAGCCCTTGTCGTGGAAAGCCTTGTAAGTCTCGATAAGGTAGGGAACCTCCTGCATACAAGGACCGCACCAAGAAGCCCAGAAATCCAGCAGGACATACTTGTTCTTGCCATTCTCAACGACACTCTTCAACGAGAGCTCCTCGCCAGCGGGGGTCTTATCTACAACGTCAATGTAAGGGTTGCCTGGCTGTACCTTCAAGGCAGCCTCTGCACTCTCCTTCATCTTCGCAAATGCCTCGGCATTCTCCGCAGGGATAGTGGCGATGATGTCGAGCAACTCCTGTGGCTCGAAATAGTAGTAGTTCTGCTTCAATACATCCTGACCCACGATGTTGGCAGCATTCGCAGCGATGAAGCTCTTGATAGACTGTGTCATCTCGTCCTCGATAGCCTTGATAGCCTCCTGATCGCCGGCCTCGTTAGCAGCTCTGTACTTGTTCATTAACTCCACACTCTTTTGGCTGAGCTCGTTGCGGAGGTCATTCATAGGAGTACCTGTAACGCTGAATGTACGATCCTCTGGGTTTGCCTTGCTGATGTTGATAGTACCCGGCTCAAGGAAAAGCGAGATGTGAATGTTGTCGCCTACGGTAACAAAAGCCTTCTTCGTCTGCTCAACCTCGCCTGTGAATGTGAATGAGTTATTCACGATAGCCACAGTGTCGATAGCCTCGAAACGGCCTCCCTCGCTTGGAAGCTGGATGTAAGCGTTTATACCATCCTCAAATGAGGCGTCGGTACCATTGATAGTGTAAGTTGTGTTGTTGCAGGCGGTCATAGCCATAGCAGCAAACAAAATTGCAAAAATCTTCTTCATATAGTTTATGTTTAGTTAAAAATTACTCCTCTTTTACGGCCTTCTCCAATGCTGCGACACGCTTCTGCAAGTCGGGCAGAGTCTTGAATACGGCAAATGAACGGTGGAAACCCATACCTGGAAGTGCGGGAGTACCCAAACGAATCTCGCCATCAGCAACATCTTTGTCAATACCCGACTGTGAGCCAATCTTCACATAGTTGCCAATCGTAATGTGGTCGGCGATGCCCACCTGACCTGCGAGGAAGCAGTTGCGACCCACCTTCGATGTGCCGGCGATACCCATCTGTGCCGATGATACTGTATTCTCTCCAATCTCCACATTGTGACCCACCTGAATAAGGTTGTCGAGCTTCACGCCCTTGCGGATGATTGTAGAGTCGGTCTTGGCACGGTCGATACAGGTGTTGGCACCAATCTCGACATTATCCTCGATGATGACATTTCCCAACTGCGGAATCTTGTCGAATGTGCCGTCGGGCTTGGGAAGGAAGCCAAAGCCGTCAGCTCCGATGACTGCTCCTGCGTGCAGGATACAGTTCTCGCCGATGCGGCAGCCTTCGTAAATCTTCACTCCGGGGTAGAGTGTTGTGCCGGCACCCACCTTTACGCCGTCGCCGACATATACCTGCGGATATATCTTTGCTCCGTTACCGATTACGGCACCTGCCTCGATTACTGCGAAGTCGCCGATGTAGCAATCCTCGCCGATAGTCGCCTTCTCCGAAATAGAAGCCATCTTGCTGATGCCTTTTTTCTGGGGTTTCATTGCGTTGTACATCTCCAGAAGCTTCAACACGGCAGCACCTACGTCAGGCAGTTTTATGAGTGTTGCCGCTACGGGTGCTGTTGGTTCAAAGTCGTTGTTTACCAATATGATAGATGCCTCTGTTGTGTATATGTATTGCTCGTATTTTGGGTTTGTGAGGTATGCCAAAGCACCCTTCTTACCTCCGTCAATTGACGATACGGTATGTACGGCTGTCGTTTTGTCGCCTACAACTGTACCACCCAAAAGGCCGGCAATCATTTCTGCTGTAAATTCCATATTCTCTATTATGTTTTAATTCTTTACGTTGTGTTATTCGGCAAAGATATGAATCTTTATCTTATCCTACAACTATTTACCCAATTTGATATAATCGTCAAGCGAGATACCCTCCGGCATCATATCGCTGACATCCTGCCCGAAGGCATGCAACTCCCTCACTGTCGATGAGGCTATATCCGATAGCTGCGGCGGAGTAAAGAGCATCACGGTCGTAATGTCGGGAAATATGCGACGATTGATTTGAGCCATCGTGCGTTCATACTCAAAATCTACGGTGTTGCGTACGCCGCGAATAATGGCCGTAGCACCAACCTTGCGTGCAATCTCGCCCGTCAGGGTAGAATAGGCTATGCACTCTACGCGTGAGTCGTTGCAGAACACCTTGTTGATGAGTTGCTGGCGAGCCTCCACCGAGAGCAGTGATCGCTTCTCGATATTGTCACCAATGGCTATGATAACCTTGTCGAAGAGAGTCAGAGCCTCCTCAACTACGGCGGCGTGTCCTCGTGTGAAGGGGTCGAATGAGCCCGGAAATATTGCAATCTTCATATCTTATAATGTTTTTATCTTCTCCATAATGTCGGCGACCCTGTTGGCGATGATATCCATACAAGGGCGTTGCCCAATCTGCAAGGCCGATGTTACGCCTTGCCAATCCACCCAGAATATCTCGTCAGCATCGTTTATGTCGGCAGTCAGTACTCTGCGTTGTGTCAATCTGTATCCCGCCTGACGAATGGCTCTCTCGGCCAATGAAAACTCCACCGAGGCACATCCTGCGGGAGTGAATACGTCGTACTCCTTTACTATAAACACAGGCATTGCCGGCTCAATGGCCACGCCTCCGTCACTCTCTGCTATCACGGCCGCACGATAGCCTTTGCTGCGAGCTACAGCGTCGCACATCTGACGCGTAGCCAACGAGGCCGAGGTGGGGTAGTTATTTATCGGCATATTTGAGTGTACGCATATCGCTGCCGGGCGTATGCTGCGAAGTGAGTAACCTGCGTAAATCGTGGCATCACCACAATGCAGCGAGTAGTTACCCTCGGTATCCACACGCAACTCTACCTTTGTTGAGGCATTGGGCGATACCTTGTTGATAGCGAGCAGGTCGGTAATCTCTTTTCGCAAACGAATAGCCGATATTGCAGGCACTGCATCTGCTCCGAAACACTCCTCTGCGGCACGCTTTACATACTCTATATGTTGCTCCACAAAGCGAGCTTTATGACCCAGTGTATGTATGTTCTGATAGACAAAAGGCCCATCGGAACAATGCTCCAAAGTCATTGTTCCGTTAAAAATCATCCGTCTGCCAGATTGATAAAATGTTGGATTATCCCTTATTGTCATAGCTCTTATTGCATAAAAATCTTCAGCAGCAACTCTCTCAAAAGTTCGCCGTCGGTCATGCCGCCCGTGTCGATACCCTTGCTCTTGCCGTCATACTCTCGCAGTAGCCCCAAAATCTTGAATACCTTTGGGTTGGGCCAGCGTGCTGCTTGCTGTTTCAGCTCGCCGATGGCATAGACATTGCTCTTCTTGAGTATTCGCATCAGCTCCATATCGTTGGGGAACGGAACGCCTTTTTTCTGCGACTGCCAACGCAGATAGTTTATCGTAAACATATCGCGGAAGAGCCCGAAGAGAGCCATTATCGTTACGAGCAACGGATTATCCTTCGGATTGCGGGCGAAGTGGTCGGCGATGTTCATGGCACGCTTGACATCCTGCACCGCTACGGCATTGCATAGCTCAAAGTTGTTGAAGTCCTTCGATATGCCGACATTCGCCTCAATGTCGCGGTCGGTAATCTCGGTTGTCCCCTCTGCCAGCGACACTACCAATTTATCAACTTCGTTCGAGATTTTGGCAATATCACAACCGAGATGGTCGGTCAGCATCTGTACAGCCTTGTTGCCAATGCGTAGTCCCTTTGTTGCGATGAACTGTGTCAGCCAGGGGCCTATTTCGTAGTCGCGTGGGCGTACCGACTCAAAGACCACACCCGCAGCGTTACACTGCTTGTAGAATGCAGAACGCTTATCCACCGACTTCTCCTTATGGCATACGATAAGTATGGTTGAGTCTTGCGGCTTGGCGGTGTAGTGCGAGAGCTTCTCTATCTGTCGCAGCTGCTGTGCCTCCTTGACGATTATCACCTCGTAAGAGCCCATCATCGGCATCTGACGGCATAGATTGACAATCTGTCCCGCCTCGCTGTCCTTGCCATAGACTGTCAGCTGGTTAAAGGCTTGCTCGGAGGGGGATAATATACTGCTGGATAGGAGATTGCATAGTTCGTCTATAAAGTAACTCTCCTCACCCATAAGCAGGTATATGGGTGCGAATTGTCCTCTTTTAATCTCGCCTTTAAGCTCCTCAAAACGAGCAACGCAATCCTTGAATTTTATGGTTGTCTTTGCCATTTATAATGCAAAATGAGTTAATACAATTTTTCACAAGCAATACGCAAAACCTTGTCGGTGTTGTCTGTCAGACGGAAGTCATCGCCCGTGCGTCGTCCAACAACCCACGCTATCTCGCCGCCCGAAATCATGACAAATTGTCGGCTCTTCTCGGCCATCGACACCTTGCGGTCGATAAGATAGTCGCTGACCTTCTTGCGACCTGTCATTCCGAATGGTATAAAGGTGTCGCCCTCCTGCCAGCGACGCAGCGTGAGTGGGAATGTGAGCTTTGAAATATCCAGCAAAGCAACATTCTCCGGCACGTGATAGGTGTCAAGACTGTCGGCATCGCAAATGTCGAAGTACAACACCGAAGCCCCGCAATAGGCCCTGTGT
Organism: Rikenellaceae bacterium; assembly: GCA_015060015.1. Classification (GTDB taxonomy): domain Bacteria; phylum Bacteroidota; class Bacteroidia; order Bacteroidales; family Rikenellaceae; genus Alistipes. The sequence goes on along the minus strand of SUZG01000002.1, from coordinate 156,528 downwards.
TGGCCGTAGTTGATGGTTATCTCGCAAAGGTCATTCTCCTCAATAGGAGTAACGACGATATTATCTCTGTCGATGTAGGCAACAAAGTAACGCGAGTAGAATCGCTTGCCCACACTGCCTGCATTCAGTGACTTGTATAGATTATCGACCGTATCACCCTTGAATCCGAAACGGGAGTTAAGTATCTCATAGATGACGAACTTGCGAGATGCGAAGTTGGCAATCTTATTGATGTGAATCGTGCAGATATCTCCATTGGTCTCGGCTATCTCGTCGAAAATATTGTCGATAGCACCATCTATGAATTGCTGAGCCTCGGTCAGTCGTTCGATGTTGCGGTGCATCAGGAACGAAAAACGGGGCATAATCTCCCGCATACGGGGTATGATGCCCAGACGAATCTTGTTTCGCAGATATTTGGTCGATAGATTGGATGAGTCCTCACGAAATTGTATATGCTTCGAGTGTGCATACTCCAAAATCTCCTTGCGTGTGGCGAACATCAATGGGCGAACGATACGGCCTACCTGCTTGCTGATGCCCGTCAAGCCTCGCAATCCGGTGCCTCGCAACATGTTGATAAAGAATGTCTCTATGGAGTCGTCCATATGGTGAGCAATGGCGATTACCGTGTAACCATGCTCCTCGCACAACTGATGAAACCACTCATAACGCAGGCGTCGTGCCGCCATCTCCATACTCTCGCCCGTACGTTCCATCTCGCTAGTGGTGTCGAAACGCTTGTTGTAGCACACTATGCCGTAGCGACGAGCCTTCTCCTGCACCATTATCTCATCTTCATCACTCTCTTCTCCTCGCAGGGAGAAATTGCAGTGTGCTATGCCGACAGTATAGCCGCTATTGACACACAACGACATCAGGACCATAGAGTCCACACCTCCCGATACCGTAAGCAAAATCTTGTCTTGCTTGGTAAAGAGGTTGTGTTGCATGACATATTCTTGAAATCTCTCTTCCAACATCTCTCTGTCGTTTTTTATAAAATATTGACCTCCGGCTCTATCCTGATGCCGAATTTTTCGTACACGGCACGCTGTACCTCCTGTGCCAAGGCAATCACTTCGTTGCCGGTGGCTCCTCCGAAATTGACAAGCACCAATGCCTGGCGGTCGTGAACGCCGACATTGCCTTTTCTGTATCCCTTCATCCCCGCTTGGTCGATAAGCCAGCCTGCTGCAATCTTGCGACATCCGTCGGCGGCAGGGTAGGTGGGCATATTCTCGTATCGGGATAATAGCTCTTCGGCAGTGGCGACATCCACAATGGGGTTCTTAAAGAAACTGCCGGCATTGCCTATCTCTGTGGTGTCGGGTAACTTGCTACGGCGTATGGCACACACTGCATCGCGAATATTGGCGAGTGTAGCCCCGCCGCGAGCCTCCACCTCCCGCTGCAAATCGCCATAGCCTAAATTTGGGCGAGCCTCTTTGTGGAGAGTAAACTCTACGGATGTGATAATTGCCTTGCCACGCAAATCGTGCTTGAAAATACTCTCGCGGTAACCGAAATGACACTCCTCCTTTGATAGCGTGAGGTGCTTTCTCTCGGCAGTGTTGAAGTAATTGACACGCGTAATAATATCTTTCGCCTCGGCACCGTATGCCCCGATATTCTGCACGGGTGAGGCTCCTATCGTGCCGGGGATAAGCGACAGATTCTCTGCTCCCCATAAACCTCTCTCGACGCACCACGCAACCATATCATCCCACTCAATACCGGCATCGGCTTTCAGTGAGAGAGTCTGCTCGTCCTCTGCTATGATGGTCAGATTCTTGCCCACAGGGTGAATCAACACGCCATCGTAGCGGGTCGTGAAGAGTATGTTGTTGCCACCTCCCAGAACAAACCACTTATCGGGAGCCTTGCCCTCCGTAAAGATGGTGTCAAGGTCTGACGGCTGGTCAAACTCGATTATATGGGCAGAGTGCTCTCTTACATGAAAACTGTTCATCTCTGCCAAAGGATGTTCCGTAAAATGTCTAATCATCTCTGAATGTGTTTTGCACCAATATTGCATCGACTCTATCGAAAAAGTACCGCATTGCAATCAATTTTGTGTACATACAGCCACAAAGTTAGAAAATATTTTCGTAATTTTGTGTGGTTTTTACAAGTAATGCTTGTAAAGCGTATTGCAAGTTAGGTTAGTAAAGATAATTTTCAGAAGATTATGTTTGACAAAAAAGATTTACAGCAGATTGCACAACAGGGACTTACGGAGGAGATTGTGCAGCGACAGATAGATAATTTCGTCAAGGGGTTCCCCTTCCTGAATGTCGTCAGAGCAGCTTCGGCGGGCGATGGCGTACGAGTTTTGGGTGGCGAGGATATAGCTCGTGCTACGGCTCGCTATGATGTGGAGTCGGCAGCGTTGCGAGTTGTCAAGTTCGTGCCTGCATCGGGTGCGGCAACGCGTATGTTCAAGGAGCTGTTCGAGTTCGTGAATGAGGGTCGTCGCGGTAAGGGAATCGATACATTGCTTGCCAATATTAAGAAATTCGCATTTTGGCCAGAGTTGGAGCATTTTGTAAATGAGAAATCTACCGATGAGGATGTCGTTTCTGCTATCGTAAAGCACGGCTTGGCCTATGGCTCAAAGCCGAAGGGCCTGGTTACGTTCCACGCCTACGCCGACGGCAATCGCAAAGCTGTCGAGGAGCATATGGTTGAGGGTGCTGCATATGCCCGTTCAGGCGATGAGGTTTATATTCATTTCACTGTTTCAGAGGAGCATATGGGCGGCTTCTGGGATGTTTTGGGTGCGACTCAACCTTTCTATGAGGAGCAGTTTGGCGTGAAGTATAATGTGTCATTCTCGGTGCAGAAACCCTCTACCGATACCATCGCGGTAAACCCCGATAATACGCCATTCCGCACTGATGATGGCCGTCTGTTGTTCCGCCCTGCGGGACACGGTGCCTTGATAGAAAATCTTAACGATATTGAGGCCGATGTGATTTTTGTCAAGAATATTGATAATGTAACTACCGATGCTCGCCGTGACGATACGATAAGATACAAAAAGGCGTTGGCCGGAGTCCTGTTGGAGTTGCAGGAGCAGATTTTTGCCTACTTGAAGGCGATAGAGCAGGGTGTTGCCGATGTTGAGTCTATTGCAAAGTTCGTGGAGGAGAAGCTGTCTGTAAAATTGCCTCAGGATTGGGATGTGAATACATTGCGATACCTGCTCGACAGACCTATCCGCGTATGTGGCGTCGTGCTTAATCAGGGCGAGCCGGGGGGTGGCCCGTTCTGGGTCGCGGCGGCTGACGGAACAGAGTCGTTGCAGATTGCCGAGTCGAGTCAGATTGCTCCCGAAAATATGCACTTGATGAGCTCTGCAACGCATTTCAATCCGGTGGATTTGGTGTGTGGCGTGAAACGATACGACGGCAGTAAGTTCGATTTGACTAAATATACCGACCCCTCTACGGGCTTTATCTCGTCAAAGTCAAGCGGTGGCCGCGAGTTGCGGGCACAGGAGTTGCCGGGCCTTTGGAATGGAGCTATGGCCAATTGGAATACCATCCTTGTTGAGGTGCCGATTACTACATTCTCGCCCGTGAAGGTTGTACTTGATTTGTTGCGACCGGAGCATCAGCCGGAGTAGTTTCTCTCTGAATATTAATCATGTGGGAGTGCCAGAATCTGTGGCGTTCCCACTTTTTTTTATGTCGTAAGGCGAAATTGTTTTTCTTGGACTATTTTTATCGTAAATTGTGCTGAAACAGTTGTGCGTTAATGAGTTGTGACTGGCGAAAATGTGGAATTTTGTCCCGTTTTTCGGGGAATGTGGATAGTGTGAAATTTTTGTTTGAGAAAAAGTACTAATTAATTTTGGCAAAGCCGATTATTTGAGTAACTTTGCGACGCTTTTTTATATATAGTGTATAAGGCTGGACGAAAAACACTATTGGGATTATCATTGATTTCGAAATAAACAATTAACAAACAAATATAAGATTATGGAAAACACAAAACTTCAGCAATTGACCGACAAACTCTATCAGGAGGGTTTGGAAAAGGGTCGTGCCGAGGCTGACAATCTTGTTGCCGCGGCCAAGAACGAAGCACAGAAAATTGTGGCGGAGGCAGAGGCTCGTGCCGCTAAAATCATCGCCGAGGCCGAGGATAAGGCTGCCGATGTTGAGAAGAATGCCATGACCGAGATTTCATTGGCAGGTAAGCAGGCTGTTGCCAAGATTAAGGCCGAGATCGAGAGCCTTATCGTAGCGAAGGCTACCGCAGCAGGCGTTAAGAGTGCAAATCTTGATGCAGCGTTCATCAAGGATATGTTGTTGGCTGTTGCCAAGAACTGGAACAACGGTGCCAAGGTAGAGCTCACAGCATTGCTCCCCGAGGCAAAGAAGGCAGAGTTGGACAAGTCGTTTGAGGCTGTTGCCAAGTCATTGCTCGCCGAGGGTGTTGAGCTGGGCTTTGCTGCTGACGTAAAGAGTGGCTTCAAGGTTGGTGAGAAGCAGGGTGGTTACTACATCTCATTCTCTGATGAGGCTTTTGAGGCTTTGTTGAGTGGTTATCTGCGTGAGAAGGTTGCTAAACTTCTCTTTTAAGCATAGATGATTATGTTTAAGAAAAATTACTATTCGTTAGTAGCCGGATTAAAGGAGTACACCCTCGATGCCGATACCAAGGGCTTCGATGCAAGGGAGATTGTTGCCGAGATTTTGGAAGATCTCTCGGCTGGCGATGCTGCCGCTGTACGCCTTATGTATGGTTACTACGATTGTGAGAATATCATTGCGTTGCGTGCAGGTCGTACAGCCTACAATCCGTTGGGTAATATCGCCCGCGATGAGTTGGCTGACGAACTTTCATCTCCAAAGTCTCTTCCCGCAGCTATGGCTCGCGTGGTGCGTGCCTATGCGGAGCCGGAGGGCGAGGATGCCGAGGGTCTGGATATGACACGCAGCTTTGAGAAGGCCTTGCTGACGGCTTATTATGAGGAGTGTGCAAAGTCTGATTGCCGCTTCTTGCGTGAGTGGTCGGAGTTTGACCGTACGTTGCGTAACGTGTCGGCTGCGGCTGTTGCTCGTGCAGCGGGTCGTTCTATTGAGAGTGCTACGATTGGTGGTGGCGATGTTACCGACCAGTTGCAGCGTTCGTCGGCGGCTGATTTTGGTTTGCGTGGCGAGGTTGCTTATATCGATGCCGTAATCTCTGCGGTAAACGATGAGCAGAACCTCGTGGAGAAGGAGCATAAGATTGACCTTATCCGCTGGGAGCAGGCGAGTGAGTTGGCCGGTTTTGACTACTTCAATATCAACGCTATATTGTCGTATCTGGCCAAGATTAATATCGTGGCTCGCTGGGCATTGCTCTCTCCGAAGCGTGGTCGCGAGATGTTTGAACGTATTATGGCTGAACTCGACGGCAAAGAATTGGTAAAATAAACAATAAAAACAAGATAAATGAAAACTTTAGGACGTGTAAACGGTATCATCTCAAACATCGTGATTGTCAAGGCTGACGGTGCGGTGGGACAGAACGAGATATGTTATGTCTATTGCGGTGAGACCCGAATGATGGCCGAGGTCATCAAGGTCATAGGCGATGATGCCTATGTGCAGGTGTACGACAGTACCCGTGGCTTGAAGATTGGCGACAAGGTGGAGTTTGAGGGCCATATGTTGGAGGCAACATTGGCACCGGGCCTTCTGTCGCGTAACTACGATGGTTTGCAGAACGACTTGGAGAAGATGGACGGCTTGTTCATCAATCGTGGTTCTATCACCGAGCCAATCGATTTTGAGAAGAAGTGGGAGTTCTCTCCTTTGGCAAAGGCCGGCGACAAGGTTACCGCAGGTGACTGGTTGGGTCAGGTTAAGGAGCAGTGGGTTGACCACAAGATTATGGTTCCCTTCATTATGCAGGGCTCATACACTGTTAAGAGTGTAGTTAAGGCCGGCGAGTACAAGGTTACCGATACTATCGCTGTCGTAACAGACAAGGATGGCAACGAGTATAATATCACAATGGTTCAGAAGTGGCCCGTTAAGCAGGCTGTGCGTTGCTATACCGAGAAGCCCCGTCCTTCACGCGTGATGGAGACCGGTGTTCGTGCTATCGATACATTCAACCCCCTGGCAGAGGGTGGTACAGGTTTTATCCCCGGTCCCTTCGGTGCCGGTAAGACCGTGCTTCAGCACGCTATCTCAAAGCAGGCCGATGCCGATGTAATCATCATCGTTGCTTGCGGTGAACGTGCAAATGAGGTTGTGGAGATCTTCGCCGAGTTCCCCGAATTGATCGACTCTCGTACAGGTCATAAGTTGATGGAACGTACAATCATCATCTGTAACACTTCAAATATGCCCGTTGCGGCTCGTGAGGCATCGGTTTATACAGGTATGACTATCGGTGAGTACTACCGTGCTATGGGCTTGAAGGTATTGGTTATGGCTGACTCTACATCTCGTTGGGCACAGGCTTTGCGTGAGATGTCAAACCGTTTGGAGGAGTTGCCCGGTCAGGACGCCTTCCCTATGGACTTGTCGGCTGTTATCTCTAACTTCTATGCTCGTGCCGGTCTGGTTAAGTTGAACAATGGACAGACAGGTTCTGTAACATTCCTCGGTACTGTGTCACCTGCGGGTGGTAACTTGAAGGAGCCCGTAACCGAGTCAACAAAGAAGGCTGCACGTTGTTTCTACGCTTTGTCACAGGGCCGTGCCGACTCGAAGCGTTATCCCGCTATCGACCCGCTGGACTCTTACTCAAAGTATCTTGAGTATCCCGAGGTTGCCGAGTATCTTGACGGTCACATCGGCAAGAACTGGGTATCGGAGGTTTACGAGGGTAAGACCATCGTACAGCGTGGTAAGGAGGCTAACGACCAGATTAACATCTTGGGTGATGACGGTGTACCCGTAGCATACCACGAACGTTTCTGGAAGTCGGAGCTTATCGACTTCGTGATTTTGCAGCAGGATGCATTTGATGATATCGACGCTAACTGTCCCATCGAACGTCAGAAGATGATGTATGAGATGGTTCTTGATGTATGCCACAAGTCATTCGATTTCGCAGATTTCGAGTCTTGTTCAAAGTTCTTCAAGGGCCTTATCAACCTCTTCCGCCAGATGAACTATTCGGAGTGGCAGAGTGAAAAGTTCTTCGATTATAAGCGTCAAATCGAGGAGACAGTAAATAATCAACTCTCAAAATAGGGCAGCAATGACAACAAGAGCATTTCAGAAAGTATATACAAAGATTGATAACATCACCAAGGCTACCATTACGCTTCGTGCTACGGGCGTAGGTAACGACGAGTTGGCTACCGTAGGCGGTAAGCTGGCACAGGTGGTGAAGATTATGGGCGAGAATGTTACCTTGCAGGTGTTTGCAGGTACCGAGGGCCTGGCTACCGACTCAGAGGTAGTATTCCACGGCGAAGCGCCCAAGTTGCGTGTTTCGGATAATTTGGCAGGTCGTTTCTTCAACGCCTATGGTGAGCCCTTGGAGGGCGGTGAGCCTATCGAGGGTGAGGCACGCGAGATTGGTGGTCCGACAGTGAACCCCTTCCGCCGTATTCAGCCTTCGGAGCTTATTGCTACGGGTATCGCAGGTATCGACCTTAACAATACCATCGTGTCAGGTCAGAAGATTCCCTTCTTCGCCGACCCCGATCAGCCTTACAACGCCGTTATGGCGAATGTGGCATTGCGTGCCAAGGCTGACAAGATTATCCTGGGTGGTATGGGTCTTACCAACGACGACTTCCTCTACTTTAAGCAGGTATTTGAGAACGCCGGTGCGTTGGACCGTATCGTATCGTTCGTAAATACTACGGAGAATCCTCCCGTTGAACGTCTGTTGGTTCCCGATATGGCATTGACTGCTGCCGAGTACTTCGCAGTAGATAAGGGCGAGAAGGTGTTGGTGCTTTTGACCGATATGACCCTGTACGCCGATGCACTTGCTATCGTGTCTAACCGTATGGACCAGATTCCTTCGAAGGACTCTATGCCGGGTTCACTCTATTCGGACTTGGCAAAGATCTACGAGAAGGCCGTTCAGTTGCCTAATGGCGGTTCTATCACTATTATCGCCGTTACAACTCTTTCTGGTGGTGATATTACTCACGCTATCCCCGATAACACGGGTTATATTACCGAGGGTCAGCTCTTCCTTCGTAACGACTCTGATACAGGTAAGGTTATCGTCGATCCCTTCCGTTCGTTGTCTCGTTTGAAGCAGCTCGTAATCGGTAAGAAGACTCGTGAGGACCACCCACAGGTTATGAACGCCTGCGTGCGTCTGTATGCTGATGCCGCTAACGCAAAGACCAAGTTGGAGAACGGTTTCGATTTGTCTGATTACGACGAACGAGCATTGAAGTTTGCACACGACTACTCAGAGAAGTTGCTGGCTATCGATGTAAATATCGAGATTGAGCAGATGCTTGATACAGCGTGGGAGCTCTTTGCCGAGTACTTCTCAAAGGAGGAGGTTGCAATCAAGGCAGAACTTATCGAAAAGTATTGGAAAGCATAATTAAGTTATGGCTATTAAATTTCAGTATAATAAGACTTCGCTTGGCGAGCTCGGTAAGCAGTTGAAGATGCGTCAGACGGCTCTCCCTACCATCAAGAGTAAGGAGTCGGCACTGCGTTCCGAGGTTAAGAAGGCGAAGGATACCGCCCGCGATTACCGTCGTCGTCTGGATGCTCTGGCAGCCGAGTACGACTATATGGTGGCTCTGTGGGGTGAGTTCGACACGACACTCCTGCGAGTTGCCGATGTGGAGCTCTCGCAGCAGAAGATTGCGGGTGTACGCACCCCGTTGTTGGAGGATGTACGCTTCGAGGAGAAGGAGTACGACCTCTTTTCATCGCCGGTGTGGTATGCCGACGGCATAGATTTGCTGAAACGATTGGCGAAGCTGGGAATCGAGTACGAGGTTTATAACCGCAAGATGGAGTTGCTGGACTATGCACGCCGCAAGACCACACAGAAGGTAAACCTCTACGAGAAGGTGCAAATCCCCGGTTACGAGGATGCCATTCGTAAGATTAAGCGATTTATGGAGGACGAGGAGAATCTCTCAAAGTCGGCACAGAAGATTGTTAAAACACGTCAACAACAGGCTGCGGAGGGGTCTATGCTATGATAGTAAAGATGTCACGTTACGACTTTGTGTTGCTGGCAGCACAGAGTGATGATTTTGTAGCTCGCTTGCGTGAGTTGGGCCTTGTGGATATCACAACTACGGGTTGGGAGCCCAAGGAGCAGGACAGACAGTTGGTAAGCGATATTGATCGTTGCCGCAAGGCTGTCGAGCAGCTCAATGAGTTTGCCGAGAGTGAGCAGATGCAGCAGGATGCCAAGCCATATCCCACAGGAGAGGAGGCATTTGACGCTTACACTGATGTTATGCAGCGTAAGAGTGCGTTGTTGGGCGACGTTGCACGCTTGGAGAAGTTGAGTGAGGAGCTGGAGCCATGGGGAGAGTTCTCTGTGGAGTTCCGCGACAAACTCGTTGCTCAAGGTGTAGTGTTGCGTTACTTCATCGCTTCGACGGGCGACTTCGATGAGAATGTTGCTGCGTGGGGCGAGAATCACACATTGGTAGAGATTAGCCGCAGCTCTACATCGGTATATTTTGTTGTTGTAGCGAAGGCCGATGAGGAGGTTGCGTTGGACGCACAGGAGATTAAGATGCCGGCGATGGACTATCGTGCATCGAAGGCGGAGGCCGAGTCTGCAAGTCAGCAGGCGGAGGCTCTGAATGCCGAGTTGTCGCGTTGTGCCAAGAGTGTTGAGTTGATTGAGAAGGAGCTGTCGAAGCTTACCCACCGCTTGCAGGAGGTTAAGATTCGCGGTACCGCCGAGGAGGCTGCCGATGGCTCACTCGTTGTTATGGAGGGTTGGGCCGAGGCCGACCGTTCAAAGGAGGTTGATGCTCTGTTGGAGGAGTATCCCAATGTGGTCTATATCAAGAGCAATCCTACCGAGAAGGACGATACTCCGGTTAAGTTGAAGAACAACCGTTTTGCACGCTTGTTTGAGCTTATCGGTGGTATGTACGCCTTGCCGAAGTATGGAACATTGGATTTGACGCCTTTCTTTGCTCCGTTCTATATGTTGTTCTTTGCAATATGCTTGAACGATGCAGGTTATGGTGCTATTCTCTTTGCGTTGGGTCTTGCACTCTTCTTGAAGGGTGGTAAGTCAATGCGTCAGGCGGCTTCGCTTACTATGATTTGCGGTGGAGCAACTACCTTGTTCGGTCTCTATACCGGCTCATTGTTCGGTATGAGTATCCCCGATATGCTGGGCTATGAGAGCATTGCCGAATCGCCGTTCCTTGACTTCCAGAATCAGTTCTTTACGCTGGCTTTGGCGTTGGGTGTCGTGCAGATTTTGTTCGGTATGTTCTTGAATATCTGCTTCAAGGCCAGATATTTCGGTATTACTTCGGTATTCGCACAGTTGGGATGGTTTATCATCTTGCTCTCGGCTTGCCTTGCAGGTGGTTTGCAGATGCTGAATCCCGCGTGGGTTATTCCGGGCTTTACAACATCATCTACGGCGTTCTATGTCGCATTGGGCATAGGTGCGGTTTTGATGCTGTTCCTGAGTGATGTGAAGCGTAATCCGATTATCAACTTCGCCGGCGGCTTGTGGGACACCTATAATAATATCACCGGTCTGTTGAGTGATGTACTCTCATATATCCGTCTCTTCGCTATCGGTCTTTCGGGTGGTGTGTTGGCACAGGTGTTCAACTCTTTGGCACTTGGTCTTACAGGCCTTTCGGAGGGTATCGGCGATTTCGGAGTAGGTACCATCTTCCAGATTTTGGGTGCTACCGTAATCCTTTTGATTGGTCACGGTATCAACCTCTTTATGTCGTCTATTTCATCGTTCGTACACCCTATGCGACTCACCTTCGTTGAGTTCTATAAGAATGCGGGCTTTGAGATGACAACACGAGCTTTTGAGCCATTGAAAAATGACGAAAAATAGATAACAAACAATAAAAACAAAAACTAAAAAAACAAAACAATTATGAATTCAGCTTTGATTTTGGCCTATGTAGGTGTAGCACTTATGGTAGGTTTGGCAGGTATCGCTTCAGCGGTAGGTACTTCTATTTGCGGTCAGGCCGCAGTAGGTGCAATGAAGAAGAATGGTGGTGCTTTCGGTAGCTACATGATTCTTTCGGCTCTTCCCGGTTCACAGGGTCTTTACGGTTTCGTATGTTTCTTTATGGTTCAGGGCCTTTTGACAGCCGAGATTACTATGTTCCAGGCTGCTGCCGTATTTGGTGCAGGTGTGTTGGTAGGTATCGTTAATTTGGCTGCTGCTATCTTCCAGGGCAAGGTTTGTGCTAACGGTATCGCTGCTATCGGTAACGGCCACGATGTTATGGGTAAGACCCTTATCTTGGGTGCGTTCCCCGAGTTGTACGCTATCTTGACAGTTGCTGCTACATTCCTTATCTCTAACGCAGTTGCTTAATTAAAACGGTTTAGAGAGGTTATTTCGGCGTGATTTCGCCTTGAAACGCCTCGGACTAAACAACTTTAATACATTTTACAGAATAGAGTCTGTCCCTAATGGGCAGACTCTGTTTTTTTCGTGTCATTATAAGTTGCACACTCTTTGTTTTGAGCCATTTTGTGCCTCATAAGTGTTTATAGAAAAAACTCTCGAACGAAAGTTGAACAATGTTTGCGGAATTTTATGTATATTTGTTTCCAAATACGCTTTTTGTTATGAAGAATATTCTATTGACATTTATACTCCTTTCGCTGGCTGTGGGATGTGGCTCTCAACCCAAGAAGAAGAGTACGACGGTTATACCCGTTGAACCAACGCAATATGGCTATCGTATCAAGGCATCATATCCCCACCTGCGTAGCAGCTATACACAGGGCTTGCAGTTTGTCGATGGCGAGTTGTGGGAAGGTACAGGAGAGTGGGGCGAGTCGGTATTGCAGAAGGTAGATTTGGAGAGTGGCCGAGCCGAAGTGCTGGCACGCCTTCCGAAAAGCGAGTTCGGCGAGGGTATCACCATTCTTGGCGATACGGTCTATCAGCTCACATGGACCAATAATACCGTACATATCTACAATCGCAAGGGCGAGAAGTTGCAGGATGTGCGTTATCCGGGCGAGGGCTGGGGCCTTACGAGTGATGGCCAGAGCCTCTATATGTCGGACGGTACGGAACGAATCTTCCGTGTCAATCCCACAACATTCAAACGTGAGGCGACGATTGTCGTTACGATGCGTGGCGAGGCGGTCAATTTCCTCAACGAATTGGAGTGGATTGATGGTAAGATATGGGCTAATGTATATACGACCAACTATGTAGTCATCATTGAGCCTACGACGGGAGTTGTTGAGGGTATCGTGAATTTTGATGGTCTGCTGTCGCGACAGGAGATAGAGCAGGATACCGATGTATTTAATGGTATTGCCTACGATAAGGCAACGGGCCGTATTTTCGTAACGGGTAAGCGTTGGCCCACGCTTTTTGAGGTAGAGATTGTAAAAGCAGAGTAGCTATGGAGTTATTGAAGGCTCTTGCCGATAAGATATTGACCCTTGACGGAGCAATGGGTACGGCACTCATCGCAAAGGGTGCAAAGGGTGCTTTGGAGCAGTGTAATGTGGAGAACGCTGCTTTGGTGGAGGCTATCCATACGGAGTATTTGGAGGCGGGTGCCGATATTATCACGACCAACACCACTTGTGCCGATGCTCTGTGCTTGGAGCCTTATGGTTTGCAGTCGCGTTCCTATGAGTTGTCGCTGGCGGGTGCGAAGCTGGCCCGTCAGGCGGCTGACAGATATACTACGGCCGAGAAACCTCGCTATGTGGCAGGCTCTGTGGGCCCCACAACGCGAAACCTCACACTCGCAAATGATGTCAAGCGTGAAGATGTCGCTGCGGCCTATGCCGATGTGGTGAGGGGTTTGCTCGATGGCGGTGTGGATATGATACTTATAGAGACCGTTACCGATGCAGTTAATGCTACGGTGGCGATTGAGGAGGTGCGTCGTCAGGATAAGAATATCCCAATCATTGTCTCTGCGGTTCTTGCCCGTATGGAGGGACGTGTAGCTTCGGGTGCCACCATTGCGGCATTCTTCGAAAAACTGCCTATGGAGGAGATTGCGGTGGTCGGGTTTAACTGTGCGAATGGTGTCAAACCGTTGGAGAGTGCTTTGAAGGCGTTGGCAGCAGCCACAAAGAAACCAATCATAGCATATCCGTCGGTAGGTCAGCCTCCGATGCCGATGACGCGATATGTAAAGGATATGGAACAGCTGTGTCGTTCGGCGATGCTTAATATTGCGGGCGGTTGCTGTGGTACAACTCCGGCACACATTGCCGGCATTGCAAAGGCGGCGGCACGCTGGCGTGGACGTAAGTTTGAAAAATAGATTGATAAAAGATAAAGTTATGGATACGAAGGAGTTTCGCCGAGAATTACATCGTCATCCCGAGCTCTCGTTTGAGGAGCATTGTACGGCTCAATTTATTGCCGAGCAATTGGATGCATTGGGCATTGGGCATCGACCGATAGCCACTACGGGCGTGCTGGCTCGCATTGAGGGCCGTCGTGGTAATCACCAACGATGTGTGGTGCTGCGGGCCGATATTGATGCTCTGCCCGTAAGCGAGATGACGGGTGTGGAGTTCGCCTCACAGAATGAGGGTGTTATGCACGCTTGCGGACATGACTGCCACGCAGCTGTATTGTTTGGCGTTTTGCGTCGTTTGCAGGCCAATCCCGACTTTGAAGGTACGCTGTTTGGCCTATTTCAGCCGGGAGAGGAGTTGAACCCGGGAGGAGCCCGCAAGGTGTTGGAGGAGAATCCGTTCGAGGGCTATAAGGTCGCTGCCGTAATTGGCGAGCACGTTGATTCCGACCTTGAAGTCGGCGAGATAGGCTTTTGTCCGGGTAAGTTTATGGCCTCGGCCGATGAACTTCATTTCAAGGTCAGGGGTGTTGGCGGCCACGCTGCTATGCGGGAGAGAATCAAAGACCCTGTGGTGGCAATCTCTGACCTGATACTGCGTCTGAATACCTTCAATAGTGATGTGTGCGTGGTCTCTATCGGTAATGTAGTGGCCGAGGGTGCTACAAATGTCATTCCCGAGGTGGCAATATGCGATGGCACGATGCGTACCTTTGACGAAAAACTGCGTCAGCGGGTGAAGGATATGATAGCAGGCGTAGTGGAGGAGATAGAGTACAAGTATGATGTCGAGATAGATATGAATCTCGGCGATGGCTATCCTTGCGTTGAGAACGATAAGCAGCTAACATACGAGGCGATGCTGCTGGCCGGTAGTAATGGCTTTAAGGTTGTGGATCTGGATAGACGACCTACGGCGGAGGACTTTGGCTTTTATACCCATATCTACCCGTCGCTGTTCTATCGCCTGGGAGTCGGCAAGGAGTCGGGACGGGCTCATACCGCACTGTTTCTGCCCGATGAGAGGGCTTTGGAGGTTGGCGAGGAGTTTATGACTATGCTCGCACTTAATATTTTGAATCGATGAAAGCACGAAAGAAAAATACGCGACAAAATAGTGGCAGCTCACGCGATGTAAGAGAGGTGCGTGCTGCCTTTGTCGTAAATATGTTCAGGGAGTTTCCTGACAGAATATTCTCAATCAAGCAACTGGTGGCTGCCTCTGGCGGTAATTCACGCGATGCCCGTTATGTGGTGCGTGATATTGTTGAGGCATTGGTTGAGAGTGGAGTGGTAGTACGACACGGCCACGACAAATACCAACTCTCGATGGAGCAGTTGCCCCGTTATGTGGGCATTGTCGATATGGTGGGTTCGGGAGCTGCCTATGTCAGGGTTGAGGAGCTGGATAGCGATATATATATCAACCACCGCAACACCAATTTCGCCCTGGATGGCGATAAGGTTGAGGTTGCTCTGCATCGACCCTCGCAACGGGAGGGCGATAACCCCGAGGGAGCTGTTCTGCGGGTACTGGAACGCAGTCGTAAACAGTATGTCGGTGTGGCGGAGGTTAGCCGTTCGGCTATCTTTGTTCAGCCCGACTCACGCAAGTTGCCGATGGATATATTCTTCTCTCGCAAGGAGTATCCGCGAGTGAACGATGGCGACAAGGTTGTTTTCCGTATTACCGACTGGCGTGAGGGCGACAAGAGTCCGCGAGGTGTCATAACCGATGTGTTGGGCCCTGTGGGCGATAACGATACCGAGATGCACGCCATATTGGCCGAGTATGACCTCCCGTATAAGTTTGAACGAGAGGTTGAGGAGGCAGCCAACGCCATAGATGGAACAATCACAGAGGCAGACTACGCCACACGTCGCGATTTCCGCGATGTCACAACCTTTACGGTGGACCCTGCCGATGCCAAGGACTTTGACGATGCGTTGTCAATTCGTCGCACCGACGATGGCTTCTGGGAGGTGGGTGTCCATATTGCCGATGTCACACACTATGTCCGTCCCGGCTCGATAGTCGATTGCGAGGCACAGGAGAGAGGTACATCGGTCTATCTGGTTGATAGAACGGTTCCTATGCTGCCCGAGAGGTTGTGTAACGACCTCTGTTCGTTACGCCCCAATGAGGAGAAGCTGGCATTCTCGGCAGTGTTTAAGATGAACGACAATGCCGATGTTCTGGAGGAGTGGTTTGGCCGTACGGTCATCTATTCAGACAGACGCTTTACCTATGCCGAGGCACAGGCTCGCATAGAGACGGGCGTGGGCGACTATGCCGAGGAGATTGGCGTGATGAATCGCCTTGCACAGACCCTGCGAAAGGATCGTTTCAAGGCGGGTGCTGTAAGCTTTGAGAGGGCCGAGTTCAAGTTTATTCTCGATGAGAAGGGCAAGCCGCTTGGCGTCTATACCAAAGAGCAGAAGGAGGCCAATCAGATGATTGAGGAGTTTATGCTCTTGGCCAATCGTCGTGTGGCGGAGTTTTGCTCGGCACGCGAGGAGAAGGGTCGCAAGGTGCAGCGTTCGATGGTCTATCGTGTGCACGATGAGCCGAGTGAGGATAAGCTGGGTCGTTTCCGTGATTTCGTTCTGCGTTTCGGCTATCAGTTCCGAGCTACAAAGGGGCGTTCTGTGGCCAAGGCTCTCAACAAACTTATCTCGGAGGTGAAGGGTCGCCCCGAGGAGAATGCTATATCGTCGCTTGCCGTGCGAAGTATGGCCAAGGCCTTCTATACGACCGATAACGTTGGGCATTATGGCCTTGCATTCAAATACTATACACACTTCACATCGCCTATTCGCCGTTATCCCGATATGATGGTACATCGCCTTTTGGCCCGCTATCTGGCCGAGGGTAAGTCGGCTGACAAGCGAGAGCTGGAGTCGCAGTGCGTACACTCATCCGAGAGAGAGGTCATTGCATCGGATGCCGAAAGAGCCTCTGTCAAGTATAAGATGGTGGAGTTTATGCAGGATAAGATTGGTGAGATGTTCAAGGGCCACGTTTCGGGTATGAGTGAGTGGGGCATATATGTCGAACTGAACGATACCCATATCGAGGGTATGGCCTACCTGCGAGATATCGAGGGTGACTACTATGTCTATGATGATGCCCGTTTTGAGGTTGTCGGACAGCGTACGGGTCGCCGTATAACCTTTGGCGATGAGGTGTGGATTCGCGTGAAGGGCGTTGATATGCGTCGCCGCACACTCGATTTTGAACTTATAGTAAGTGCCAAACGATGAGCCGACAGAATGAGATATTCGCAAAGGCACGTGATAGGGTAACACTATCGCGAGAGGAGGCCTATTGGTTGTGGGAGGAGGCTCCTTTGGAGAGACTTGCTATGACGGCCGACGAGGTGCGTCGTGCGGTTGTGCCAGATAGTGATGTGGTTACGTGGCAGATAGACCGCAATGTGAATATTACGAATGTCTGCATTTCGGGGTGCAAGTTCTGCAATTTTCATTGCAAGCCACATCAGACAGAGAGGGCCTTCATCACGACGATTGACGAGTATCGCCAGAAGATTGACCGTATGCTGGAGCTGGGTGGCGACCAATTGCTGTTGCAGGGAGGTCTGCATCCGAAGCTCGGAATAGAGTTTTACGAGGAGTTGTTCACGACACTGAAAAGCCTC
The DNA here is from genome assembly GCA_015060015.1 of Rikenellaceae bacterium. GTDB lineage: Bacteria > Bacteroidota > Bacteroidia > Bacteroidales > Rikenellaceae > Alistipes. The sequence continues at coordinate 139,392 of SUZG01000002.1, read as the reverse complement.
TATCCGCAAGTACGTCTGCACGCATTAGGAGCTCCCGAAGTTGCTCATATAGCGAAGATTAGCAATCTCACTCCGCGTGAGGCCTTGCAGCGTCTGGTGGCTGCCGGTCTGGACTCTCTGCCCGGTGCCGGAGCCGAGATTTTGAACGAGGATGTCCGCCGTGCGATCTCTCCTGCCAAACCTTCTGCGAGGGAGTGGCTGGATGTAATGCACGAGGCTCATTTGATGAATCTGCCGACCTCGGCGACGATGATGTACGGCCATGTTGAGTCGCCGCGTCAGAGGGTGGATCATCTGCTGGCAATACGCGATTTGCAGGCGGCGTGTCCCGAAGGGAACTGGGGCTTTATAGCCTTCATTCCGTGGATTTTCCGCTCTACGGGAACCCGTTTGGAGCAGGAGGGTGTCAAGTCGCATTTCTCGCCGCTGGAATATATTCGTATAATCGCAGTAAGCCGCTTGATTTTAAATAATATACGCAATATTCAGGCTTCGTGGCTGACGGTGGGAAAACCTACGGCACAACTTGCTCTTCATAGCGGAGCAAACGATATGGGCTCGATTATGATTGAGGAGAATGTGGTGTCGAGTGCCGGAGCCCACAATGAGTTCGATGCCGAGGGTATTCAAAAGGCTATTCGTGAGGCGGGCTTTACACCACAACTACGCGATCAACTCTACCGTAAAAGGGAGTATCGCATAGGGGGAACGAATAAAATTGCGATAAATGCACGCTAATAAATTAAAATTTATTACCTTTGCACTCCGAATTGAAAATTTGAAAGATTGAAAATAATAAATAATTAACCGCAAACTATGAAAATTACAAGAGAACAGCGTGAGGTAGGTACCTCGGTATTGAAGGTTGTTGTTGGCGAGGCTGACTATGGCGAAAGTGTAGAGAAGGCTCTGCGTGAGTATAAGCGTAAGGCCAATATTCCCGGTTTCCGTCCGGGTATGGTGCCTATGGGCGTAGTTCGCAAGATGTACGGCAAGGGTGTAGTTGCAGAGCAGGCTTATAAGTTGGCTTCAAACTCTGTATTCGAGTACTTGCAGAAGGAGAATATCGACTATGTAGGCGATGTTATCCCATCAGAGGAGCAGGGCGACTTCGATTTCGAGAATAACACCGAGCACGAGTTTATGTTTGAGATTGGTGAGGCTCCCAAGGTGGATGTAGCACTCTCGGCAAAGGATAAGCTCGTTTACAACACTATCAAGGTTGATAAGAAGATGCTCGATGGTTACAAGGATAACTACTTGCGTCGCTATGGTCGTTTGGTAGATGTCAAGAAGGTTAAGAAGGACGAGGCTTTGACTGTTGTACTTGACAATGGCGATATGCGTATCGAGGATGCTTATGTAGGCCTTATCTCAATGAACGACGAGCAGCGTAAGCCTTTCATCGGTAAGAAGGTTGGCGATAAGATGGATGTGAACATCAACGAGCTTTACCCATCTGCTACACAGCGTGCCTCTATTCTTCAGGTTAAGGAGGACGAGTTGGAGGGTGTAAATCCTGCATTCTCATTGGAGATTAAGCAGATTCGTCAGTTCGCTAATCCCGAGCTTAATGAGGAGTTCTTCAAGATGGCGTTCCCCGCAGGCGACGTTAAGAGTGAGGAGGAGCTGAATGCTTTCCTCTCTGCGGAGATTGAGAAGGAGCTTGCTCGCGAGTCTGATTACCTCTTCACTATCCGTGTCCGCAACTTCCTTATGGAGAAGGCTGCGTTGCAGATGCCCGAGGAGTTCTTGAAGCGTTGGTTGTATGTAATCAACGAGGGCAAGTTCTCAAAGGAGGAGATTGAGAAGGATTTTGCAGGCTTCGTACAGATGTTCACTTGGAACTACTTGCAGAAGCACTACATCCAGAGTGCAAACCTCACAGTATCAGCCGAGGAGGCCGAGGCCGAGGCAAAGGAGTTTGCAAAGGCACAGTTCGCACAGTATGGTATGCCTTCTGCTCCCGAGGAGATGATTGCAAACTTCTCAAAGCAGATTTTGGAGAACAAGGAGCAGGCACAGAAGATTTACGAGAAGCTCTACGAGGTAAAGGTTGTAGAGTATGTTAAGTCACAGGTGAAGGTTACTACCAAGGCTGTGTCGGCTGATGAGTTCGCAAAGCTTGCACAGGAGAACTAATTGGTTGAACATATCCCTCCGCGATGTGGTGTTGTAAGTGCTGCATCGTACGGTCGGAAAAGTGTAATAATATTATCGAATTGGACTCTGGGCGTAAAGTTTGCAGAGTCCAATTTTGATTTGATAAACAGACGATAGATTATGAGTGAATTTGAAAAATATGCCCGCGGATATTGCGGTATAAGCAGCCAGCGTCTGCACGACTTCCAGTCGTTGCAGGCATCGTATGTGTCGCCAACAATCATCGAGGAGCGACAGATGAATGTGGCAGCAATGGATGTCTTTTCACGTTTGATGATGGATCGTATCATCTTCTTGGGGGCACCTATCTATGACGACGCAGCCAATATTATTCAGGCACAGTTGCTCTTCCTGGAATCGGTGGACCCTGCGAAGGATGTGCAGATTTATATCAACTCCCCTGGTGGCTCTGTGTCGGCCGGTTTGGGTATCTACGACACTATGCAGCTCATCTCGTGTGATGTGGCAACCATCTGCACAGGTCTGGCGGCCTCTATGGGTGCTGTGCTGCTCACTGCCGGAGCCGAGGGTAAGCGTGCTGCACTGCCTCACTCTCGCGTGATGATTCATCAGCCACTCGGTGGCGTGCAGGGTCAGGCTTCCGATATCGAGATTACGGCTCGTGAGATTTTGAAGACCAAGCAGGAGCTGTACGAGATTCTCTCGCAGCACTCCGGTGTGGCGTTGGATAAGATTGCACAGGACGCCGACCGCGACTATTGGATGAGTGCCGCCGAGGCAAAGGAGTATGGCCTTATTGACCAGGTTTTAGGTAAGCGAAAGAGATAATTATGGCACAAAAACATAAGGGAACAAACCGTAGTGGCGAAGATTGCTGTGCTTTTTGCGGGGCCAAGCGTCAGGATGTGGCGTTGATGTTTCAGGGCGTTGATGGGGCAAATATCTGCAATGTCTGCGTCGAGAGAGGCTATCAACTGCTTGTCGAGAGTGAGCTGACGGCCGATAGTCGCAAGACGAAACAGGGAGCCAAGTTTGAGATGGGCGAGCTGCTCAAACCACAGCAGATAAAGGCTGTGCTGGATGAGTATGTCATCGGTCAGGACGATGCCAAGCGTTATATGTCGGTGGCGGTGTATAACCACTACAAGCGTCTGTTGAGCCGCCAGCAGGGTAAACAGGGCGATGTGGAGATTGATAAGTCAAACATCGTGCTTGTAGGCCCTACGGGTACGGGTAAGACCCTGATGGCACGAACTATCGCCCGCGTGTTGAATGTTCCGTTCACTATTGTCGATGCAACGGTCTTGACCGAGGCCGGATATGTAGGCGAGGATGTGGAGAGCATCCTGTCACGACTCTTGCAGGTTGCCGACTATGATGTGAAGGCTGCCGAGAGAGGCATAGTCTTTATCGACGAGATTGATAAGATTGCCCGTAAGAGTGATAACCCAAGCATCACACGCGATGTGTCGGGCGAGGGTGTGCAGCAGGCTCTGTTGAAGATTCTGGAGGGTACAACGGTGAATGTGCCGCCACAGGGAGGCCGCAAGCACCCCGACCAGAAGTTTATTCAGGTCAATACCAAAGATATCCTGTTTATCTGCGGTGGTGCGTTTGACGGCATAGAGAAGAAGATTGCACAGCGACTCAATACGCGTGCCATCGGTTATGGCGTACAGCTCTCGTCGCAGGTGGATAGGGATAATCTGATGAAGTATATTATGCCGCAGGACTTGAAATCGTTTGGTCTTATTCCCGAGCTTGTGGGCCGTCTGCCGGTGCTGACATATATGCAGCCATTGAGCAACGAGGCTCTGCGTTCGATACTCACCGAGCCGAAGAATGCTATCGTCAAACAGTATGAGCAGCTCTTTGCGATGGATGGCGTAAAGCTGACCATTGAGGAGGATGTGCTGGATTATATCGTGGCGAAGGCCGACGAATATAAGCTGGGTGCGAGAGGTCTGCGTTCCATCTGTGAGGCTATAATGATGGATGCTATGTATGATGTGCCTTCGTCGGGCGAGCAGCAATTCACGCTGACTCTGGACTACGCCAAAAAGCGAATTGAGGGTGGAAATTTCCTGGCTTTGCGAGAGGCTATCTGATGATTGGTTGCGGTTTGTAGCAGAAAGTGCTATGAACCGCAATTTTTTTATGCAAAAATGGTGTTATAGTCGAAATTTTTTATACATTTGTATAATAAGATAGGTGGCAACCACCCTTATTGCTGGGTAAGTCAGTAATCAACAACAATATAGATATGTTCGCTAATTCAAAACTCAACAAGGCAGCCGATAATATCCGTATCTTGGCTGCGGCTATGGTCGAAAAAGCCAAGTCAGGTCATCCGGGCGGTGCTATGGGCGGTGCCGATTTCATTAATCTGCTCTATACGGAGTTTTTGCGTTATGATCCCGAGAATCCGGCATATCCGTTCCGTGATCGTCTGTTTCTTGACCCGGGACATATGTCGCCGATGCTGTATTCGGTGCTGATGTTGTCGGGCTACTATACGATGGACGATTTGAAGAGCTTCCGTCAGTGGGGCAGCATCACTCCGGGACACCCCGAGGCAGATGTTATGCACGGTGTGGAGAATACCTCTGGTCCGTTGGGTCAGGGACACGCAATGGCTTTGGGTGCTGCTATTGCCGAGAGATTTATGGTTGCACGCTTTGGCGAGTGGATGGCTCATAAGACCTATGCCTTTATCTCTGATGGAGCTGTTCAGGAGGAGATTTCGCAGGGCGTAGGCCGTATCGCCGGTCACCTCGGTCTGTCGAACTTCATTATGTACTATGACGCCAATAATGTGCAGCTCTCTACCAAGGTAGATGAGATTGATACCGAGGATGTTGCTGCAAAGTATCGTGCGTGGGGATGGTTTGTTGTTGAGGCTGATGGAAATGATGTTGAGCAGTTGCGTGAGGCTCTGTTGCAGGCCAATGCACAGACCGAGAAACCAACGCTTATCATCGGTCACTCTATCATGGCCAAAGGTGCTATGGGTGCCGATGGCGAGAGTTTTGAGGGTAAGGTCTCTACTCACGGACAGCCTTTGTCGGGTGCCGGTGCCGATTTGGCAGCTACGGTACGCAACTTGGGTGGTGATGCCGAAGAGCCTTTCAAGGTCTTTGCCGAGGCGAAGGATATCTATGAGGCTCGTCGTATCGAGTTGAAGGCGTGGATTGCAGAACGTAAGAAGGTAGAGACAGAGTGGAGAGCGGAGAATCGCGAACTCTCTCGCAAACTCAACCAGTTCCTCTCTGGTGAGATTCCCGAGATTGATTACCATAAGATTGACATAAAGCCCGATACGGCTACCCGTGCAGCATCAGCGACGATGCTGGGTGTATATGCCGAGTCGGTAGAGAATATGATTGTCGCTTCGGCCGATTTGAGCAATTCGGACAAGACCGACGGCTTCCTGAAAAAGACCAAGGCCTTCACGAAGGGCGACTTTTCGGGTCAGTTCTTCCAGGCGGGCGTTGCCGAGCTGACTATGGCTTGTGTGATGAACGGTATGGCTCTGCACGGTGGTGTTATTCCGGCGTGTGGTACATTCTTCGTCTTCTCTGACTATATGAAGCCGGCTATCCGTATGTCGGCACTGATGCGATTGAAGGTCATCTATATATGGTCACACGACTCATTCCGCGTAGGCGAGGATGGACCTACACATCAGCCTATCGAGCATGAGACACAGATTCGTTTGATGGAGCACCTGCATAATCATCAGGGCGAACGTTCTATGGTTGTTCTGCGTCCTGCCGATGCCGAGGAGACTGCCGTAGCTTGGCAGTATGCTATGACGGAGAAGCGTCCCGTAGCGTTGATTCTGTCGCGTCAGAATATCAAGAGCCTCCCGGCATTGAGCTGTTCTCGTCGTGAGGAGGCAAAGCAGGCTGTGAAGGGAGCATATATCGTTATGGATGCAGCCAAGGCCGATGTTGTTATGCTCGCTTCGGGTTCGGAGGTCTCGACCCTTATCGAGGGTGCCGAGATGTTGAAGAAGGAGGGCGTAGCGGTTCGCGTTGTCAGCGTTCCGAGTGAGGGTCTGTTCCGCGACCAGCCCAAGTCATATCAGGATAGCGTCTTGCCGCAGGGCGTTGTGCGTTATGGTATGACATCTGGCCTCTCTACCAACCTGCGAGGTCTGGTGGGTGATAATGGCGTTATTCACGGATGCGACCACTTCGGTTACTCGGCTCCGTTCAAGGTGCTTGACGAGAAGTTCGGTTACAACGGACAGACGGTCTATGAGGAGGTAAAAGCCTTGATTAATAAGTAATATGTAACGCAAGCGGGTTGAAGTGACCCGCTTGTTTGAAAATATATATTCCAAAGCATTACAAATATCTAAACATATATGTCAGATAAGGTAAAATTGCAGGATAAAACATTTAAGGTAATGATTCCTGCCAATGACATTGATAAGGCCATCGAGAATGTTGCCAGGGAACTGGATGCCCGCTATCAGGGCAAGACTCCGGTCTTTTTGGGTGTGTTGAGTGGTTCATTCCTCTTTTTGAGTGACTTAGTGCGTAAGATTAACTTCGATAATCGTCTTGCTTTTGTAAAGCTCTCGTCTTACGAGGGTACGCAATCTACCGGTGTGGTTAAGCAGGAGCTGGGCGTTGATTTCGATATCGAGGGTCAGGATATCATTATTGTTGAGGATATTGTTGAGACGGGCCATAGTATGAACCATCTGCTCGCCTATTTGCGAGATAAGAAGCCTGCAAGCATTGCTATCTGCACACTCTTCTTCAAGCCAGAGAAGTTCCTCTATGACTATCCTATTGATTATAAGGTGTTCAGCATCGGCAACGAGTTTATCGTAGGCTACGGCTTGGATTATAATCAGTTAGGTCGCAATTTGAAGGATATATATGTCATCGACGAATAACGAGTTGCTGGAAGGCGGTCGCAAACTCCCGTTGGTCGAGGATTTCTACACCATTCAGGGCGAGGGCTTCCATACGGGCAAGCCGGCATACTTCATCCGCTTGGGTGGCTGTGATGTCGGTTGTCGCTGGTGCGATGCCAAATATACTTGGAATCCGAGAATTTTTCCTCCTACCGATGTGGATGTGGTGGTGGAACGTGCCTCGCAGTGTGCGGCACAGGCCATCGTCATCACGGGTGGCGAGCCGCTGTTGTATCCGCTGGCAGAGCTGACCGGCAGGCTGCGAGAGAGGGGCTTGGAGATATTTCTTGAAACATCGGGCACGCATCCGTTCAGTGGCGAATTTGATTGGGTGTGCCTCTCGCCGAAGCGTCAGATGCCACCTCTCGCTGAGGCTTTCGGTCGTGCTCACGAGTTGAAGGTCATCATCCAGACGGAGGATGATTTTGCGTGGGCCGAGGAGAATGCAGCACGCGTGGGACGTTATTGCCGCCTCTATCTGCAACCGGAGTGGAGTGTGTTCGACAAGATTATGCCCGAGATTGTGGAGTATGCCAAGCAGCATCCCAAGTGGAGTATCTCGGTGCAGACGCATAAATTTATGAAAATTCCTTAATAGCGAAAGTCGTGAAGGGTAAGTGGAGTAGTAAAATATGGTTTGGTGTTACGGCTGTTATCTTTATCTATACGGCCGTGCTCACTATGCGAAACCTTGTGACCTTCTTCAAGACCGAACGCCGCATCTCGCGATTGGAGGAGCAGCGTGACCACTACCTGAATCGCATTCGTGAGGATAGCACAATGTTCGAAAATCTCAAATATGATGAGTATCTGGAGCAGTATGCCCGCGAGAGGTATCATATGCAACGGCCTGACGAGTATATATACATTGTAGAGTAAAAAAGCGGTCCGAAAGACCGCTTTTCTTATAGTATGTTGCTCAACATCGGGAATATCCGCGTCAGGGAGTCTATCACCTGATTGTGGTTGGCATCCTCACGCAGAATTATCAATATCGTGTTGTCGCCGGCGATTGTACCCATAATAGCCGGACATTCGAGATTGTCGATGGGTACCGATATCGCACTTGCGTAACCCGATTTCGTCTTCATTACACCGAGGTTGCCGGAGAATGTAAGACCGATGATGTTGTCCGAGATGTTCGACGACACATCAATCTCGTGGTGGGCGGTGTTGGGCAATACGTAGATATAGCCTTTGTTCTTGTGTGGCACTTTCGCCACGTTCATAAACTTCAAATCACGCGACAGAGTACTCTGCGTAATCTCTATTCCGCACTCGTTGAGGCGTGCTATAAGCTCATCCTGCGAGCTTATAGCCTCGTTGCGGATAATCTTTCTTATCGTCGCAAAACGCTGGGCTTTCTGGTTCATACTCATAATCTAATTTGGGCTGTTTAACATATTTATGCGAAAATAACGCATATTTTTTGCTTTTGCAAATAATTGCCCGTAAAAATTTCACTCCAATATACAAATTATTGACTTTTTAGTCAATACAAGCCACTATTGCGAAATTTAATTGTTTTGCTGATATTTGTGCTGAAAAACATTTGGCAACGGCCCTGATTTTCTAGGTGTTTGCATTTTCCATTTCAGTTTGCTAACTTTGTAGCAACATATTAATTTTACGCGGAAAGTGTAAGTTTATTCTCGTTAGACGAACGTAGGAAATTCGACCAAACAGAGAGAGTAAGCGGACATCATCTTGCGTCGTACCTATTATGGTATGGCGTGGGGCTGTTGCTTATTTTATCTGTAAGGTTATCCTACGACCCGTTTAACTAAAATAAGTTTTCAGCACCACGCTTTCTTGTTTTTTTATAATCCACTATTGAGGTGCGGATAGTAATTTGATTTGTGCAAACATTATACTAAATTATAATTACTATGAAAAAATTATTTTATTTTATCATCGCTGCGGTATTTGCCGCAGGATGTAGCGAGGCTTATGATGACTCCGCTTTGACGGGTCGTGTTGATAACCTCGAAGATCGAGTGTCTAAGCTCGAAATTCTTTGTTCGCAGATGAATACCAATATTTCATCGTTGCAGACGCTTGTGAATGCCCTGAGTCAGAATGACTACATCACAAATGTAGCTCCTATCAGCAGAAATGGCGAAGAGGTTGGCTATACAATCACTTTCAAGAGTGGCAAGACTATCACCATCTATCACGGCGAGGATGGCAAGGACGGCCAGGATGGTGCAGACGGTAAAGATGGCATCAATGGCGAGAACGGAGCCGACGGCAAAGACGGCTCTACTCCGATTATCGGTGTGAAGTTGTTCAATGGTGTATATTATTGGACACTTAATGGCGAGTGGTTGCTGGACGATGACGGCAACAAGATTAAGGCCGTAGGTACTGACGGAAAGGACGGTGAGGATGGCCAAGACGGTCAGAACGGTAATGACGGAGCAACCGGCCCACAAGGCCCACAGGGTCCTGCCGGCGAAAACGGTGCTGATGGCGAGGACGGAAAGGACGGCCAGAACGGAGCAGACGGCAAGGACGGTATCACTCCGCAGTTAAAGATTGAGGAGGGTTATTGGTATATCTCTTACGACAATGGCTCTTCGTGGAAGCAGCTCGGAAAGGCCACAGGCGAGAATGGCAAAGACGGACAAAATGGTATAGACGGAAAGAATGGTGATTCGTTCTTCAAAAATATAAGACAAGATGATAACAACTTATATCTGACGCTTGCTGATGGTACAGAACTGACTTTACCACTTGTGTCGAGCTATCTGTTTAACCGCTTACAGTCGGTGTCTTTTGTGCCGTATTTCAATGATGGTGCAGCTCCGGTTTACATACCTGCATCAGGCGTGATTACGGCAAGCTATGTTGAAATGAGTTTTGAAATTTCTCCAAAGGATACTACTGAAGAAATTGTAGATTCTTGGAATGATATCCTTTCTATACAAGCCGTTAACACTGTAACTCGTGCAACTAAGTTTATTGATCTCCCTGTTACGCAGTGTGTTGGAGATGTGAATAATGGTGTGATTACAGTGCGTGCTAGCGGAGAGAATCTTGGCGAGGATTTCTTTGAGGGTACTACAACGTTTAGTGCACGACTCGGTATATCGGACGGAAATACCGATATCAAATCAGAGTACGTTCCACTTATAGCAACAGAACTCGCACAACCTAACAATGAGATTTGGTATACGGCAACAGAGCATATTGGGTATTTTATGTATGAAGAATCTTTCTTCGGCTCCAAGATAGTGTCGCATACGTTTGACGAAGAGACAGGTGCCGGAGTAATTACATTTGAGCAAGATTTGACCTCGCTTAATTCTGCTATTCGCGGACGAGATGCACTTTTAACATTGTCGCTTCCTAATAGTGTAACTGAATTAGGCGAATTGGCTATAGGTGAGAATAGAAATATGACAGCAGTTAAGCTTGGTAAGGGCCTTAAAGTAATTGGTGAGCAGGCGTTTTTTAGTTGTGAAAGCCTGCTTGATGTTAAAATTCCTGATGGCGTAACAACGATTGGAAATTCTGCATTTTCTCATTGCTTTGCATTGAAGAGTGTTTCAATTCCGAAAAGCGTTACAACGATAGGTAAAAATGCTTTTAATTGGTGTCAATCTCTCAAATCGCTTACTATTCCATCTGGTGTTAAGAGACTTGAAGAGTCTGTGGCTATGAATTGTGTAAGTTTGACAGAGCTTGTACTCTCAGAGGGCTTGAACTATATTGGCGTGCTAGCATTTGCGGGCTGCAATCTCAATACTATTACAATCCCTTCAACTGTCGCAGAAATGGGAAATATGTGTTTTTATGGTAACGAGAATCTTGCAACGGTCTATTGTAAACCAACTACTGCTCCTATACTCGGTGGTGCAGTATTTGATGAAACATTGATATGGTTGCCCAGAAATAATGCTACCAGATGTGGCGTTATTTATGTTCCGTCTTCTAGTTATGATGGTTATGTTGCCTCAGAATCGTGGGAAACCTATGCCGTCTATGCGCCGGTTTATCAGGATGCACAGATTTTGCACCCATACAATTTTACCGAGTAGTTCTATATCTGTTTAATTGATAAATAAAGTAGATTAACTAACGCTTTCTCAAACAAAGATTAGAGAATATCTTCCCCGCTTCGGCGGGGATTTTTTTGAGTACTCGTATAAAATGCATATATATTCAAATTATATGCGTTTATGCGGGTATTTACTTTTGTATATAGAGAATATATGCGGAAAATTTGCATATCGCGTATTAATATGCAATATTTGCACTACGAAAACTGAAACAGATAAATTTTTACCAAAAATGAAGATTGATGTAATGGTAGCCACCAGCGAGCATCTGCGTTATGTGACGCAGATTAACGACTCTATCGACGAGGCTGCCAAAAGTCGTGGAACGGGTATCGCACGCCGTACCGACGAATATATCGCCGACAAAATCAATTCAGGCAAAGCCATCATAGCCGTAAATCGCGAGGAGTTCGTCGGTTTCTGCTACATCGAGACGTGGGGACACGGCGAGTTTGTGGCAAACTCGGGACTTATCGTTCGGCCGCAGTATCGTGGTATGGGTGTGGCGAAGCGTATCAAGAAGGCCGCTTTCGACCTCTCACGCAAGCGTTTCCCCGAGGCGAAGTTGTTTGGTCTGACGACGGGCGAGGCGGTGATGCGTATCAATACCGAGCTGGGTTACGAGCCTGTGACATTTGCCAAGCTCACCGATGACGAGCAGTTCTGGGCAGGTTGCCAGTCGTGTGTCAATTACGATGTGCTGCAGCGTACAAATATGACAAAGTGCCTCTGTACGGGTATGATTTACGACCCCGAGAAGATAGCACGCCGCAAGGAGATGGAGGCCAGGCGTGCCAAGGCGGCGAAGCGTGCATGGTGGAAAAAATTATTCGGAATCAAATAAAAACAAAAGATATGAAAAAGGTTGTATTGGCATATAGTGGAGGTCTGGATACTTCGTTTTGTGTGAAGTATCTCACCAAGGAGTTGGGCTACGAGGTGCATACCGCATTGGCAAATACGGGTGGTTTCTCAGCCGAGGAGTTGAAGGCCGTCGAGCAACGTGCCTACGCATTGGGTGCAAAGAGCCACGTTAATCTCGATGTTACAGCGGATTACTACGCAAAATGCATCAAGTTTATGGTTTTTGGTAATGTGTTGCGTAACAAAACCTATCCCATATCGGTCAGCTCGGAACGTACTTTCCAGGCGTTGGCAATCGTAAACTACGCCAACGAGATTGGTGCTGATGCCATTGCTCACGGCTCTACGGGGGCGGGCAACGATCAGGTGCGTTTCGACCTCACCTTCGAGGTATTTGCTCCGCAGGTGGAGATTATCACCCCGACACGCGATATGAAACTATCACGCGAGTACGAGATTAACTACCTCAAAGAGAATGGCTTCGAGGCCGACTTTACCAAGATGGAGTACTCTATCAACAAGGGCGTATGGGGAACGTCGGTCGGAGGCAAGGAGACCCTTTGCTCGGCTACAAACCTGCCCGAGAAGGCTTATCCCTCGCAGCTCAAAAAGGAGGGTACCGAAAAGTTGGAGATTGAGTTCTGCAAAGGCGAGGTTGTCGGCGTGAATGGCGAGAAGGTAAGCGGCATTGCAGCTATCAACAAGTTGGAGGCTATCGGTTCGCAGTGGGCTATCGGCCGCGACACACATGTCGGCGATACGATTGTCGGCATCAAGGGTCGTGTAGGGTTCGAGGCGGCTGCACCGATGCTTATCATCAAGGCTCACGAACTGTTGGAGAAGCACACTTTGACCAAGTGGCAGCAGTACTGGAAGGATCAGGTGGGTACCTGGTACGGTATGTTTATGCATGAGGCGATGTACTCCGAGCCCGTGATGCGAGATATCGAGGCTATGCTTTCGAGTACGCAATGCAATGTGTCGGGTAAGGTCTTCCTGACGCTGCGTCCTTATACCTTTACACTGGTCGGAATTGAGTCTGAACACGATTTGATGAATGCCAAGTTTGCCGAGTATGGCGAGATGAACAACGCCTGGACGGCCGACGATGTTAAGGGCTTCACGAAGATTGCGTCGATGCCGTTGAAGATATATCACGCAGTAAATGACGAAGAGTAGAGTTTGCCTAAAAAGGTAATTTCGGCGTTATGCTCACCCTCGAAATCCTCATTTACGAAAAGTAAACTGCGGTTTCTCAGGTCTCGCAAGCCTTGAAATTCCTCTTTTTATACAAACTCTGATAGAAGAAATTAAAAGTAAAAAATGATTAGAGTAGGCATTGCAGGCGGTGCCGGCTATACCGCCGGCGAACTTATCCGCATATTGGCAAATCACTCTGCTGTGGAGTTGAGATATATCCAGAGTGAGTCGCACAAGGGCGAGGCTATCTCGTCGGTGCACGGCGACTTGCTCTATTTGCCACTGTCGTTCAGCGATATCGATTTCGGCAATATCGATGTGCTGTTCCTTTGTCTGGGGCACGGCAATTCGGCAAAGTTTCTCACTGAAAATCCTGTTCCGGAGAGTGTGAAGATTATCGATTTGAGTAACGATTTCCGTTTGAAGGCCGATGCGGGCGAGTTTGTATATGGAGCACCGGAACTCAATCGCGAGCAGATTCGTACGGCTCGTTGTGTGGCTAATCCGGGCTGCTTTGCCACCTCTATCAACCTTGCTTTGTTGCCTTTGGCGGCAGCTGGATTGTTGCCCGAGGAGGTAACCGTAACGGGCATTACCGGCTCGACGGGTGCAGGTCAGAAGCCTACGCAGGAGACCCATTTCAGCAATCGTTCGGCCAACCTCTCAAATTATAAGGTCTTTACGCATCAGCATCTGGGCGAGATTGGCGAAACGGTTGTGGCGGCAGGTGGCTCTGCGATGACGGATATTGCCTTTGTCCCGGTCAGAGGTTGCCACACACGCGGTATTATGAGTGATGTTGTGGTGCGTTTGGATGCGGATTTGGAGCAGATTACCGAGATTTTCAAAAAGTACTATGCCTCGCATCCGTTTGTCTGCGTGAGTGATAAGCCCGTCTATATGAAGCAGGTCGTGAATACCAATTATTGCTTCCTCTCGTTGCAGAAGCAAGGTCGCAAGTTGCTCATTACTTCGGTTGTCGATAATCTTTTGAAGGGAGCATCGGGTCAGGCGGTGCAGAATATGAACCTGATGTTCGGCCTTGATGAGATGGAGGGTCTTCGCTTGAAGGCATCATATTTCTAAATATTGGGAAGATGAAACTTTTTGATGTATATTCGTTGCTCGATATGGAGCCTGTGAAGGCCGAGGGTGCTTATCTGTGGGATAGGAATGGTGTGGAGTATCTCGATTTCTATGGCGGTCACGCGGTGATTTCGATTGGACACTCTCATCCTCACTATGTGAAGCGTATCACCGAGCAACTATCAAATATCGGCTTCTATTCAAATGCCGTTATAAACTCTTTGCAGACGGAACTGGCCGAGAAGATTGGCTCGCTTGCCAAAGGGTATGAAGATTATTCGCTGTTTCTCTGTAATAGCGGTGCCGAGGCTAACGAGAATGCTCTGAAACTGGCGTCATTCACTACGGGTCGTGGGCGTGTGCTGGCTATGAAGGGTGCTTTTCACGGCCGTACAAGTATGGCTGTGGCGGTGACGGATAACCCTGCAATTCAGGCTCCGGTAAATCAGACCGACAAGGTGTCGTTTGTGGCATTGAACGATTGCGAGGCTATACGCGAGGAGTTGCAGAAGGGCGAGTATGCTGCCGTCATCATAGAGCCTATTCAGGGCGTGGGCGGAATACAGATGGCAACGGATGAGTTTCTGCTCACGGCTCGCGAGGTGTGCGACGCTACGGGAACACTGCTTGTAATGGACGAGGTGCAGTCGGGCTATGGCCGTAGCGGTCGATTCTTTGCTCATCAGTGGTCGGGTGTCAAGGCTGATATTGTATCTATGGCAAAGGGTATTGCCAACGGTTTTCCGGTTGGTGCAATCATCATTTCGCCCAAGATTCCCGCAAAGAAGGGAATGCTTGGTACAACCTTCGGAGGTAGTCATTTGGCGTGTGCTGCGGCAATTGCTGTGGCGGAGGTTGTTGCCGAAGAGAATCTGGTGGAGAATGCTCGCAGGATGGGCGAGAAGATTGTTGCAGGCATCAAGGATGTGAGTGGTGTGAAGGATGTGCGAGGTCGTGGTCTGATGATTGGCATCGATTTGAGTGTTCCGCAAGCCGATTTTCGCAAAGTGTTGCGAGAAAAGCACCACATAATGACAGGTTTGAGTGGTAAATATACCCTTCGATTGTTGCCGCCACTTATGATTGGCGAGAAGGAGGTGAAACGCTTTGTAGAGGCTTTTAAGGCCACTGCACAGGAGTTGGGAATGTAGTGATATGAAGGTAAAAGTTATCAAAATAGGCGGTAAACTTATCGAGAATGGCGAGGTGCTATCATCGCTTTGTGATAGCCTTGCGTCGCTTGACGGGAAGTTTGTTTTGGTGCACGGCGGTGGCGTTATGGGCTCTCGTCTGGCCGAGCAGCTGGGCGTTGAAGTCAAGATGCACGAGGGACGCCGCATAACTGATGCCGCTACGCTTGATATTGCTGTTATGGCCTATGCGGGTTTGGCAAATAAGCGTGTTGTGGCGGCGTTGCAGGTGCGTGGCGTGAATGCTTGCGGTCTGTCGGGCTGCGATATGGCGGTTGTAAAGTCGAAGCGTCGCGAGGTGAAGGATATCGATTGGGGCTTTGTTGGCGATGTCGATAGGGCCAATGGCGAGGTGCTCGCTATGCTGATAGAAAAGGGTATTACGCCCGTAGTGTCGCCCATAACATTCTCGGCAGAGGGCGAGTTGCTTAATACCAATGCCGATAGCGTTGCCTCGGCTGTGGCTGTCGGCTTGTCGGAGTTTGCCGATGTTGAATTGGTTTTTACCCTCGATAAGGCGGGTGTGTTGCTTGATGTCGATGACCCGCGGTCACTTGTTGCGACGATTACGCCTTCACTCTATGCCGAGTTGAAGGCCGAAAATAAGATACATTCGGGAATGATTCCCAAGATTGATAACGCCTATAAAACAATAAACGCAGGTGTCGGTGCGGTGCGTATCACTTCGCCCGAAAACCTATCGGGAGGAACAGTTGTCGTTAAGGAGTAACAATGCAGACAGAGAGAGCCATATCACTATTGAAGCAGATGATTGCCACCCCTTCGCCGTCACGCGAGGAGGGTAGGGTTGCCGATATCATCGAGGCAGAGTTGCGTGCGTTGGGTTTTGAACCGCAGCGTAAGGGTAATAATGTCTGGGCAGAGGCATGGGCACGCGAAGAGGATAAACCGACCATTCTGCTTGACGGTCATATCGATACCGTGAAACCTGCCTCGGCGTGGGTGCGTAATCCGTTTGAGCCTACGGTTGAGGGCGATAGATTGTATGGTCTGGGTAGTAACGACGATGGCGGTAGTGTTGTGGCGTTGCTGGCGGCCTTTGCTCGTTTGGCGACTACCGAGCAGCCCTATAACCTCATTTTTCTTGCTTCTGCCGAGGAGGAAATTACAGGTATAGGTGGCATAAGAGCCGTTTTGCCGGAGTTGAGAGAGATTGATTTTGCTATTGTTGGCGAGCCTACATCCCTGCAACCGGCTGTGGCTGAACGGGGTCTTTTGGTGCTGGACTGCCTATCTCGCGGTAAGTCGGGACACGCAGCTCGCAATGAGGGTGAAAATGCTATCTATAAGGCTCTGCGAGATATCGAGTGGTTTCGTGCCTATCGGTTTGCCAAGTCATCGCCTTTGCTTGGCGATGTGAAGATGTCGGTTACGGGCATCGAGGCAGGTACGCAGCATAATGTTGTGCCGGCAGAGTGTCGCTTTGTGGTTGATGTCAGAGTAAATGAGTGTTATACCAATCAGCAGGTTTTGGAGGAGATTGCACTCTGCGTGGAGTGTGATGTTACACCTCGTTCCACTCATTTGAACTCTTCCTCTTTGTCGGTTGAGCATCCTGCTGTTAAGCGACTTGTGGCGATGGGCAGAGAGCCCTTTGGCTCGCCTACACTCTCGAATCAGGCGGTTATGCCCTTCCCGACGCTGAAAATCGGCCCGGGCGATAGTGCCCGTTCGCATACGGCTGACGAATATATCCTGCTGTCGGAGATTGAGGAGGCGGTGGAGCTCTATTTTGCGTTACTTGATGGACTGAATTTGAGATAAATTTATTTACACGATATGAAACTTTGGGATAAAGGTTTTGCGACCGATGCTTTTGTAGAGGAGTTTACCGTAGGCCGCGACCGCGAACTTGACTTGTATCTCGCCGAAGCCGATGTGCTTGGCAATATGGCTCATATGAAGATGTTGCACTCTATTGGCCTCCTCTCGTCGGAGGATGCCGTGAAATTGGAGCAGGGTCTGAAAGAGATATATGCCGAGGTGCAGCGTGGCGAGTTTGCGATTGAGGAGGGTGTTGAGGATGTCCACTCGCAGGTGGAGTTTATGCTCACCGAACGATGTGGCGATGCCGGCAAACGCATACATACGGGTCGTTCTCGCAACGATCAGGTGATGGTCGATTTGAAACTCTTCTCGCGTAGTGCCTTGATTGCTTTGCAAGAGGGCGTGGAGTCGCTGTTCAGGGTGCTTGTGGCAAAGGCCGGGGAGTATCAGGATGTGCTGATGCCGGGCTATACACATCAGCAGGTGGCTATGCCTTCGTCATTTGGTATGTGGCTCAGTGCCTATGCCGAGTCTTTGGCTGACGATTTGCTTATGCTGCGTGCCGCTTACGACTTGGTGAATACCAATCCCTTGGGCTCGGGTGCAGGCTATGGCTCTTCGGTGCCGCTGAATCGTACTTTGACAACCCGCCTGCTGGGTTTCGAGGATTTGGCCTATAACTCGATGTATGCACAGATGCAACGCGGCAAGACCGAACGTGCAGTTTTGACTGCCATTGCTGCCGTCGCTGCTACCGTAGGTCGCTTGGCACAGGATGTATGTCTATATTCGTGTGCAAATTTTGGCTTTGTGAAGTTGCCCGACGCCTTTACTACGGGGTCGAGCATTATGCCACATAAGAAGAATCCCGATATTTTTGAACTTATTCGTGCCAAGTGTAACCGTATGCAGGCGCTGCCTATGGAGGTGACGCTGGTGGCGACCAATCTGCCGTCGGGATATTTCCGTGATATGCAGCTTACCAAAGAGATTTATGTGCCGGCATTTAAGGAGATTGCCGATGTGCTGCGTATGGCCGAAGAGGGTATTTCGCAGATGTGGATAAACCGCGATATTCTCTCCGATGAAAAGTATAAGTATCTCTTTACGGTCGAGGATGTGAACGATGCCGTAGCACAGGGTGTGCCGTTCCGCGATGCTTATCGTGAGGTGGGTATGCGAGTGCAGAATGGTACTTACGAACACGATGGTCGCGAGCTTAATCACACCCACGAGGGCAGCATCGGCAACCTGTGTTTGGATAGGGTAGTTGCGAAGTTTGAACGTCATAAATTTGACTACGCTACAGCATTGGAGGCGGAGAGCAGACTTATGGAGTAGAACTATGGCTCTGATGCAACAAGGGCTTGTCTAATTAGTTTTAGACAAGCCCTTTGTTTGTTGTAATGGTAATGGTATGATTCTAATCCAGCAGGGCCTCCACGCCTAAACGATAGGAGTCCAGTCCGAAGCCCATAATTGAGCCTTTGGCAACGGGGGCAATCATCGAAATATGACGGAACTCCTCGCGAGCCAGAATCGACGAAATATGCACCTCGACAACGGGTGTCGCAACCGCCGATATGGCATCACGCAACGCTACCGAAGTATGGGTATAGCCACCCGCATTAAGCACGATGCCGTCGTAATGACCTACGCTTTGATGAATGGCGTTAATCAACTCGCCCTCGATGTTTGACTGAAAATAATCAAACTCCACTCTCCCCTCATAGCGGCTACTCAATGCGGCGACATACTCCTCAAAAGTGGTTGTTCCGTATATCTCCACATCTCGTTTGCCTTGCAAGTTGAGGTTGGGCCCATTCAGAATAAGAATCTTCTTCATAATTGTCTAATAAATTTTAGCCTCGGTCTCCGAACGCAATACTCGCAATGCGTTCATAGCCAATGCCGACAGCTCATTCTCGCCGGGATATACAGCTATCGGAGCAATGAAACGGCAATAGTCGCTGATGGCAGATGTTATGCTCTGGTTATGGGCGATACCTCCCGTAAGGATAATAGCATCGACCTCACCCTTCAACGCCACAGCCATCTGTCCAATCTGCTTGGCAACTGTATAGGTCATAACCTCCAAAGCAAGTTCGGCCTCCTTGTCGCCCTCCTTTGCTTGCTGCGACAAATCTCTGGCCGAGTTGCTGCCTACAAGCGACATCAAGCCACCCTTGCCGACCAGCAACTTACGAATCTCCTGCTGGGTATAACGGCCCGAGAAGCACAAATCAACCAGATCGCCGGCAGGAATAGTACCGGCTCTCTCGGGTGCAATAGGGCCCTCGCCATCGAGTGCATTGTTGCAATCTATGGCACGACCCTTACAGTGTGCCGCCACCGAAATACCTCCGCCTAAGTGGGCTACTACAAGGTTCAAATCCTCATACTTGCGGCCAATCTCCGAGGCATACAGGCGTGCCGTAGCCTTTTGATTAAGGGCGTGGAAAATGGAACGACGCGGGATATCCTTGATGCCACTCCAACGAGCCAGCTCGCAGAACTCATCCACCACAACGGGGTCGGCGATATATGCCTTCACTCCGCATAATGCGGCAATCTGTGCTGCAATAGGGGCACTCAGGTTTGAGGCGTGCTGACGAGGTGTAGTCCTTAACTCCTCGCACATCCTATCCGTAACAAGATAAACGCCACTCTCAATCGGTTGCAGCAGACCGCCACGACCAATGACGGCCGAGAAGGAGTCAAGTGCAATGTCGTGCTCTTTGAGAGCCTCAATAATCAGCCCCTTACGCCATTCGGCCTGCTCGGGGATAGAACTAAATTGTGCCAACTCCTCGGCAGAATGTGACAATGACAGCTCTAGAATGGGCGTATCATCGCGATATACGGCAGCCTTCGTTGAGGTTGAGCCCGTGTTTATTGCTAAAATTATGAAGTTGTTCATAAGCGTAGTGTCAAATATCAACGCATCCTCCTCGCGAAGAGGCTTTGTTGTTAGCGTAAAATTTATACCCATAAAGGTTTATAGTGTGCTCCTGCTCTGTTTTAGCGTGCTGCAAGGCATGCCAAAGCGATAGAGTACTTCTTCGTAAGGGCTGTGTCGCCGCGTGAAGTCAGGACGCAGGGAGCCGTAGGACCTGCAACCATAGCAGCCAACTCGGCACCACCGAACTTCGTACAAGCCTTGAAGAACACGTTACCAGACTCGATATTGGGGAAGAGTAAGCAGTCTGCATCTCCTGCCACAGGGCCTGTAAGTTTCTTAATCTTGACACTCTCGGGGTCAATAGCTACATCAAGAGCCAAAGGACCCTGGAAGAGGGCATTACCCAACTCGCCATTCTGGCCCATCTCTGACAGAGCCGCAGCCTCAACAGAACTTACCACTTTCGGGAGCAACTGCTCACTGGGTGCCAACAGAGCCACCTTCGGAGTCTCAATGCCGAGGGTATTGGCAGTATGTACCAAGTAGTTGGCAATCTGTTTCTTTTGTTCAAGCGAGGGTAAAGGTAATACTGCCACGTCGCTAACAATCAGGAGCTTATGGTAAGCCGGAATCTGCAAGACGGTGATATGGCTGAGGGTCGTACCGGCTGGCAACAAACCCCACTCTTTATTCAGAATACCTCGCATATATTTGTCAGTGGGGACAACACCCTTCATCAAGACATCGTATTCGCCGTTATGTACTGCCTTTACGGCAATCTCAACAGCCTTAACATCTTCCGACTCGGGGATGATGGTGTATTGATTGATATCCACACCTTCGGCCTCACACGACTTTTTAATCTCCTCGGGATCTCCCACCAAGGTAACATCTACCAAGCCGGCCTTGATAGCCATATCCGTTGCACTGATTGAGTGTGTATCTTGTCCGTATGCGACAATCATTCTCTTCTTACCGCGAGCTACGGCAGCTGCTACGATATCGTCCAAACGAGTAATCATAATCTAAAATCTTCTTAATTTGTTATTACTATTATTGTTTTTACAAATTCTTTGTCAATTCAAAGGTGTCGGTTGCAATGACCAGCTCCTCGTTGGTAGCAACAACAGCCACTTTTACCTTGCTGTTCTCGGTCGAGAGGATAGTGTTTGTACCACGAGTAACGCGGTTCAAAGCATCATTAACCTCAATGCCAAAGAACTCCATATTGCGGCATACATACTCACGCAAGTCGTAAGAGTTCTCGCCAACACCGCCTGTGAAGATGAGCAAATCCAAACCACCCATCTCGGCAGCGTACTCACCTACAAACTTCTTGACGCGGTTGTAGTACATATCGCGAGCCACAATAGCCTTCTCGTTGCCGGCATCGTAAGCGTCGTCGATATCACGCATATCGCTTGAAAATTCGGTCATGCCCAACACGCCCGACTGCTTGTTCATCATGGTATTTAATTCTGCGTAGCTCATACCCTCGTGCTCGCCGATAAATGTGATGGCACTTGCATCCACCTGACCGCAACGAGTACCCATCACAAGGCCGTCCAGCGGAGAGAAGCCCATAGAGGTATCAAATGATTTGCCATTCAAAACAGCGGTAACTGAGCCGCCATTACCTATGTGGCAAGTGATAATCTTTGAATTATTTACATCGATACCAACCAACTTGGCACCCTCCTTCGCTACGAACTTATGGCTTGTACCGTGGAAACCGTACTTACGCACACGATACTTCTCGTAGTACTTGGTTGGCAGTGCATACAAATAGTTGATGGCAGGAATGGTCTGGTGGAACGAGGTGTCAAATACTGCGACCTGTGGAACGCCGGGCAAAACCTTCTCAATAGCCAATACGCCTTCGAGGTTGGCAGGGTTGTGCAGGGGTGCAATCTCAAACAGAGAACGAATCTTTGCCTTCACATCCTCATCCACAACTACACTCTGTGTGAAGAACTCGCCACCGTGAGCAACACGATGACCTACGGCCTTAACATCCGAAAGCTCGGCAATAACGCCGTGCTCCTTGTCAGTAAGAGCCTTCAATACGAGGCTGATACCTGTGGTGTGGTCGGCGATAGGCATAACCAATTCGTACTTCTCCTTACCTGCGGGTTTGTGGGTAAGGCTGCCCTCTGCAAGGCCGATTCTATCGACCAGACCTTTGGCCAGCAGAGCATTGTTATTGTTGTCAATGTCAATCACCTGATACTTGATTGACGATGAACCACAATTGAGAACCAATACAATCATAATGTCTTGTTTTTATATTTTTAAGTTTTCTTGATAATTAGCTGTTTCGTTTCAAAAAGTATTTCACATGGCTAACCCCAACCAATATGCCATAACATATCGGACACATCCTTTTCGGATATGTCGGCCGTTATTTCAATGAAAAACTGTTTGCACTAACAAAGATATAAAATAAAGTTTAATTTTCTCTGAAAAAAGATAATATTTATTGGTCAGTTTTTCATCTTTGGGCTTTTTTATCTTGTTTGTTGCAAGAAACGCAGCGGAAATTTTACAGAATAGAAAAAAGAGTGTGCATTTTGATACGATGCACACTCTCTGTTTTGATACTTGTTTTTAACCCTTATTGCTCCTCGGTATTGTAGCGGATAATGCGTTCCAGAGCTCGCTGGCATACGGGGCAAAACTGCGTTGCAACATTATCTCGCATACGACAGATTACCGCCGGACGATACATTCCCTTTGTGATGTATCCGCCGCCTTCGTAAACGCCCACCGTGTAGTTTTTCTTGCGTTTGTCGGTTGGCTTGGTTGGAATATCGCAACCCTCCGGCAGCATATCTGCCCACTTCGATTCAAAATCTACAAGCGACGAAATATTCTGCTCCCAGGGCTCGTAGTCAAGACGGTAAGTGCCTTCCGTGTGGTCGGTATGCTCATAGAAATACTCATCGGCCAAAGCTCCGAACGAGTGACCGAACTCGTGTACGACAACCGGCTTGAACCATTGGTTGTGAGCCGTTGTCAAGGTGTATGAGTTGTAGATGCCGCCACCGCCATAAGTGTCTGTATTGGCGAGTATTACAAGGTGTTCGTATGGAATGCCGGCCAGCTTGTCGTGCATTGAGTGAATATTGCTTGTGGTGAGATATCGAGGCGAGTAGAAGGTCATAAAATGAGAGCCGAGAGCTGTCTGTCGCCAGGCATTATCCTGCGGAACACTCACGCCGCTATCCTGCGAGGGTAGCATAACCGCTACAAAATTAAATCTCTCTTTCATCGAACTAAATGGCTCGTAACGCAGAATCTCTTCGCAGGTTGTGCGTGCATCCTTCATAAAAAGCTCCATCTCCTGCTCGGTGTATCCCTCGGCGATGATTGCCACATCAATACACTCCTCTTTTGTGCCGCTTTCGAGCAGGTATTCGTGTCGTGGGGCAGTGGGGCAGAGGCGACGAATCAGCTTGTCGTCGGGGTTTAGTGTGTGGCTGAATGATGCCATTTCGCTACCGTCATTGTGATAAAGCACGATCTCTATTTTGACACTGCTTGTCGGCTGGGGAATCAACAATGTGGCCTCGAAACTTTTGGTGAGGGTTTCAGCCTCATCGGTTATGAGCCACTCCTGAAAAAGCGTGGAAAACGAGTTGCAGTATATGGTCTTGCCACTCTCCGGGTCGCTAACCGTTATCTTGCCGTTTCCTCTTACGGGAACGCTGTCAAGATTTACCCGACGACCGGCCCATCCCTCTATCGAAATAACCTCATCAAGTGCAATTTTCTGCTCCTTGGCGTTGCCTATAAGAGTGTAATCGAGGCGAATTGTGTTGTCGGAAAAATATGCGTCAAAGTTTTGTGCAACGGCACCGATACTTATCAGTACCATTGTGATAGTGAGTAAAATACGCTTCATCGCTACTCTTCGTTTGAGTCGTTGTCTTTTTCAAATTTATATCCCACACCCTTGATTGTGACGATACGATTGTCGCCAATCTTCTGGCGTAGTTTGCGGATATGGACATCTATGGTGCGGTCACCTACGATAACCTTGTCGCCCCACACCTCGCGGTAAATCTCCTCGCGTGTAAAAAGTCGTCCGGGGTGCGAGTAGAGGAGA
The DNA here is from genome assembly GCA_015060015.1 of Rikenellaceae bacterium. Taxonomy (GTDB): domain Bacteria; phylum Bacteroidota; class Bacteroidia; order Bacteroidales; family Rikenellaceae; genus Alistipes. The sequence goes on along the minus strand of SUZG01000002.1, from coordinate 115,133 downwards.
TTCAGCAACATAAACTCCTTGCGGGGAAGAATCAAAGTCTCCTCGCCGCGACGCACTTGATAATGCTCCGTATCGATAACCAGCTCATCGGTGTTTTCGGGTAGTGCGATACGCTTCAGAATGGCCTTTACGCGGCTGCGTAAGATGTTCATTTTGATAGGCTTGCTGATATAATCATCGGCACCAGCACCATAGCCTTGCAGCTGCATCTCCTCGCTACCTACGGCCGAGAGAAATACGACCATTACATTTTTAAGTTCAGGCATGGAACGTATTGCCTGACAGGTTTCCACTCCATCCATTACAGGCATCATCATATCGAGGAGTATAAGATGGGGCTTTGCTGACAGTGCCATCTCAAGACCCACAGCTCCATTGGGAGCAGTGAAAACTTCATACCCGTCGCGTTCCAGATTGTATCTTACAAACTCCAAAATATCAACTTCGTCGTCGATAAGCAGTATGCGGTATCCCATAATGTAAAAGTTTTGCTGTAAATTTTTACAAATATAGGAAATTTCCATTCAAAAAAGGGGATAATAACCCGATAAATTTGCTATATTTGCACATCTATATACATATTAAGTATATGACAACCGTTAAAACGAAAAATGATGACTACTGAAAAAACTAACCTTACGACTCCTGTGGAGTCAGTCGGCATTGCCGAGGATGTGCAGAATGTAACTTCCGTAGAGTCTGTTGCAGCAGATGTTGCAGCGGATAATGAATCTCAATCAGAGACAGTTATGGAGCAGTTTGATTTCGCTGACGAAGATGCTGCTCTGGATGCCCAGAATGCCGGTCTTTCACTCGATGAGGAGACCGACGAGGAGCAGGCTGCTGCTGATGTAAATCGTCAGGATTTGAGCTCTTTGAATAAAGAGCAGTTGGTGGAATTGTTTGCTACGCAGTTGGAGAATGAGCCTATTCATACACTCCGTAAGAGTGTCGAGGCTATTAAGATTGCGTTCTATAAACTTCATCGTGCCGAGGTTGATGCCGCACGCAAGGCGTTTGAGGCAACAGCCGCAGAGGGTGAGGAGTTTACTCCCGCCGTTGATGCGTTGGAGGTACGCTTGAAGGATTTGTTCAAGGAGTATCGTCGTCGTCGCGATGAGTATATTGCCGATTTGGACAAGATTAAAGAGGAGAACCTCAAAATTAAGTTGGAAATTATAGAGGAGTTGAAGGAGTTGGTTAATTCCGATGAGACTCTCAATAGTACTTTTGCCAAGTTCCGCGACTTGCAGCAGAAGTGGAAGGATACGGGCGTTGTGCCGCAGACCAAGGTAAAGGATTTGTGGGAGACCTATAACCTCCATGTTGAGAATTTCTATAATTTCATCAAGATAAACAAGGAGCTTCGTGATTTGGATCTGAAAAAGAATTACGAGCAGAAGGTGGCTTTGTGCGAGCAGGCCGAGGCTCTTATCGTTGAGCCTTCAATCGTTGATGCGTTCCATAAATTGCAGAAACTGCACGATGAGTGGCGTGAGACAGGCCCCGTAGCCAACGAATACAAGGAGACTTTGTGGGAGAGATTCAAGGCCGCGTCGAGTCGTATCAACAAACAGCATCAGGACTACTTCGAGGGTATCAAGCAGGAGCAGGTCAAGAACCTTCAGCTGAAAACCGAGTTGTGCGAGAAGACCGAGGCTCTGGCCGAGCAGCCATACACCTCGCACAAGGAGTGGAACAAAGCCAGCGAGAGTTTGTTGGAGATTCAGAAGATATGGCGAACAATCGGTTTTGCCCCCAAGAAAGATAATACTCAGATTTATGAACGTTTCCGCAAGGCGTGCGATGGTTTCTTTGAGGCCAAGCGTGAGTTTTATGCCGGTGTGAAGTCGGAGATGGAGCACAACCTGCAACTCAAACAGGAGATTTGTGAGGCTGCCGAGTCTTTGCAGTCAAGTGAGGACTGGAAGCACGCCACCGACGAGCTGATTGCTTTGCAGGCGAAGTGGAAGAGCATCGGTGCTGTACCTCGCCGTCATTCCGACGTAGTATGGAAGCGTTTCCGCAAGGCTTGTGATGCTTTCTTTGAGAGAAAGGCTCAACACTTTGCCGGTGTAGAGAATGAGCATACGGCCAACTTGGAGAAGAAACTGGCTCTTATCGAGGAGATGAAGGCTGCCGATATCAAGACGGGCGGTTATGATTTGATTAAGGAGTTCCAGCGTCGTTGGAGTGAGATTGGTTATGTGCCTATCAAGCAGAAGGATGCCGTGCAGAAGAAGTATAAGGAGGCTGTGGATGTTATGTTCGCTACGCTGCGTGGTTCGGAACGCGATCGTTCGATGAATCGCTTCAAGGAACGTTTGCAGAGTATGAAGGGCAGTGGTGACAAGCGTCTGCGTTCGGAACGTGAACGACTCTATAACAAGGTTCGTCAAATGGAGCAGGATATTGCTCTGTTGGAGAACAATATCGGTTTCTTCTCAAAGTCGAAGAATGCCGAGTCTATGATTGCCGACATTCAGGAGAAGATTGCAAAGGCAAAGCGTGAGTTGCAGGACACTATCGAGAAGGTGCGTCTTATAGACAGCCAGAACGAGGAGTCGGCACAGTAATCACCGAGAGGTTAATGAGAAGTCTAAAAAAATAATATTTTGTAGTATGAAACTGGATAATCCTAAATACATCTTCGTTACCGGAGGTGTTGCGTCATCATTGGGAAAGGGTATTATTTCGGCTACGGTAGCCCGCCTGCTTCAGGCTCGCGGCTATTCGGTTACGGTACAGAAGTTTGACCCCTATATCAATGCTGACCCCGGCCGTTTGAATCCATACGAGCACGGTGAGAGTTACGTTACGGAAGATGGTACCGAGTGCGACCTTGACTTGGGCCACTATGAGAGATTTACCTCTATCACAACGACGATGAACAACACCGTAACGACGGGTAAGATCTATAAGGAGATTTTGGAGAAGGAACGACGCGGAGACTATCTCGGTAAGACAGTTCAGGTTATTCCTCACATCACTGACGAGATTAAGCGTCGTATTCAGTTGCTTGGAGCAACCAAAAAGTATGATGTTATCATCTCGGAGATTGGTGGTACGGTAGGCGATATCGAGTCGTTGCCCTATATCGAGTCTGTTCGTCAGTTGAGAAACGAGCTGGGCTATCAAAACTCATTGCTCATTCACTTGGCGTGGGTACCTTATATGGCCGCAGCTTGCGAGATGAAGACCAAGCCGACACAGCACTCTGTCAAGGAGTTGCAGTCGGAGGGTGTGCAGCCCGATGTGCTGGTGTTGCGTGCCGAGCACAGCCTGGCGGAGGATGTTCGCCGCAAGGTGGCTCTGTTCTGCAACGTTACTCCCGATGCCGTTGTAGAGTCTATTGATGTTCCGACAATCTATGAGGTACCATTGCGTATGCACGACCAGAAGCTGGACGATGTTATTCTGCGTAAGCTGGGCATCAACAATGCGGAGGAGCCAAACCTTAAATCGTGGAGTGAGTTTGTCGATAAGATCAAGAACCCGAAGTATAAGGTTGAGGTCGCTTTGGTTGGTAAATATACCGAGTTGCCCGATGCATATAAGTCTATCAACGAGTCGTTCATTCACGCCGGAGCCATTAACCACAGCAAGGTTAAGGTTACCTATGTCGCTGCCGAGGAGGTCACTGCGGACAGCGTAGCCGAGAGGCTTGGCTCTGTGTCGGGCATCTTCATTGCCCCCGGCTCTGGTACTCGTGGCTTTGATGGCAAGATGGTGGCGGCACGCTTCGCCCGCGAGAATAATATCCCTCTCTTCGGTGTAGGTCTGGGCTTGCAGGCGGCCGTTGTGGAGTTTGCACGCAATGTGCTGGGTATGCAGAACGCACACTCAAAGGATTTGGACGCCAAGACCAAGAATCCTGTCATCGACCTTATGGAGGATAAGAAGAAGGTTTCGGAGAAGGGTGGTACGATGCGTCTGGGTGGCTATGAGTGCCTATTGCAGAAGGGCTCAAAGGCCTATGAGGCTTATGGCAAGGAGCAGATTGTGGAACGTCATCGTCATCGTTACGAGTTCAATGCGGCCTATCAGCAGCAGTTTGAGGATGCCGGTATGGTTGTAACGGGTGTGAATCCCGAGACGGGCCTCGCTGAGGTATTGGAGTTGAAGAATCATCCGTGGTATGTCTGCGTACAGTACAATCCCGAATATAAGAGTACGGTAGCAACACCGGCTCCGTTGTTCGTGGCATTTGTTGATGCAGCATTGAAGTATCAGGCGGCACACGCAGCCGAAGCGAAAACAGAGTAGTTGAATTTTAATTAACGGAAATGGATAAGAAAACGATTATCGGAGTTGTACTTATGGCGGCCATTTTTATTGGCTATGTAATGTATAACTCCAAACAACAAGCTGAATATCAGGAGTTATTACAGAAAGCCCAGATTGAGCAGGCTGCCGTAGAGGCACAGGCAGCTGCCGAGCAGGCAGCGATGCAGGCCGCAGCCGACACATTGTCGAAGGAGCAGCTGGAGCTTATCGAAGAGCAGCGTCAGACCGAGATGTTCGGCGAGTATCTGGTTGCAGCACGCAGTGTTGAGGCTCAGTCTTTCACGATGAGCAACGACTACCTGACCGTAGATTTCACCACACGCGGTGGTATGATGTCGAAGGTAACGCTGTCGGAGTATGCGAAGTATGCACCGAAGGGCGAGGAGAAGGAGCCGGTTGTCCTTTACGACCCCGAGACTGCGATGTTCGATATGGAGTTCTATATCAAGAAGGACTTGAAGAATATTCAGGTTAATACTTCGGAGTATGTCTTCACATCGTCGGGCATCGAGAAGGGCGAGGGCTTCCAGCGTCTTGTTATGAGCTTGGAGGTGAGTGCCGGTGCATTCCTTCGCTATGAGTATGTGCTTTATGATGAGAAGAGCCCTGCAAGAGATTATATGCTCGACTTTAATATTAAGTTGGAGAATCTCTCACCCATTATGGCGTCGCAATCAACTCTCGGTATGGAGTGGATTACCAAGACCTACCAGAACGAGAAGGGCTTTAAGAACGAGAACCTGTACACCACATTGTCGTATCGTTTCCCCGACGAGGATGATGTCGAGGATTTGGGTATGAGTGAGGAGAATAAGTCGAAGGATGTGCAGAGTGAGGTTAATTGGATTGCCTTCAAGCAGCAGTTCTTCTCGGAGATATTCATCGCACACAAAAACTTCTCATACGCCGATATGGGCTTCGTTACAGCTCCTGCGGGCTCTGGCTTCATCAAGACCTATACCGCACGCGTGGGCGTGGCATACAACCCACAGGTTACCGATTACGCCTTCTCAATCTATTGCGGCCCTAATAAATATGCCGTGTTGTCGAAGGTGCGTGGCAAGGATGGCGAGAAGATTGCCATGGAACGCCTTATCCCGCTGGGAGGATGGCTCGTAGGCTGGTTCAACCGCTACATCGTTATCCCCGTTATGGACTTCTTGCAGAAGTATATCGGCAGCTTCGGTCTGATTATCCTTATCCTTACCGTTCTGGTTAAGATGCTCATTCTGCCGCTTACCTATAAGAGCTACCTCTCTACGGCGAAGATGCGTGTCATCAAGCCCGAGCTGGACGCTTTGAATGAGAAGTATCCCCGTCAGGAGGACGCTATGAAGAAGCAGCAGGCTATGATGGACCTCTACAAGAAGGCAGGCATCAATCCTATGGGCGGCTGCTTGCCTATGCTTATTCAGCTGCCGCTGTTGTGGGCTCTGTTCCGCTTCTTCCCGTCAAGTATCGAGTTGCGTGGCCAGTCGTTCCTGTGGGCCGATGATTTGTCGTCTTACGACAGCATCCTGAACTTGCCATTCAATATACCTTGGTATGGCGACCACGTCAGCCTGTTCTGCTTGCTGATGTGCTTTACGATGATGGGCTTCTCATACTTTACCTACCAGCAGCAGGGTGCGTCAAATCAGCCCGGTATGGCAGGTATGAAGTTTATGATGGTATATATGATGCCGATAATGATGCTCGTCTGGTTTAATGACTACGCATCAGGATTGTGCTACTACTATCTCTTGTCGCAGATTCTGACTATGATTATTATGTTCGCTATACGTCGCTTTGTAGATGATGACAAGATTCGTTCTATAATGGCACGCAACGCATCAAAGCAGAAGAATAAGAAGAAGTCAAAGTTCCAGCTTCGCTACGAGGAGCTGATGCGTCAGCAGGAGGAATTGCAGCGTCAGCAGGCCAAGTCGAAGAGGTAATTTTGCAAGGCATATACGAAAAATCCCGAACCATGAAAGGCTCGGGATTTTTTTATCTTAACTGCCGTGCTTAGGGAATATAGAGAATATAGAGAAATTAGGGAATTCCTTAATCTCCTTAAACTCTTTAACCTCCCTAAAACAACAATTCTAAAATGGATAAATCCGAAGAGAATTATATAATTCCGTAAAAAAAGAGCAAGACTCTTATTCTTGCTCTTTTTGGCACTCCTCGGCATCACGCTGGAGTTGGGCTCGCAGTTCGTCAATCGATGCAAAACGCCTCTCATCGCGTATCTTACGCACCAGACGAACCTCTATCTGCTTGCCGTAGAGGTCGCCCTCAAAATCAAAAAGGTGTGTTTCCAGCAGGCGTGTCGTGCCATCGACCGAGGGACGCATACCAATATTTGACATTGCCGCATAGCGACAGCCGTCATACTTCACCTCCGAGGCATAGACGCCGTTCTCGATTTCGGTCAGGCCCTGGGCATCGATATTTGCCGTCGGGAATCCTATCTTGCGGCCTAACTGTGCTCCGCGTATAACCTCGCCTCTGATAACCATTATACCTTAAATACTATAACGTTAGATGTTTTGAGTGAGTTTCTTGACGAGTGAGAACTCCGAGAAGAACTCCTTGGCCAGCACACGCAATACCGTATAAGAGGGTATCGCGAGAAGCATACCCAGGATGCCGGCCATATATCCGGCCACAAGAATAACCAGAAATATCTCCAACGGATGAGCCTTCACGCGTTCGGAGTAGATTGTTGGCTGCAACACGAAATCGTCAAAGCCCTTGATGCAGAACAGCGAGCAGATGATAATCGTCACCGTGTGCATAACCGTATAGCCCTCGATAGGAGTGACAATGCCTATAAATACCGATACGATACCGCCCATCAAAGGTCCTGCATAGGGGATGACATTCATCACGCCCATAATCAGTCCTATGAGCAGAGCATTATCGGTGTGCATACCAAAGAGAATCATCACCGTCGAGATAACCACCATAAGGATAAGGCTCTCGGTGATAAGACCCGTAAAATAACGCGACAGCAACACCGTGATAGAGTCCAGTGCGTGCGTTACATTCTGCTGCAAGCGGTCGGGGAACATCGCCGTAACCATCGAGTAGAACAGACCGTCTTCCTTGAGGAAGAAGAATGTGATAAACGATATCGAGAATACGGCAATAAGTGTCGAAAGAGCAATATTCACGATAGATGTGAATGTGCTGTTGATGGTGCTGTAATTGACAAACTCTTTGAGTGTGGATACCAGCGTCTCACGCAACGAGAACTCGGTCTCGGGCAGTGCAAACATACGCTGCAGATAGGCCTGTGCGTGAGCCAATGGCTCCTGAATAGAGGACAGCACCGTAGCAAAGTCAAGTTGTGCAAACTCGTTTATCTTGTTGAAGATAAGCGGAATGAACAGCGAGAAGATAGCTGTGAAGGCTACCAGTATCACGACCAGCGTGATTGCCGCAGCAGCCCAACGGGGCAGGTGGCGTTCCTTGATGTGGAGTTTCAGTAACCAGCCAACCAATGGTCGGCCCATAATCGCCAGAACAGCCGCAACCAATATATATATGACCACAGAACTGAAATACCATACCAAAAACAGTATGACAGCAGCGATGACTGTGCCTACGATAAAACGCAGTATATTTTGCGGAGTAATGGTCATATTGAAGTCTGTTAATTGTTACTTGCGAAGTCTTACAATCGGTGTCTGCGAGCCGACTACGGGGTCGCCAATCTCCACCAACAGCTCGCTATCCTTTGGAACCAACACGTCAATACGTGAGCCAAACTTGATAAAACCGAATACATCATTTTGGCCTACTTTATCTCCAACCTTGATATACGACACGATACGGCGGGCGATAAGACCTGCTACCTGACGGAAGAGAACATGCTCGCCGTTATTCATCTTCACAACCGATGTCGTGCGTTCATTCTCGGTTGATGACTTGGGGTGCCACGCAATCAGGAAGCGGCCGGGGTGATACTTGTAATACTCCACCTCGCCGGCTACGGGCATCCAGTTCATATGGATATTGGTTATCGACATAAAGATTGAGATCTGGAGCATCTCCTTTTTCAGATACTCATCCTCGTAGACCACCTCCGTCACGACAACTCGTCCGTCGCAGGGCGAGAATACAAGGTCGTTATCGTGAATCTTCACGCGGCGTGGCTCACGGAAGAAGGCAACGATAAAGAACCAAAAGGCTATGAGGATAACCGTGCTGACAACGAGCAAAGCACCGTTGATGTGGTTTTGCAGCAGATGATATATCAACGCCCACAAAACAAGACATATCAAGCCCGAAACGGCTATTATTCGGTATCCCTCTTTGTTGATTTTCATATCTTTAAGTGTTTAGGTTATCAAATTATTTTGCAATGGCAAACAATATCAGGTACAGGAATACGAACGGTACCGACAGAATAAGTGCATCGAAGCGGTCGAGCCATCCTCCATGTCCGGGAAGGATATGTCCCGAGTCTTTGACATCTACCGAACGCTTGAAGAGTGACTCCACAAGGTCGCCGAATACTCCCGAAATGGCAGCTATCAAGGCCAGGCCTATCCATTCGATGGGATTGCCGCCCATAACGACCGATGCAACATATCCCATAGCCATTGCTCCGAGCAGACCACCGACAAATCCCTCCCACGACTTCTTGGGTGAGATACGTTCAAACAGGCGGTGCTTGCCCAGTGTGATGCCGAAGAGGTAGGCGAATACATCGTTTGCCCAGATGATAAATATGTAGAACAATGCCGCCAGCGGATTCCACTCGCCCTCGCCCAGCAGGATAGGGATAAAGAGGAACAACGACATCGGGGCTGCAATATATACAAGACCCATAAGCGTTGAGCCTATGTTTGCGATGGGTGTCGCACTCTTGCGATAGAGCTCGCAGACAAACATCATAGGCAGGAGCAGCATAATGTAGAGTGCGAGAATCATCGTCAGAAGCAACATCTTATCACTCGCTGCACTGTCACTAATCATAAACAGCATACAACCGAAGGCGATAACAAAGATTATGGTTCCCGCTGCATAACCCATCCACTTCTGTGGCTGATAACCGGCCTTGGAAGCCAGACGGTAGAACTCACGCAGACCACCAATGATGATGGCTAGCATCAACACTCCGAAGCTCCACTTCGACCAAAGTATGGCCCCGAGCACTACGGCAAGCAGAACGGCTCCACTCGCAGTTCGCACCAGAAAATTCTTCAATTTATCACTCATATTCACTCTGTTTGAGCTGTTTATTCCTCTTCTGTTATAACAACATCCGGCTCTGCAACCTTCGAAGGCGATATTGTCGCACCCTCCGACTTTGGCTGCTCGACTTTCGCCTGTGCCTGTGCCTGTGCCGACTTACCCAGGATGCTCTCGATATCCTCGGAATAGATAGTCTCCTTATCCAAAAGCATATCGGCAATAGCATTAATCTTATCGTTGTTGGCCTCAATGATATCACGGGCACGAGTATAAGCCTCATCCAAAATACGACGCACCTCGGCATCTATCTCGTTGGCTGTCTGCTCGCCATACGGCTTGGTAAAGGTGTCGCGAGCTCCGGTAGAGTCGTAGAAGCTGATAGGGCCAATCTTCTTGCTCATACCATAATACGCAACCATAGCATAAGTCATCTTCGTAGCACGTTCCAGATCGCTTAATGCACCTGCTCCGAGTGTGCCATAATTTACCTCCTCGGCAATACGACCACCCAAAAGGCCTGACAACTGCTCCGAGAGGGTGTTGTTGGTGATGTGTACTCTCTCCTCCTCGGGAACAGCCCACGTCGCACCAAGACTCTTGCCTCGCGGTATGATTGTAACCTTCAATACAGGGTCACACTCTTTGAGCATCCACATAACCGTAGCGTGTCCCGCCTCGTGAATGGCCGTCGCACGGCGTTCGGCAGGAGAGATATTCTTGTTTCGCTTCTCCAAGCCTCCAATTATACGGTCGATGGCCGCGATGAAGTCCTCCTTCGTTACAGACTTCTTATCGTTACGGGCAGCAATCAAAGCCGCCTCGTTGCAGACATTCGCAATATCGGCACCAGAGAAACCGGGGGTCTGCTTGGCGAGGAACTGGCGATCAATCGTATCGTCCAGTTTGATGTGACGCAGATGCACGTTGAATATAGCCTCACGTTCCTTTGCGTCGGGCAATCCCACATCTATCTGACGGTCAAAACGGCCTGCTCGCATCAACGCCTTGTCAAGAATATCGACACGGTTGGTTGCGGCCAGAACAATAACGCCCGTATTGGTCTGGAAGCCATCCATCTCGGTCAAAAGCTGATTGAGAGTATTCTCTCTCTCGTCATTTCCCGAGAAGCCTGCATTCTTGCCTCTTGCACGACCTATGGCATCAATCTCGTCAATAAAGACGATGCACGGAGCCTTCTGCTTGGCCTGGTCGAAGAGGTCGCGAACACGCGAAGCACCCACGCCGACAAACATCTCAACGAAGTCAGAACCCGAAATTGAGAGGAAAGGCACATTCGCCTCGCCTGCAACAGCCTTCGCCAATAGGGTCTTACCCGTTCCCGGAGGGCCTACAAGCAGAGCACCCTTGGGAATCTTGGCTCCCAGCTCACGATACTTATCGGCCTTGCGAAGAAAATCGACAATCTCCATAATCTCGACCTTGGCCTCCTCCAGACCTGCAACATCCTTGAATGTTACACGCTTGTCGGGGTTATCCTTGTCGAAGACCTGTGCACGGGCCTTGCCGACATTCATAATATTGCCACCGCCGCCACCGCCACGAGCCATTCCTCGGAAGATGAAGATCCAGACAGCAATGATGAATATCCAGGGCAGGATATTTATCAGAAAATTGTCCCAGCGACTGCGTTTCTCCAAATACTCGATGCTGACGGGGTTATTCTCAACCTCTGATTCAGCCACAGCGTCTTTCACGGCTTGGTCCAACAACTCAACAGAGCCGATAGTGAAGAAATACTGCTCACCCTCTTTTGGCAGTGGAGCTGCTTTTGATGTTTCAGCCTCTTTGTTATGTCGTTCTATAGCCTCGTCGGTAAGATAGACCTTGGCGTCACTCTTGTTAATGACTACGATGCGTTCTACATCACCCTGACTGATGAGTCTTGTGATGTCGTTCGTGTTGCTCTTCAATGGAGCAGCATTCTCCTTGCCGAATAGTGAGTATCCGATTATGGAGAGTATGATGATACCCCAGACCCACATAAAATTGAATCTGAACATTATGGTCTGAGGCTGTTTTTTCTTATTCTGTTGTTTTTTTGCCATATTTTAGCAGAGATAAAACTTCTGTTCTGCGTTTTGTCAAAGGGTATATAATGAGTTATAGAACTGCGACTATAACTCGTACTCGTATTTCTTTATTGGTGCATCTGCCCACAACTCCTCTAAGCGGTAGAAATCACGAAGCTCGGTCTGGAAGATGTGAACTACAACGTCGAGATAGTCCATAGCAATCCAGAAGGCATTTTGCTGACCCTCGATACGCCAAACCTTCTCACCCAATTTCTCCAGCATCTCCTGCTCGATACCATCGGCTATGGCTGCCACCTGAGCCGTAGAGTCGGCATTGCAGACCACAAAATGAGAGCAGATGGCTCCGTCGAAGCCTGATAGATCCAATGATACAATATCCTTACCTTTTTTGTCCTGAATAGCACCTACTATTGTTTCAATTAATTTTTCCATATTCTTGCATATACATATAACTTTGCAAATATACTACTTTTTTGTGAGAATGCGAAATAAAAATGACTCGCTTTTCTGCTTTGTGTAACCAACGCCTGTAAAACGCAAAATTACGAGTCTCTATTTTGTAAAAACTCGTAATTTAACGTGCCTTTTTAGGACCGAAAATAGCATATTTGATTATCAAACCTAACTATCAGTGCATAAACTTTTGCAGGTTGCCAACCTTCTCGATGATGGTATGTTCCAACGCATTGATTATGGAGTTCTTAACGTATGTACGGCGTATAGCTATGGCAATACGGCGTGATGTAGCACCTTTGGCAAGTGTCTTGATCTGCGACTTGCGGTCGGCCGGCACATACTCCAAAGCCATCTCGGGTATGATTGTCATACTCGACGTACAATTCACAATACGCATCAGTGTATCCAGCGAGCCCGACTCAAAGTAGTAATGCGACGGCATCTCTCTTCGTGCCTGACACAGTTCAATAATCTGGTCACGCATACAGTTGCCCGGACTCAACAGAATCAAATCTTTCAGGTCGATATCCTCAATGCGGATATTTGATCGTTCGTATAGGGGGTTGGAAGGCGAAACATAGGCGTAGAAATGGTCGCTGAAAAGATCCCTTTCCAATATGCCTTCGCCGCAAGTTCCACTCGCCACGAGAGCTGCATCTATCTTGTCGCGTTTGAGAGCCTCGATGATGTCTGCTGTAACCATTTCGCGAATCTCTAACTCTACTCGTGGATAGCGTTTTACGAAGTCCGGGATAAACTTATGCAAGAGGTAGGGAGCAATGGTCGGGATGACACCCAGACGCAATTTGCCGGCTGTCTCACCTTTTAACTCTGCGACTGATTCGCGGATAGAGTTATAGGCTTTCAATGTCTCCTGTGCCTGTGCAATTACAACGGCACCTGCCTCGGTTGGAATAACAGGCTTCTTTGAACGGTCAAGAAGTATCACGCCGAGTTCTTCCTCCAAGGCTTTAATCTGCATAGAGAGTGAGGGCTGCGTTACGAAGCAATGCTCCGAGGCGGCCGAGAAGCTGCCGCAGTTAGCGACTTCGATAAGGTACTGTAATTGAATGATTGTCATGGCAATATATCTTTGTTACTGTTTTGTTTCAGTGTAAAACAGCGTATCGTGGCGTGATAATATGTCGATAATCACACTCGCAATACTCTTTACAAAAGTATAAAAAAAAATTATAGCATCAAACTTTTTTGGTTGGGTGGTTAATATTTCTTACTTTTGTGTTTATTTTCGAGGATGGAGTGCTCGTTTTTGTTGTGATTGAGCACTACTCTGATAGCGATAACAGTAGAAAAACAATAAGAATTTAGTAAAGATATGGGAAAAGTTATTTTGACGGGTGACCGTCCCACTGGAAAGCTCCACTTGGGCCATTATGTAGGCTCGTTGCGTCAGCGTGTGGAGTTGCAGAACTCTGGCGAGTTTGAGAAGATTTTCATTATGATTGCCGATGCCCAGGCACTTACCGATAATGCCGACAACCCCGAAAAGGTGCGTCAGAATATCATTGAGGTCGCTTTGGACTACCTCTCTTGTGGTATCGACCCGACAAAGGCAACAATCTTTATTCAGAGCATGGTACCGGAGCTTACCGAGCTGGCATTCTACTATATGAACCTCGTAACGGTGGCCCGTCTGGAACGTAACCCGACCGTTAAGACCGAGATTGTGATGCGTGAGTTCGGAAAGTCTATCCCCGTAGGATTCTACACCTATCCAATTTCGCAGGCTTCGGATATTACAGCGTTCCGTGCTACAACCGTTCCCGCCGGTGCCGATCAGGAGCCTATGATTGAGCAGACTCGCGAAATTGTGCATAAGTTCAACTCGATTTATGGCGAGACATTGGTTGAGCCGGAGATTAAGCTCCCCTCTAACTGTGCTTGTATGCGTCTGCCGGGAACAGATGGTAAGGCAAAGATGTCTAAATCTCTCGGCAACTGCATATACCTGTCGGATACGGCAGAGGATTTGCGTAAGAAGGTTATGAGTATGTATACCGACCCCAATCATATCCGCGTTGAGGACCCCGGCTGCATCGATGGCAATTGTGTGTTTACATACCTTGACGCCTTCTCTCGCCCGGAGCACTTTGATGCATATCTGCCCGATTACGCTTCACTTGATGAGTTGAAGGCTCACTATCAGCGTGGTGGCTTGGGTGATGTAAAGGTCAAGAAGTTCCTATACGCAGTTTTACAGGAGATGCTGGAGCCTATCCGTGCCCGCCGCAAGGAGTATGAGCAGGATATCGAGGGCGTTTACGAGATTTTGAAGAAGGGTTGCGAGGTGGCTCGTGCAGAGGCTGCCGAGACACTTGATATGGTACGTCGTGCAATGAAAATCAACTATTTTGAGGATACAGAGCTTATCCGTCAGCAGTCGGAGATGTATAAGTCTGCAAAATAGTTTTACGATGACGTTCAGCTTGTGTTGATATGAAAATGATTACCAAAGAGCAGGTATCGCAGTGGATACTTGAAAAGTTCCATCGGTTAAGCAATCAGCAGATGATGGCCGTACTGGCTATCGTTGTTGGTCTGCTTGCCGGCCTTGGTACCTGTGTCTTTGAGATGTTGCTGTATGGTATCCGTTCCGCTCTGGTCACTTGGTTTCCGGTGGATAGGGTGCAGATTCTCTACTTGATATATCCGGCCATTGGTATTATTCTGGCGACACTCTTCGTTAAGTATATCGTCAAGGACCAGATTTCGGAGGGTGTAACGCGTGTGCTGTTTGCTATGTCGCGTACCGATTCTCGCATCAAACGCCATAACTGCTGGTCGTCAATTATCGGAGGTGCTACAACCATCGGTTTTGGTGGTTCTGTCGGACCGGAGGCTCCTATTGTGCTTACGGGTGCAGCCATAGGCTCTAATGTGGGTAAGTTGGCGAAACTTAACTATAAGGAGCTTACGCTGTTGCTCTGTTGTGGTGCCGGTGCTGCCGTTGCTGCAATTTTCAAAGCTCCAATTACGGGAGTGGTCTTCGTCTTGGAGATTCTGATGCTTGATATCACTGCCGGCTCTATCTTCCCACTTCTGCTGGCTTCGGTGTCAGCGACAACTACGGCGTTGGTCTTTCGTGGTTTTGATCCTATCATTGCAGTTACGCTGAATGCAGCTGACGCTTTTATAATCAAGCAGATACCTCTCTACGTCTTATTGGGAGTGTGTTGCGGACTGATGTCGTATTACTTTACCTCGGTCAATTCCAAGGTCGGAGGCTACATCAAGGATATCAATTCGCAGTATAAACGCTGGGCCGTTGCCGGTGTTATCCTCGGCGTCCTGATTTTCATCTTCCCTCCGCTGTATGGTGAGGGTTATGAGGGTATGACTGCGTTGATGCACGGCAAAGTAACGGAGTTGTTTAATAACTCGTTATTCTTTAAGTTCAGCAATATAGAGTGGCTCGCGATCCTCTACGTTACAGCCATTATGTTCTTCAAGGTTATAGCGATGGCTACAACCAATGCTGCCGGAGGTGTGGGAGGAACATTCGCACCCTCGCTGTTTGTGGGTGCCTTTATGGGTGCTATCGTAGCCCTTACCTGCAATGTATGCTTCGACTGGAATGTGTCGGTCGTGTCGTTTACGCTGGTAGGTATGGCGGGTGTTATGGCGGGTGTGATGAAGGCTCCGCTGACGTCTATATTCTTGATTGCCGAGCTATCAAATGGCTATGGGCTATTCATCCCGCTGATGATTGTTGCGGCCATCTCGTTTGCGGTAGATTATATGCTTGACAGCGACTCAATCTACACCAAGCAGTTGCGTCAGCAGGGTGCGTTGCTTACGCACGATAAAGACCAGTCGGCATTTGTATTTTTGCGTCTGTCGGATTTGATGGAGACTGATTTCATTCCTATCAAGAATGGTGTAACGTTGGGCGATATTGTAAAGATTATCTCTACGGCACGCCGCAATATCTTCCCCGTTATTGATGACGAGGAGCATCTGCTGGGTGTTGTGCAGCTGGACGACCTGCGTGAGGATATGTTCAATTCCGAGAATTGGAGCCGTTCCATTATGCATTATATGGTACAGCCGCCCTACAAAGTGCTGCAAAACGAGATGATACAGAGTATCCTGCCTCGCTTCGAGGAGAATCATACATGGATGCTGCCTGTTGTCGATAAGGAGAATCACTACTTGGGTTTTATCGCTAAATCACGCATCCTGAACGCCTACCGCGAAGCGTTGGTGAAGATTTCGCAGTAGAGGTTTGGCAGAGAATAACAAAGGTCGCAAACTTATTTGCGACCTTTGTTGTTTTTACACCATATCTCTTACGCCCTCATTTTACGCCCACATTGCGTGCCATACATCTTTCCAGATGTAGTAGAGCATAAATCCCGATACTATAATCTTCACGCCGGAGCCTACCAGAAACGAAACGAGTGAGCCAAATCCTACGGTGATGGCTTTATCGAGGTTCTCCTTGTTGTTGAGCAGCTCTCCGATGACCGCACCTACGAATGGGCCGGCAATGATGCCGATGGGGCCGAAGAAAAGACCTACAAAGACTCCTATCGTGGCTCCCGTAATGCCCGCACGAGTACCACCCAGCACCTTGCTGAAATATCCCGGCAGGAAGTAGTCCATAATACCGACAACAACAGCCACTACGCCCCAAATCCACAGCGTGCGGGACTCCATTGTCGAGTAATCGGTCCACGAGGCACACAGCATACCGAAGAATGCCAGTGCGGGACCCGGAATAACGGGTACCACCGAGCCTATGATGCCTAAAATGCCACAAAGTATGGCTACTATCGACAGGAAGATATCCATATTACTTCACAAGATGATTAGTTGCTGAATCGGGGAAGATGACCTTCGGTTTGAAGCTCTTCGCCTCCTCAAAATCCATATAGGCGTACGATACGATGATGACCAAATCATCTACCGCCACCTTGCGTGCTGCTGCTCCGTTCAGGCAGATACAGCCGCTACTGCGTTCTCCCTTAATGATGTAGGTTTCAAGACGTTCACCATTGTTTATGTCGAGAATCTGCACCTTCTCACCCTCAATCATACCTGCGGCGTCCATTAACTCCTCGTCAATGGTGATGCTGCCAACATAGTTCAGGTTAGCCTGCGTAACTCTTACGCGGTGAATCTTCGATTTAAGTACCTCGATAAACATAGTATCGTTATTTGATTTTTACGTTATCAATAAGACGTATCTGGCCGGCTTGTACGGCTATGCAACCCTGTATGCGGGGACTATTCTCCCACGACGACACCTCCTGCATTGTGAGGGCATCAACGGCCTGAAAATAGATCACTTTCAGTAGCCCGCTGCGTTCAATCTCCTCGGTAACCCACTCGGTGAGGGCTGCGGGAGATAACTCCTTGGCTTTGTCGGCACACTGCTTCAGTGTAGCATAAATCTCAGGAGCCGCCTTGCGGTGAGCCTCGTCAAGAAGAGTGTTGCGAGATGAGAGAGCCAGTCCATCCTCGGCACGAATGATGGGGCACTCTACAATCTCCACATCCATATCCAGCTGTTTTACCATAGCCTTAATGACGGCAATCTGCTGAAAATCCTTCTCTCCGAAGTATGCCTTGGCGGGCTTCACGATATCAAACAGACGGCTTACCACCTGTGCCACGCCGTTAAAGTGTCCGGGGCGTGTTGCACCCTCCATAACCTTGTCAATCTGTCCGAAATCAAACTCGCGAGTGTCGGGCTCGGGGTATATCTCCTCAACCGACGGCATCAAAACATAGTCTGCTCCGGCAGCCTCCAAAACGGCAGCGTCAGCCTCGGGTGTGCGGGGGTAGTTGCGAAGGTCATTCTTGTCATTGAACTGTGTGGGGTTTACGAATACGCTTACAACGACAACCTCACACTCACGGCGTGCCTTCTCAACCAACGAACGGTGCCCGGCATGCAAAGCTCCCATAGTGGGAACAAAGCCTATCTTCTCTCTGTCAACCTGCATCAAAGCCTGCTGCAAGTCGCTTACTTTGTCAAATGTCTTCATTTATTTATAGTACACTATAAAGTTGAGGCAAAGGTATGAATAATATTTGAATAAAGAAGTTATATCGTTCAAAATCGTATAGTGATATATAAAAAACAGCCGCTACGAAGGGTCATAGCGGCTGTTTTGATATCCGTTTGCGGTTTAGTTCAGCGTTGGCAGGAATGAATACTCCTTTGAGTAACGGAGCATCTGCTCAACAAAGTTGTAGTTGTAGTTTATCTTCACATCTACAATCTCGCCATCCTTCTCCACAAGTTCGTAGCTGGGGTTTACAAAGCCGCTGTAAGGCTCAATGCCGAGCTGTGCATAGCGTTCCAGAACCTCCTTGTGGAGTTCGGGATCAACCTTCACAGCATAATCCTCAACCAGCTTACGGCCAGCCTCATAGTCTCCCTCCGACTTGATACGCTGCACTTCGTAGAGCAACTTGCCGAACAACTCACGCAAGGCGTCAAAGTCATTTACCACGATATAGCGTTTGCCATTTTCTACAACCCACTCGATAACCTTTGCCTCCTTGCCCTGCTCGTAGCACCACTCGGCGATGAGCTTGCGGTTACGCATATGTGACTCCTCGACATTCTTGCCCGGCTCGATGCGTGAGAGCTGCGTCATCATACCATTCATAATATAGGTGGCGTATTGCGACTTTGCAACATCCAGCGACGGAATAAGACCCAGCTCAACCAGCTTCTCGTCACCCAGATAGTAAAGTGCGAAGAGGTCGGCACGAGCTTCCTCCAATGTTGAAGAGTACGACTTCAACTCGCCACCCGTTACACCCGGAGCCAGCTGACCAGAGCCGTGACCCAGGCACTCGTGAAGGTCGGTATGGAGGTCGTCACCCAGCTTGCCATACTCCTTTATGCGTGTGCGGTCCTCCTCGCGGAGCATAAACTCCTCGTTGAAGCCGTTACCCTGTGCCGCCTTATCGTAGGCGTAGGTGATGTTGTCGATGGTTACCGACTTTGAGCCATACTCCTTACGAATCCAGTCGGCGTTGGGAAGGTTGATGCCGATAGGCGTTGCAGGGAAGCAGTCGCCACCCAGCATGGCAACGGTGATAACCTTTGCCGATACGCCCTTCACCTCCTTCTTGCGGAACGATGGGTTGATAGGCGAGTTATCCTCAAACCATTGAGCATTCTCCGATATAATCTTTGTGCGGTGGCATGCGGCACTATCTACAAAATTGACGGTACTCTCCCACGACGACTTGAAGCCCATAGGGTCGCCGTAGTTCTCAATGAAGCCGTTTACAAAATCTACATTTGACGAGTTGTCGCTGACCCACAATACGTTGTAGCGGTCAAACTCTCGCAGGTCGCCTGTGCGATAGTAGTTTATCAAGGCGTCAATGATGCTCTTCTGTGGCTCCTCGGCTACCGAACGAGCCTTCTCCAACCAGAATACAATCTGCTGAATAGCATCAGAGTACATGCCGCCCAAGTGCCATACTTTCTCCACAATCTTGCCATCAGCATCCTTCATCAGCTTCGAGTTAAGACCGTAAGAGATGGGGTGAGGATCTTTGGGGTCCACCATTGCAGCATAGAACTCCTCTACCTCCTTCATTGTCACGCCCTCGTAGTAGTTGCAGGCCGACTCTGTGACCATATCCACGCCGTCGGTCTGATTGAGGCGTGAAGAGTACAGGTCGGGGTTGAAGATGATGTCGCACAAGAGAGTCTTCTCGATAGGCAGCTCCTGCACATACTTATCCAGAGTCTGCTCAAACCACTCGCGACTGAACTCTGCACGGAACTTGTCGTTAGAGTAGTGGTGGTGGATACCGTTAGCAAACCATATCTTTTTCAGATATTTCTCCATTGCCACAAAGTCGGCAGCGGTCTTGTCGCCTTCGTATGTAGTGTATATCTGCTCCAATGTGCGGCGAATGGCGAGGTTGTATTTGAAGTTCTGGTCGAAAAGAATGTCACGACCACACAATGCAGCCTCCGAGAGATAGTAAATGAGTATCTTCTGTTGCAGGGGCAACGTCTCAAACTTGGGAACCTCATAACGTAACACCTTTATATCATCAAAGCGGTCGATAATCCAGGGAGCACTCTCGCCAGTCTGCTCTGTCGTACCACCTGTGTTGCAAGATGTCAGTGTCGAAAAACTAAAAATCATAATCGTTGCGATTAAAATTGAGTATAACTTTTTCATGTCTGTTTAGGTTTAACAGTGAATATTTTGTGCCAAAGATAGGAAAAAAATAGGAATAAATGCATTGCATTCGTATCTTTGTGGAAAACTATGCTATAATGAAAAGAATATTTATTACGCTGTTTGCGGCGTTGAGTGCTATGATAGTGTCGTGCGGCGATTATGTCAGCTACACTTCTACGGCAAAGGTTAATGGTGTGGAACTCTTCTATGCGGTTGAGGGCCGAGGCAAGCCTGTCATCCTGCTGCACGGTAACGGAGGAAGCCATAACGACCTTGAAACAACCACTCGCCAACTGGCACAGGCGGGCTATCGGGTCTATGCCATAGATTCGCGAGGCCAGGGTGCAAATGAGCCTCTTGATGAGTACCACTACAAAGATATGGCCGAAGATGTCTATCAGTTCATCCAGCTGGAGGGGCTGCATAAGCCGGCAGTGTTTGGATTCAGTGATGGCGGTATTGTGGCTTTGCAGTTGGAGGTTATGTATCCCGGAACATTGTCGGCCATAGCGACGGGCGGAGCCAATATCTTCGTTGAGGATGCTCTGGTGCCGGAGTTCGCCGAGTGGTTTCACAACCAGCCCGACCCCTCGCCACTTACCCGTATGATGATGGTTGAGCCGAATATGAGTGTTGAGGATATGGCTTCAATAACAATCCCTGCATTGATTATGACCGGCGATAGTGATCTTATCCGCGAGGAGCACACCCGATTGATAGGCGAAAGTATCCCTGACGGCGAAGTTCTGATAGTTGAGAATGCCGACCACGGCTCATATATTTACCACGACCTCCGTGTCGGCAACCACCTCTTGGAGTTCTTCAATAGAATAGGGTATTAGAAAAACAAAAAAGCGATTGAAAAATCAATCGCTTCATGTTTAGTGGGAGCAAAGGGATTCGAACCCCTGACCCTCTGCTTGTAAGGCAGATGCTCTGAACCAGCTGAGCTATGCTCCCGATAAAATCGCTTGGGCGGTGCAAAGGTAAGCAAATTTTTTATTTCTGCAAATCTTTTGCTGCTTTTTTCAAGAGGTCTTGACATTTCGTGCCTTGTCTTGCGACATACACCAAACTCTCAACTCAAAGGAAAAACTTCCCTCCCTCGCGTGTGCGCCTGAACAAGGACTTGAACCTAGGACCCCATGATTAACAGTCATGTGCTCTAACCAACTGAGCTATTCAGGCATTTTCGAAGAACGTCTCTTCCGTTTTGCGAGTGCAAATATAAGGGCATTTTTTTGAACGTGCAAGAAAAAAATGAAAAAAATGAAAAAAAATTCTATCTTTGTTGTGAAAGAGTTTTGCTTTCTTGGTTAAAAAAGACTCTATGTATGCGAGTATGAGAGGGATACATCTGAAAATGACACTTTTGGTTGCGGCGGTGCTGAATCTGACATTTGTGTCGGCACAGCAGCAATCTCTCGATTTTGATGCTCCGAGATGGGATTTTGGCGACATCGCAGAGGATGGCGGTAAGGTTGAACACACTTTCATATATAAGAATAACTCGTCAAAGCCGATAGTTATTCTCGGTGTGCGTACGGGGTGTGGCTGTACTACTCCTCAATATTCCCGCAAGCCCATTGCTGCGGGAGAGTCGGGCGAGTTCAAGATTATTTTTGATCCGATGAACCGTCCGGGCCGATTTGTGAAGAATATAAACATCACCACCTCGGCCTCTGATGAGCCTGTCGGCTTGTGGATTGAGGGTAATGTCTTGCCTCGCAGGAAGAGTGTCGAGGAGCAATATCCATTTGACTTGGGTGGCGGTGTGCGTCTGGAATCCAATTTCCACGCCTTCTCCTATGTGGCTCGTGGCGAGAGTGTGGAGACGAAGATTGGCTGGGCGAACACCTCGAAGCGAGATGTCAGAGTTCGACTTATTCCGCGTGAGAGCAGTGGCCTGCTGCAAATCGAGATTCCCGAAGTGCTGCCGGCTGGAAAGACGGGCGAGATGACTATTATATATAAAGTGGAGCAGAACTCCCCTCGCTATGGGACATTGAACGATGTTCTCGATATAGAGGTCGATGGCAAACCCTCCCGCACACTGTTCAGCACTAATGTTATAGCCGTAGATAAATTTGACCGTGAGTGTGACGATATATCAATGCCGATAGCCGTAGTTCCGAAAAAATATATTAAATTCGCAGAGGTAAAACACTCGTCGGTAGTCGTTGATGAAAGTTTGAAGATAACCAATGACGGCGGCAGTGATTTGATTATTAGAGCCGTAGAGTACGCAGGTAAGGGCTTGCAGTGTAGTTTGAAGGCGGGAGATGTTGTCCGAGCAGGAAAGAGCCTTACGGTAAAGTTCACGCTTGACAGCTCCGAGTGCGATTATGGAGTATGGACCGATAGGGTGCGTATCATAACAAACGATCCCGTACGACCTATGCAGAGTGTTCGCGTAACGGCCATTGTGGTAGAATAGAGATACATATAAATATATTTTTGTTGTTATGGGTATAATACAGGCATTATTGTATGGTTTTGCACCGTTGATTGCTACGGTTGGACTTCTGGCCGGTTCGGTAATGTTTGCGGCTTCACCAATGTGGAATTTTGATGTATTTTTGATTGCGGCCGCTTTCGTGGCTGTTCTTGCGCTCTCTTATCGCTTGCATAAAAAGGATACGGAGCGTATGAACAATTATTTTACCAAGAATTTTTTGGTGTTGGGAATGTCGGTATTTGTTGCCGGTGCTATCAATACTCTGTTGGGTAAGATTATCGGTACTGATAGTTATATTATATCGATTGTCGCTCTTCTTCCCGTATTGATTGCTACACAGCGCCTCAGTCGTGCGATAGATGCCATCGAAGCCTCGATGAAGAATCTCGAAGGGTTGAAGCCTATTCGTATGGTTGTGGTCTTGCCACTGTTCTATCTTCTGCTTGGTTTGGATTATTGGAGCTTTGATGCGTGTTCATATACCTCTATCCTATTCTTCGCGGTTTTGGGTTGGACGCTGTTTTGCCGATATTCGGATATGAATGCTTACCATCGAGCCAATCCCGATGCGAAATTCAATCCGCAGATTGCTATTTCACGCCCATCATCGACTTCGGTGGCGGTTGTTTGGGGTGCTGTGATTTGTGTGGCGGCCCATATCCTGTTTGCGCTGCTGCCCGAGAATTTTGCTATCGACCCTACCGAGTGGTTTGATACATCGCTTGCCAAGGTGGCAATCCCAATGTGTATTTTGGGCGGTGTGATTATCTGGCGTTATCCCTATTGGGAGCATAAAATCCTTGCTCTCGATGGGCCGAAAGAGAATTATGTGGCCAATAGCGGAAAATTTCTTATCTATTCGATGCTCTGTGGTATCCTTGCCGCTATCGTCGGTTTTGAGGCTCCCAAGGCTGGTGCTGTGTTGATTTTCCTGATGCCCGCTTTGATGACCTATTACGCCTATATCTATACCTATAACGGTGCACGCCGCCTGCCATATATGATGTTTCTGTTTGGTATAAATCTCCTTGCAGGTTTTATCGGCATTGCAGCAATATGGTTCTTGCTCTTTTTGGTGGCTATGTTCTTCTTGCTTAGCATTATGACCGGTACGACTCTCAATGTTCTGTCGAATCCGTTTGGTAGCGGCGTGGCGGCTCCTGATGGCTCTCGTATTATGGTTTGGGACGCCGATGCGGGCCGATCTGTCGAGTTGCAGCGATTGTCTGATGGCTCATTGCAAGATTTGCATGGTAATCCGTGGGAGGAAGCCGGGCCGCAAGGCCAATTCCGTCCGAAGGGTAGTAGTGGCGGAATGTCGGGACAGGCATTTTAGGCTGTACTATTATCTGTTTTTAGTCTATTTATTTGTGTCGCAATTGATGTGACGATATATTAGAAAATATGTTTAAGATTTTAGAGAAACGACTGCTGGCCGAGAATATATACTCGATGCGTGTTGAGGCTCCTCGTGTTGCCCGTAGTGCCAAGCCGGGGCAGTTCGTCATCGTGCGTGTGGATGAGCAGGGCGAACGCGTGCCGCTTACAATAGCCGATTACGATACGGAAAGCGGCCTTGTAACCATTGTTGTTCAGACCATCGGCGTCTCAACCCACAAGATGTGTGCGTTGGAGGAGGGCGATTCGCTGGCCGATTTTGTCGGCCCATTGGGTAACCCTTCGGAGTTTGTGAATCTCTCGGACGAGGAGTTGCAGAGGCGTCATTACCTCTTTGTTGCGGGCGGTGTAGGCACGGCTCCTGTCTATCCGCAGGCGAAGTGGCTCAACGAGCATGGTGCGAAGGTTGATGTTATCATAGGTGCCAAGACCGCTTCACTGCTTATCTATACCGAAGAGATGGCGAAGGTGTGCGACAATCTCTATATAGCCACCGATGACGGCTCTCGTGGCTTCAAGGGTATGGTTACGGCTAAAATCAAGGAGCTTGTAGAGGTGGAGGGCAAACGATATGACGAGTGCGTAGCTATCGGCCCGATGATTATGATGAAGTTCGTCACGCTTACCACCCGCGAATACTCTCTGCCGACGACCGTATCGCTGAATGCTCTTATGGTCGATGGTACGGGTATGTGCGGTGCTTGTCGTGTGAGTGTTGATGGTAAAACCCGTTTCACTTGTGTTGATGGCCCGGAGTTCGATGGCCATAAGGTAGATTTCGATGAGGCTATGCGTCGTCAGGCGATGTATCGCAGGCAGGAGTCGGAGGCTAACGAGAGACACGAACATAAATGTAACTGTTATGGCAAATAAGATACCACGCGTCAGCGTTCGTGAGCAGGATGCTCGCCAGCGTGCCACCAATTTCGAAGAGGTCTGCTACGGATATAATGCCGAGGAGGCTCGTTTGGAGGCTTCGCGTTGCTTGAATTGCAAGAATCCACGCTGCGTGGCGGCGTGTCCCGTAAATATCAATATCCCTGCCTTTATCGGCAAGGTCAATGAGGGCAACTTCGCAGAGGCAGCCTCTATTATTGCCGAGGATAGCTCACTGCCAAGTATCTGCGGTCGCGTATGTCCGCAGGAGACACAGTGCGAGGGCTCTTGTATTCTGGGTATCAAGGGCGAGCCGGTAGCTATCGGTAAGCTGGAACGCTTTGTTGGCGATTGGAGCCTTGAAAATGGCGGGAAGTCGGCGGTCAAGGCCGACGCCAATGGTCATAAGGTGGCAATCATAGGCAGTGGCCCTGCGGGCTTGGCCTGTGCGAGTGATTTAGCGAAGATGGGATACGATGTTACAGTATTTGAGGCTCTGCATAAGCTGGGCGGTGTGCTTGTTTATGGTATTCCCGAATTCCGTCTGCCCAAGGAGAAGATTGTGGCTCGTGAGATTGCTTCGTTGCGTGATTTGGGCGTTAAGTTCGAGACCGATGTTGTTGTCGGCCGCACGATTACTATCGACTCGCTGATGGAGGATGAGGGCTTCGATGCGGTATTTATCGGGTCGGGTGCCGGCCTGCCTCGCTTTATGGGTATTGAGGGCGAAAACCTCAATGGCGTAGTCTCGGCGAATGAGTTTTTGACGCGTGCCAATCTGATGCGTGCCTATGACGAGGAGTACGATACGCCGATATATGTCGGCAAGCGTGTAGTTGTTGTTGGTGGCGGTAATGTCGCTATGGACGCTGTGCGTACCGCCAAGCGTCTTGGTGCCGAGGCCATTATTGTCTATCGCCGTAGTGAGGCGGAACTGCCTGCACGCGTTGAGGAGGTACATCATGCCAAAGAGGAGGGTATAGTGTTCCGAATGCTTACCAATCCTGTGCGTGTGCTGGGCGATGATAAAGGCTGGGTGCGAGGTATTACCTGCGTGGAGATGACACTTGGCGAGCCCGATGAGAGTGGCCGTCGTTCGCCTGTTGTGAAGCCCGACTCGGAGTTTGATATGGAGTGCGATGTGGTTATTATGGCCTTGGGAACATCTCCTAATCCGCTGCTGAAACAGACAACTGCGGGACTTGATACCGACCGCAGAGGCTGTATCGTGGCTTCGGATAGCGGAGCAACATCCCGTCAGGGTATCTTTGCCGGTGGCGATGCCGTTACGGGTGCGGCTACGGTTATTCTGGCTATGGGTGCGGGTCGTAAGGCCGCCAAAGCCATTGATGAATATATAAAGGCGAAGAGATAGACTTCCCCCAATACAAAAACAAAAGGCTGCCCCATCGGCAGCCTTTGTTGTGTCTTATAGTCGGCTATTTCTCGCGAGAGAACGAATATGGACGGTCGCCGTCGGCAGTACCTCGTGAGAGGTTGGGCGTATCACTCATACGGAACGACAGCTTGCCGCCACGCATAACCTCGTCAAAGGTTATGTAGTTGCGTGTGAAACGCTTGCCGTGCAGCTTCGCACTCTCGATATAGCGATTTCTGTCGCTGTTATCCTTTGCCTCGATGACGAAATCCTCGCCATTTTCAAGGTGCAGAACGGCTCGCTTGAAGAGTGGGGCACCCATAACATACTCGTCGCTGGCGGGGCATACGGGGTAGAAGCCCAAAGCCGAGAATACATACCACGCCGAAGTCTGACCATTATCCTCATCGCCGCAGTAGGCGTCGGGTGTGGGCGAATAGAAACGATTCATCACCTCGCGTACCCAATATTGAGCCTTCCACGGCTCGCGAGCATAGTTGTAGAGGTAAATCATGTGCTGAACAGGCTGATTTCCGTGAGCATAATTACCCGTATTCATCACCGTCATCTCGCGAATCTCGTGAATAGGGAAGCCGTAATAGCTGTCGTCAAAGTGAGGCGGAACGGTAAATACCGAGTCGAGCATTGAGGTAAACTTCTCCTCGCCACCCATAAGGTCGATAAGGCCCTGCGGGTCGTGGAACACCGACCATGTGTAGTGCCAGCTGTTGCCCTCGGTGAAGGCATCGCCCCATTTCAGCGGAGAGAATGGCTTCTGGAACTCGCCATCCTTGTTGCGACCACGCATCAGACTGCTCTCCTTGTCGAATACATTGCGATAGTTCATCGCACGCTTTGCGAAGCGGTCAATCTCCTCCTGTGGGCGACCAAGAGCCTTCGCCAGACGCCAGATGCACCAATCGTCATAGGCATACTCCAAAGTACGGGCTACATTCTCGTTTATATCGACATCATAAGGCACATAGCCCAGCGTGTTATAGTAATCTGCACCCAGACGACCCGACGAATGAACCGAGGGGTGATGCTTCTCGGTGCCGGCCAGAATACCCTCAAACATAGTCTCGGCATCCTCGACCCTCACGCCCTTCAACCACGCATCGGCCAATACCGAAGCCGAGTTGTTGCCAATCATACACCAGCGATGACCGGGGCTTGACCATTCAGGATAGAATCCACTCTCGCGATAGGCATTGACAAAGCCCTCCTGCATCTTGCGGTTCTCCTCGCGATAGACGATGTTGAGCAGAGGGAAAAGGCTGCGGAATGTATCCCAAAAACCTGTTCCGGTGTAGAAATAACCCTTCTCAACTTTGCCGTTGTGATGGCTGTAATGCGCGATGTTACCCTCGGCATCAATCTCGTGATGCTTCAATGGGAAGAGTGTGGCACGATAGAGTGATGAGTAGAACATACGCATCTGGTCGAGATTGCCTCCGCTGACCTCGATGCGTCCCAGAACGTCGTTCCACGCCTTGCGACCCTCCTCGACAACCTGCTCAAAACTATTATCCCCTAACTCACGCAGGTTAAGTATGGCCTGCTCCTCGCTGATGAACGAAGAGGCTACGCGTGCGTGTACCTGCTCTCCCTTCTTTGTTGAAAAGCCAACGACACTGCCAACGTGGTGGCTCTGCTGCTCGGCTACGCCTTCGGCCAATTTGCCATTGCAGAATGTTGCGGTATAGGTAAGTGGCTTGTCAAACTCCACGACAAAATAATTGCGGAAATTCGCTGGAACGCCACCCGAATTGCGGGTTGTGTAACCTATGATGCGGTTATTCTCCTTGTCAATGCGGATATAAGAGCCACCATCGAAGGCGTCAATCACCACGAACGACTTGTCACTTTCGGGAAATGTAAAACGGAACATTGCAGCACGGTCGGTGGGTGTGAACTCTGTAACGACATCCCAATCGGCAAGATATACCTTATAATAGTAAGGCTTTGCCTCCTCGCCCTTGTGCGAGAACCAGCTTGCACGACGATCCTGGTCAAATTCGGGGCGACCCACGACGGGCATTATCGAGAACTGTCCGTAGTCGTTAATCCATGGCGAGGGCTGGTGTGTCTGCTTGAATCCACGCAACTTTGTGGCGGTGTACATATAGGTCCAGCCGTCGCCAATCTTGCCGGTCTGCGGAGTCCAGAAATTCATTCCCCACGGACGGGCAATGGCAGGGTAGGTGTTGCCCGTAGAGAGCTCGAATGTTGATTGCGTACCCACAAGCGGATTAACATAATCAACAGGAGTCCGTTCCTGTGCATAGGCAGTTGCTGTGGCGGATAGAGCAAACATCACCGCCAGAAACAACGGGTAAAAAATTTTTCGTAACATTTTGGTATAGTAATTTAATTTCTTTGTCAAATTCAGCAGTTTACCTTACGATAGTGCCACTCCACGACGCCTTATTACCGCACGAGTCGGTTGTTGTGAATGTGATGCTATGCTCGACGCCTCCCGTGATGCCCTCATCATCGAGATTTATCGCGGCCTTGCCCTTGTGATAATCTATGGCGACCCACTTGCCGTCTATCGTGGCGTTATAGGATGCTATGCCTGCAAAATTATCTTTCAGTGCAAAGATAATCTTTTTTCTCTCACGACAATCTGCTCCACTTGTGAAATTGGGTGTTATGGTGGGTGGCGTGCTCTCTGCTACGACACAGAATGTGCCGAAAGAGGATGTCTTTTGCGATATGATATGACCCTGAAATGAGCCACCAAGAAAGCTTATCGTACCCTTGTCACTCACTGCTGCTATTGCGATGTGACCTCTCAACGACTGCTCAACGGGGCATACAAACGACACCTTCATCGGCTTATGCAGCGGAATGTTGCGATTGCCTATGGCGTACGCCTCCGACAATATTGTTATTGTGCTGTCGGCCTTGATTGCACAATCGGAACGCATTATATCAATCTCAACCGACTCATAGAGTGCTTTGGCTGGAATCTCAACTCCGACAATGCCGTCGGCCGCCGCAGAGAAGGTGTTACCGATGTATGCTATGCGGTCGTAGTCTGGTTCTTTGCTTACAAAAGAGTCTTCGTCGGGTTTGCCCAAAATCTTGAACTCCAATGTTGAGGTGTTAAGACAATCATCCGTAGCTTTTATACATATCGTGCGGCGTTCTCCCTCCTGCGTGGTTATGACACCACGATTGACGAGTGTGGGGTAGAAGGTCTTGATGCCACCCTGAACGTGTGCAAGGCGTATCACTTCGTTGCGAGAGCTACGTTGCAATGGGTAGTAGGATACCGCATTGCAATAGCGTGTGATGTCAAACGTGAAACCATCGTTGCGATACTCGAAGTAAGGCGTTCCATCTACCTCTGCTGTAATGTGATATACGCCATAACGATTCGATGTGTCGTTCTTACGGTCGCTTACCTCCACAACGAAATAGCCCTTGCGGCCAACAGCCAGCGGTAGAGTATCTTTCAAGCGGTAAAGCGAGCCTTCTCCCTTGATCACGCCATAGGATTTGATTGCACTATGACGAGGCACGCCCGATACGCTATCGACCTCTATGTAGTGCAACTTCTGTATCAGTGGCGATATATCATCTTTGGGCGAGAATATACCGGCAGCGAATATGTTCATTGTCTTTTGTGTGGCGGCGTTGCGAATCTCAAAATGGAGATGCGGGCCGCCCGACGAGCCGCTGTTGCCCGACAGAGCAATCTCCTCGCCACGCTTAACGGGGAACTGTTCGGGTGTGCAATACAGGTCTATGCGATGCTTCTTCTGTCGGTGACGTTCCGCAAAAACATAGTCGGCTATATCCTTACGAAATCGTGACAGGTGACCATATACGGTTGTAGTGCCGTTGGGATGTGTGACATATAGTGCAAGACCATATCCCGAAGGCGACTGGAAAATGCGACTCACATAACCGTCGGCTGCCGCGACGACGCTCTTGCCTTCCACGCCATCGGTCTTGATGTCGATGCCCGAATGAAAATGGTTGGTACGCATCTCACCGAAGTTGGAAGAGTAATAGCCGGCGACATTCCGTAACGGGAAGTCGTAATATTCCGCGTCCAGCGATTGAGCCTGCGAGGTTATGGTGGTGAGAATTATAAAAAATGTAATTAAAAAGTATCTTGTGTGTCGCATTCTGTGTCAATATTTTGTGATTTAAGTACCTGTTCTGCACTCTCTATGACGGCATCCATCGGAAATCCCAACGATAGGCCATAGCGTATTAGTTTTGTTTTAAGTGCGTAGGGCGTGTCGGCTTTGATAGTCCTGAATTTGCGTGACAGCCTCTCCTGCAATCTCTCCGAGTTGTTTAGTCCTTCACTCTCGGCCAGTGATTCGTTTATAATCACCTCCGCTACGCCTTTGCCGCGTAGGGTAGTGCGTATCTTATACTCGCCCCAACTGCTCAAATTTATCTTCTCCCGAATGAATGCTGCTGCGTAACGCCTGTCGTCAATAAAACGGTCGGCGATGAGCCGTTGCAACACCTTCTGTCTATCGGCTGGCTCCACGCCCCAACGCGTCATCAGTCGCAGTGCGTCGCCCGATGATTTTTCGGCACGGGCACACAGTCGCATAAGCGATGACAGAGCCTCGTCAGCACTCTTCTTCTTGGGCGTTGTTACTCTCTTTTTGGTTGGCAGCATATCATTCTCGGTTTGTCTAAAAAGTCTCTCCTTATCTCAATGCCGATAAAGCCCTCCTCGCGTAACATCCCGGCAGTCTTTTCTGCCAGATTTTCGTGAATTTCAAACAACAGGAATCCATTATCTGCAAGGCAGGTTTTTGCTTTGTCGGCTATGGCACGATAGAATTTCAGCGGATTATCATCCTCCACGAATAGAGCCATCGCAGGCTCATAGTCGGTTACGTTGCAACGCATATCTGCTCTCTCCGAAAGAGGTATGTATGGTGGATTTGATACTATAATATCGAATCTTCTTCCGCTTAATTGTGGCACATCGCCAAGTACGTCGGCCTTGATAAACTCCACATCCGTACCAACCAAATCGTTATTCTCCTGTGCTATTGCAAGAGCCTCCTCCGAGAGGTCAATACCCACAACGCTGCTACCGGCGATGTGATTTGCCAGAGTGATAGCGATGCAGCCGCTGCCCGTGCACATATCGAGTATGCGAGGATGAGTGAACTGCTCGGCACACTTCTCTGCCCATACAACCAACTCCTCTGTTTCGGGGCGAGGAATCAATACTCCCTCCCTTACGCGGAATTTCAGGTCGCAGAATTCGGCCGCCCCCAACACATATTGCACGGGACGACCCTGTGCCAGCTCCTCGACCTTTTCCTCTAACCCCTCAATGGTCGTGACCTCGTCGGGCTCAATCATATATTTTGTAAAACTTACACCCTCCAATTCTGGTGCAATCATACGGGCTATGCTGATACGTTCCTGCACAGGATAGATATGCTCTATCTTGTGGCATATATAACGTAATATCTCTCTTCGGGTAGCGTGCATAGGCCTATGCACGAAGTTTAAGGTCTGCCAGGGCGATGGCAATGGCTGCCTCGACAACAACTGCGGCACGCAAAGCTATGCAGACATCGTGTCGCCCCTTGATTGAAAGAGGCTCTACCTTACCGCTTGCGAAGTTATAGGTCGCCTGCGCCTTTGCAATAGAGGCCGTGGGCTTTATGGCTGCACGCACGATAATCTCGTTGCCATTGGTGATGCCTCCGACGATGCCTCCTGCGTTATTTGTTGCGGTGTGACCCTCGCTGTCGCATATCATATCGTTATGCTCCGAGCCACGCATCCTCGCAGCTTCAAACCCTGCTCCGAACTCAACGCCTTTAACGGCCGGTACCGAGAAGAGCAGATGTGCAATCTCACTCTCCGCAGAGTCAAAGAACGGCTCGCCCAAGCCTGCTGAAATGCCTTTTACGCGACACTCCACGATGCCGCCAATGGAGTCCTGTGCGAGTCGGGCCTCTTCTATAATATTGTTGAATTGTGACTTGTCACGACAACCGCCAATCTCGATAATGTCGGTGCTGAACTCTGTTTTTTCGCCTAGAATACGCTTCGCTACAACGCCTGCTGCCACGAGGCCGAGAGTTATACGGCCCGAGAAGTGACCTCCGCCACGCGGGTCGTTGTATCCCTGCCACTTCTGACGTGCCACAAGGTCGGCGTGTGATGGGCGTGGATGCTCTACAAGTGCAGAGTAATCGCCCGAACGGGTATTCTCGTTCTGAAACTCAATGGTAAGCGGAGAACCTGTTGTGTAACCGTTGTAAAGGCCCGACACGATGTGTGGCATATCACTCTCCTTGCGAGGAGTAGTACCCGCAGCACCCGCTTTGCGGCGTTCAAGGTCCTGCATAAAGTCTGCTTCCGACAGTGCAATGCCTGCCGGTACGCCGTCAATGCTGACACCCACCTGCTGACCGTGAGATTCGCCCCACAGCGTTACTCTGAATATCTCACCCCAAGAGTTCATATCTTATCTGACTAAAATTGAATTCAAATCCTCAAAAAAAGTGGGGTAGCTCTTCTCTACACACTCCGCATTTTGAATCGTCACCTCTCCATTGCAACGCAGGGCCGATATAGCCAGCGACATCGCTATACGATGGTCGTCGTGGCTGAATACCTCTGCCGGCTGAATCTCTCCTCCGCGAATCTTCATCGTGTTGGGCTCCGAGATATCCACCTCGATACCCATCTTCTCATACTCTCGGCGAATGGTCTCGGCTCGGTCACTCTCCTTGTGTCGCAGGCGGTCGGTACCTATGATTATGCTTTCGCCCTCGGCTGCTGCCGCAAGTGCCGCCAAGGCAGGAAAGAGGTCGGGGGCATTTGTTGCGTCAAACTCGAAGGCCCGCAAGTCGCGTTTGCTCGCTGTAACCGAGTCCTGCTCGATGACAATACCCGCACCGGCACGTTCCAGTGCGTGGCATATAGCCGTATCAGCCTGCTTCGACAGGGTTGATATGTTCTTGACCGTAACCTCGCCAGCGATAGCACCCGCTACGAGCATTGTGGCTGCACCACTCCAATCGCCCTCTATGGCAAGGTCGGTGGGCGTATAGAGCTGACGACCCTCGATAAAAAACTCGGTGTAGTCGCCTTCGTTGTGCATAATCTCCACACCAAAGCGTCGTGCAGTGTCAATCGTCATATCAATATATGGTATTGATACCGGATTGATTACATGCAGTGTGGTATCCTTCTGTGCCATCGGCAGAGCCAGTAACAGGCCCGTTATGAATTGTGATGATATACTTCCATCCACCCTGAGGTCGCCGCCGCTGATAGGTCCGCATACCTCAATTGGCAGAAAACCTCCGCCATCACGCACCTCTACACCCAACTGTCGCAAGGGCTCAATCATCATATCCATAGGACGATGCAGAAGAGTGCCTTCGCCCTGAATACATATCGGCCTGTTGCAGAGTGATGCGATAGGGGTAAAGAGGCGTGTCGCCAGACCCGATTCGCCGACCTTCAATGTGTTGAGCTGCGGGTTCAGTCCTCCGTCAATGGCGATAGTGCTCTCGTCGATGATTGTCACTCGGGCACCCAGAGCCTCAATACAACTCAATGCCGAACGGGTATCCTTGCAGAATTCAATATTACGCAACGTGGTGCGTCCCTCCGCCAATAGAGCCAATGCAATGGCACGTTGTGCATAGCTCTTTGAACTTGGAGGAATAACTACTCCGCTGATATTGTTAAAGGAGATAGATTTGTCCATATACCTATCAATATTAACTATTCCTGACCCTCCAAAATGTTGTTCTTGGGACGACGCAACTCGAAGTTCTTGCCGAGATATACGCGGCGAACCATCTCGTCGTTGGCCAGATCTTCGGCTGTACCGGTCTTCAAAATCTTACCCTCATAGAGCAGATATGTGCGGTCGGTAATAGCAAGCGTCTCATCTACATTATGGTCGGTGATGATTACACCGATATTCTTGCTTTTAAGCGTTGCTACGATACTCTGAATATCCTCGACGGCGATGGGGTCCACACCCGCAAAAGGCTCGTCAAGCAGAATGAACGAGGGGTTGATGGCAACGGCACGGGCAATCTCCGTACGGCGACGTTCACCTCCCGAGAGCTGAATACCCAGACTTTTGCGTACCTTCTGCAAGCGGAACTCCTCGATAAGAGCCTCCACTCTGTCACGCTGATACTCCTTGCTGTATGATGTCATCTCCAACACAGCCTTGATGTTGTCCTCGACACTCAAACGGCGGAATACCGATGCCTCCTGTGCCAGGTAACCCACGCCCATCTGGGCACGACGATAGACGGGCATATTTGTAAGTTCGGTAACCACTCCCTCGTCGTTTTCGAGGAAAATCTGACCTTCGTTAGGCTTGATAAGACCTACTATCATATAAAAGGTAGTGGTCTTACCGGCTCCGTTAGGGCCCAACAAACCTACAATCTCGCCCTGCTTGACATCCACCGATACGTGGTTTACAACGGTGCGTGATTTGTATTTCTTGACAAGTTCGCTTGTAAATAGTCGCATATTGAGTGAAAAATTTTTTACAAAGTTATTATTTTTTTGAAAAAAAGTTTTATCTTTGAATGAAAAATCTTGTTTTGCTACGTTTTGGATATATTTGCGTAACATTATTTGGAAAAGATGGGACAGAATAACAGCGTTTTACACGATAAGTTAAAGGAGTATTTCGGTTTTACCTCCTTCAAGGGTAATCAAGAGGCGGTCATCCAGAATCTGCTGGATGGACGTGATACTTTTGTCTTGATGCCTACGGGAGGCGGCAAATCGTTGTGCTATCAGCTACCGGCACTGTTGATGGATGGTGTCGCTATCATTATTTCGCCACTTATCGCACTGATGAAAAATCAGGTGGATGCTATGCGTACCTTCTCAACAGAGTCGGGTATTGCACACTTTCTGAACTCATCACTTAACAAGACTGCTATCAATCAGGTTCGTCAGGATGTGCTGGATGGCAAGACAAAGTTGCTCTACTTTGCCCCAGAATCGCTGACCAAGGAGGATAATGTTGCTTTCCTTCGCAAGATAAAGATTTCGTTCTATGCTATCGACGAGGCACACTGTATCTCGGAGTGGGGTCACGACTTCCGTCCGGAGTACAGGCGTATCCGCCCGATTATAAACGATATAGGCCAGGCACCTTTGATTGCTCTTACGGCAACGGCAACGCCCAAGGTGCAGATGGATATCCAGAAAAACCTCGGTATGACAAATGCCGCCGTTTTTAAGTCATCGTTCAATCGCCCCAACCTCTTCTACGAAATCCGTCCCAAGCATAATGCCGACCACGAGATTATCCGCTTTATCAAGCAGAAGACGGGCAAGAGTGGTATCATCTATTGTTTGAGCCGTAAGAAGGTGGAGGAACTTGCCGAACTTCTGGTGGCTAACGGCATCAAGGCTCTGGCATATCACGCCGGCATGGATGCACAGACGCGAGCCAACAATCAGGATGACTTCCTGATGGAGAGGGTCGATGTCATTGTGGCAACCATCGCGTTCGGTATGGGTATCGATAAGCCCGATGTGCGATATGTCATCCATTACGATATCCCCAAATCGTTGGAGGGCTATTATCAGGAGACGGGTCGTGCCGGTCGTGATGGTGGCGAGGGACATTGCCTCACATTTTATAGTTATAAGGATATCCAGAAGCTGGAGAAGTTTATGCAGGGCAAACCTGTCGCCGAGCAGGAGATTGGTAAATTGCTGCTGCTCGAAACGGTCTCTTATGCCGAGAGCTCTATGTGTCGTCGCAAGACTCTGCTGCACTATTTTGGCGAGGAGTATACCGAGAACGATTGTGGCTGTTGCGATAACTGCGTCAATCCGCGTCCGAAGATTGATGCCAAGAAGGATATGCGTCTTGTATTGGAGACTTTGGCCGCTATTGGCGATAAGTTTAAGTCCGACCATTTGGAGGCAGTCCTCACGGGACGTGTTACGGCACAGGTCAAGAGCTATGGCCATAATAAGTTGAAGTTCTTCGGCGAGGGAGATGAGCACGATGCCAAGTATTGGGGTGCGGTCATCCGTCAGGGCCTTATTATGGGCTTGATAGATAAGAGCATCGAGAACTATGGTCTGTTGTCGGTCAATGAGAAGGGTCTGCAATTCATTGACTCTCCCAAGCCCGTTACGGTTACTCTCGACCATGACTACGATGCCGAGGAGAAGGACGACGATGTTATGGCAGCACAGGCAGGCAAGGGTGGAGCTGCCGATGAGGAACTCTTCGCAATGCTTAAAGACCTTCGCAAGAAGGTGGCCAAGAAACACGATCTTCCTCCGTTTGTCATCTTTCAGGATCCCTCGTTGGAGGATATGTCGGTTCAATATCCTATCACTATTGAGGAGATGCAGAATATCTCGGGTGTAGGTGCCGGCAAGGCGGCAAAGTTTGGCGAGGAGTTTATCAAGCTTATCAAGGCCTATGTTGAGGAGAAGGATATTGTCCGCCCGCAGGATATGGTCGTGAAGTCGGTGGCAAACAAGTCCGGCAACAAGATTTTCATCATACAGTCTATCGACCGTAAGATGGATTTTGAGGATATAGCAAGGGCGAAGAATCTCGACTTCGATGAGCTGCTGAGTGATATTGAGGCTATCGTCAATTCGGGAACAAAACTCGATATCTCGTACTATATCGATCAGTTTATGGACGAAGATAAGGCCGAGGATATATACCTCTATTTCAAGGAGGATGCCGAGAGTGACTCTTTGGATGAAGCTATTGAGGAGTTGGGTGCCGATTATACAGAGGAGGAGATTCGTCTGGTGAGAATCAAGTTCTTGTGCGAGGTGGGAAATTAAAAAACATCAAAATATAAGAGATATGGCATTGATTTATTGCAGAGAGTGCGGTAAGCAGATTTCGGATAACGCTGTGGCGTGTCCTCATTGTGGATGCACATTGGCGAAGCCTGTTGTAGTGGATCCTAACAAGAGTGATAAGGATTGGCTCACTTGTGTATTGTTGAGCTTCTTCCTCGGAGGCCTTGGTATTCACAGCTTCTATGTTGGCAAGACGGCCATCGGTATTGTGCAGATCTTGACATTGGGAGGTTGTGGTATATGGGCTCTCATAGACTTTATAATGATTGTCTGCGGCTCATATCGTGATGCCGACGGCAAACTTATTACTCATAAGTAGTAGTTGCATAGATTTTTGCGATATTGGAGGGCGATAGTGGTTGCTCTCCTTCCGTTGTGTCTCTACCTGTTGCCGCGGGAGTGGCTTTTCGACGAGGGACATACGGTTTGTTTGTGGCATAATCTGACAGGGAACGATTGCTGGGGTTGCGGTATGACCCGTGCATTGGTCTCTGTCGCTTATTTTGATTTTGCGGCGGCGTGGGAGTATCACAAGGCCGTAGTGATAGTTGCTCCGCTACTTCTGTGGGTGTGGGCAAAGTGGATATTGCGGCTTGTTCGCAGTGCAAAAAAGTAAATAATGAATCTTGTTAGAGCAAAAAAAGCGTTGGGTCAGCACTTTTTGACCGACCTAAACATCGCACGAAAGATATGCGATGCGATGAGTGGAGGCACTGCCGCAGAGCCTGCTACGGTCTTGGAGGTGGGCTGCGGTATGGGTGTCCTGACGCAGTTTTTGTTGCAGCGTGATGATATTGTTACTTGGGGAGCCGAGATTGACTCGGAGAGTGTGGAGTACCTGCACGAACATTACCCCGATTTTGCACCTCGCCTTGTTGAAGGCGATTTTTTGAAGATGGATTTAAGGGAGAAGTTCGGCTCGCCACTGCGGGTTATCGGTAACTTCCCATATAATATCTCGTCACAGATTTTCTTCAAGGTTATTGAAAACCGCGATATCATTCCCGAATGTGTGGGTATGATACAGAAGGAGGTGGCGGTGCGTATCGCCGAGCCACCGGGCTCTCGCGAGTATGGCATTCTGAGTGTCTTGTTGCAGGCGTGGTACGACATTGATTACCTCTTTACGGTAGGCGAGAAGGTCTTTAATCCGCCCCCAAAGGTTAAGTCGGCGGTCATTCGCCTGAAGCGTAATGCAACGGAGAATCTGGGTTGTGATGAGGCTCTTTTCGTGAAGGTTGTTAAGGCTTCGTTTGGCCAGCGTCGCAAGATGCTGCGTAACTCGTTGAAGTCGGTCTTTGGCGACTTCGGTGGGGCGGAGCATCGCTTCTTTACGCAGCGTGCCGAGCAATTGTCGGTTGCCGACTTTGTGGAACTAACCAATTGGGTTGCAGAGAATAAATAAAGAAAAAGAGCAAAGATGTATTTGCTCTTTTTTTTGTTTATCCCACCACAACCGTAACCAAATCTTCGGGAGCAAGGTACTTCTCTGCCAAGGCCTGTAACTCTTCGGGTGTCGTTTGGCGTATGCGTTCCAGATTTTGCTGAATGTGTGAGTTGTCGAAGCCGCAGAGTATGTTCTCGGTTGTGACATCAGCAATGCCGAACGGCCCGTCAAGGATACGCATCATCTCGCCAGCCATAATATTCTTTACCAGCGATAACTCCTCTTGCGATACGGGCTTTTGTCGCAGAGTCTCTATCTCGCGGGCAATCTCCTCCAATGCCGCCTCTTTGACCTCGCATCCGACCTGTGTCGCAAGGGCAAGATAACCTGCTTGCTGGAAGTTTACCATTGCTGAATATACTCCATAGGTGAAGCCGTTTCTTTCACGCAGATTCTGCATCAGACGCGAGCCGAAATAACCGCCTAAAATAGTTGATAATACTTGCATAGGGATAAACTCCTCGTGTGTGCGACCGAAAAGCATACGCCCCATTCGTATAGATGCCTGAACAGCCTCGTCGTGGGGAATGAACATCTGATGGGTAGTGTGTACGGGAGGAGATACAAACTCATTATCAGCGGTGGCGTGTGGCAGCGACTCGGTTATTGACAACACGCGTTGCAGAACATCGTCGGTCAGGTCGCCACTGCATACAACTATACAACCTTCGGCTGTATAACAACGGCGATAGTGGTCTGATAGCATCTCCGATGTGATATCATCATACCTCTCTTCGCTGTACGATATGCCGTAGGGGTGCTCTGCTCCGAACATCGCTTTTGCAAAATTTTCGCGTGCTATATGCTCCACCTTACGACGTTCGATGGTCAGTTGCTGCTTGCGTTTTGCACAATATGTTGCGGTCTCCTCCTGCGGAAATGTGGGGCGAAGTATCACCTCCTCGATAATCTCTGCCGTCTGTGAAAAGAATTTCGAAAGCGTGCAGAATGTGATGTATGCGTGGTCGCGGTCGATGTTTATATCAAAATATGACCCGTAGTAATCCAATCTCTCGGCTATCTGTTGTGCTGACAGATTCTGACTGCCCTCGGCCAACATATTGGCTGTAGCCGATGCAATGAAGGGGTGCTGCTGTCGTGTTGAGCCAGCCTCAAAGACGAAAGAAATGCGAACAACCTTGTATTCGGGACACTTTATTGCGTATAGCGAAGTTCCGTTCCGGGCAATCAATCTCTCGGCTGCGGGAACCTTTATTGTTGAGGGTATTGT
This sequence comes from Rikenellaceae bacterium, assembly GCA_015060015.1. Classification (GTDB taxonomy): domain Bacteria; phylum Bacteroidota; class Bacteroidia; order Bacteroidales; family Rikenellaceae; genus Alistipes. The sequence continues at coordinate 75,318 of SUZG01000002.1, read as the reverse complement.
TATCTCTGGCTGTCTCATTTTCTTGCTCTGTAAATAAGTGTGGATGAATTCTCCTCTCGGAAGATGCGTTGTGCAAAATCGGCTATGTCGCTACGTTGCAATGAACGATATACCTCCACCTCGCGGTTGATGAGTGGCAGGTCGCCAATCATCTCGTAGTAGCCCAGATTCATCGCTTTGTTCATCACGTTAAGCTCGCCAAAGAGGGTGTTTGCCTCAAATTTATTTTTTACTTTTTCAATCTCGTAGTCCGAAATCTTGCCTTGCTGCAATTCCGAAATCTCCTCCCACAGAGCCGCCTCGGCCTGTTGTTCGGTGGTGGTGGGCAACAGCTGTCCCGTAAAGCAGAATGTGCCGCAATCGACATCACCGGAGATATAAGCATTGACCGAAGAGAACAGACGTTTTTTCTTTATCAGGCGTTCATATAGTCGAGCCGAGTCTCCTCCCGCCAAAAGGTCGGAGACCATATCTCCAAGGAAGAAATCGCGAGAAAGACGGTCGCCCATATGAAAAGCTATGATGATAACCGTTGCCGGTACGTCGCGTTCAACCTCCTTGCGGCGGGCTTTGGTCTGTATCGGCTCGGCGGGAATTATATCGTGCGGAGTGCAGTTGTTTGAGATTGGAGCAAACCACTTTTCTGCCAATGCGAAAACCTCATCTTCGGCGATGTTTCCCGATATCGAGAGTATGGCATTTGAGGGCTGGTAATAACGATTATAGAAGGCTCGTATCTCCTCTGCGGAGGCCTGCTCGATATGGTCGGGCGAGAGCCCGATTGTTGCCCAGCGATAGGGGTGAGTGGTGTAAACCAACTCGCGTAACAACATGTTTATATCGCCGTAGGGTTGGTTTAAGTAACGCTGTCTAAACTCCTCTATTACAACTCTTTTCTCGATACTGATAGCCTTCTCCGATAGGTTTAGCCCGTGCATACGGTCACTCTCCAACCATAGTGCGGTCTGGATGTTGTCGGTGGGCAGAGTTATGTAAAAATTGGTATAGTCATTGTTCGTAAAGGCGTTGTTCTCGCCACAAGCCATCTGTACGGGCGTGTCAAAGTCTGCGACATTGTGAGTGCCGCGAAACATCAGGTGTTCGAACAGGTGTGCCAACCCCGTGCAAGAGGGCTTTTCGTTACGAGCCCCCACCTTGTAAAGCAGGTTTACGGCGGCGAGTTGCGATGTGCAATCCCTGTTGGCCAGAACCGTAAGTCCGTTGCTTAATATGTGTTTTGTGTATGTTATCATATTGCACCAATATCCTCTCGTTGAGGGTTTGCAAATATAGTGACTTTTTTGGAATCGTTCGTATGCTGCACGGTGGAAATATTGCTTGTTGCGGTTGTGTAACGGGACGGATATGCCACCAAGAGCCTCTGCGGGTAAAAAACAGATGCCGAGAGAAGTAAAAAATGAGAAAATATTGAATAATCTTGAAATAAATTGCTAACTTTGCACGAATTTGGATCTTTGCATAAAGTATATACTTTATCTTCCAATCGGGATGCAAGGTCGTATCTGTTTGACCGAGCATCGTTTATGGACAGGAAATAACACAATACAAACAAAATAAAAAAAGTTAGTTATGTCAGAGAAGAAATTTATTACTTGTGATGGTAACTATGCTGCAGCACACATTGCCTACAAATTTTCGGAGGTAGCTGCCATTTATCCTATCACACCTTCATCGACTATGGCCGAGTATGTGGACGAGTGGGCCGCACAGGGTCAGAAGAATATGTTTGGTGAGACCGTTAAGGTTGTCGAGATGCAGTCGGAGGCAGGTGCTGCCGGTGCCGTTCACGGCTCTTTGCAGAGTGGTGCATTGACCTCTACTTTTACAGCATCACAGGGTCTGCTTTTGATGGTGCCCAATATGTATAAGATTGCGGGTGAGTTGCTCCCCGGCGTGTTCCACGTATCGGCTCGTGCTTTGGCTGCACAGTCATTGTCAATCTTTGGCGACCATCAGGACGTTATGGCAACACGCCAGACCGGTTTTGCTATGTTGGCAACATCGTCTGTTCAGGAGGTTATGGATTTGGCAGGTGTAGCTCATATCGTAGCGTTGAAGGCTCGTGTTCCGTTCCTTCACTTCTTCGATGGCTTCCGTACATCTCACGAAATTCAGAAGGTGGAGATTATCGACGATGCTTCACTTACATCGTTGCTCGACCGCGATGCTTTGAAGGCATTCCGTGCAGCTGCTCTTAACCCCGAGCACCCTGTGACTCGCGGTACTGCACAGAACCCCGATATCTATTTCCAGACTCGTGAGGCATCTAACAAGTTCTACGATGCAGTTCCCGATATGGTTGCCGAGACTATGGAGAAGATTTCTCAGATTACAGGCCGTTGCTACAAGCCTTTCACATACTATGGTGCTGCCGATGCCGAGAATGTAATCGTGGCTATGGGCTCTGTAACCGAGACTATCAAGGAGACTATCGACTATCTTGCAAAGCAGGGCAAGAAGGTGGGTCTTATCACCGTACACCTCTATCGCCCATTCTCAGAGAAGTACTTCTTCGATGTAGTGCCTGCATCTGTTAAGCGTGTATGCGTTCTGGACCGTACAAAGGAGCCCGGAGCAAATGGCGAGCCTTTGTATCTCGATGTTAAGGATATGTTCTACGGCAAGGAGTTACAGCCTATGGTTATCGGTGGCCGCTATGGTCTTTCATCAAAGGATACTACTCCTGCACAGATTTTGGCAGTTATCGAGAATCTGTTTGCAGCAGAGCCAAAAAACCACTTCACAGTCGGTATCAACGACGATGTAACCAATCTCTCATTGCCCGTAGGCGAGGAGGTTGCTGTTGCCGAGGCTGGTACTTTTGAGGCTTTGTTCTTCGGCTTGGGTGCTGATGGTACTGTGGGTGCTAACAAAAACTCAATCAAGATTATCGGTGGTACAACCGACAAGTATTGCCAGGCATACTTCTCTTACGACTCAAAGAAGTCGGGTGGTTATACCTCTTCTCACTTGCGTTTCGGTGACAATCCGATTCGTTCACCTTATTTGGTTACAACACCCGATTTTGTGGCTTGCCACGTTCCATCGTATGTTGATAAGTACGATGTATTGAAGGGTTTGAAGAAGGGTGGCTCATTCCTCTTGAACTCTGTTCACGATGCAGCAACCACTTGTGCTACATTGCCCGACCACATGAAGGCTTATCTGGCAAAGAATAACATCAACTTCTATATCATCAACGCTACAAAGATTGCTGCCGAGCTGGGCTTGGGCTCGCGTACCAATACCATTATGCAGTCTGCGTTCTTCAAGATTGCCGAGGTTATTCCTTTCGAGAAGGCCGTTGAGGAGATGAAGAAGGCTATCTTGAAGTCTTACGGCAAGAAGGGTGAGGATATCGTCAATATGAACTATGCTGCTGTTGATGCCGGTGGCTCGGCTGTTGAGAAGGTTGAGGTTCCCGCAGAGTGGGCATCAATCGAGGTTAAGGCTACCGAGGCAGTTGTTGATATGTCACGCCCCGAGTTTGTTCGTAACGTATGCGATCCTATCAACGCATTGAAGGGTGATGACCTTCCGGTATCGGCATTCAATGGCCGTGAGGATGGTACTTGGGATAATGGTACTGCTGCTTATGAGAAGCGTGGTATTGCTGTGAATGTTCCCGAGTGGTTGATTGAGAACTGTATCCAGTGTAACCAGTGTTCTTATGTCTGCCCGCACGCTGCTATCCGTCCGTTCCTCGCTACGGAGGAGGAGGCTGCCGCTTTGGGTGGCTTGGAGTTCAAGCAGGGCTTGGGTGAGACCAAGACTTATAAGTTCCGTATTCAGGTATCGCCACTCGATTGTACGGGTTGTGGTAACTGCGTGGATGTATGTCCTTCAAAGACCAAGGCTTTGGTAATGAAACCTTTGGAGTCACAGATGCCGCAGGCAGAGAACTGGAATGCCGTATTGAAGGGTGTAACCGTTAAGACTGATGCAATCGACAAGACAAAGAGTGTTAAGAACTTGCAGTTCGAGCAGCCTTTGTTCGAGTTCTCTGGTGCTTGTGCCGGTTGTGGTGAGACTCCTTATATCAAGACTATCACACAGCTCTTCGGCGATAAGATGATGGTTGCCAATGCTACGGGTTGTACATCTATCTACTCTGGCTCGGCTCCTTCTACTCCTTACTGCACAAACTCTAAGGGTCAGGGCCCTGCTTGGGCCAACTCACTCTTTGAGGATAACGCAGAGTTCGGTTTGGGTATGCATGTCGGCGTAGAGAAGTTGCGTGACCGTATCCAGAAGTATATGGAGCAGGCAATTGCCGAGTGCGAGAAGTGCTCTGACGAGTTGAAGGAGGCTATGAAGGCTTGGATTGAGAATCGTGGTTCATCGGCTGCTTCTGCCGAGGCTACTGCCAAGTTATTGCCTTTGATGGAGGCTTGTGGTTGCGACTACTGCCAGAAGATTCTGGAGATGAAGGATTGGCTCGTTAAGAAGTCACAGTGGATTATCGGTGGTGACGGCTGGGGCTATGATATCGGCTTCGGTGGCGTGGATCACGTTTTGGCTTCTGGTATGGATGTGAATATCTTGGTAGTTGATACCGAGGTTTACTCTAATACGGGTGGTCAGTCATCAAAATCAACTCCCGTTGGTGCTGTTGCGAAGTTCGCATCAAGCGGTAAGCGTATCCGCAAGAAGGATTTGGGTGCTATCGCAATGACCTATGGCTATGTATATGTGGCACAGGTATCAATCGGTGCTTCACAGGCACAGCTCTTCAATGTCTTGAAGGAGGCAGAGGCATATCCCGGTCCATCACTTATCATCGCGTATGCACCTTGTATCAACCACGGTATCAAGGGCGGTATGACTCGTACGCAGACCGTAGGCAAGCAGGCTGTTGAGTGCGGTTACTGGCACTTGTGGCACTACAACCCACAGTTGGAGGAGCAGGGCAAGAATCCGTTCGTTATGGATTCAAAGGAGCCCGACTGGTCGAAGTTCCGCGACTTCTTAATGAAGGAGGTACGCTATACTTCACTCCAGAAGTCATTCCCCGCAGAGGCCGAGGAGTTGTTCGAGGCAGCAGAGGAGAACGCAAAGTGGCGTTATAACTCATATCAGCGTATGGCCAAGTTGGAGTATTAATCCGCAGGACATACAATATCAAAAAGATTGCTCGGCCCTTTGGCGGTCGGGCAATCTTTTTTTTGCGAGCAGACGGTTTGGCTCTGCTGAACGGAAAGAGTGTGGTTTTTATAGAGCTAAAACGTCAAAATATGCAGTAAAAAATTTTTATACAGTTGTCTATGCGAAAAAAAAGCACTACCTTTGGCAAGAATATAGCCTTGCTATATTTGATGGTTGGAGTGATTTGACGCCGATGTTCGTGGTTTGCTGACAAATCTTGAATTTTTTGTGGCGAATATCTGGTTGAAGTTTAGGTTGATATTATGTCTAAAAACAAGAAAAAAATATTTCTTCTTACGCTTTTGGCAGGTTTTGTTCTCGGCTTGTCGCTGATGATTGCGTTCAACTGGTTTTGGGTGAATTCATCATCAAACGAATCGTGTATGGCGTGCCACGCACATCCCGAATCGGATGCGAGCTGGAAGAAATCGATGCACTATATGAACGGCAGTGGTGTGGTTACCGATTGCTCGGCCTGCCACCTTCCTCCTCGCGGCTCGGTAGAGTATGTCAAGGCGAAGATATCAACAGGAATGAAGGATGTATGGTCATACATCACCAAAGATGTTGAGTCTATTGACTGGGAGAGCAAGGGCGAGTTGGAGTACGCACAGAAGATTGTCTATAATTCATCGTGCAAGGCTTGCCATGTAAATATCTTCCCCGAAGGCATTACCGACGAGGGTATCACGGCTCACCTCTACTATGAGGATAACGAGGAGAAACTCAATTTGCAGTGCATCAGCTGCCACCTCGACGCAGGTCACTATAACCCCAATTATAAGCACGGTCAGATGACCTCGTTGCCGACAAAAGAGCAGGGCGAGATATATGCCGAGGCGACAGCGGTCGATAAATTTGAAAACTTCGTGGAGAAGATTCCCGGCACATCGGCATCGTTGAGTATGATTGCCATTCCGGGTGGCGAGTTTCTGATGGGTAGCCCCGATAGTGAGCCTATGAGAGGCGAGGACGAGGGTCCGCAACGCAGAGTGAGTGTGTCGCCGTTCTTTATGGGCGAGGTTGAGGTTACTTGGGATCAGTATTGGGCATTCTATGGCGAAACGATGTCGGAGGGCCGTACTCCGCCGTCGGTTATCTACGCAAATAACAGTCGTGAGGATATTGACGCTGTGAGTGGCCCGACACCACCCTTTGGATTTCCTGATCAGGGTTGGGGCATGGGTAGCCGTCCAGCTATTACGATGACTCACTATGCAGCCGAGACCTTCTGTCAGTGGTTGTCGTTGAAGACGGGCAAGAAGTATCGTCTGCCGACAGAGGCAGAGTGGGAGTATGCCGCACGAGGAGGCTCATCAACGCCTTACTTCTTTGAGGGTAGTCCCAAGCGTTTTACCAACGATAGCTTCTGGAATAATCTGTTCGGTGCCGATACAACCGTTATCAACAGCTATGCTGTTTATGCCAACAATAGCCGCAATCGCACGCAGGAGCCCGAAAAGATGCAGGCAAATGCTTTTGGCTTGAAGAATATGGCGGGTAACGTTATGGAGTATTGTTCGGATTGGTATTCGCCTGATGCCTATTCGCTTTTGAAAGATGGCGAACACGACCCGAAGGGTCCTGCAACGGGAGAGGAGAGAGTTGTCCGAGGCGGTTATTATGGCGATGATGCTGCGGCCTTGCGTAGTGCTGCACGCCGTCACACCGAGCATGACAAGTGGTTGCGTACCGACCCGCAGAACCCGAAGAGTATATGGTGGTATTCCGATATCAAGGGTATCGGTTTCCGTGTTGTCTGCGAGTTGCCGGAGGGTGTAACGGTGCAGTAAGATGACGAAAGAGAGCAAATTAGAGTGAAAAATATAAACACTATTACATTATGAGTAATAACAAAATCAGCAGAAAAGATTTTCTGTCATACACAGCGTTGTTGGGAGCCGGCACTCTTCTTGGAGGCTCGGCAACAGGCCTTACTTCGTGTTCGAAGGCTCCTGCCTACACTCCTTTGAAGCAGCCGGGAGAGTACTATATTCCTAATCTTCCAGACCTTGCGGCCGATGGCCGTGAGTTGAAGGTTGGTGTCATTGGCTGTGGCGGTCGTGGCTCTGGTGCCGTTGTTGATAGCCTTATGGCCGCTAATGGCATTAAGGTTTGGGCTCTGGGTGATGTCTTTGCCGAGAGAGTAGAGGAGTTGCGTAAGTCGTTGAAGGATAATCACGGTCAGGATGTTCCTGCCGAGAACTGCTTTGTCGGCTTCGATGCTTATAAGCAGGTTATCGATTCGGGTGTAGATTATGTCATCTGCACAACACCTCCCGTATTCCGTCCCCAGCACTTTAAGTATGCAACCGAGAAGGGTGTTCACTCTTTCCTTGAAAAACCTATCGCTGTGGATCCTGCCGGCTATCGTTCGGTAATGGCTACTGCCAAGCTGGCCAAGGCGAAGGGTTTGTGTGTTGTTACGGGTACACAGCGTCACCACGAACGTCCCTATGTTGAGGCATTCCAGAAGATTCAGGAGGGTCTTATCGGTGAGATTACCGGCGGTTATGTATGCTGGAATCAGGGTATGTTGTGGTACAAGGAACGTAAAGCCGGTTGGAGTGATATGGAGTGGATGATTCGCGACTGGGTAAACTGGAAGTGGTTGTCGGGCGACCATATCGTTGAGCAGCACGTTCACAATATCGATGTGTTCCTGTGGTTCTCTGGCTTGAAGCCTGTCAAAGCTACGGCTTGCGGTGCTCGTCATCGCCGTATCACGGGTGACCAATACGACCAGTTCAGCGTAGATTTCGAGATGGAGAACGGTGTTCATTTCCATAGTATGTGCCGTCAGATTGATGGTACAAGTACTCTTGTCGGCGAGACTATTCAGGGTACAAAGGGCTCTTGGAACAGCTATGCACAGGAGATTAAGGATTTGGATGGCAATGTTATCTGGAAATTTGACCGCGAGGCCGAGGAGGCAAACTTCAAGCAGCGTAATCCTTATACTTTGGAGCATGTTGATTTGATTAACCATATCCGCAGTGGCGAGTCACACGTCGAGGCCGAGGAGTGTGTAATCTCTTGCTTGGCAGGTGTTATGGGTCGCGAGGCTGCATATACGGGTGCTACGGTAACGTGGGATGAGATCAGCCAGTCTGCATTGGATTATATGCCCGAGAAGCTGGAGATGGGCAACTGCGATATGTCGGAATATACTGTTCCCGTACCAGGTAAATAGTTTTTTATGACAAATAACGATGGGTGCGGGAGGGGCGTAGAGTCCTTCGCCGCACCTTTGCTTATATTGATAGGATAAAGAGTGGATATATGAATAGAAAAGAATTTTTACAGACCTCACTTCTGGGTGCAGCCTCTTTGGCTGTTGCCTCCTCTGCGTTGTCGTTAGGTAGTTGTGCTTCCAAGAAGCAGACGCCCGAACTCAAACTCTCGTTTCAGGAGGGTATTGCCCCCGGCGAAGGATTGAATGCCAAGCTCGACTATATGGAGCAGCACGGCATTGTCGGCTTTGAGCCTTGGGGTGGCGGACTCGCCGACCGCGTTAATGAATTGCAGCAGGCGTTGAATGGCCGTAATATCAAGGTGTCGGCTATCTGTGCCGGTTTTAAGGGCTTCCTGCTTGCCGAGGAGGCGGATGTGAAGGCCGAGTTTGACGCAACTATGCGTGATATTATCGCCGCTGCGGGCGAGCTGGGCTCTACGGGTGTGATTATGGTGCCGGCGTTCAATCATCAGAAGCCTTGCCGTCCTCATACTATGGAGACACGCGAGTTCCTGTGTGCCCAGCTGCATGAGTTGGGAGAGTATGCGTTGAAGCATAATACAACGGTTATTCTCGAACCTCTGAACCGAGGCGAGGCGTTCTATCTGCGTCAGGTGGCCGATGCCGCTGCTATATGCCGCGATGCAGAGAGTAAGGGCGTGAAGTGTATGGGTGATTTCTGGCATATGCAGGAGGAGACCTCTGACTATGCAGCCTTGTGGGCAGCAGGACCGGAGTATCTGCAACATGTTCACGTCGCAAGCCGCGGTCGTCGCCTGATGCCGGGTGAGGATGGTGAGAAGGATAACTATATCGATGGCCTGCGTGCCTTGAAGGAGATGAACTATCCCCACTATGTGAGCTTCGAGTGTGGCACGAAGGGCGACAGAGAGGCTACCGTATCGGCAGCTGTGGAGCTTTTGCGTCAGCAGTGGGAGCAGGCATAGATATAATTCATAATTCAAAATTCAAAATTCATAATTGAGAATTCATAATTCATAATTGAAGACCTCTTGGTATAGCCCCGTTTTGCGATGTGCCTGCCTCTTTGTGGTGGGAGTCGCGTTGCAGTTGGTGGTGGGAGATTTCAGCGTCGCATGGATGCGTTATCCATGGAGTGCGATAGTTGCAATCAACTACCTCTATCTGCTGGTGTTGTGCTATGCTGTGGAGGATAAGTGGTCGTGGGCGAGAGGGCTACGCAGTCAGCACTCTTCGGTTGTGGCTCTGGCCTCGATGGTTGTTATGACTATCGTCTTTGGTCTTACCCGACAGGATGGCTCTGCGGAGGGTGTTGTCGGAGCATTGGGCTTTACACGAATGACCTCGTCGTGGCCTTTTAATCTGTTGCTGCTCAACTTCGTAACATCGTTGGGCTTGTCGGCAATAGATGATTGGCGATGGTTGCGACAACGAAAAATTGCGGCCGTAATATCTCATACGGCGGTGTTTGTGGCGTTGGCTGCGGCGATGTTCAGTAGTGGCGATAAACAGCGTGTGAGGGTTGTTGCATATCTCGATACGCCTACTTATATGGCGATGGACGACACCGGCCGAGAGTATGAATTGCCCTTTGTCGTAACGCTGCGAGATTTCAATATCGATGAGTATCCTCCCAAGTTGCGATTGCTTAATCAATCAAATAATGCCCTGTCGAAGGAGTACCTCTCGTCGGCTGATAGCGTGGGCGAGATTGGTGGCTGGACTCTGTGTGTAAAGGAGTATCTGCCTATGGCGGGATGTATGGAACAGGGTAGCGAATATCGTCAGATGCAGCACGTCGGGGCGACACACGCTGCCTATGTTGTGGCATATAACGACTCCGATTCGGTTGAGGGTTGGGTTAGTTGTGGCAGTCATATTTTTGCTCACTCGGCATTGGCGTTGCCCGGCGGCGAGAGTGTTGTTATGATGTCGCCCGAAGCGAAGCGTTATACCTCGCGTATCGCGGTTGCACTGTCGGATGAGGATATCCGCTATGCCGATGTGGAGGTCAATCATCCGGTGAAAGTGGGTGCGTGGCGAATCTATCAGGTGGGTTATGATAATCAGCGAGGCCGTTGGAGTACGAAGAGTGTATTGGAGTGCGTGCGTGATGGCTGGTATGGCGTTGTGCATATCGCTTTGTGGATGATTCTTGCTTCGGCAGTTGTGATGTTTATAACGGCAGGAGGGCGTTCTTTGCGTCGTAAGGATAGAGAGGGGCAGTTATGATGTGGGAGCAGTTGATATGGTTTGCTATTGCCTCTACACTGTTTTGGGTGTCGGGTGCTGTGACGGCGTGGCGTGATCGTCGTCAGGGGCGAGCTATGTGGCTCTCGGTTACTGGCTCGTTGATATTCTTCGCTTTTATAGTCGAAATGTGGATGGCGTTGGACAGGCCTCCTATGCGTACTATGGGCGAAACACGACTCTGGTATTCGTTCTTCCTATCAATTGCGGGCATTTTGGTCTATGCGAGGTGGAGATATAAGTGGATATTGTCATTCAGTACGATGATGTCGGTTGTCTTTATCTGCATCAATCTTTTTAAGCCCGAGATACACGACAAGACATTGATGCCTGCGTTGCAGAGTGTGTGGTTTGTGCCGCACGTCATTGTCTATATGTTTGCCTATGCTCTGCTGGGTGCGGTAGCGGTGTTTACACTATATATGTGGCTGCGTTCATCGCGACGCGAGCCTGCCGACGAGGAGATGGCAATGTGTGATAACCTCGTGAGGGTGGGGTGGTCATTCCTTACTCTCGGTATGATTATGGGTGCTTTGTGGGCGAAAGAGGCGTGGGGCGACTATTGGACATGGGACCCCAAGGAGACGTGGGCAGCAGCAACGTGGCTCTCGTATCTATGCTATCTGCATCTGCGACCTATTACCAAACGGGATTATAATGTCGCTTTTGCCTTGATACTATTCTCGTTCCTGCTGTTGCAGATGTGCTGGTATGGTATCAACTTCCTGCCCTCGGCACAGGGTGTGAGTGTGCATACCTATTAATATATAATAGAGAAAGTGACTGAATAAAGCAAGGGTGACTAAAAATCGTTTTAGTCACCCTTACTTTATTATCCCATCACGGGTTGTTCCAGAAACTCCTTCGTTACGATGACACGCACCGCACGATGGTGTATCTTGAACTCTAGAGGCGTGCCACCGAGCAACTCGCCATCGACCTCAACCATAATGTCGGGCGTGGACTCTATGCGTATGTGGCTTCCTTTACGGTGATGAACGTGGCCGATACTGTAAATATCGCCGTTGAACAATCGGTTTATACGGAAAAGTAAGTTCCACCAGTGGAATGGGCGTATAAGTGTGATGTCGAACAGACCATCATCGGCCACCGCCTCGGGCAACTGTTGTACGCCTCCGCCGTTGAACTTACATATACCCACAGCGGCACTGAACAGAAGATTCTTGTGAACAAGCTCTCCGTCTATCCAAATCTTCACGCCCGTAGAACGATATTTCAGATAACTACGCAGACACCCCAGGGCGTAAAGGTGCTTGCCTCTGCGTCCCTTGGCCTTGTCGTGCTCGTAAATCTTCGTCACCGAGGGGTCGAAGCCGACACCCGCAACATTTGCCATATAACGCACCTGCTGATAGTGAGACTCCTCGTAATGTACCTCGCCCACATCCTGCAAGAAGGTGTATCCGTCGCGTATGGCACGAATAACCTCCGAATATTTGCGTGGTATGCCGTACATTCTTATCCAGTCGTTACCCGTACCCACAGGTACAACAGCCATTGTAACCTCATTTGATGGGACCGCCTGCTGAATGAAGAGTCCGTTCACAACCTCGTGCATCGTGCCGTCGCCGCCGATGACCATAATATGACGATAGCCCTCATTTATGGCCGATACGGTCAGCTCCGTAACGTGATGCTTATGTTGCGAAAAGACCAACTCGTAAGGAATGTCGTTGTCGCGTATAAGTTTGGTTATGAGTGGCAGGTCCTCCAATCCGCGGCCAAATCCGGCCACGGGATTTACGATGACAAACCACTTTTCAGATATATCTACATTTTGCTGCACGATACTACTTTTTAGGGGCATTCTTCAATGTGTGGAGCAGGAAGTCGTAGAACTTCTCAACCGATGCAATCTCAACCTTCTCGTCGGGTGAGTGGGGGTAGCAGATAGTCGGGCCGAATGATATCATATCAAGGCCGGGATAGTTCGAGCCGATGATACCACACTCCAAACCGGCGTGGATAGCCGTAACGGCGGGCTTCTTGCCATAAAGAGCCTCGTAAGATGCCAGCATAGCCTTCAAGATGGGCGACTCCATATTAGGATTCCAGCCATCGTAGCTGCCAGAGAGCTCTACATCGGCACCTGCCAACTCAAATACCGCTTTGATAGCGTCACCCAAGGCCTCCTTCTCGGAACGAACAGATGAACGCATCAGCGTCTGCATCTTCACGCACTTGCCGTCAGATACGACGCGTGCGAAGTTGTTTGAAGTCTGCACCAGACCCTCCATCGCCATTGACATCTTCTCTACGCCATCGGGGCAAGCTGTAACGGCAGCCATAAGACGCTGTGCTACGCCGTCGGGAATGACTGTTGCCGGAGTGGCTGCATCTGTAACAGTTACTGCAATAGAGTCCTCAATACCTGCGTACTCTGCAACGAAAATCTTTTCAAACTCTGCGGCAGTGCTCTTTGCTGCGGCCTCATCAGAGGATTTTACCATAACAACAGCAATCGATTCACGAGGGATGGCGTTACGAAGGCCACCGCCATCAACAGATGCGATTTTTACATCCATCTGTGCTGCCAAGGCACGCAATACACGGAACAGGAGTTTGTTGGCATTTGCACGCTGGCATACAATCTGAATGCCGGAGTGGCCGCCCTTGCAACCCTTTACCGAAAGCTCCAAAGCCTTATAGCCGGCAGGTGCAGCGACAGCATCGTAGGGTAGTGTGATATTGGCATCCATACCGCCGGCACAACCTACATACAATTCGCCCTCGGTCTCCGAGTCGAGGTTCAACAAAATGTCGCCCTGCAAAAGACCGCCCTTCAAGCCGAAAGCACCATCCATACCGGTCTCTTCGGTAGCGGTGATAAGACCCTCGATAGGGCCGTGCTCGATTGTATCATCCTCCATAACGGCCAAAATAGCAGCCATACCGATACCGTTATCTGCACCGAGAGTTGTGCCGTTTGCTGTTACCCACTCGCCATCGATATATGCTTCGATGGGGTCGTTGATAAAGTCAAACTCCTTGTCGTTGTTCTTCTGTGGCACCATATCCATATGAGCCTGAATAACGATACCCTTGCGATCCTCATAACCCGGTGTCGCAGCCTTACGCATATATACATTGCCGGCCTCATCCACCTTATGCTCAATGCCCTTTGCTACGGCAAAATCTACCAAATACTGGCGAATCTTATCCTCGCTGCCCGACGGGCGTGGAATGTTCACAATCTCTGCAAAGTGTTTCCAAACAAGTGCGGGCTTCAATGCCGCTAAATTCTTATCCATATCAATCAGTTTTAAGTTATTATTTATTTACTCATCTTTTCTTGTCTTGCGAAGGCGTACTACGGGTGTTTTGTCCGCTTTCTCCGTCTTTTCATCCTTTTCCTCACTTTCCTCTTTTCGCACCTTCTCGGCCTTCTCCTCTGCGGCGGCACGCTTGTCAAAAGCATCAACGATATACTTCACCAACGGGTGTCGCACGATGTCGCGTTTGTCAAACTCCACCATTCCTATACCCGTTATATTTCGCAGAGTATCCATCGCCTGCGTAAGTCCGCTATCGCTTTTTCGCGGAAGGTCTATCTGCGTTACATCGCCCGTGACGATAAACTTTGCATTGCGACCCATACGCGTCAAGAACATCTTTATCTGTGAACGCGTGGTATTCTGTGCTTCGTCCAGTATCACAAAGGCATTATCCAGCGTGCGACCTCGCATATAGGCAAGCGGTGCAATCTGTACGGTGCCGTCTTCAAGATATTTCTGCAATTTTGCTGCCGGTATCATATCGTTCAGTGCATCATACAGTGGTTGCAGGTAGGGGTCTAACTTCTCCTTCATATCTCCGGGCAGAAATCCCAGCTTTTCACCCGCCTCAACCGCAGGACGAGTGAGGATGACCCTTCTCACCTCCTTCTCTTTGAGGGCCTTGACGGCAAGGGCAATAGCCGTATAGGTCTTGCCCGAACCTGCCGGACCTACGGCAAAGAGAAGGTCGTTTTTGCTATAGAGCTCCACCAGACGACGCTGATTGACCGTGCGTGCACGGATGATATTGCCATTGTTTCCAAAGACGATAGTATCCTTGTCGCTGACCGGCTCCGAACACTCGCTGATGCCCGTTGAGAAGGCTTGCGACACGACCTCATTGGAGATGTGCCCATACTTTACATAGTAGGCTACCAAAGCTCCTATCTTGCGTTCAAAACTCTCCACGTCGCGTTTTGCACCCAAGACTTTCAGCGACGAGCCTCGTGCCACAATCTTTACTGTGGGCGAAAGCTCCCGCATCTGCTCCAGAAAACACTCCTGGGCTCCATATAGTTCGCGAGGATCCACACCCTCGATTATAACCTCTTTATTTATTGCTTCGTTAGCCATATTTTGTTGTTAAAACATATATCCAATACCGAGTGTGAGCCAACTGCTGCGTGTGTAGAACTCTGCACCCTCAAAGTAGTTCATTGTGCTTTTGAACCCACCGGTAAAACGGCTCTCAATGAGTAGATGTTGTGTCAGATTTACACCCACACCAACCGTATAACCCATCAAGGGTCGCAGCGAGCCAAACTCAATGCGTTCCGAGACCAAATCGTAGCGGCCTGTGCCGACAACAGAAAAGACCAATCCTGCGTTCAGTCGCAGCGGGCCTATGCCTCGATAGGAGAACATTACAGGAATTTCCATAGTTCCCGCCTTTACGTCATACTCCGTTTCGCCACGCTTTGCCTCCACTTTGTTGTAGAGGTAGGCCAAATCAAATTGCAGTGCGTATTTTTTTTGCCAGCATATCGCCATCGAAAGAGCTCCTCGTATGCCGATGCGTGGTTTCAGTACAACATCGGGCGATTCGGGCGAGGTGAACATATAGACACCTGCAAGCGATATACCCATCTCGGCTGATGATTTTTTGCGATTGCTGTTGGCGATGTCGTAGTAAAAACTGTTTTGAGCCTCTGCCTTCGCAGCAAAGGCCGTCATCATAGCCACACAAATCAATATCTTACAAAACAGGCTTTTACGCATAAAAAAACAAAATCTCCGCAATTTATATTTTTCAAATATACACATTTTTTATCAAATAGCAAATGCTTTGGTGAATTCCTTGATTTATATTATCTTTGCGGCGGAAATAATTTCGCTGAAAATTTTATAGAGACGATAATATATGAGTTTAGTAGCAATAGTAGGTCGCCCGAATGTCGGTAAATCGACTCTTTTCAACCGCTTGGTAGGACATCGTCAGGCCATCGTGGATGAAACAGCCGGTACAACACGCGACCGTCATTACGGTAAGACCGATTGGAATGGTAAGGAGTTTTCAATCATTGATACAGGTGGTTACGCCGTAAATACCGATGATATCTTTGAGGATGATATCCGTCGTCAGGTGATGCTGGCCATCGAGGAGGCCGATCTTATCCTCTTTATGGTGGAGGTAAAGACGGGTGTTACCGACCTCGATATGATGATGGCCGATGTGTTGCGTCGTTCAGGCAAGAAGGTGCTGGTAGTCTGCAACAAGGTTGATAATTATGACCTTATCTATCAGTCGCACGAGTTCTACTCGCTGGGCTTGGGCGATATCTTCTGCATATCTTCAATGTCGGGTAGCGGAACGGGCGATTTGATGGACGAGATTTTGCGTCAGTTGCCGGAGGATACCAAAGCCGAGGAGTTGGAGGATTTGCCACGCATTACTATCGTGGGTCGTCCCAATGTGGGCAAGTCGTCAATGACCAATGCCTTGCTTGGCGAGGAACGTAACATCGTAACGAGCATTGCCGGTACGACACGCGACTCGATCCATACGCGTTACAATAAGTATGATATGGATTTCTATCTTGTCGATACAGCCGGTATGCGTAAGAAGGGCAAAGAGATGGAGGACTTGGAGTTCTACTCTGTTATGCGTTCTATCCGTGCCATTGAGAATTCGGATGTATGTATCCTGATGCTCGACGCACAACAGGGTTTGGAGTCGCAGGACTTGAATATCCACAACCTTATTGTCCGCAACCGCAAGGGCTGCGTTATCGTGGTCAATAAGTGGGACCTTATAGAGAAGGAGAGCAATACGATGAAGGAGTGGAAGGAGTTCTTGGAGAAGAAGTTGGCTCCGTTCAATGATATCCCCATCATCTTTACCTCTGTAATCAACAAGCAGCGTATATTGGAGGTGTTGCAGCAGGCTATCCGCGTATATAATTCGCGTCGCCGCCGCATCCCTACATCGGAGCTTAACGACTATATCCTTCCCGTTATTGAGGATTATCCACCCGCATCTACAAAGGGTAAATATATCCGTATCAAGTACGCTACGCAGTTGCCTACTCCCACGCCGCAGTTTGCGTTCTTTGTCAATCTGCCGCAGTATATCAAGGAGTCTTATCGCCGCTACTTGGAGAATAAGATTCGCGATCAGTGGGATTTTTCGGGAGTACCTATTCAGATCTATTTCCGACAGAAGTAACGGTCGGTTGTGCTGATAGATAAAATTTGAGGTCGCCTTCATTAGATGAATGGCGACCTCTGCTTTGTCAGGAAAAAGTAATAAGGTGTTGTTGCTTATGGTTAAGAACACTTTTAGTTCTCGATAATATCAACTTCGTCAATCTCAATAACCCAGTTAAACAGGTCGGCGGCACACTCTTGCTGCATCTTCGTAATCTGTGCATTTGAGGCCGAGTCCGCCATAATCACTGCCGACATAAACTGCTCTGTTGTAGAGAATGTTGCATTGACCTTCTTTGCAAGACAGCGATAGAAATTTCGTTGGTCGCTGTGGGTTAGACGGTCGGGCAAAATGCCTTGACTTACCAGCTCACGGTAGGGATACAGATGTCGCATATTGTGTGCGTCGGTGTTTATCTCATCCACGATAGTCGTAACGACAAACATATCCACCGTGTCGTTCACGCCGGGCATCTCGATAAATGCCGTATAGACGGGATATACCTCCTCGATTTCGGTGGCGACACCATCGGTGAAAATTACAAACTCCGGTTCGGTCAGATCTTCAAGATAGACCATATCGCGATACTGACGCAGTGCTTCACGCATAGCCTCTTTCTGTTTGTGATTCCAACGCGCCTGTTGCGAACAACCCGTTGCACAAAAAAGTGTAAGCAACGATAGTGATAGTAGAATTCTTTTCATATAATACTGATGTTTTTGGAATAATTCTGCCACTATCATAAGCAATTGTCGTGCCATATATCTCTTTTATGCAAAAACAACAAAGCGGTCGCCTCGGCGGGGCCCTTGTAATCACTTTCGCCAAGATGCCGATTGGCATCAGCTCTTTGCCGTTTCCGCATAAATTAGGTAAATAAATTTCCCTCTTATGCGAAAACAACAAAGCGGTCGCCTTTGGGCAACCGCTTGTCGAAAGTGTTGTGGAGAATATCGGATTGGCCATGCTATACTCGCTGGCCGCTTCGTACCGCATGCCCTCTCCTTCGCCTTGCCGGCGGGGCCCTTGCAATCACTTTCGCCAAGATGCCGATTGGCATCAGCTCTTTGCCGTTTCCGCATAAATTAGGTAAATAAATTTCCCTCTTATGCGAAAACAACAAAGCGGTCGCCTTTGGGCAACCGCTTGTCGAAAGTGTTGTGGAGAATATCGGATTCGAACCGATGACCTCTTGCATGCCATGCAAGCGCTCTAACCAGCTGAGCTAATCCCCCATCTGCGATGCAAATATACGCACGATTTTATTTCTCTCCAAATTTTTCATACAACCTATCGATGGTACGTTGATTTATTGCTGATATGCCACACCTATTGAGTGTTTATATATGTGTGTGCTATATGCAGCAAACTTGCATAAAAATTCCAATATTCACATATAATTAAAGTAAAAGGGCAAAAAACGAATAAAAATGTTACATTTTTTGGCTGTTGTATGAGAATGTGTTACCTTTGCGGTGTTATGTATAGAGGAATTATTAAATATCTATTGATTGGTCTGTGCGTAGTGTTTTGCATTACGACGCCTTCTGTGGTTCAGGCACAGCAGAAGAGCAAAGTGACCGTAAGCGGTACGATTACATCAGCCGAGGATAAAGAACCTCTGATTGGTGTAACGGTCGTTACCGATAATTTTCAGGGAGTGATATCTCAAATCGACGGAACCTACTCGATTGAGGCTGTGGAGGGCAGCGTGCTGACCTTCTCGTACCTCGGATTTCAGGCGGTGGAATATACCGTGCCGGAGGGTAGTGAATCGGTAGTGTTCAATGTTGAGATGCAGATGGAGAGTGAGGACATTGACGATGTGGTGGTCATTGCCTACGGTGTCCGTAAGAAGGGTACTGTGGCCGGCTCGGTCGCCTCTGTCAAGACCGAGAAGATTGAGAAGACGCCCACTGCAGCCTTCGACCAGGCGTTGCAGGGTCAGGTGGCGGGTCTTACCGTATTGTCGAATACGGGAGAACCAAGTGCATCGGCGACGATGACCATTCGTGGTACGAACTCTATCAATTCGGGAACAGCCCCGCTCTATATCCTTGACGGAGTACCTATCTCGGCGAGTGATTTTAATACTATCGCCCCTGCCGATATCGAGTCTTTGTCGGTATTGAAGGATGCCTCATCAACATCAATCTATGGTGCTCGTGCGGCAAATGGTGTTATCGTGATAACCACCAAGCGAGGCCGTAAATCGGATCGACCCAATATAGAGTATCGTATGCAGCTCGGATTCTCGCAGATTGCAAACGACAAGAAGTGGGACTTGATGAATACGGCTGAACGTATCGCCTACGAGAAGGAGATAGGTATGACTACGGGTCAGAACTATCCGTTGTTGAGCAAGACTGATGTCAATTGGCAGGATGTTGTATTCAACTCGTCGGCTATGTTGCAGAGCTATGAGCTCTCGGCTTCGGGTGCAGACGAGAAGAGCAACTACTATGTGTCGGGTGGTTATTACAGTCAGGACGGTACAGCCGTAGGCTCTACATTCGAACGCTATTCATTGCGTGCCAACTTCGAGAGAAAGGCTGCTGATTGGATGAAGATTGGCAGTAACACGATGCTCAACTTCCAGAAGATTCAGCAGGCAGACGAGGGTGCTTATACCCTTGTTACACCTATCTCGGCAGCACGTTTTATGATGCCATACTGGAATCCTTATCGCGAGGACGGCTCGTTGGCTTCTATCGCCGATGGCTCGTGGAAGGGTAATGGCCAGAACCCGTTGGAGTGGCTTGAAAATAACCCCGTACACTACAAGAAGTACAAGCTTATCTCGACTATTTTTGCCGAGTTTACGCCCATCGAGGGCCTTACGATACGTTCGCAGTTTGGTGCTGATTACTCGCATACAACAGGTTTTGGAGTGTCGTATCCGAGCTATGCACCCAATCAGGGTCAGGGCTCTGCATCGCGTTCCTCAACCGATGGCTACAACCTGACCGTAACGAACACGATTACCTATAAGTTTGATGCAGGTAGCGACCATTCATTTACCGTTATGGCGGGTCAGGAGGGCGTTGATTACCATTATGAGGCGTTCAGCCTTATGACCGAGGGTCAGAACAATGACCTGCTGACAAATATCTCAACAGGTACGCGTGCCACATCGTGGAGTGATACAACCGACTCCGACTATGGCTTCCTGTCGTTCTTCGCACGTGGTGAATATAGTTTGAAAAATCGCTACTTCTTTGAGGCTGCGGCTCGTGCCGATGCTTCATCGCGTTTCGGTGCGTCGCGTCGCTGGGCGGCTTTCTGGTCATTGGGCTTTATGTGGGATGTGCGTAACGAAGATTTCTTCACTTCGGTAGCCGATTGGTTTACTTCGGCACAGTTCTCCGTATCTACGGGTACGTCGGGTAACTCCTCAATCCCCAACTATGAGCATATGTCTTTGGTAGGTGGCGGCCTCGATTATGTGGGCAATGCCGGTATGGCTCTTATGCAACCGGGTAACGAGAATCTCGGCTGGGAGAAGCCCTGGACTACGAATGTTGCATTCCGCACAGGTTTCTGGAACCGTCTGAATGTCGATTTGGAGTTCTACTACAAGCGTACTTCGGATATGCTTATGGAGGTGCCTGCACCCTATGGAACAACGGGCTATGGCTACTATTGGGATAATGTGGGTACGATGGTAAATGTCGGAGCCGAGCTTAACCTCAATGCCTCGCTTATCGCTACCGAAAATTTCCTGTGGTCGGTAAATGCCAATGTGTCGTATAACCACAACGAGATTGTAGAGTTGTATAACGGTGTCAAGGAGTATGAACGATCAAATACCAATACCAAGCTGGTTGTCGGTCATCCTCTTGGAGAGTTCTATATCAACCGCTATGCAGGTGTAAACCCCGCCAATGGTGATGCCTTGTGGTACGATAAGGAGGGTAATATCACCAACGAGTTGCGTGACGAGGATAAGGTCTTGGTCGGTAAGAGCTACATTGCTCCCTGGCAGGGCGGTTTCGGTACTGCGTTGAGCTGGAAGGGCCTTTCGTTGAGTGCTCAATTCAGCTGGGTGGCTGACCGCTATATGATTAACAACGACCGCTACTTCGATGAGTCGAATGGTCGATTCGCATCGTATAACCAGTCGCGTCGTCTGCTCGACAGATGGAAGAGTCCGGGTGATGTCACTGACATCCCTCGCCACGGCGAATATACCGAGTTTGATAGCCGATTGCTGGAAGATGCTTCATTCTTGCGATTGAAGAATGTAATGTTGAGCTACTCGTTGCCACAGAATCTGGTGCGAAAGACTCGCGTATTCAGTGGTATCAGAATCTATGCACAGGCTCAAAATCTATTGACCTTTACTAATTTTTCGGGCCTTGATCCGGAGGGCAGTGCCAACATATATGCGGCACAATATCCTATGGCTCGTCAGTTTACATTCGGTCTGGACTTAAAATTCTAACGCACTATGAATATACTACGCAATATAAAGATACTATTTGTAAGCCTGGCGGCTGCGGCGACAATTACATCCTGCTTGGATAAGTTGCCCGGTTCTGCCATCCCCGAGGACGAGGCTTTGCAGACATTCAATGATGCAGAGCAGTTTGTAACGGGTATTTATGCACTGCTTAAGAGTAGTGCATTGTATAGCGGTTACTTGACGCTTCTGCCCGATATTCAGACCGATTTGGTCTATGCCGTTGAGGGAAATACCAATACCTACGGCTCGTTCTGGCAGTGGGATATACGTCCTACAACATCGGAAATTGAGGCGGTCTATGCGTCGCTTTATCAGGTTATCTCCAATTGTAACTTCTATTTGGAACGCATCGACAAGGTCGTGGCATCGCTTACCGATGATGATACTATCGAGACCTTGGAGCAATACACTGCCGAGGTCCATACTATTCGTGCTTTGGCTTACTCGGAGTTGTTGAAATGTTACTGCAAGGCTTACGACCCTGCAACAGCCGAGAATGAGCTGGGTGTTGTTATTCGCCGCCATTACTCTGTAAAGGAGGAGGCTGTAAGAGCATCGCTGAAAGAGTCTTATGAGTTCGTGTTGGAGGATCTGGATAAGGCTGAAGAGTTGTTTGCCGAGGAGAATGTTGGCCACTCATCAACCTATATGACTCTGGGTGTTGTCTATGCCCTGCGTGCACGAGTTGCTCTGAATATGCAGGATTGGACTACGGCTGTGGAGTATTCGTCGAAGGTGATTGATATGAAAGAGGTCTATTCTCTCTCGTCGGCCAAGCAGTTATATTCATCGGGTATGACGTTTTATGACTATATGTGGAAGTATGATGTGGGTACCGAGATTTTGTGGCGTGTCGGTTTCACTACCACATCGTATGGCGGTGCTTTGGGTCAGGTCTTCCTTAATTATAATGTCGATTACACATACTATTATCCCGATTTTGTGCCGGCACAGTGGGTATTGCAACTCTACGATGCTGCCGATTTGCGTTATAATAGTTTCTTCGTGGAGTTCCCGACAGGATACGACCACGCCCTCTCGTGGCCTCTGCTCGTGAAGTACTATGGTAATGGCGATTTCCTCAATCAGTATATCTACCACGTCTCTATGCCCAAGCCATTCCGCTTGGCAGAACAGTATCTGATTCGTGCCGAGGCTTATTGCCGCCAGTCATCACCTAACTATGGCCTGGCATCAAAGGATTTGACAACGCTGCGTGAGAGCCGCTATGCGACGGGTGGTGCGGTGTCGCTTACGGCAGATAATTATTTGCAGCAGATTGCCGATGAACGCGTGCGAGAACTATATATGGAGGGCTTCCGCCTGAATGACCTGAAGCGTTGGGGTACACTCTACAATGGAGGTCGTGGCTTTAAGCGTACGCCGCAGACTTCATCATTGCCCGAGGGTAGCTCGTTGGAGATAAAGGCTGACAATCCATTGTTCGTATGGCCCATCCCGCAGCATGAGATTGAGGCTCCGGGCTCGCAGGTACAACCGAACGAAAGCAACAAATAAAAAGTAATGACGATGAAAAAGATATTTTATTCACTTATATCTGTGGCTATGTCCCTATGCGTGATGTCGTGTAGCGAGAAATACATCACATACGATGGCCCCGAATATATGATGTTTGCCGATACGCTATCGACAAATATGGTGTTGGCTGATGGCTCATCTTTCTATGTCCCCATCGCCTCTACCGTAGCCTGCGACTATGACCGTACGGTGGGTGTTGAGGTTGTTGATGCGGGAAGCAATGCCATTGAGGGCAAACATTTCAGCCTTAAAAGTAATAGTGTAACCATCCCTGCCGGCAAACTTTCGGCTAATGTGGAGATTGTGGGACACTATGATAATATCGAGCCTACCGACTCGCTTGGCTTCAAATTGCGATTGGTTATTCCCGAGCAGTTGAAGTGGAACGACCTCTATGCCGGTAGCGATATGACCAAGGTGGTGATGTATAAGAGCTGTCCGTTCGATATCAATAACTTTACGGGTTGGTGCATGGTTACCTCTCTGTTGATTTATAACTATCCGGGCGATAATGCGAGCTATCAACGCCTTATTAAGACCGAGTTGCATCCAACCGAGGAGAATACCGTGATTCTGCACGATGCTTTCTATGATGGTTACGATGTTACAATCACCTTCAATCCGGAGGAGCCTGCCCATCCGCTTGTTACGATGGATAGCAATCAGGTGTTGAGTGATGAGGCCTCTGTTTTGGGCTGGATTTTGGGTGATAATCATATTCTGGCGGAGCATAGCCCATATTATGACTCCTATTTCAATTCGTGCCAGCGTTTTGTGGAGTTGTGGATGCATGTCTATGTCGAGAAGGTAGGTGAGAATATCGGCACCGTAGGACACTTCTATAATATTTTGGAGTGGGTGTCGGATGAGGAGGCCGACCGCCTGCAACGCGAGGATGGAATGTAATTGTTTGGAAAAACAAAATATAAATAACAAATACTTTATATTCATTTACAGTTCAACTAAAATTAAAAAATTATGAAAAAGAATTATTTTCTTTTGTTGTGCGGATTGCTTCTCAGCGTAAGTGCTTTTGTCGCTTGTTCTGAGGAGGAGCCAACTCCGGCTCCAAAGCCCACATTCCCAGAGCCGGTTAGCTTGATAGCTGAGCCGGGTGAGGTTATCGAACTCGATTTTGAGGCTAACTACGATTGGTCGGCTTCTATTTCGGAGGATACCTACACCTATTTCCAGTTGCTCTCTGGAGAGACAGCCGTAAATAAGTTGTCAGGTACTGCCGGCAAGCAGACTATCAAGGTTAATGTTGTTGATGAGGTTGTGTATGACAACGCACCCGTAGCCGAGGTTACATTGACTATGAGCAGCGAGTCACACGTGATTGCAACAATCACTTATCCTACAACCCAGCGTAATGTCGCAGTTTATGCTCCCAAGACAAACAAATGGGGCTCGTTTGAGAGTGGTGAGGAGACTCTCTACTCTTACAACACAACTGCGATGACCGATGCTGATGCCGTTACAATGTCGTGGGGCGTTGAGCGTAAGAACTACGATGACGCTGACTCATTCTATGCACCTGTATTGGTTGAGACAAACTTCGACTATACACTTGCAGGTCCGGAGTGGATGATTGCAGCCGAGGCTGGTAAGGCAGGCAAGACCGAGTACATCATCAAGGCTGACGTTGCCAAGATTCCCGCAGAGTCAGAGACTGCTGCTATCGAGGTTTTGGCCGGCGAGCAGGCTATTGCATCGTTCAAGGTTGCTATCACTGGTGCCAACGATTTCGTTCCGCAGCTGGGCTTTGCCGCTGAGTCGGAGTACGCTTTTGATGGTGAGGCTATCAATGGCGGTTTGATGGGCAGCTTCATTGCGGGTAACTTTGCAAAGGTTGTTTGCGATGCTACGGGTGCCGCAGCCGAGTGGCTTACAGTAAGCGAGGAGGCTGAGGATGGCGAGGCTGTTATCAAGAATTATAACGTAACCGCTACTGCTGCCGCTAATGATGGTGCAACATCTCGTACAGCTTACGTATTCTACTTCGCAAAGAACGCAGCTCCCGAGGATAACGCATCATTGTTCGAGAATGGTGCTGTTAAGGAGGAGTATGCAGAGAGCCTTGCAACAGTAGTAAATCAGAACACTGAGCCTGCAACTATCAAGGTTAATGGTCCGCTTGATGACACTTGTGCTACATTTGCTGAGGCTGGTGCTGATATCAACTATTGGTTTACCGATGGTGCTTTGCGTAATCTTCACATCGGTACGAAGTATGATATCTCTTACTTCGGCAAATGGGCTAAGGATGCTCATGAGTACAACTCATTTGTTACCTCAAAGCCTGTCGCTTCATTCAAGACCTACGCATATACTCCTGAAGGCAGCTTCGTGGAACTTGCTGAGGATCCTTGGGCTTATGGTGAGTCGTTCTACACCGACGAGGAGCTTACTCGTTTCAAGATTATGACTAACTTGAATGCTTCTACTGCCGAGGACTCATTGAACTTTAACACCAACGAGTACGAGTCTGTTATTTTGGTTGAGTACACCGATGGTACTTATTCTGCAATCTACTTCCACTACTCAAGCAATGCTGGTGGTTCATCTGACGAGGGCGTAGCCTTCGAGAATGAGCAGTATGCCGGTTGGGCTAATGCTACTTTGGTAGAGTTGAAGGCAGGCGATGCTCTTTATGACCAGTATTTCTATGAGTATAGCTCTGATTATGCTCCTGCGAAGTTCTATCATCTTACATATGAGTGGCCTATCGAGCAGACAAGCTACTCAATGGTTAAATTGACAGGTATTCCTTCTGATGTATATCCTAATCCTCTTTGCGAGTGGGCATATTATGATCAGGAGAATCAAGTTGTTGTAATGGAGGCTGCCGGTGCCGGTGCTGAGGCTCCTGGTGCCATTGCGTTCATGAACGGTATGGGCGTTAATACAATCGTTATTCTCTGTACTTTGAATAACGCGGAGTAATCCATACTCTTCTACGACACCCCGTCAAACGGGGCGGGGTGCCGTTTTTAATTGAACTGAAAAACCTTTTGTGGAAATTGAACTGTAAATAGATAGAAAGTTTTAGCGACATTTTTTAAGATGAAACTATATCGTAATATCGTATGCGTAGTGCTGGCGACATTGATGTCGGTGTTCGTGGTAGGCTGCTCCAAGGATGAGGGCATCGATAACCGCGACCGGAACTACGGATATGCACAATTCAAATTGTATAAGAAGGCATCGTACAATCCGACAGAGACTATGGTCGAGAGTCGTGCTACCGATGCACTCGATTATCTGGCCGATGCCCATAAAATAAAGGTTACATTGGTCTACGATGGCATAACCATCGCCCAGACGCTGCCCCTTTCGGCTACGGATGCTTCGGCAGCGGAGTATGGCCTGCGTAGTGATAAGTTGAAGTTGCTGGTTGGTGATTATCGCTTGATTTCGTTTGCATTGTATGATGCTGAAGATAAGCTGGTATACAATGGAACACCCGACTCGGCCAATGAGTTTAGCGTTGTTGAGGGCGGCCTTACGTTGCACGACGTAACGGTGAATGTAACGCCCCGGGGCGAGGTGGAGTTTACCTTGAAGAAGGATTTCTCTTCGTTCGATAAGGATAATACGCGTGCTGCAACGCGAGAATATACATTCGATGAGATTAAATATGTTGATCTCTCTGTGGCCCGCATTATTGGCTCTGGTTCGTTGGTGGATCGTGTCGATTTTACAATGCTACCCACCGCTTTCTCGTTGCATTTCGACGAAGATAACGATCAGAGTGATGCCTTTGGATATCAGACCTCTACTGTAAAGTGTGATACCATATTGTCGTTACCTGCGGGTAACTATCGTGTAACATCATATCGTGTATATGATGATGGTAAGAAGATGTTGGAGGTAAACAACAATCCTGCATTGTCGGAGTTCTCTGTCGCTGATAATATCCTCACCGAGGCTGATGTGAAGGTGGCTATGCATGAGAGTGATGAATATATCAAGGATTATTATGCTCTGTATGAGATTTGGAAGAGCCTCGACGGAGAGAGTTGGTATTATAAGGGAGAGAATTTTCCCGAAGGCTCAAATTGGAACTTTAACAAGGATGTAGATTTGTGGGGCGACCAGCCGGGCGTGGAACTTCACGCTAACGGTCGTGTGGCCCGCATCGATATAAGTGATTTTGCATTCCGCGGTCATCTCTCGCCCAAAATCGGTCAGCTGACACAGCTGGTGGAGTTGTATCTCGGTACGCACAATGATAATAATTTGTGGGAGTACGATCCTTCGTTGGCTTTGGATCAAAGCATTACCGACCGAGGCCGTAATCGTATGGAGAATCATCGCAAATATCTGCAAATGATTCATCCCGCAACGCAGGTGACAGAGCCTTTGGCCCGCGGTTTAGCCGAGAAGGGCATCTCAATTCCTGCAACAACCCTCTATGAGCAAGGCTTGACCGAGAAGGATATCTTTGACATGAAGAGTGGTCAGCAGAAGATTCGTCCTATGGATACTCACCACGGAGTGGTGTGCAATGGTTTGAAATCTATTCCTGCCGAGATAGGTAACCTTACGAATCTGGAATATTTCTATATCGCCAATTCGGAGATTGAGTCGTTGCCCGAAGAGATGGAAAACCTTGTGTCACTTACCGATATAGAGATTTACAACTGTCCAAAGCTGACAAAGTTCCCTATGGCTATTACCAGAATGCCGGAACTTATCTCGCTGAATATATCGAACAATGCCCAGTGGTCGGAAGAGGAGGTCTTGGCAGGTATGAGAGCCCTGGCATCGGGTCCTGCACGCGAAAAGATACAGATTCTCTATGCTCGTCAGAATAATCTGACCGTTCTGCCACGCGAGTTCAAGAATATGAAGAAGATAGGCTTGCTTGATTTAGCTTACAATAAGATATCATCGGTTGAAGAGGCTCTGGGTGAGGATATTGCATTTGTTCAGCTCTACCTCGACTTTAATCAGTTGGAGAGCCTGCCGGAGAACTTCTGCGGTATGAACGATGTGGAGACAATATCCGTTAAATACAATAAGTTAAAGAAGGTCCCCAATATCTTCTCGGCCAAGAGTAAATATACCATTAAATCGGTTGATTTCTCTGGTAATGAGATTGATGGCTTTGAGGGCGAGAAGGATGGTACTTTTAAGGGCGTACGCATCGAGACCTTCACCCTGGCAAATAATAAGTTTAAGAGATATCCCAAGTGCTTGGCTACGACCAACTCGTTGATCTCATATATTATTTTGCGAGGTTGTGGCATTGAGGAGATTCCGGAGGGGTCATTCTCTTATAGAAATTCAGTTGATTTGATGTCTTTGGATTTGTCGTACAACAACCTTACAGACCTCCCACGCGAGATGCACGCCGGCAATATGCCGTATCTCTATGGTGTGGAGCTCTCGTTCAACTCGTTCAGCGAGTTCCCGTACGAGCCTCTTGATGCCTCGTCGCTGACAATCCTGGGAATGCGTAGCCAGCGTGATGCGGAGGGTAAGCGTTGCTTGCGTGAGTGGCCTACGGGTATAGGTATGCATACAGGCTTGCGTGCATTGTACCTCGGCTCGAATGATCTGCGTAGAGTGGATGATACCATTTCGCCATATATCTACTATCTGGATATCAGCGATAACCCGAATATCATCTTCGATGCTACCGATATTTGCGATTATTGGCGTGCAGGAGTCTATTTCTTGATTTACGACAAGTCGCAGAACATCCTGAATTGTGATTATATGTTGGAGTAATGCTGTTTTTTGAGAGTATGAGATTGATAAATTATATATTATTGACATTTGCCCTCGGTATTGCGGTGTCGTGTGCCGATGACAAGGGTGGTGTGGATTTTGTTTTGGAGCAAAATACAATCAAAATGGAGGCTGTCGGCGGTGTTGAGAAGATTAAACTCAATGCGTCGGACCGATGGATCGCTTCGACAGATAATCCGTGGATTACGGTTTCTCCGGCTAACGGCATTGGAACAACAACATGTGAGTTCCATATAGACTCTGCCTTGACCGTAGAGCCTCGTCGAGGAGTGGTGCGTATCCAGAATCTCGATACAAATGAGGAGCAGGAGCTTGTTGTGGAGCAGTCGGGATTTCCTTATGGTATTACCCTCGCCAATGCCGAGGTAGCGATAGATAATTATGATCGCTTGGAAAATCGCTATTTCGATGTCGTGGTAAAGAGTAATATCGACTTTGATGTGGATATTCCCGAGGATGTCGCTTGGTTGTCAAGCGAGGAGTATAAGTTGTCGCTTAATCGAGGACAGCGTCCTCGCGAGGTTAAGGTGCGTTTTAAGTGGAATATCAACACCTCTGCCGAAGAACGTATCGCCAAGATCAGGTTTACGCCCAAGCAGAGTGTCGAGATGGCAGAGCAGGATGTGTTGAGTGTTACACAGGAGGCTGCCGAGCAGATTGTCCCCGATACTCGTGCCGGCGACTCTATCGCCTTGCTTAATATCGCCCGTACGCTTGGAACTTTGGCATCGTGGGAGTCTTCGGAGCCTATGGATATGTGGAGCTATGTAACTCTTTGGGATGAGTCGATGGAGGGATGCACACCCGAGAAGGTAGGACGTGTTAAACGTGCAGAGTTTACAATGTTTAGAACAAAGGAGAGTTTGCCTTTTGAGGTACGCTACCTTACGGCTGCCGACGAGCTCTACTTCTTTGGTAATACCAATACTTTCCTCCTTAACATCGACCTTGGCGAGGATATCACACATCTTACGCAGTTGCGTCGTTTGACGATAGGTAGTTACGGTTTGGTGTCGTTACCCGATAGCTTTGTTAATATGCAGGGCTTGGAGTATCTGAATCTTTGTGCCAATAATTTCCAGAGTGTGCCCACGATACTGAATAAGGAAAACTTCCCCAATTTGCGTTCATTGGTGCTTAATGCCAATCAGCGTAGCGTGATCTATGATTTGAGCAACACCACAAAAACCAATATTGGTGGTTTCTCTGACGAGGAGGAGTTCCCGAAGCGTTTGCTTATGTGGGATAAGCTGGATACCTTGATTCTGTCGGTAAACTATTTGCAGGGTGAGTTGCCTGACCTGATGGATGATCCCGACTTCCCGAAGTGGACCGAGGCGGATATCAATTCGTGCGATACTCTGCCCGAAATACTTATCGGCACACCCAAGGTTTTGCCACGCACAAAGCAGTTCTCAATCAATCTGAATCGTCTGTCGGGCGATGCACCAATGTGGTTGCTCTACCATCCGATGCTGGACTGGTGGACACCTTACAGCCTTGTATTTCCACAAGAGGGTCGTGCCGCCGATGGAACACAGTCAGGGTTTGATAATGAGCCTGCATCACTGCGAGATTATTATTACAAGCATTATGTGAATAAGAAACTCGCCAATGTCGTTGAAGAAGAGTACCCCGAAAACGAATAAGATATGAAGATGAAGATATATTTATATGCTATTTTGGCCACTGTGGCTCTCTTTGCGGTGTCGTGTGTCGATGCGGAGTTGGGTGTAGAGCCCGATGTCGAGGAGAAACCCTTTGTGGAGGGAGAGTTGATGGTAAAGTTCACTCCGGAGGTTGCTGAAATTGTCTCGCAGATGAGCCGTACCACGCGTGGTGCCGTGACCCGCAGTGGAGTGCCTTCGGTCGATGAGGTGCTGGATGTTATCGGCACGTTCGATGTGGAACGACTCTTTCCGGTGGATAGCCGTACAGAGCAACGCACTCACGAAAGCGGTCTTGACCGCTGGTATATAGTGCGTTTTGATGGTGAATATACTACCGAGCAGGTCGCACAGCGTCTGCAACGATTGGGCGAAGTGCAGAAAATAGATTTCAACAGAACAATCAAACGTGCCTATAATCGTAAGGCTACACCAGTGTCAGTCAATAAGATGCAACGTATGGCTGCTGCAACGCGTGCCGGCGGTATGAATGACCCGTTGCTTGGTATGCAGTGGAATCTTATCAACGATGGAACGATGTTCACTACTGGCGACAAGGTTAAGTCGGTAGCCGGTGCCGATGTGCAGGTTGAGGGTGCATGGAAGCGTTCTACGGGTGATGAGTCTGTGGTAGTAGCGGTCTTGGACGAGGGTGTGTTTGTTGAGCATCCCGACTTGAAAAACAGCCTCTGGATAAACGAGGATGAAATTAATCGTTCCCACGACGATAACGATAATAACGGCTATAAGGGCGACTATTATGGTTATAATTTCGCCCGCAACCAAGGACTTATCACGTGGGATGATATTTACGATTCGGGTCACGGCTCACACGTTGCAGGAGTTATTGCGGCACAAAATAACAATGGCATAGGCATCAGCTCTATCGCAGGTGGCGATGGCGATAAGTCTGGCGTGAAGATTATGGTATGCCAAATCTTTTCGGGCGTGCAGGGATCGAGCTCTATCGCTGTGTTGCGTGCTATCAAGTATGCCGCCGATAATGGTGCTGTGGTGTTGCAGTGTAGCTGGGGCTATGTATCTGGCTCGGCCAACGAGTTTGATTGGGGAGAGCCGGGTTTTGCCTCACAGGAGGAGTGGGAGACAGGTGCTCCGTTGGAGAAGGAGGCACTGGACTACTTCACTCACAATGCAGGCTCGCCAAATGGCCCTATCGATGGTGGCGTGGCGGTCTTCGCTGCGGGTAATGAGGATGCTCCGCAGGCGGGCTATCCGGGTGCTTCGGACGACTATGTGTCAGTGGCGGCTACAGCAGCCGACTTCACTCCGGCCGTATATACCAACTATGGACCGGGAACTACAATCTCGGCTCCGGGTGGCGATCAGGATTACTATTACGACTATGTTGATGCCGAGCATACCTACGGCGAGGTGGGCTGTATCCTCTCGACGCTGCCGTATCACGTCAGCGAGAGTGGCTACGGATATATGGAGGGTACATCTATGGCTACGCCTCACGTTTCGGCGGTTGTCGCTTTGGGAATCTCTCGTGCCGCCGAGCAACGTCGTCATTACACCGAGAAGGAGATTCGCGATTTGTTGCACTCTACGGCCGTTTCGATTGATAAGTATATGACGGGCGAGAAGTTTTACTTCCGTTATGTGTTGGATATGGGTACGGTACAGCCTATGCAGCGTAGCCTTTCGCCTTATAGGGGGCAGATGGGTGCAGGTCAGGTAAATGCCGATGCTTTTCTTGCTGCCATTGACGGTGGTGGTGTAGAGATGCGATTCCCCAACCTCTATATTGCTGAGGGCGGTGTTGCAGCAACCTCTCCTGCCCGTTATTTCCTGGGCGGCGAGAACCTGACCTATACGATTACTATTGCTGACGAGAGCATCGCCTCTTGCACAATGGAAGATGATAAGGCCTTGTTCAATGGCTTGAAGAGTGGCTCTACAACGGCCTCTGTCAAGGCAAGCAATGGCGTTGAACATAAATTCACTATCACGGTCCGCAAGGGTGCAAACGATAGTGGCTGGTTGTAATAGCGTGTAGATGAAACGGGTGGCGATGCGATATTTGCTGGTGTGCCTTGTGGCATTTGTAGCCGATATGACTATGTCGGCAGCAGTGGCACAGATTCGCATTGTCCCACGCGAGAAGATTGACAGCATAGCTCGCCCTGCAACCATCTCCAATGGTGGAATGTTTGTAGAGAGTGGCGGTCGGGTGTCGATGGGCAGCATAGTCGAAGACAGTGGCGTGTGGCAGCATACGCTGTCGTGGCAAAATGTCAGTGATGAGCCTATCGTTATAACCCGTTTGTCGAGCAGTTGCTCGTGTTTGCAGGCAGATGCCGACCGTAAGCCAGTGGGTAGCGGCGAGAAGGGTAGCATCGCCCTGCGATATTACCCCAAAGGGCATATCGGCGATGTAAATCATCGGGTAACGATATACACCAATCTCTCGGATAGAGTGCCTACGGCTGTCGTGTCACTCAATGGAGTAGTGAAGGCTGCGACCGACAGAAGTGAAGACTATCCCTATTATCGTGGCGAGTTGTTACTGCGACAAGATACGATAGTGGCACGCCGAGGCGAGGAGGTACGGGTTGCCTGTATGAATGGAGGTGAGAGGGCTCTCACAATTGGTGTGGATGGGAGGCTCTCGCCAAATGGTGTAAAGATATATACCACTCCCCAAGCCTTGCAGCCGAAGCAGGAGGGTGACTTGGTTGTCAAGCTGCCTTCGGATGTAAATGCGGGTCAATGTGTGAAATTGTATATCAGCGGCCTGCCGCTACCTCCACGACAGCGATGTATAGTTGTGAAGATTGTGGAGTAGATGACGGCGGCGAGCTTCGCAAAGAGAATGATAAGAAGTAAAAATAAGATAAGATGAAGAGTATTTTTAAGAGTTTATTGCTTGCCTTGATGGCCGTTATGACCTTCGCGGCGTGCAACGAGAAAGAGGTAGATAACGATCAGCCACAGTTGGAGGTTACTCGCCATAATATCTCTGGTAGCTGGGCGTTGAATAGCTGGAACGGAGAGCCTTTGGCCGAGGGTAGTTATGTCTATATCAAGTTCGAGAGAGCCGACCGTACATATACTATGTGGCAGAATATAGATAGTGCTCCCGCCCGCAAGATTACGGGTATGTATAACATCGAGATAGATGACGAACTGGGTGCTGTTATTCGTGGAAATTACGACTATGGCAATGGCGACTGGGCACATCGTTACATAGTTAAGAGCCTGACGGCAAAGACTATGGTGTGGGTTGCCAAAGACGATGCAAACGACATCAGCGAGTATGTGCGTTGCGATATCCCCGCCGATTTGTTGGATGAATAGGACGTTGGTAATGCTTAAAGAGTAATCCGTACAATGCAGGTTGTACGGATTTTTTTGTTATTATGGCGGGTGCTTGCACCCGTCCACAAGCCTCCTTGTGTCCGCAGGCATAAAAAATAAGAAGATGCCTTGCGACATCTTCTTGCTTCGTTTCGTTCTTTTTGCGGAAGGAGGGGGATTGGCTACAATGCTCGGCGTTCGCCTCGCCTTGCTTAACGCCTTTCCCCTGCACTCGCCGTGGGGCCCCTGCAAAAAAGATATAATGTTGCAGTGAAGCCCCTCCCTTTTGCAAAGGGAGGGGACAGAGGGGAGGGAATGTTAATACATATCTCTTTCCGCAAAAGCGGACGCCTTCACACAAATGTGTGCTGCGGAAAGATGGGGATTGGCCGTGCTATACTCGCTGACCGCTTCGTACCGCACGCCCTTTCCCATGTGTGGAGGCGTCAAAGAAAAAGAATATGCGACCTTGAAAAGGTTATTATTATAATTAAGGACACTTATACGAAAGAATTCGCAAGTGTCCTTGATTATAAAAAACTCCTGCCATAAAGCAGGAGTCGCATATTATTTTTGCTTTTGCGGAAGGAGGGGGATTCGAACCCCCGGTACCCTAACGAGTACGTCAGTTTAGCAAACTGGTGGTTTCAGCCACTCACCCATCCTTCCAAACCTTACCTCCGTTAAAGAGTGGTGCAAATGTATGCAAAAAAATCAACAGTGCCAAATTCAAACCATAAAAAATCACATTTTTCTTCGTCGAACGATACTTTTCAGTAATCTTATACTCTCTATCCTCATACCCCAATACAAAGTATTGGACATTTTGCATTTTTTTTGTAATTTTGCAATCTATATTGCGAATTATGGCCGAAAAAGATAAGGAAATATTAGAAAACTTCGAGCAGGGCGAGTATAAATACGGCTTTACCACCGATATCGAGACCGATACTATTGCACGCGGTCTTACGGAAGATACCATTCGTCTTATCTCGGAGAAGAAGCAGGAGCCGGAGTGGATGTTGGAGAGCCGCTTGCGGGCATTCCGCCATTGGCAGACAATGAAACTGCCCACTTGGGCACATCTCGATATTCCGGAGATAGACTTTCAGGATATAATCTATTATGCTGCACCAAAGCCCAAGAAGAAGTTGGGCTCAATGGATGAGGTGGATCCCGAGTTGAAGCGTACATTCGACAAGCTGGGTATTCCATTGGAGGAGCAGATGGCTTTGGCGGGCGTTGCGGTGGATGCCGTAATGGACTCGGTGTCGGTGAAGACCACCTTCCGCGAGACTCTGGCCGAGAAGGGAATTATCTTCTGCTCTATCTCGGAGGCAATCAAGGAGTATCCCGAACTTATAAAGAAGTATCTTGGCTCGGTAGTCCCTTATACCGATAATTTCTATGCGGCATTGAATGCTGCGGTATTTTCTGACGGCTCGTTCTGCTACATCCCGAAGGGTGTGCGTTGCCCGATGGAGCTATCAACCTATTTTCGCATCAATGCCGAGGGTACGGGCCAGTTTGAACGTACGCTGCTCGTTGCCGATGAGGGTGCTTATGTGAGCTACTTGGAGGGTTGTACTGCACCTCGCCGTGATGAAAATCAGCTGCATGCCGCCGTTGTGGAGATTATAGTGGAGAAGGATGCCGAGGTTAAGTACTCTACCGTTCAGAACTGGTATCCCGGCGATAAGGAGGGCAAGGGCGGAATCTATAACTTCGTGACAAAACGAGGCCTGTGCCGCGAGAATGGTCGTCTGTCGTGGACGCAGGTAGAGACAGGCTCGGCCATCACTTGGAAGTATCCGAGCTGTGTGTTGCTGGGCGATAACTCGGTGGGTGAGTTCTACTCTGTTGCGATGACAAACAACTACCAGCAGGCCGACACAGGTACGAAGATGATACACATTGGTCGTAATACGCGTAGCCGCATAGTGTCGAAGGGTATCTCGGCGGGCAAGAGTCAGAACGCCTATCGCGGTCTGGTTAAGGTGGCAAAGGGTGCGGAGAATGCCCGTAACTACTCGCAGTGCGACTCGCTGTTGATTGGCGACAGGTGCGGAGCACACACCTTCCCCGTTGTGGAGTCGTATAACCCTACGGCGGTGTTGGAACACGAGGCTACGACATCGAAAATTTCGGAGGAGCAGCTCTTCTACTGTAACCAGCGAGGCCTCTCGACCGAGGATGCTGTCGGTTTGATTGTCAATGGCTATGCCCGCGAGGTGCTGGCCAAGTTGCCTATGGAGTTTGCTGTCGAGGCACAGAAACTCTTGGCATTGAGCCTTGAAGGCTCGGTAGGGTAGTGGAAGATTCAAAATTGCGATTAAGCCATATACAGAGGCTGCTTGCAGACTATGTTATGGCGGAGCAATTAAGGGAAGCCCTTGTGGCTTGCCAAAATTCAAAATAGATTTAACACTACCTAAATAACGATAATAAGAAAAATACAATATATGCTTACAGTTAAGAATTTACACGCTACGGTTGGCGATAAGGAGATATTGAAGGGCATTAACCTTGAGGTTAAGGCCGGCGAGGTACACGCCATTATGGGTCCTAACGGTTCGGGTAAGAGTACCTTTGCATCGGTATTGGCGGGAAACGAGAAGTTTACCGTAACCGAGGGCTCTGTGGAGTTTATGGGAGAGAACCTGTTGGAGAAGTCTATCGAGGACAGGGCTCGTATGGGTCTTTTTCTCGGTTTCCAGTATCCCGTAGAGATTCCCGGTGTTACGATGGCTAATTTTATGAAGATGGCCGTAAATGAGCAACGCAAGTTCCGTGGCGAGGAGCCTCTGTCGGCGGGCGAGTTCCTGCGATTGATGCGTGAGAAGAGCAAGGTCGTGGAACTGGATTCAAAGCTCACTTCGCGTTCAGTAAATGAAGGCTTCTCGGGTGGCGAGAAGAAGAAAAACGAGATTTTCCAGATGGCGATGCTCGACCCGAAGCTGGCGGTGCTTGACGAGACCGATTCGGGCCTTGATATTGACGCTTTGCGAATTGTGGCGACGGGCGTAACGAAGCTGCACACCGAGGATAACGCCACTATCGTCATCACTCACTACCAGCGTCTGCTCGATTATATCGTGCCCGACTATGTTCACGTACTGTATAATGGCCGCATAATCTATTCGGGCGATAAGACTCTTGCCTTGAAGTTGGAGAAAGAGGGTTACGATTGGCTTATTAACGACTATAAGGAGTAGGCGATGGCATTGCTGAATTACATAAAAGAACAGGGCATTGATGCCGCCGCTGCGTCAAGCGTTATAACTCTTGCCGAGGGTGGTACGGCGGAGCTCTATCTCAATCCGAATGATATGTCGGTCGAGGTGTCGGAGCAGCAGACGCGTTCGCTTATCATTCTGCATCAGACGGACGATGCTGTGAGCCTGTCGGTAGATGTCGCACCCTTCGCCAATATCCGTATTGTGGAGGTGTTGCAGGGTAGGGGCTGTGTCGATTGCATGGTACGCCAGCAGACGGGAAGCCGTTGCGAGATATATACTATCCTGCTGGGCGATGCTACGGCCGACTACACCATTGATTTGAATGGCAAGGAGGCTTCGAATATGTTGCGAGGTGCTTTCGTCGCGGGAGGTGATGAACGTCAGCGTATGGGCGTGAGGGTTAATCACTTCTCGTCAGATTGTCAGAGTGACTCACTCATCAAGGGTGTTGCGGGAGGTAAGGCTCTGGGTGAGTTTAATGGTATGGTCTATGTGGCACAGGATGCCCAGCGAACAGATGCACGCCAGACAAGCCGCAATATTGAGATTGGTCGCGAGGCTCATATCGTCACAAAACCGCAATTGGAGATTTATGCCGACGATGTGAAGTGTTCACACGGTGCTACGGTTGGTCAGCTGGATAGCGAGGCTGTGCTGTATATGCGTCAGCGAGGACTGTCGGAGGCACAGGCAAAACGCTTGCAGATTGAGGGCTTTCTGAAAGATGTCGTAATGTCGCTTGGCGAGTTGGGTGAGGTGTTGGCTGACGAGCTGACCGCAAAACTTGAAACTTTGTAGATATGTTTGACGCATACCAGATACGAAAGGATTTTCCCTTGTTGGGTCGTGAGGTAAATGGCCGACAGCTTGTCTATCTCGACAGCGGAGCTACGGCTCAAAAGCCGGAGTGCGTCATTGAGTGCATCAACAGAATGCTCCGCGAGAATAACGCCAATATCCACCGCGGCGTACATTATCTGTCGGCTGTTGCAACCGAGAAGTATGAGGCGGCACGCGAGACGATACGGGAGTTTATTGGAGCCGAGAGTCGCGAGGAGGTAATCTTTACGGCGGGTGCTACGGCTTCGCTGAATACGGTGGCCTATGCGTGGGGAGAGAAGTTCCTGCGAGAGGGCGATAATATCATCATCAGCGAAATGGAGCACCACTCCAATATCGTTCCCTGGCAACTTATTGCCGAACGCAAGGGTGTGGAGATTCGTGTTCTGCCTTTTGATGATGAGGGCCGTTTGGAGGTTGAGAAGCTGGACTCTCTGCTTGATGCTAAAAGCCGTTTGGTGGCTGTAACGCAGGCCTCAAATACCCTGGGTACGCGTCCAGATTTGAAATATATAATAGAGAAGGCTCACTCTGCGGGAGCGGTGGTTGTGGTTGATGGCTGTCAGGGCGTTGTTCACGGTGGCGTGGATGTCAAGGCTCTTGACTGTGACTTTTATGCCTTCTCGGGACATAAACTCTATGGCCCTACTGGTACGGGCGTGCTGTACGGTAAGCGAGAGCTGTTGGAGCAGATGCCCCCGTTTATGTGTGGTGGCGATATGGTCGATAGGGTGTCATTTGCCAAAACTACCTATGCACCTCTGCCGCTGAAATTCGAGGCCGGCACGGCTAATTTTATCGATGCGGTGGCTCTGGGCGAGGCTGTGCGATATATCAAAAAACTCGATTTGGCGGCTGTGGAGCAGCACGAAGCAGACCTTATTCGCTATGCCGAGCAACAGCTGTGCGAGATTGAGGGCTTGAAGATATATGGCACAACGGCCGATAAATGCTCTATCATTTCGTTCAATGTCGAGGGCGTGCATCACTACGATTTGGGTATGATACTCGATAAGCTGGGCGTGGCAGTGCGTACGGGACAGCATTGTGCTGAACCGGTGATGACGCACTACGGAGTGACGGGTATGTGCCGAGCATCGCTGGCTATGTATAACACGCGTGAGGATGTCGATGCTTTGGTTGCCGGCGTAAAGCGTGCCGTGAAAATGTTGAGATAATAATTAGGCTAATACATATATTTATGTTTATAGTACTTGAAGGCGTTGATGGCTGTGGAAAATCTACACAGATAGCCAATTTGCAGAAGATGTTTGCCGAGAAGGGCGTTGCGTGCGAGTATATCCATTTTCCTCGTTTTGATGCTCCCTACTTCGGAGATTTGATTGCCCGTTTTCTGCGTGGCGAGCTGGGTAGTGTTGAGTCGGTGGACCCATATATTGTGGCGATGCTCTACGCCGGTGACAGACGCGATGCTGCAGCCCTTATCAATGGCTGGCTGGAGCAGGGCAAGGTCGTTATCTGCGACCGCTATGTCTATTCAAACATAGGCTATCAGTGTGCCAAGCTGTACACCGCCGAGGAGAGGGAAAAACTGCGAGAGTGGATTCTCTCGTTGGAGTTTGACTATTTTGCCATTCCGCGTCCCGATGTGTCGTTGTTCCTTGATGTGCCATTTGCCTTCACCGAGAGAAAACTCTCGGAGGTACGTACGGGCGACGACAGAGATTATCTGAACGGAGCAAAAGATATTCACGAGCAGTCGCTTGACTTGCAGCAGGCGGTACGCCGTGTATATATAGATGCGGCGGAGAAGGATGCCGATATGCACGTTGTGGATTGTAGCGAGAATGGAGCTATGGCCTCGCCCGATATGATATTTGCCCGAATTAAGAGTGTTGTCGATACCTATATCAAACGATAATTATGCCAATCAGGTCGCTGAACATACTCTCTCACATCTGTCGCATTGTTGCGGGTGCGGTATTTGCCTTTTCGGGATTCGTGAAGGCTGTGGATCCGTGGGGTACGGCATTGAAGGTGAATGAATACCTGTCAATATATGACTTGGAGTTTCTCTCGCCTGCGAGTATGGTCTTCTCTATCTGGTTATGCGGAGCCGAGCTGATGATGGGTCTGATGCTCCTTTTCAAGGTCAGAACACGTCTGGTATCAATCTTCGCCCTTGTGTCGATGGTATTCTTTACGGTACTCACATTCCTGAGTGCAACGTGGATACCCGTTGAAGATTGTGGCTGCTTTGGCGATGCGTTGAAACTCTCTCCGTGGGCTACATTTCTCAAAAACCTTATCCTGCTGCCGATGGTCGTAGTGGTGTGGTATCGCTACCGCAACTATCAGGCGTGGGTATTTTCGCGTCGCGAACTGCTATTGACCATAACATTCTGCTTAACGGCAATGGGTGTCGGAACGTATTGCTATTTCACACTTCCGTTGATAGACTTCCTGCCATATAAGGAGGGTGCGAATATCTATGAGATGATAACCGAACAGCATTATGACGGCAAGGAGGATATCGCCGAGGAGGAGTATGTGCTGGTTTATCGAAATATCCGTACGGGCAAGTTGCGTGAATTTAAGATTGACGACACGGAGTGGCAGAATGAAGATAAGTGGGAGTGGGTCGAGACCCGCGTTGAGAATGAGATGCCCACAGTGCAGGCTTTGGTTAGTGAATTTTGTATCTCGGATAGAGAGGGTGATGCCACCGAGAAGATTTTGACGCAAGCGGGCCGTGTATATATGCTGTGCGTGACCAATTTTGATGGCGTGGGCGAGAAGTGTGAACAACGCTTTGCATCGCTTGTTGAGCAGGTCTGCGAGGAGGGTAGTATGGTTATATGCCTTACGCCCGAGCCATTGGACGATGTGTATTGGCACAGCTTCGGCGATAGCGAGCCGGTGCGATGCTACAATATTGATGCTACGGTTATGAAGACAATGCTGCGAGCCAAGAATGGCGTGGTGGTGCTTAATGATGGCGTGATAGAGTACAAACGCAACTGTAATAATCTGTAAGTCGTAAGGTGAGAGGTGCGTTGTAATATTGCTATTGTCGCATCATTACTCCGCAAAACAATAAAGCCTGCTTGAAAAAGCAGGCTTTTATCGTCTATGAATATTCGCTGTTATTTATAGAACAACGAACTGATTTCCTTGTAGTTGTGAACGTGCTCAATAACCTCGGCGAAGATGTCGGCAACCGACAAAACGGTGAACTTGCTCAAATCCTTCTCGGGGTTCAAAGGAATGGTATCGGTTACGATAACCTCCTGCAACTTACTCTCATTGATGCGTTCATAAGCCGCACCAGACAATACGGGGTGAGTGATTACGGCACGCACACTCTTCGCACCCTTATCCATAAGCATATTGGCAGCCATACAGATTGTACCCGCTGTGTCGATCATATCATCAACGATAAGCACGTTGCGGCCCTCAACATCGCCGATGGCGGTCATGCTGCCCACAACATTTGCCTTTGCACGTTCCTTGTGTGAGATGATGATAGGTGCTTGAAGATGCTTTGCATAGCTGTTGGCACGCTTTGCACCACCCATATCGGGAGAGGCGATAGACAAATCCTCAATGTTGAGGCTTTTGATGTATGGTACGAAAATACCGCTTGCATAGAGGGCATCAACGGGAACATCAAAGAAACCCTGAATCTGGTCGGCGTGCAAATCCATTGTCATAATACGGTCTACACCCGCTGCAACCAAGAGGTTGGCAACCAACTTCGCACCAATAGGTACGCGAGGACGGTCCTTGCGATCCTGACGGGCCCAACCGAAGTAAGGCATTACGGCAATAACCTTGTAAGCCGAAGCACGACGTGCTGCGTCAATCATCATCAATAGCTCCATCAAGTTGTCTGATGAAGGGAATGTAGATTGGATGATGAATACCGTACAGCCGCGAATTGACTCGTTGTAATAGGGTTGAAACTCGCCGTCGCTGAATTGCAGTACCTCGGCATCACCCAATTTAGTGCCGTAGCTCTCTACGATCTTTTCTGCCAAGTAACGCGAAGCGCGTCCTGTGAAAAATTTAATCTTATGAACAGCCATTGTAGTTTGGTTTTATAGTACAAATATAATTATTCTAAATACAAAAAATCTCACAGGAGAGTACAACTTTTCAAATACTTATAAACATTTGTCGATGAAGTCAAGTATCTCGTCGCGTCCTGTGCCTCGTTCGCTTGACGAGCAGAACATCGGAGGCATCTCCTCCCACTGCTCGGCAAGTGTTGCACAATACCTCTCCACACTCTTTCGGCGTTGTGTGGCCGACAGCTTGTCTGTCTTGGTGAATATTATGCCAAAGGGTATGCCGTTTTCGCCCAGTATCTCAATAAATTTAAGGTCTATGGCCTGTGGCTCCAAACGCGAATCCACCAAAACGAACAAGAAGTGCATCTTCTCACACTTCAACACATAGTCAAGAATGATTTTTGAAAATTCCCCTCGCTTGGACTTCGATACTCGGGCATAGCCGTAACCGGGCAGATCGACCAGATACCACTTTTCGTTGATGCAGAAGTGGTTTATAAGACGCGTCTTGCCGGGTGTAGCAGATACCTTCGCCAGACCCTTGTGGCTGGTAAGCATATTTATAAGTGATGATTTGCCCACGTTACTGCGGCCGATGAATGCAATATCCCGCAAGTCGTCCTTGGGGACCTGCGAAATCTTCTCCGAGCTACACTTGAAAACCGCTTTTGTAATCTGCATAATGTGAAGTTCCCTTGCCTATTGCAACATTTACCCCACGTCGGGCGTAATCGTCAGCAAAAATAGTAAAAAAAATAAAGAAAGCATCGCTTTTGGTTGCTTTCTTTACTATTAATATTATAAACTCTCGGCGTTGTCCTCTGCTTCCGCCGTATCGGTGTCAGGAACGGCTACAAACAAATCTCTGTTTGCGGGCCACTCCGCAACCCTTGTCAATGCCGTGCGGACCATTCTGCCTATGTTGTCTTTTGTAAAAGTAGAGCCTCTGTAATGGCTTGTATTGGTAAGGAAAACAAACGAATAATCATTTCTCTTCCACTCAATATGAGCACACGTTCCCGACATTGTACCGGTGCGTACCAATCTGTAACCATCGGAGTAGATATATGCCCAGCCGAAACCGTCGTTGTCGTTACGTCCATTCAGTTGTTCAATACTCTTTGGCGAGAGGATATCCTTCACGCCATCCTCTCCATCTATCGAGGCTACCAATCTCATCAGCTCGGCTGCCGACGCAACCCACGCACCCGCACCTTGCAGGCCCGTGATGTTATTGCCTCCATACTCGCGTGGCTTCATAGCCCCCGAGCCGTCGAAACTCTCAATCAGCTCGCCGGGGTCGTGCCCATAATACTTTACTTCGTTGGGGCGTCGGTCTTTGTAGTAGTTGCCGGCTATGTGCATATCGTAGCAACCGGCAGGTATCAGAACGTGTTGCTTGATATAATCTTCGTATGCCATACCAGACACCTGCTCGATGACTCTCGACAGTACAAGATATCCAATGTTGGAGTATTGTGATGCACCTCCGGGCTGACAACGCAGACGCATACGCAGCTGAAAGGCTATCAGTTCATCGGAGGTGGGTGTCGAGGTCATTCCCTCCCACTTCATAACATCGGTGGTGCGGAACATAGGGTCGCCCTTGATGCGACTAAATCCCGAAGTGTGCTCCAATAGATGTTGTACGGTGATTTGCGAGGCTCGCTTATCTCGAAATTCGGTAAATTGCGACAATATACCTTCCGGACCAAAAACCTTGTCGTCGAGTGTCAGCTTACCCTCATCGCGTAGTCGCATAATGCCTATGGCGGTGATGAGTTTCGAGGCCGAGGCTATGCGGAAGATGCTCCCCGACTCGGCAACGTCGCCATACTCCTTGTCGGCCCAGCCGAAGCCCTTGCTGTATATCAGCTTCTCATCCTTCATAATGGCTAACGCTACACCGCGAATGTTGTAGCGTGCCATCCAGCGATTGATATACTGCTCCATACGACGAGTCTCGGGTAGGGTGGAGTGGCTGTTTTGTAGCAGGTCGTTAAGACGATATGTCGCTTCGCTATGAAACAACTGCTTGCGGGGCTTGTCATCTCCGCAGCTACGCACGAGGAAGATGATGCCACCCACAAGGAGTATTACAATTAAAAGCGAGATATATCGTTTCATATCAGTCGGGAAAGTAGTGCTTCTAACTCACTATCTTAAAACGAAGTTTTACGGATAATATTATCTACTCGGCAATATCTTTTTTTACTCGGCTCAGTACGCCTTCGCAACCATCTTCCAGCAGGTCCAGAACCAATTCAAAGCCTTCGCGACCCTCGTAATATGGGTCGGGTACATAGCTCCAGTTATCGTGCTTGGTGCAGAACTCCACGAAACGATACACCTTGTCGAGATATTTGCGTTCCGGAGCAAGACGAGAAACCGACTCGTAGTTGTTGTCGTCCATTACGATAATGTAGTCAAAGAGATAAAAATCATCCTCCGTGATGCGACGGGCTCTGTGTGTGAGGTTGTAGCCT
This sequence comes from Rikenellaceae bacterium, assembly GCA_015060015.1. GTDB lineage: Bacteria > Bacteroidota > Bacteroidia > Bacteroidales > Rikenellaceae > Alistipes. The sequence goes on along the minus strand of SUZG01000002.1, from coordinate 30,890 downwards.
CGTATTGCTGCAGCTGCACGCATACGATAATCGGGAAGGTCGCCTGCGTGGCCTCCGTAAGTACCGGCCGAATCTACCTCCACAGCGTGCTGTAACCCTTCACGGACAACGATAGCCTCCATTATGCCATTAGCTGCCGCCGACCGGCAGATATTTCCCAAGCAGACAAATAATATCTTCTTCATACCACCTTTTTTAGTGGTGCAAAGGTACGCATAAATTCATAAAACTGAAATAGATTGACGAAGGAATGATTTTTGATTTTACGACATGTAAATATTTTTTAATTATATGTCAAAAGATATGAGAAGATTGGGACGCAAAGAGGGTGATGTGAGGGCTATGAGTGATGTGGCAATTCTGTTTTTGAGGCTGTTTATCGGTGGTGTGGCGTTGCTTCATATCATCGGCAAACTGCAAACCTATGATAATGTGGTTTTGACCTATCGTCATATCCTCGGCTTTGATGGTGCGACTTCGTTTATGATAGTTACGGTGTTGGAGGGTTTGTTCGCTGCGATGATAATGATAGGCGTGGCGACACGATTTGCCGCCTCGATGATGATAATTGTCTCGGCAATGGCTATCGCCGAGGCTCTGCTGCCCGGAGGTCTGCCTACCGACCATGCCAAACTCTACTTCGTCTATATGGGAATATATATGACGCTGGTTATATCGGGTGGCGGGAAGTATGCTTTTCACGTGCCACAACTGATACGAAAAAATGTCCTAAAACGATAGAATATAGTTCAAATATGTCGGAGGGTGATGAACGAGTCGTTTTTTTTCTTAATTTTACACCGATTTTCAACACAAGAAAAGAACCTAAATAATGAATGATATGAAAAAGTGTGTCGTATTGATGCTTGCATTGCTGCTGGGCACAACATCGGGCTTTGCTCAAAACAGAAAGGCAGACAAGTATGCTGCTGTGGAATTACCACACAAGGTGGAAAATCTTGAATTAGTGGATCTTAATGGCAATGCTGCGACCTTACCCATGTGGGGGGAGAAGAATCTGCTCATTTTCTATGTAGACCCAGACAAGCATAGCCAGAATAATGAATTTATCGTCGAGATGGAGGAGAAACATCTCGCCGCGGGAGATAATATCTATGGCCTCGGCATTTTGAACTTGCGAGATACCTGGTTGCCGAATAATATCGTGAGTTCGATGGCCCGCAAGCGAACAGAGAAGAATGGTGCCACAATCATCGCCGACAAGGGCCGCTTCGTATCAGAGAAGTGGGGCTTGGGCGACTGCAATAACAAGTTCGTTCTGTTGCTGGTGTCAAAGGAGGGTGAATTGATTTTCTGCCGAAAGGGCGAATTTACGGAGGAGGATAAAAAGGAGTTCTTCGAAGCAATCGAGCCTTACAGATAACCACGATAAATGATGCGGCTGCTACTCGGATCTCTGATTTTGATTCCTATGGTAGCAGTAACACAACCATTGCCAACTGAAAGTGGTATTGAGGAGCCGCTTTGCAATATAGAGTCGGACAGCCTGCAATATAGTGGTGATGCAACCGACTATTATGCTGTTGCGACCAATCTGTTCGGAGTATCAAAAAGAGAGTTGCGGCAGGCAACGACAAACCGAGGTGAGGCAGGGCGTGTGGCGATAAAGCCGGGCGTAAGATTTGGTTATCGTCGCGAAATGGGGCCTTTGACGGCCGCCTCATTGCGGCTCTCCTATGCCGAAGGAGTGGCAAATATCGAAGCCGGAATATCTACCAAAGGTTGGTATGATGTGCGGATTGGCGGTGAGAATTTGTTCTCTGATGCAAATGTGGTGCTGGCTTATGAGGCATCAACCGAGCAGATGCCCGTATGTTTTTACGGACTTGGTTTCTTGGCTCCGCGGCGTAATGCCCGTACGAAATATTACAGGCATATAAGCGAGGCGAAACTGGCTTATATGCAGCGTGCAGCGGATAATTTGTGGTTTGGCATTGGTGCGAATTATTCGTTTGTCAGGAGTCGGCGGATGTCAAGGCTCGGATTGGAGTATTTGCAGGAGGCGGGAGAGGTGTTGAACCAAATCCGCACGGCATCAATTGTCGGGGTGATACGTTACGATAGCCACCGCCGCGAAGATAATGTTGAGAGGGGTGTAAGATTTACGCTGATGCAGGCTATGCACCCGAATATTTTGACCGACTACACGCATACGTTGTGGCATACCTCGCTGCGGGTTGATACCTACTGTCCGCTATGGCAAGGTGCTACGTGGATAACCGATATTGTCGGAGAGTTGTGGTCATACCATACGCCTTGGCTCTTGTGGCCGTCGGCCGGTATTGACCGCCGGTTAAGAATATACTCCTACGGGAGTTATGTTGACAGGAATATGATTGCGGCACACGCTGTTGTGCGACAGCATCTGTACGGCCCTTTTGGAGTGGAGGTGTGGGGCGGTGCGGCGAATGTCTTTTCGAAAAGCATACGCTGGTCGCAGATGTTGCCCTCCTATGGATTGGGCGTCAGAGTCAATCTCGGACGAGGCCTGATGCTGGGCTTGGGGTATGGACGAGGCCGGGCTGTGGATGGCGTGGTGATTTATGTAAATGAAGAGTTTTGATATGCCGGATAGAGTGCAGAAATATAATCCAAAGAGCTTGACGATTGCCTTTCTGGTGTCGTTGATGTTGCCCGTCGTAGTGCTTGCCTGTACGGAGAAAAATCCCGTGTGGGTTACTCTTACGGGTATCTTGCTTCCTTTGGGTTCATATATGATATTCTCCCTGCTGTCACGCCGTTCGGGAAGAATGGTATGGGTGGGCTTTATCTTCGTGTTTTTCAGTGTCTTTCAAATTGTACTCTCCTACCTGTTCGGTAACTCGGTGGTGGCAGCCGATATGTTTCTGAACCTTCTGACAACCAATCCGGGTGAGGCGACCGAGCTGTTAAGCAACATATATCCCGCTGTGATAGCCGTATTCGTCATCTATCTGCCCATTCTGTGGCGTGCGTGGGTACATTTGCGACATAAGGTTATGATTCCTTCTCGCTGGCGTCGCCGAATGATATTGTCGGGTGTCGGAATATTTGTCTTGGGATGTATAACACTATTTCTGGGTTGTCGTAATGATGTACGCAGGGTTTTGCGAGATGAGGTTTTCCCTATCAATGTATGTTATAATCTGGGCTTGAGTATCTCGGAGGCTCATAAGACCTCAAATTTTAGCGTCACATCACAAGATTTCACATATCAGGCACATCGTAATATTGTGGAGCCAAAGCGAGAGGTGTATGTATTGGTGCTTGGCGAGGCGGCACGTGCTGCAAGCTGGCAGCTCTATGGCTATGACCGTCCGACAAACCCGCTTTTGTCAAAACGCAAAGATATATCGCTTTTCAGAGGCGTTACAACGCAGAGCAACACTACGCATAAAAGCGTGCCTATGATGCTTTCGTCGGTGCATACCACCCAGCATAACGACATATTCCGCCGCAAGGGTATTCCGCACCTTTTCAATGAGGCCGGCTTTACGACATACTTCATATCAAATCAGTCGCCGCAGGGGGCTATGATTGATAATCTGGCTCATGATGCCAATCACGTCATCTACCTCGATGAGCCTCGCTATGATATGCGTCTGCTGGATAAGATGCGAGAGGCGATAAGTACCGACCCGTCGTCAAAGATATTGTTTATCCTGCACACCTACGGGTCGCATTTCAGTTATCATCAGCGTTATCCGCGTGAGTTCGCACGCTTTCTGCCCGATGATGATGTTGCCATTTCGCGTAAGAATTTGCGTATGATTCGTAATGCATACGACAATACCATATTATATACCGACTACTTCCTGAATGAAGTGATCTGTGAGCTGGAAAAACATCCCGACCTGTGTAGTGCGATGTTCTATTGCTCGGATCACGGCGAGGATCTGTTCGATAATGGCAATGGCCGATTCCTGCACGCTTCGCCCACGATAACCTACCATCAGGCACACGTGTCGGCGTTGGCTTGGTTCTCAAAGGCCTATGAGGCTTCGTTTGGCGAGAAGGTGGCGGCTTCGTTTGCGAATATTGATGCTCCGGCGACCACATATTCGGTATTCCATACTATCGCCGATATAGCATCTATCTCGTCACCATATCTCGATGTCAAGGCGTCGCTGGTAAATGCTTCGTTTGATTATGATGCTCCAAGACTATATCTCAACGACCACAACGAGGCCGTTGTGCTGGATAAGGAGATTGGTATTGATGACAGTGAGAAGGAGTTGTTCGATCGTGCCGGCGTAAGATTATAGGCGGTACGGAAGGCTCGGAAGAAACGGCATAATCGCTAAATGAAAAAGGCTATCCTTTGCGGATAGCCTTTTTGTTACAGATCTGTAAATTGTCAAGGTAAATTATTTCTTTGCCTCCTCAACAGAAACCTTACGGAACTCCTTCAAAAGCTTTGTAAGCTCCAAAGCAGCCTTACGTGCGCGAGTACCGGCAGCCTTGTTGTTCTTCTCTACCTGAGCAGCAGCATTAACTGCGAAAAGCTCGATCTGTGCATTGATCTGATCTACCAAATTCTTCATAATATTGTGTTTTAGTGGTTTGTTATCTTTGCAAAGATATAAACTTTTTCAAAAAAACAAACATAATTAATGGAAAAATAACAAATATTTAGCATTAATATTGCATTTTCTTATATTATCAACCCTATAAATGATGAAAACCGACGTAATTTGCTATCTTTGTTGTGATAAAATGTTATAATGGATCTGCAGCTGATAATATTGGTCATTATACTTCTTCTTGTCGTGTTGTGGGCGGGAAGAGGTATAATGCGTTATTTCTCCAAATCAAACGCTTCGCACTGTGGAAGTTGCGACGATATAGATTGCCCGTTCAGGCAGAGCAATAAGAAATAAAATATCCCACCCGCTTTAGGATGGGATATTTTTCAATACAATTATATAATACTTACACTACGGTCAGGATAAGCAGCTGGGCGATAAGCACTCGCAGGAACATCACCACGGGATACACCGTTGCGTAACCCACAGCCGGCATATCGTTTCCTGCCGAGGTGTTGGCGTAGCCCAATGCGGGTGGATTGGTGGTGCTACCGGCAATAAGACCCATCAGCGTATAGTAGTTCATCTTCAAATATAGTCTTGCAAACAAACCGACCAACATTACGGGCAGAATGGTGATTACCAAGCCATAACCAATCCATCGGTAGCCGCCATTGACGATTGTCTCCACAAATCCATCGCCGGCACCTATGCCCACGCTGGCGAGGAACATTGCCAAGCCCACCTCACGCAACATAAGATTGGCACTTGCTGTGGTGTACGATGTCAGGCGGAAGTGAGGGCCGAAACGTCCGATGAGAATAGCTACAATCAACGGACCTCCCGCCAGACCGAGCTTTACGGGCTGTGGGATGTTAATCAAAGGTATTGAGCCGAGCAGGATACCCAATGCAATACCAAAGAATATGGTGAAAAGATGCGGCTCACGCAACTTCTTCATGGAGTTTCCCAGTACATCTGCCACACGTTCAATAGCCTTCTCTGTGCCGACAACCATCACGCGGTCGCCAATCTGCAACTCTATACCCTGATATGGTATAAGGTCAATGCCGGCACGATTGATACGTGTGATGTTGATGCCGTACTTTGTTCGAAGACGCAGATCCGAAAGTTTCTTGCCATTTACGCTGTCCTTGGTTATGACTATGCGTCGTGAGACGAGTTGTGTCTGCGAGTCGGAGCTTGTTTCCCACTCCTCTTTGCTCATCGTGATATGCTGACCGAGGAATGCAATTATTGCCTCTTTATCGTCAGCGGAGCATATCACGCGTAGTTTGTCGCCCATTTTCAGACCGTTCTCACCTTCGGCTATTGTAATCTCGCCATTGTCGTGCATTATGCGGGATATCACAAACGAACGATTTATCAGCTCTCTGATTTGCGATATGGTCTTGCCCTCCAATGCACCATTTGTGAATAGTATCGAGAGGCGTTCCGCATAGTTGTTTTCGCGACTTATTGCCTCCAGAGCCTTGTTCTCTTCGCTGAATTTGATTTTGGTAAAGACGCGTATTGCAATCATTGAGAGTATTACACCTACAACACCGAGTGGATAGGCTACGGCATAACCCAGGGCTATGTTGGGGTCATTGATGCCCGTAACGTCGTAGTATGCCTGCTGTGCAGCACCCAAACCGGGTGTGTTGGTTATGGCTCCCGACATCACGCCAATCATCGTCGGCAGAGGTGTGCCTGTGATAAGGTGTATGGCATAGGTTGTTACAGCACCCAACGCAACTATCGCTACGGCACATCCTACGAGCTTCATACCTCCGTTTTTGAACGAGGTAAAGAAACCCGGTCCGACCTGCAAACCGATGGAGAAGACGAATAGAATCAGTCCGAACTCCTTGATAAAGTGCAGTGTGTCATGATTGAGTGTAAGCCCGAAATGTCCTGCTACGATACCGACGAAAAGAATCCATGTTACACCTAATGATACGCCCTTGATTTTAATCTTGCCGAGCATAATGCCTGCTGCAATGACTATTGCCAGCACCAGAATTGTATGAGCAATGCCTTCTCCCCAAATAAGCGAACAAAACCACTCCATAAAATTGAATTTTATAATCTAACTTAACCTAACTGCGTGCAAAGATAGTATTAATAAAATTATTTAAGAAATATTTGTGATAAAATAAGGTCAGAATGTAAAATCTGGCGGGAGTCGAACGCCATAGGCAAAGCGGGAATTCCTCTGAAAATTTTTCGTCAAAGATAAACCCCTCCCTTTGCAAAGGGAGGGGCAAGGGGAGAGAATGTCAATACCACTTCACAAAATAAGGTTATTCGAGTGGTTTTATAGACAACTCTTTTGTGTCAAAGATAAAACCCCTCCCTTTGCCAAAGGGAGGGGCAAGGGGAGGGAATGTCAATACCACTTCACAAAATAAGGTGCCCCGAAGGACACCTTGTTTTGTGGAGGCGGCGGGAGTCGAACCCGCGTCCAAACCTGGAACCCAAAAGCTTTCTACACGCTTATTCTGCGATTAATCCTCTTATGCAGGATGGCCACAGACAGCCTTGCCCGCACCGCAGTCCTTACGATTTCGCCCGCCGGTCAGGACTCCCGACGAACTATCCCCTTAAAGATGATACCCCGTATAAGCAACGGCAAAAGGGCGACGCCATCACTTGGGATACTCGTCGTCCGACCTCCTTGGGCCGGTCGATTAAGCTAACTTTCTCTGAAAATTAGGCAGCGAGTGCATAGCTATTATTGCCATTTGTAGTTTGAGTGTTGATATTTACGAGCCACCACACAATGCTCGGCGTGCTTACAATCAAACTCTACAAGCTGTCAAAACCGGTCGCCCCCGAGATTGACACCGCAAAAGTAGTGAAAAATATTTATTCTGCATAATTTGCGGGAGGCATACTCGAAAAAAACTCCCAACTATCGATGTTGGGAGTGTTGCATTAAAACTCATATCCGACAATCTGCGAGGCGTAGGCACTCCAATTAGCGGCATTCTGGTATGCTGTGACGGAGTTTGTCGGCACATATATCACCGCCGAGGCCGCTATGTTCTCAAACGAGTTGGCTGCGATGCGTGGCGGAGTGGTGGCGGCACAGTAGATGTTTTGCAGCGTATTGCAGTTCCGGAAGGCAAGGGCGTCGATTTCGTTGATTGTGCCGGGCAGTATCACATTATTCAATGCACTGCAACCCTCAAATGTAGAGGTGCTTATCTCGGTGACGCCTGCGGAAATCGTTATGCTTTCGAGCATCAGACAGTAGGCGAAGGCTCTGTCGTCAATCTCGTTTATCGTTGATGGCAACGATATCGAGGTAAGCTCCTTGCATCCTTCAAAACAGCTACCTCCAATCTCGCGTATGCCATAGGGGATGGTGTACGAGGTAAGACCTGCGGGGGCGAAGGCATCAACCGACAGATTTACCACCAGGCAACGGTTATCCTCCGAAGAGAACTTGCCGTAGAAGGCGGCCAGATTGTCGCAGTAGGCAAATGCTCCGTCGCCAATCTCGGTCACATTCTTTGGAATGTTCACCTCCACCAGATTATTGCACCCAAGGAATGAGTACTCCTCAATATCTCGTACCTTTTCGGGTATGATGATGCCTCGCAGTGTGGTGCAGTTGGTGAATGCCCGATAGCCGATAGCCGTCACCGCACTCTCAAACTCTATCGTGCCCAGCTCGCCGTTGTATTTGTTCGACAGGATGCGGGCTCCGAATCCGTTGGGCGATGTGGGTGTGATGATCTGTCCGTCGGTGGATACATACTCTATCCTTTTTAGTGCGGCAGGTGTGTCAAACGGATTTTTAGTTGTGTCGTCACTGCAATTGGTTAAGCCGACTACGGTTGTCAGCAGTAGAATGTAAACTAAATTTTTCATAATTACTCATTGAAATTAAAGTGTTGTTTTGACGGGATAGTGCAAAATGCGAGCCTTAAATTCTTCCGTTTGTTGCAAAGTGTTGCCGGAGTAGTAAAAAATGGTTGAAAAATGAGTCGCTACGGGCTTGTAATAGCATTGCGTGGTTAAAATTTGTAACCTTATAAATTGCTGTGTAAGGCCTCTGGCGGGTTGCTATTGGAAAAACAGTGAAAAAAATATGCTAAAAAGGTTGATAATTGGATATTTTATTATACTTTTGTTCCGAAAGATAAACGGTTGTGAGATTTTCTTACGGGGTCTTGTAACCGCTTTTTCTTTCACTATGAGGGAAGAAAACAGATAATTTATTAAACTATACTCTTATGTAATTAAATTTTTACTGCTTAATGAAAAGACTCTTTACCTTTTTGGGGGCTATCTTTTTGATGGCTGGCTCTGCCGCTTGGGCGCAGGAAGTTAATAGTAGTGTGCCGATGCAGAGTTCTGTATCAACCGACGATACAACTATGGAAGATGGGGAGGATTGGATTCCTTCAATTTCACTTGATTCACGATTTGGATATAATCGTATGCTACCCGGCAAAAAGGGCGGCTTTGGGGGTGATGGACTCTATCTTAACGTTGACGGTAAAATTGGCAAACATTTCTCGTATTCGCTGTGCCAAAAATTCTTCTCTGCACATGGCGACGATGACTCCGTTTTTGATAATACCGATTGGCTGAATGTAAGTTACGACATCGGTGGCTTTACCTTTACTGCGGGTAAGGATGTGCTGATGCTGGGTAGTTATGAGTATGATGCCTATGACATTGATTCATACTACGATATGAACTCTATGTTCTACAATAGCTTTAGCTCGTATCAGTGGGGTGTGAAGGCTATGTGGACCAATCCTTCGGAGAGCACATCGTTTGCTTTTCAGGTGACTACATCGCCATTCTCGTATGCTCCTCGTGAGGACAATATCTACTCTTATAACCTTGGCTGGTATGGCTCGTGGGATTGCTATGAGTCTATCTGGTCTGTCAATTTTATGGAGTATGCTCCGGGCGAGTTTGTCAAGGTGCTGGCGTTGGGCAATATGTTCTACATAGGTAACCTCTCTCTCGGTTTGGACTGTATTTTGCGTGGTGCAGAGTTCTCATCGGTAGGCAAGGATGAGGTAACCATTAACTTTATGCCCTCTTATGACTTTAACGGCAAGGTGCGATTGTTCGGTAAGCTTGGCTGGGAGAGCAGCCGTGCCGATTTGCCTTACGATTTTTGGGGCGAGTATCTCTCTGTAGATGAGATGAAGGAGGCAAATGCGGATAGCTTTACTACTCTGCCGGCCTTTCTTATTGGGGGCAGTGACTATTGGTTTTATGGTGCCGGCGTGGAGTATTATCCCATCAAGAGTGTGCGTCTGCACGCTGCGTGGGCATCAAACAGCTACACTTCGCGTCACACGATTGATATCGGTGTAACGTGGAAGTTTGACGTTGTAAAGGCCTTCCGCAGAGTAATTGGTCGTAAGTAGAATTTTTTTAACCCATTTTATATAAAAAGGAAATGAACAATTCAAATTTCATCATCGAGCTTGGCCATATATCAAAGAGTTTTGGCGATAAAACTGTATTGGATGATGTCAGTTTGTATGTTAAGAAGGGCGAGTTTGTAACCATTCTGGGCCCTTCGGGTTGTGGTAAGACCACATTGTTGCGTATCTTGGCCGGTTTCGGTAATGCCGATGAGGGTGAAATCCGCATTGCCGGCGAGGATATAACCGATGTGCCTCCACACGAAAGACCCGTGAATACGGTATTCCAGCGTTATGCTCTGTTTCCACATCTTAACGTCTATGATAATATTGCTTTTGGCTTGAAGTTGAAGAAAGTTAAGCCTGATGAGATTGAGACTCGCGTGCGTAAAGCGTTGAAGATGGTGGGTATGACCGACTATGAGTGGCGTGATGTAAATTCCCTCTCGGGAGGTCAGCAGCAGCGTGTAGCCATTGCCCGTGCTATTATCAATCGTCCGCAGGTGTTGCTACTGGACGAGCCTTTGGCGGCTCTTGACTTGAAGATGCGTAAGGATATGCAGATGGAGCTTAAAGATATGCACAAAACGCTGGGTATCACTTTCGTATATGTAACTCACGATCAGGAGGAGGCTCTTACACTGAGTGATACTATTGTTGTAATGAGTGAGGGTAAGGTGCAGCAGATTGGAACACCGACCGACATATATAACGAGCCTGTCAATTCGTTTGTGGCTGATTTTATCGGCGAGAGTAATATCCTCAACGGCAAGATGATTCGCGACAAGGTTGTGGAGTTTATGGGCAAGACGTTTGAGTGTGTCGATGAGGGCTTCGGCGAGAATGTGCCTGTCGATGTAGTTATCCGCCCCGAGGATGTATATATTATGGCACAGACCGATTCGGGTCAGTTTGATGGCGTGGTGCAGTCGTGCATATTCAAGGGCGTGCATTACGAGATGACGGTGCTTACTCCCGACGGCTACGAGATAATGATTCAGGACTACAACGCCTTTGAGGTGGGGCAGACCGTCAGTATGATTATCAAGCCTTCGGATATCCACGTTATGCGTAAGGAACGTGTTTGCAATACTTTCGAGGGAGTGATGGCCGACTCAACCCACGTCGAGATTCTCGGCACATCGTTCGTCTGCAACGAGGTTGAAGGCGTTGAGGGTGGCGAGAAGGTTGTGGTTGAGGTCGATTTCGAGAAGGTTGAGTTGATGGATAACAAGGAGGACGGAACTCTGATGGGCGATGTCCGCTTTATCCTCTACAAGGGCGACCACTACCACCTGACGGTGCGTACCGAGAACGACGATAACATCTATGTCGATACTCACGATGTGTGGGACGACAGAGATATTGTCGGTATTCGTATTCAGCCTGATGATATTCGTATCAAAAGAGTGTAACGGCTTAACAATGAGTAAGTGATGAAAGGGTTGTTTAAGTTGTTTATGAAACGCAGCAGTTGGAGTTTGCCATACTTCATCTTCCTGCTGGTGTTTGTTGTGTTGCCACTTATCTTGATTGGCATCTATGCCTTTCAGGATGAGGCGGGACGATTTACCTTCGATAACTTCTCGAAGTTTATCTCTAATCCCGAGGCAGCAAATACATTTGTCTATTCTATCGGTATAGCCATCATTACCACCATTCTGTGTATCGTGTTGGGCTATCCTGCGGCCTATATTTTGAGTAATAGGTCTTTGTGCCGTTCAAGGGTTATGGTTGTGCTGTTCATCCTTCCGATGTGGATAAATATTTTGGTCCGCACGCTGGCTACGGTGGCTCTGTTTGACTTTATGCATCTGCCACTGGGCGAGGGTGCCTTGATTTTCGGTATGGTCTATAACTTCCTGCCCTTTATGATTTATCCCATCTACAACACTATGTCAAAGATGGACCACAGTTATATCGAGGCTGCACAGGACTTGGGTGCAAACCCCGTGACGGTCTTCCTGAAGGTTGTGTTGCCACTCTCTATGCCGGGCGTGATGTCGGGTATTATGATGGTCTTTATGCCCACAATCTCGACCTTTGCCATTGCCGAGCTTTTGACGATGAACAACATCAAATTGTTTGGTACGACCATTCAGGAGAATATCAACAACGGTATGTGGAACTACGGTGCGGCTCTGTCGCTTATTATGCTTGTGATAATCTTTGCTACCGACCTTTTCAGCGACAGCGATGAGGAGAGAGCATCTAACGAGGGAGGAATCATCTGATGAAAAAGTTTTTGGCTCAATCATATCTGTGGCTGCTGTTGGCACTGCTCTATGCTCCGATTATCATCATCGGCATCTTCTCTTTCACCGAGGCAAAGGTGCTGGGTAACTGGACCGGATTCTCTACAAAACTCTATACCTCGCTGTTCCAGAGTGGGGCACATCACTCGTTGGTACACGCTATCGAGAATACGCTGATTATTGCCCTTATCTCGGCGGCCGTATCTACTCTTTTGGGTAGTGTGGCGGCTATCGGTATTGACCGCTTGCGTGGCCATAAGAAGACGGTGATAAATACGCTGAATAATATTCCGATGCTCAATCCCGACATCATTACAGGTATCTCGCTGTTCCTGTTGTTTGTCAGTCTGGGTATCTCGCAGGGTTATACAACCGTTATTCTGGCCCATATCACATTCTGTACGCCCTATGTGGTGTTGTGTGTCCTGCCGCGTTTGCAGCAGATGAATCCCAATATCTTTGAGGCGGCACTGGACTTGGGTGCTACTCCTTTTCAGGCACTGCGTAAGGTGCTTATCCCGGAGATTAAGCCCGGAATGATCAGTGGTTTTATCTTGGCATTCACTTTGTCAATTGACGATTTCGCCGTTACGATTTTCACCATCGGAACGGAGGGCTTGGAGACTCTTTCGACCTATATCTATGCCGACGCACGTAAGGGTGGTCTTACTCCCGAGTTGCGTCCGCTTTCGACAATTATTTTTGCAACTGTGCTGTTGCTGCTCGTCGTGATAAATATCCGTGCCGAGCGTAACCGCCGTAAGGAGGAGAGTGTACGATGAAAAGACTTTATTTCATAGCGGAGATTGTTGTGGCTTTGTGCCTCGTTTTGCTGGGTTTGTCGGGCTGCGGGGTGGACGATAGCCGCAAGGAGATATTGAAGGTCTATAACTGGGCCGACTATATCGACGAGGAGTTGCTCTCGGAGTTCGAGGAGTGGTACTTCGAGCAGACAGGCGAGAAGGTCGAGGTCGTATATCAATTGTTTGATATCAACGAAATTATGCTTGCCAAGATTGAACGCGGCAAGGAGGATTTCGATGTCGTTTGTCCCTCGGAGTATATCATTGAACGTATGCTGCGAAATGATTTACTGTTGCCCATCAACAAGGATTTCGGCTCTACCCCCAACTACTTGGGTAATGTATCGCCCTATATCCACGAGGTGTTCAACAAGATTGACGGCAGTGGTAAGGATGCCAACGACTATGCTGTCGGCTATATGTGGGGTACTACGGGCTTTTTGTATAACCCGAAGTATGTCACTCGTGAGGAGGTGAGTTCGTGGAGTGCTTTGTGGAATCCCAAATTTTCGAAAAAACTGCTTATCAAGGATGCTTTTCGCGATGTATATTGTCCATTGCTGATCTATGCCAAGCAGGAGGAGCTGACATCGGGCGAAGTTACGCTTGACTCGCTGATGTATGACTCGTCGGACGAGTCTATCGCGTTGGTCGAGGGTCTGCTGAAAAAGGCGAAGCCCTATGTTGCCGGCTGGGAGGCTGACTTCGGTAAGGAGATTATGACCAAGGAGAAGGCGTGGCTGAATCTATCGTGGAGTGGTGATGCTGTGTGGGCTATTGATGAGGCGGAGGCTGTCGGCGTGGAGTTGGATTATGTCGTTCCGGAAGAGGGTAGTATCGTATGGTTTGACGGCTGGGTTATTCCAAAATATGCCAAGAATCCGAAGGCTGCGTCATATTTCATCAACTTTATGTGCAAGTCCGAGAACGCTATCCGTAATATGGAGGAGATTGGCTATGTGAGTGTTATCGGCACACCCGAGGTTATGGAGTATATGTCGGAGTCGGCTGTTGAGTCGGGCTTTGAGGAGCCTCTTGATGTGGAGTATTTCTTTGGAGAGGGGGCAGATAGCGTTGTTCTCAACCCTGCATTGTATCCCGACAAGAGTGTCATTGACCGCTGTGCAATGATGCATGATAGTGGTCCGCGTACGGCCAATCTGTTGGAGATGTGGTCGAGAGTTAAGGGCGATAACCTCAACAACGGAATGGTAATCTTTATTCTTGTGGTCTTTGGCGTGTTGCTTGTTGTGGGTATTGCTCGCAAAGTACGCCGTCGCCGTCAGCGTCAACGCAGATGGTAAAAATAGACGCGATAAATAGAAAAAGGCTTGGAACAACTCCAAGCCTTTTTCTATCTTGTTGAATATCCTCTCAACTCCTTTGCGAGGACTTTTTCTTTGCCACCGAGCAACTTATCCACCAAGGCGTGAAACTCTGCGGAGTGATTGTGATGCACCGTGTGACATAGCTCGTGTACGATAACATAGTCGCGAAGGTGGGGCGGCAGATTCATCAGAAACAGACTCAACGAAATGTTGTTCTGTGCCGTGCAGGAGCCCCATTTTGAACGGGTCGCACGAATCGTTACCTTCCCGTATCGCAAACCCAAAAGCCGAGCCAACTCCTCGGTGCGGGCCGGAAGGTAGGCCTTTGCCTCGGCTCGCAGCCGTTCAATATCTTCGGCCGAGAGGGTGGGTTGCGATTCGCGTGCGGCATATTTCGCTTTGGCACGCAATATCCACTCTCGCTTACTCTCCAAAAACTCCAACGCCCTACGCTGTGAAACATAGGGCGGGAAAGATAGCCGCACCTCGCCCGAAGGTCGCACGCTGAGTGTTATGCGTCGCGAACGACGGGTGCGGGATATGGTAATCTCACCCAAAGTGGGGTGGATAGCGGTCGATTTCATCTTAATCGCCTATGCGTTGGCGGACAACTTCAAAGAGCATCACAGCGGCCGCTGCCGAAACATTTAACGACTCGATAGAGCCGATAAGAGGAATAGCCACCTGCTCGTTGCAGAGTTTCAATACCTCCTTCGAAATGCCTGTATCCTCGGCACCCATCACAATCACCGTGGGCTGGCGAAGGTCGGCATCGTAGATTAGCTTGCGACTCTTCTCCGTAGCGGCAACAATCTGATAACCTTCGGCTTGCAGAGCCTTTAGTGTGTTGCGGATAGAGCCCACACGGCATACGGGAATACGGTTCAAAGCACCTGCCGAAGAACGCATAGCCTCCGAATTGACGGGGGCAGAGTTTTTAAGCGGTGTGATAAGTCCGTGAGCGCCGGCACACTCTGCCGAACGGGCGATAGCGCCGAAGTTACGCACGTCGGTTACGCCGTCAAACAGTACAATAAGAGGTGTCTCGTCTTCGGGAACACGTTCGATGATGTCGCCGAGTTCGACATACTCGATAGGTGCAATCTGTGCCACTACGCCCTGATGATTGAGGCGGGTAAGGCGGTTCAGCTTCTCGACAGGTACCTCCTGAATACGCACGCGGTGGCGGAATGCCAAGTCGCGTAGCTCGGTCATCAACTGACCCTCGGCACCCTTGCGGATGTAGAGTTTCTCGATTTGTTTGCCAGATTGTATCGCTTCGGCTACGGGACGAATACCGAATACTATATTTTTGTTCTCCATCGTTTTGGGGATTTTTAATTTTCTTTCTATATTTGTGACGATTTTGATTTTTACCATAATGGTAATTTAATAAGTTAAACACTCGAAGCCGGGCAGTTGTGAAACTCCTCGGCTTTTTTGTTTATCCCTCTTCAATCAATTCCAATTCATAGCACGCCTTCTCCCACTCGTGCATCTGGTGGTCATAGCGTGTTTTAAGCTCGTTGTATGCCGCATAGTCCGCCTCGTTGTATTCCGTAGCGGTAGCAAATTTTTCGTCGTAGACGGCTATCTGCTGCTCAATAGAGGCCAACTCCGCCTCGATGCCCTCTATCGTTTTGCGAATTTTACGCATCTGCTTCTCCTGCTCCTTGCGTTGCTCGTAGGAGAGTTTGCCCGACGAGGGTGCGGTAGTGGATGCCGTAGTGGTGGGCTTGTCTTTGCGTTCCAGCTCCTGCAACGACTCCAATTTGCGTTTTTCAAGGAAGTAGTATATGCCGCCAAGGTACTCTTTGACACCCCCATCGCGGAACTCATATATGCGGTCCACCATGCCATCCAAAAAATCTCGGTCGTGCGACACGACAATCACCGTGCCGTCATACTTCTGTATGGCACGTTTAAGGATATCCTTTGACCGCATATCCATATGGTTGGTAGGCTCGTCGAGAACGAGCAGGTTGTAAGGCTCCAGCATCAGGCGTGCCATAGCCAGACGACTGCGTTCGCCACCCGACAGTACCTTTACCTTTTTGTCAATATCCTCGCCGCGGAACAGAAATGCACCCAAAATGTCACGCAGACGGGTACGGATATCGCCTACGGCAACTCTGTCCAGCGTGTCGAATACGGTGAACTCGCCATCCATCAGGTCGTCCTGATTCTGGGCGTAGTAGCCGATATTCACATTTGCTCCAATCTTTATGCTGCCCTCGGTTGCCTCCAACTCGCCGATAATCATACGGGCCATAGTGGTCTTGCCCTCGCCATTACGACCCACAAGGGCAATCTTCTGACCGCGTTCGATTGTGAAATCAGCACCCGAGAAGATACGCTTTTCGCCAAACGACTTGCCAACCTCCTTAATCTCCGCTACAATCTGTCCGGAACGGGGTGCGGGTGGAAACTTAATATTCAGCGTAGCCAAATCCTCCTCCTCAACCTCGATGCGGTCAAGGCGTTCCAGCTGCTTGATACGCGACTGCACCTGATTACTCTTTGTTGGCTTATAACGGAATTTTTCGATAAACTCTTCGGTCTTCTCGATGAGCTTCTGCTGATTTTCGTAAGCAGCCAACTGCTGCTGACGACGTTCGGCACGTAACTCAACAAACTTTGAGTATGGAACTTTATAGTCGTAGATATGTCCCAGCGAAAGCTCTATGGTGCGGGTCGTTACATTATCCAGAAATGCACGGTCGTGTGATATCAAAAGCACTGCACCGTTATATGTTCGCAGATACTCCTCCAACCACTGAATACTCTCAATGTCGAGGTGGTTGGTCGGCTCATCAAGTAAAAATATAGATGGTCGCCGTAACAACAACTTTGCCAGCTCGATACGCATACGCCAGCCACCCGAAAACTCACTCGTTGCACGACCGAAATCCTCTCTCTTGAAACCAAGTCCGAGCAGTGTCTTTTCGATATCGGCCTCGCGTGTGTCGCCACCCAGAATGTGGTAGTGGTCCTGTGCGTCGTTCAGGCGATGCAGCAGTGTGGCATACTCCTCCGACTCGTAATCGGTGCGTTCCGAAATCTCGCCCGTCAAAGTGTTAATCTCTGCTTCCAGACGCAACACCTCGTCAAAAGCCTTCTCGGTCTCGGCCTTCAATGTCGTAGTGTCGGCCACCCGCATCTGCTGCGGCAGGTAACCAATGGTACATTCTCCATTTATCGTAACAGCACCCTCGGTGGGTTGCTGCTCACCTGTGATGATGCGTAGGAGGGTAGTCTTGCCGGCTCCGTTTTTGCCGACAAGACCTATGCGGTCCTTCTCGTTTATGAGAAACGATATGTTGTCAAAAAGCGTCCAGCCGCCATAGCTGACCGTAAGGTTATCTAATGAAATCACTCTACTCTGCGTTAATCATATTTACAATTTCGGCTTCGGGGTCTGCTGCTCCAAATACAGCACTTCCAGCGACCAGAGCCTCGGCACCTGCATTAAAGAGCAGAGCCGCATTTTTTGACGAAATGCCTCCATCGACCTCGATAATGGTATCCACGCCCATCTCCTGCTTCATTGCCGTCAGCTCCTCGCACTTGCCTATGGAGTTGGGCATAAACGACTGTCCGCCAAAGCCCGGCTCGACACTCATTACCAACACAAGGTCTAATTGCGGCAACCACTCTCGCAGAACAGATGCCGGCGTGGCGGGTTTTATCGAGATGCCCACCTTTGCACCCGCCTCGCGAGTGAGGTCGATGCACTTCTGAATGTCTGTAGTCGCTTCGTAGTGGAACGTAACATAGTCGGCTCCTGCCTCGGCGAAACGAGCAACATATTTCTCCGGCTCAACAATCATCAGATGCACATCCAGAACCTTTTTTGTGGCCTTGCGGATAGGCTTCATTACGGGGAATCCAAATGATATGTTCGGCACAAAAACACCATCCATAACGTCGATGTGTACCCACTCTGCCGCACTGCGGTCAATCATCAGGGTGTCGCGTTCAAGGTTGCCGAAATCGGCCGATAGCATTGATGGAGAGATAATACGTCGCATAGTATCAGTTTTTTATGTTTCCAAAGGCAAAGATACGAAAATAGTGATGAATTTTCGCAAAAATATCCCCGATATGTTATGTTAATTACATTTTCTTTTGCTTGTGTGTTAAAAAGTACTATATTTGTGTTGTCAAAAGATAACAAAACTAAAAACAATAAAGAGAATGAAGAAGTTTATAGTAGCGGTTGTTGCTCTGTTGGTTGCGACAACTATTTCTGCACAGGAGTTCCGCTGGGGCCCTACTGCATCAGTTAATTTCTCGTGGTTGAGAGGT
This sequence comes from Rikenellaceae bacterium, assembly GCA_015060015.1. Lineage (GTDB taxonomy): Bacteria > Bacteroidota > Bacteroidia > Bacteroidales > Rikenellaceae > Alistipes. The sequence goes on along the minus strand of SUZG01000002.1, from coordinate 12,265 downwards.
GTCAAGAGTGCATCATCAGATTGTCACGTAGGTTTTCAGGCCGGTATCAAGGCAGAGAGAGATTGTACCGATATTATCGCAAGGGGTTTCTACCTTGACGGTAAGTTCATTTATACATTGAAGGGTGCTTCTTGGTCTGGAGTACACAACAATCTGGGTTACTTGGAGATACCCCTTAACTTTGGTTATCGTTTCCGCGTTGCCGAGAGTGTACAGATTATGGCCGGCCTTGGTCCTTACTTCGGTTTGGGTATTTTGGGCAAGACCGTTGCGAAGGTAGGTGATGACAAGATTAAGAGTGATGCTTTTGGTCAGGTTTTGAAGCGTTTCGATTTCGGTTTGAACTATAATCTCGGCGTTGAGTTGTGGAACAAATGGCAGTTCTTTGTAGGCTTTGATCAGGGCCTTATCAATGTTGCCAAGACATCTCCCGAGGCAGATACCAAGTTGAAGCATCGTTCAAAGAATATCTACATCGGTACAGCGTTCTTGTTCTAAACGAGGCTGTCAGAGTGGGGCGGAGGCCTCGCACAGAGTAAAAAGATGCGGGAAATATATTCTCGCATCTTTTTTGCATAATATCGTGTGAAATATTAAAACACTGATATTATGAAAAAGTTTTTACCTCTGTTGGTTATTGCTGTAATAACCTCATCAATGGCCTCTGCACAGACACTGCGTTATGGCGTCGTCGGAGCAGCCAATTTCAGCACCTATTCAATGGATGCCATCGGTTTTGGTGTCAGTACCGATTCGCGAGTCGGCTTTAAGGCCGGTTTTCGTATGGAGATGGACGCCTCGTTCCTTTTGCGTGGAATGTATTTCGATACAGAGGCTACATTAAGTTCAAAGGGTGCTGAATATATGGGTTTCAAGGATGAAAAGTATGTCAATGTCTCATCTCGTCCCTACTATCTGGAGATTCCTATGCATATAGGCTATCACTACACCTTTGGCGAGAGTGGGTTCGGAGTGTTCGGCTCGTTTGGCCCATACTTCGGTATAGGTCTGTTCGGTACCGAAAAGTATTTTGTTTCGGGGGCGAAAAGCAATCCGGAAGCTTTCTCCGGTGATAATCTGAAACGCTTTGATTTCGGTTTGGGTGTGCGTGCCGGAGTGAGTATGTTCAAACACTACCGCATCTTCGCAGGCTACGACTGGGGTCTGGTCGATATCTCGAATGTCGAAGGACTGGATATTAAAAATCGCAATTTTTATATCGGAGCTTCCTATATGTTTTAGATAGTTGTGATATCGTATGAACAAAGAGGTGTGTCGTTTTGCTAAACAACACACCTCTTTTATTGTGCCAAAGAAGGTTACTTGCAGGCAATCTTCTCCACGCGGCGGATGTGACGACCGCCCTCAAAGTCCGTTGCGAGGAACTTATCGACAATGGCGATAGCCTCGTCGTTTGAGATGAAGCGAGCCGGCAAAACAACCACATTGGCGTCGTTATGCTGACGGATAAGTCCTGCAATCTCCTCACTCCAGCACAGTCCGGCACGTATGCCCTGATGCTTGTTGAGTGTCATTGCCATACCCTCGCCAGAGCCGCAAAGGCCGATGCCCTGCTCAACCTCGCCTGCCTCGACAGCCTCCGCCAAGGCGTGGCCAAAGTCGGGGTAGTCGATGCTCTCCTCCGAGTGCGTACCAAAATCAATCATCTCATAGCCTTTTGATGAGAGGTATCCCACCAAAAACTCCTTCATATCGTAGCCTGCGTGGTCGCAGGCGATACCCAATTTTTTCATTGTTTTGTGAGTTTAATTATCAGTTGTACAAATTTAAGAAATTTTTATTGATTTTCTATTATGTAACATCTATTTATTGGTAAATTGTTATTTTTGTGGCCGTGAAAATTGCATTGGTCATATTGGGTGTGGTGTCGTTGGGCTTGGGCATACTTGGAATATTCCTTCCGTTGTTGCCTACAACCCCTTTGTTGCTGCTTGCAGCGTGGTGTTTTGTGCGTTCTTCGCCACGACTGTATGATTGGCTGCTTAATCATCCGCATTTAGGCGAATATATCCGTAATTTCAGAGAGCATCACGCCATCCCGCTGCGAGTGAAGATTGTGTCGGTTACGCTTGTGTGGCTCACGCTGGGCTATTGCATCTTGGCCGTTGTCGATGAGTGGTGGTGGGCACAGATTGGGCTGTTGTTGCTTGCGGCTGCCATAACGTGGCATATACTCTCGTATACCACATTGAAAAAATAAAAAGAGGCTGTCCTTGACAACCTCTCTTTTTTTTACTCCTGCTTTGCGGCACGCTTGCGGTCAATCTCGTTGAGCAGGATTTTACGCAGACGCATCGACTTGGGGGTAATCTCAACATATTCGTCAGCCTTGATATACTCCAAAGCCTCCTCCAACGAAAAAACCTTCGGCGGAACAATCACAGCCTTGTCGTCGGCTCCCGAAGCACGCATATTTGTAAGCTGCTTGGCCTTCGTGACGTTGATTGTAATATCGCCCTGACGGGTACTTTCACCCACAACCTGACCGCAATAGACCTCCTCCATCGGCGAAATGAAGAAGCGGCCTCTGTCCTGCAACTTGTCGATAGAGTAGGCGTAGGCCGTACCTGTCTCCGAGGCAATGAGAGAGCCGTTGGTACGCATCTCGATATCGCCCATCCAGGGCTCAAAATCTTTCAGGCGGTGAGTCATAATAGCCTCTCCGGCTGTTGCTGTCAGCATATTTGAACGCAGGCCGATGATGCCTCGTGATGGAGCCAAAAACTCCATACGGGTACGTTCGCCGTCAGACTCCATATTCACAAGGTTACCTCTGCGTTTGGTGACCATCTCAATCACTGTTCCGGCATATTCGTCGGGGCAATCTACCGTCATCTCCTCGACAGGCTCGCACTTAACGCCGTCAATCTCCTTGATGATAACCTTTGGCTGACCAACCTGTAATTCGTAGCCCTCGCGACGCATCGTCTCCACCAATACCGAGAGATGCAACACGCCACGACCATAGACGATGAACGAGTCGGCATTCTGACCCGGCTCTACACGCAGCGCCAGATTCTTCTCCAGCTCGCGGTCAAGACGTTCCTTGATGTGGCGAGAGGTTACATACTTGCCATCCTTGCCAAAGAAGGGCGAGTTGTTGATTGTGAAGAGCATCGACATTGTCGGCTCGTCAATCTTGATGGGTGGCAGCGGCTCGGGGTTTTCAAAGTCGCAAATCGTATCGCCAATCTCAAAGCCCTCAATGCCTATCAAGGCACATATCTCGCCGCACTCAACCTTCTCGACCTTTGTCTTGCCCAGACCGTCAAAGACCATCAACTCCTTGATGCGGGTCTTAATCTTGGTCTCGCCGTCACGCTTGGCGAGTGTCACATTCTGTCCTGCGTGCAACTCGCCGCGAGTAATCTTACCCACTGCAATACGACCTACGTAGGGTGAGTATTCCAGCGATGTGATAAGCATCTGTGGAGTACCCTCCGCTACTTCCGGTGCGGGAATCTCATCGATAATGGCCTCCAAAAGCGGAGTGATGGAGTCTGTTGGCTCGTTCCAGACGTGCGACATCCAACCCTGCTTTGCCGAGCCGTAAATGGTCTTGTAGTCCAGCTGCTCCTCTGTGGCATTGAGAGAAAACATAAGGTCAAAGACCTGCTCATTAACCACCTCGGGACGGCAGTTGGGCTTATCCACCTTGTTGATTACCACAATCGGCTTCTTGCCGAGAGAGAGAGCCTTCTGCAATACGAAACGTGTCTGTGGCATAGTACCTTCGAAGGCATCAACCAAAAGCAATACACCGTCGCACATATTGAGTACGCGTTCCACCTCGCCACCGAAGTCGGCGTGCCCCGGAGTGTCGATGATGTTGATTTTGTAATCTTTGTAGATAACCGACACGTTCTTCGAGAGAATGGTGATACCGCGTTCGCGTTCCAGGTCGTTGTTGTCCATTATAAGGTCGCCCGTGTTGTTGTCGCCACGCAGCAGATGGCCTGCTACAATCATCTTGTCAACAAGCGTTGTCTTGCCATGATCGACATGGGCGATTATCGCAATGTTACGAAGTTTTTGCATAGTAATTGAAATTTATCGTGCAAAGTTAATAATTAAATCGTGAAAATGTTCTATTTTTGTTTCACTATTCAATCTGAAACAGTATGAACTACGATATTGAGATAAAAGGTCGCAGTCGGGTGGTGGTCGGCGATGTGCTGGAGATGTTGCCGAAATTGCTTCCCGAGAGGTGTGTGATAGTGATTTCCGATACCAATATAGACCGCCATTATCACTCTCTTCTGGCAAGGTATGACTATGTGCTGATAGGCCTTGGTGAGACGAGCAAAACACTGCGTACGGTCGATATGATATACAAAAAGTTTATCGAGCTGGGCGTTGATCGTTCTTGCTTTGTATTGGGAATAGGCGGTGGTATCGTAACCGATATTGCCGGCTTTGTTGCGGCTACATATATGCGAGGTTTGGAGTTTGGATTTATCTCGACAACACTGCTGGGGCAGGTTGATGCCAGCGTGGGCGGCAAGAATGGTGTGAATGTGGAGGGGTATAAAAATATGGTCGGCACATTCTGTCAGCCACGGTTTGTGCTGTGCGATGTCAATATGCTCCGAACACTACCCGAAAGAGAGTTTGTGGCAGGTCTTGCCGAAGTGGTGAAGTCGGCTATTATCGCCGATGCAGAGTTGTTTGAGATGTTGGAAAAGTGCGATGTAAAGATGCTGCCAACCGATACTGCATTGCTGGAAAATATCGTCTTCCGTGCCATAAAGGTCAAGGCCGATATCGTGGAACGTGACGAGAGAGAGCAAGGCGACAGACGCAAACTGAATCTTGGTCATACGCTGGCTCACGCCATTGAGAAGATGTCGTCGAAGATGAATCACGGCGAGTCTGTGGCTGTCGGCATGGCGTTGATTTGCGATATGGCAACATCTTGCGGCAAGTTGTCGGAAAGAGATAACTCACGCATAAAAACGCTGTTGCAAAAGATAGGTTTTTTGTTGGAGTCGCCCGTTGAGTTTCGTGACTTGAAGTCGGCACTCGAAAAGGACAAGAAGAGTGAAGGCGATAATATCCATATAGTATTCCCGTGCAGAGTAGGGGAGTGCGTGGTGGAAAAGATGCCGCTTGCAGAGTTTAAGGCGATGTTTTAATGAAGTGATTTAATAGAAAAAAAGGTTGCAATGTTGCAACCTTTTTGTTTGTGTTAGAACAGCGACCCTTCATCTACTTTTGGAGTGAAGCCCAGATGTCGGTAGGCAAGCTCTGTTGCCTCTCTTCCTCGTGGTGTCCGCTTGATGAAACCCTCTTTGATGAGGAATGGCTCATAGACATCCTCTATCGTTCCGGCCTCCTCGCCGACAGCCGTAGCTATGGTGTTCAAACCTACGGGGCCACCCTTGAATTTTTCGATGATGGTACTCAAAATCTTGTTGTCCATCTGGTCAAGACCGCGAGAGTCTATGTTCAGGGCTTTTAGGGCTATGCGGGTGATTTCCATGTCGATATGACCTTCGCCCTTAACCATTGCGAAATCTCGTACTCGTCGCAAAAGAGCATTTGCGATACGGGGTGTACCTCGCGAACGCAGAGCCACCTCATGAGCTGCATCGTCATCTATCGAGATGTCGATTATGCGAGCCGAACGCTTAACGATACCGGCCAGAACGGGGGTGTCGTAATACTCCAAATGGCAGGTGATGCCGAAGCGGGCACGCAGGGGTGAGGTCAGAAGTCCGCTACGGGTAGTTGCTCCTACCAATGTGAAGGGAGCAAGCTCAATCTGAATGGAACGAGCCGACGGACCCTTGTCCAGAACAATGTCGATTTTATAATCCTCCATTGCCGAGTAGAGATACTCCTCCACGATAGGACTTAAACGATGAATCTCGTCAATGAAGAGCACATCGCCTGCGTCGAGGTTTGTGAGCAGTCCTGCCAGGTCACCCGGCTTGTCCAATACAGGACCTGAAGTGACTTTCAGTTGAGCCCCCATCTCGTGAGCAATGATATTTGCCAAAGTAGTCTTACCCAAGCCCGGAGGGCCGTGCAGCAAGACGTGGTCAAGAGAGTCGCCTCGCATCAGGGCAGCCTTGATAAAGACTTTCAGATTATCGACAATCTTATCCTGTCCGGCAAAGGTGGATAACTCTTGCGGACGGATACGATTCTCAAACTCTGAATCACTCTCGATGTTTCTCATATTTCTATCTATCGCCATAGTAAAACAGCCAGCATTTATACATCACACAAAGATAGTGTATAATTCACAAAACCGAAATAAGATGCAGAATTATTTTTCGATTTATTGATGTGTGCCAATACTCATTGTGCCGGAAATGGTATGAATAATGATAAAATTTCATAAAAAATAAATTTTTTATGCTATAAATTGAAATAAAAGTGCTACCTTTGATAATTAATATGTAGCGAAAAGATACCGTAAGGTCGTTTGAAGAGTCGTGAGATTAGTGCGATGGATTAGATGAAGAGGACGGGGATGCGGAGTCGCAATAAAAAAAGGGCATAACGCCCTGTGGTAGTCCCGAAAGGAATCGAACCTTCATCGTAAGAACCGGAATCTTATATTCTATCCATTGAACTACGGGACCGTGGTGCAAAGGTATCAAAAAAAACTGATATGGCAAATTATACGGAGAGTTGGAATCGGTTGGAGCAGGTGATATGTTGGGCGAAGATGAGCACCAATCACTTTGCACATCATATCGGTTTGCTGCGTCCCGATATTCTTTACCATATCAAAGCGGGCAAGATTGGACTGTCGAAAAATCTGGTGCAACGCATTGTGGCGAAGTATCCGGAGATTAGTCCCGGCTGGTTGCTGACGGGCGACGGTGTGATGTTGCGAGAGGATAGCCGCCTTATCCCCTATGTCGAGGGTGGTATAGCAGAACTGAAACTGTTAATCGAAGGCAAAGAGGAGGCTCCGACCCCGCAGTACCTCAACCTTCCTATGGTTGGCGATTGCGATTATGCCTACCGCAGTTATGATGAGGCTATGTCCGACCAGATTATGCCGGGAACGATAGTCTTTTTGAAAAAAACGGACATTTCTGCCATAATACAGGGCGACAGATGTGTGGTGGTTGGCGACAATTTTATACTTTTGCGTAGCGTGAAGGTTGAATGTTCGGCCAGAGGCTGCGAATTGGAGCTCGCTACGTCGCGAGAGGGAGATTGTGCGGTGAAGGTGGAAGCCTCGCAGGTGCAAGCCGTATATCGCGTGGTCGGTATATTGAAGCTGTGGCAATGATGAACCGGATGAATACTCGGAATGACGCTGCAACCACAAACAATGTTATTACGAAAATATTGAAAACCTTAAAACCAAATATTTGATTGTTATGACTATAAAAACAAAAGAGAATGCTTCGCTTATTATGGCTCTGTTGGCTGCCGTAATCGTAGCGGTTGTGATGATTGTATGTGATGTCGTATGGTGGAAGACATTGGTTGTCAGTGTTGTTGTCTTTGGCGTTATGGCTGTCTTCTCACTCTTTATGATGAAGTCTTATGTCGCGTACAAACTCAAACCCATATACTCGATGGTTTTGTCGCGTGATGTTCATACCACCGAGATTGTGGACGAGATGAAGGATAAGCACGTTGAGAGTATCTCGGAGGAGCTTACCGCTTGGGCAGATGATAACGATAAGGAGATTAACCGCTTGAAGCAGAGTGAGGCGTTCCGCAAACAATATCTGGGTAATGTGGCTCACGAGTTGAAGACCCCGATTTTCAATATTCAGGGCTATATCTCTACGCTGCTTGACGGTGGTCTGGAAGATGAACTCATCAACCGTAAATATCTGGAACGTGCCGAGAAGAGTATCGACAGATTGATTAATATTGTCAATGACCTCGATACAATCTCAAAGCTGGAGAACGATATGAACCGCTTGAAGATGGAGAAGTTCGATATCGTGGCCCTCGCAAAGGAGATTGCCGAGCAGCTGGAGATGGAAGCGGCAAAACGCAGTGTGAAGATTTCGGTCAAGGGTACCGATTCGTTGCCTTCGTCATTCTGGGTTATGGCTGACAAACATTTTGTTGGTCAGGTGCTTGTAAACCTTATCATCAACTCAATACATTACGGCAAGGAGGGTGGCTCGACACGCATCAAGTTCCGCGATATGCTGGATAAGATTTTGATTGAGGTGGAGGATACAGGTGTGGGTATCAGCAAGGATGATGTTCCCCGTATCTTCGAACGCTTCTATCGCGTGGATAAGGGCCGTTCTCGTGAGCAGGGTGGTACAGGCCTGGGTCTGGCTATCGTTAAGCACATTGTTGAGGCTCATGGCGAACGTATCAATGTACGTAGTGAGTTGGGTGTCGGTACAACATTCACCTTCCCGTTGAAGAAGGCCGAGTCGCCCGTGAAGTAAACCTGAAAAAGTATTTTTTATAGCTTAAATAGATGTTGAACGATTTTCTGTATGTTGTATGGGATTGCGATCCCGTGATGTTCTCTATTGGTTCGGTAGAGCTTCGTTATTATGGTTTGGCGTGGGCTCTGACGCTATTGTTGGGAGAGAGGTTTTTTACAGCCTTTGCTCGCAGGGAGGGCTTTGGCCCCCAGATTGTTGAGACGGGTTTTCTGTGGATAGCCTTGGGTGCTGTCATCGGTGCCAGACTGGGACACTGTCTGTTCTATGACTTTTCGTATTATATCTCGCACCCTGTTGAGATAATTACCGGCCTCCGTGACGGCGGTATGGCCTCTCACGGCTCGGCATTGGGTATGTTGTTCGGTATGTGGGTTACATCACGCAAATATAAGATGCCGTATGTCTGGTGGTTGGATCGTATTATGATTCCCGTAGCAATAGGTGGAGCTATGGTGCGTATAGGAAATCTTATCAACTCGGAGATTGTCGGTAGTGTAACCGATGTGCCCTGGGGCTTTAAGTTTTTGCGACTCTACCCGGGCGTGGCTGTTGAGAATGTCCCCGTTCAGCATCCCTCGCAGCTCTATGAAGCGTTGTGCTACATTATTACCTTTGTGATATTGATGTGGATGTATTACAAGAAGGATGTCGCACGACGTCGTGCCGGTATGATGTTCGGTGTCGGCTTGATAGGTATCTTCGTGACACGCTTCTTCATCGAGTTCTTCAAGGTTAATCAGGAGGCTTTCGAGGAGGCTATGGCCTTGAATATGGGTCAGACATTGAGTATTCCGTTCATCCTTTTGGCTGCGTGGGTCTTGTGGCAGGGTGCAAAGGGCCGATTCCGTGTGGGTTATCCCGATAAGTACAGCAAGGCACCCGCAGAGGATAAAAAGAAGAGATAGTTATGGTCGGAGAGGTTAATAAGATTGTCTATAATATGCTCATCAGCGGCAAGGGTGTATTCTTGCCGGAGGTGGGTACACTCTATATTGAGCATCAGGGGGCTCGTAAGTTGTCGGAGAATAAGCTGGCAGGCCCACGCAATGTGGTTGCTTTTTCTTCGCAAAAGCAGGCTCCGTCGCTTGTGGATGAGGTCGTGGGTATTGCTGGTTGCAGTACCGAGCAGGCACAGGATATATACAATCGCTGGTTGCAGAAGACTCGTCAGGAGGGGGTGCTGACCATTGAGGGTGTTGGTGTGTTAAAGGACAAGAGCTTCGTTGCCGAGGCTGCATTCAATTCGGCTATCAACCCGAAGGGTGTGAAGACTATCATTATTCGCCGAAAGTCGCACGCCTGGATATACATTTTGTGTGCCTTGTGCGTGGCTGTCGCGTTGGGATTTTTCGCATATATTATGTGGGGCGATAAGATTTTGCCGACGTCAGACAAGGCAGCGAAGAGTGAGGTTGCGACAACCACAGAAAATGCGATTGTCGCAGATACTCTGTCGGCGGATAATATGGAACAACCCGCTTCGGCAGGGGATGATGTTGTAGCTGAAAATGTGCAATCTGTTCCTTCTGAAAATGCACCAGCCGTTAGTAGTGTTGCAGCTGAAACAGCTGCCGAGAATGCAGAGCAGCAGAAGACGGTATCGCCTGCTACACATAAGGACTATTATGCCTACTATGTTGTGGCGGGAGTATTCTCTTCGGAGCAGAATGCCGAGAGGGCAGTGGCGTCGTTTAAGGCGAAGGTGCCTAACGCCGTATGTGCTATTGTGCCACGAGGCGAAAAGTATATGGTTACACTCTTTGGCAGCGACAGTCAGGAGGAGTGTACTGCATTTATGAATGCCAACCGCGATTTGTCGCCCGAGTTGAACAGCTTGTGGATATATAATAAAAGGTAATGCGTATAGCCGACAGCATAGGTCGTTTTATAGATTTCTTCTACATCGCACCTCTCACGCGTATATTCTCTCCACGCATCTTCCGTTATGCAGTGTGCGGAGGAGGAAATATGGTGCTGGATCTGGTGTGGTACTTCCTTATCTATCACTATGTCGTAGCCGAGAGATTTATCGACCTGGGCTTTGTTGTTGTGTCGCCACATGTTGCGTCGCTTGTTGTGGTCTTCCCGATAACCTTTTTTACGGGCTTTTGGCTCAATCGTAATGTAGTCTTTGGCGTTACGCAGTTCTCTTGTCGAGGACAACTTTTTCGCTATGCGTTATCGGTATGTGGCTCTATCCTGCTCAATTATCTGTGTATAAAACTCTTTGTTGAGGTGTGCCACATCTGGCCTACGCCGGCCAAAGCCTTGACGACGGTGGTGAGTGTGGTCTATAGCTATCTTGCCGGTCGTTATTTTGCCTTCGGAGAGAAAAACCGATAATCACATCTGATTAGATTATATAAACAGCCTTTGGTCGTCCGAAGGCTGTTTTTTTTTGTTTGAAAATAGGGTGAAATGAAAAAAAATACATCTTTTATCTAAAATTTTAGTAGAAATATTTGTTTATCTAAATTTTTAGTAGTAAGTTTGCATCAAGATTGGAAAATCTATGTTTGAAGATGTACATCAAAATTAAATAACGCGTTATGAAACAGGAACAAAACAACATTCAGGAGCTGACTCGCGGCGAGGAGGAGGTGATGCAAATCCTCTGGGAGTTGGAGTCGGGTAGTGTGAACGACATCATTGCCCGAATGAAGGAGCCGAAGCCGAAATATACAACGGTGGCTACCTTCGTCAAGATTTTGGAGAATAAGGGTTTCGTGGAGCACGAAGCGGCGGGCAAGGGATTCCGATATCATCCCGCTGTTGCTCGCGAGGAGTATGCCAAAAGGCATGTGAGCTCAATGCTCTCGACCTATTTTGGAGGCTCTATCTCGCAGTTGGTATCATTCTTCTCGCAGCACGAAAATATTTCGTCGCAGGAGATGACCGAGATTTTGGAGATTATGGAGAGAGTGAAGAACGAGAAATAGTTAGAACGAGATACTTTCGAGAAATATCATACGCCATTAAACAACTACATTTATGTATATTTTGCTTGCTGAAATATTGATTGTGAGTGCTTTGCTGCTCATTGGCTATCGCTTGCTGTTGGAGCGCCGTACCGATTTTCGCTGGTGTCGCCTCTATTTGGTTGTACTGCCTCTGCTGTCGGTTGTTATTCCGCTGTTGGAGATACCTATGTGGCCGGCAAAGGCTGGGTTGATGCCTACGGTAACCATTGGCGATGGAGGTGCTGTCGCTGCCGGTGAGGTGGTTACAGAGCAAGCCCCAATCATCACTTTGGCAGGTGTGGTTTTGTCGTTGTATTGTATTGGTGTGGCAGCACTTATCGTGTTGCTCGTCTATCAATGGTGGCGTATCCAAAAGTTGGAACGTGATGCCGAGGTCGGCTATGTCGATGGTGTCCGCATTGTGCGTACATCGGTGGCGGTGGCGTCGTTCTCGTTTTTTCGTACCATTTATGTCAATCGTAATACTTCGGCAGAGGATTTGGCCGTAATCATAAAGCACGAGTGTAGCCATATTGCTCATCGTCATTCGTACGAACGCTTGGCTATGGAGATTCAGAAGGCTCTGTTGTGGTGGAATCCTTTTGTGTGGTATGCAGCGCGTCTGCTTACCGAAGTTGAAGAGTTTGAGGCCGACAGGGATGTCCTCTGTGGGGGTGAAGATAAAACAATCTATATACAAACCATTTTCAAGCAGATGTTCGGTTATAGTCCGGAAATAGCGAACTCTCTGCGCGATTCTTTAACCGCAAATTCAACTAATAAATGCAACGGAATTATCGGTTTGAGATAACTTCAGTAAGCAGAGAGGAAAATTTCCTCCCTTGCTCTACTGAATGGGATAAAAGTGCTTACTTTACTCCGTCAAACCTC